>CAMDDZ010000018.1 GCA_945893145.1 Rhodoplanes serenus | reverse complement strand
CGAGCGACACTGGCTGCGGCGTGGGGCGATGCATCTGGCGCTTCTCGCGCCGCGGCTCGGAGATGTCGGAAATCTCGTCGCGGTCGCCTGCCGCGTCGTTGATCAGCGGCTTCGACGGATCGCTGCCGTCGTAGCCCATCGCCTTGGCGAGTTCGGCATCGATACCTTGCGGGATCGGTCCGCTGCCGACATAGCCGCGCTGCGGCGCCTCGTCGAAGCCCTTCGGCGTCGATTTGCGCGCGCGATGAGCTGCTGAAAAGTCCGCGCGGCGGTCGAACGAATTGTCCGGCGGTGGCGTGAGGCCGGTGCCGGAGCCCATACCTGCCGTACCTTTTTCGATGCCCGGATTGAGCAGCCGGTCCAGCGCCGGATCGGCCGGTGGCGCGTCGGGCCGGTGCGCCTTGGAGCGCGTCGGCTTCGCCGGGTCCTTCTTGGAATGCTGCGCCGGATTGCGCGGCTTGTCGGGGGATTTCGCCATCGAGCGAATATGGGGGGAGTCGATGGGCGAGGGAAGGCCTGGAGCATTTTCCGGCGAAGTGGGCGGCAGTTCGCCGTAGAAAATGCGACCGCTCAAAGGAAAAGGAATCTAGAGCCGCGCCGGGCGCTTCAAGTGCAGATAGGTCGGGTCGAAGTCGCCGAGCGCGGTTAGTTGCTTCCAGTCGCGAATCGTCAGCTCGCCGTCGCGGAACTCCATCGCGCCGGTCTGGCGGATGGATTGGATCGTGCGATTGACCGTGACGATCGCCATCCCCAGCGTCTCGCCGATCTGGCCCTGATGGAGCGGTACGCTGCACGAGCCCGGCTTGGCGATGCCGGCGCCGCGGGCACGGTAATAAAGCTCGCAGAACAGGTGCGCCATGCGGGCCGGTCCGGCGCGGCTGCTGTTGTTGGTGATCGCCTCGCGGAAGATCGCGGCGTCGATCAGCGTCTCACGCCAGATCGCGAAGCCGACCGAGGGCCGGCTTTCGAGCAGGTCGAGGATTTCACGGTGCGGGATCAGGATGATCTCGGCGTTGCCGATGGCGCAAATAGCGTGGTCCGTTTTCTCGATGAACAGCGTCTGCGCGTCCGGCAGGTCGCCCGCGATGTGGAACGACAGGTACTGCCGCCGGCCGCCGCTGCGCAGATGATAGCGCGCCACCATGCCGCTCATCACCATGGCGGAGACTTTGGGAACGTCGCCCTGGCGGATGAAATCTTCGTTCGGGCCGAGCGTGCGGCCGGTGCCGGTGAGCACCAGCGCTTCCAAGTTCTTGAGGTCGTCCCCGTCGAGCGCGGAATGGTCGGAGAGCTTGCGGACAATGATATCATGTGCCGCGTTCATGCGAGGACCACCGGCGTCGCCCCATCCCCGGAATTCAACGTTCGGCGCAGCAACAAAGTTCGCCACCAAGTCTTCCCCAGCTATGTCAAATGATGCAGCGCGCTATGCGCGGCTCGCTTATCAATGCGGCCGGGTTCGATTCTCGAATTGGGAACCAGACCATGAGCAATGCCTTCGAGTCGAAGGATGTGGAGTTGATGTTGCGCGCGCTCGACCGCGCCTGCGCGCAGTTTCGCGCCTCCGGGCGAATGGATGGCGACGCCGAGTCGGTGGTGCGTTCGGTGCTGGCCAAAGCCGTCGTCGACGCCGCGCAGCAGGGCGAGCGCGACGAGGAAAAGCTCAGCGCCTTGGCGCTCGCCAACTACGGCCGCGCCAAAGCCGAATTCGAGGCACGCGAACAGGCCGGACAGTCGCCCCAAGAGAAGCCCTGAGAGAACAAGTAAAAACCAAACGCCGGTTCCGTCGTTTTCTTTGTGTGAGGCAGCTCGCCGCGATCCTGTTCGCGGTAGGTTCCCTTTGCTGGAACGACCCGATATTGTTCCGGCACCATGTCGCTGACAATCGACCAAGCGCCTCATCGCGAAGCCGGCAAACCGCACGGCTTTACCGGCGGCATTGCCGCAATGGCCGAGGGCAAGCTTTACGTCCTGCAGCATCCTTTCCCGCTCGACGGCAGGGTCAGCTCATACCCTGGAAGCGCGCGCGGCTTTTCGGTCGTGAACAGCTACCTGCTGACCCAGCCGGACGCCGCCATGCTGATCGACACCGGCTTCGGCAAGGACGAGCCGGCGATCCGCGCCGAGATCGAGTCGCTGATCCCGCACCGGCAGCCGCTGTCGTTGTTTCCGCTGCGGCTCAACGAATTCATGTCGATCAACAACGTCGCGACCTTCGCGGGCCATTTCAATGTCGAGACCTGTTACACCAGCAACATCGACGCCGCGCTGTGGTTCGACTTCGGCACCGAGAATAGCCGCCACATTTTGGAGTCAATGAAGGTCGTAGCGGTGACCCGCGCAGATGCGATTGAGCTCGGCAAGCACGGCCGCGCTATCGACGTGATGCAGGCGCCGATCCGGCTGATCGCGACGCGCTGGCTGTACGACCGCGAGATCAAGACGCTGTATTCGTCCGACCTGTTCACCCATGTCTGGCGCGACACGCCGGCTGGACCGTGGATCGTCACCGACGACACCGACACGACCACGCCAGACGAGCTGCGCTCGTTCATGCTCAACACGCGCTACTGGTGGCTCGAAGGCGCGCCGACCGACTCGATCCGCCGCGGCATCGGCGAGGTGTTCGACAAATATGACATCGAGACCATCGCGCCGGGCTACGGCTGCATCCTGAAGGGCCGCAAGCTCGTGCAGAAGCACTATCGGATGCTGGATGACTTCCTGAAGGCGAGCGACAAGAGCCGGATGGTGTCGCGATACGTCACCCGCGACGAGGAGCGCTGACCATGCTCGACAAGCCGCACGCCAAGAGCATGATCGACACGCCGGTGGCGCAGCGCATGCCGCGCGAGATCGCGCCGGGCGTGTTCTGGATTGGCGACTGTTTGGCGCAGCGCCACAAGGGCAAGGTCTATCACGGCTACAACGCCGCCTTCCTGGTGGCGGGCGAGACGGCGTCGTGCCTGGTCGAGACCGGCCACCCGAAAGATTTCCCGGTCATCGAGCGGCACATGAACGAGCTGTTCACGCGCGGTGTGCCGCCGATCAAATATCTCTTTGTGACGCACCAGGAGACGCCGCATTGCGGCGGCCTCGGCCGTGTCCTGAAAACATTCCCGGATTCACTGCTGTGCGGCGACGTCAGCGACTATCACCTGGCGTTCCCGGAATACGAACACCGCATGCGCTGGATGAAGGAGGGCGATGAGATCGACCTCGGCGGCCGCTCGCTGATGGCGGTCGAGCCGGTGATCCGAGATCTGCGCACCACGTGGTGGGGCTTCGACACCAAGGAGCGCGTGCTGTTTCCGGGCGACGGTTTCGCCTACAGCCATTATCACGAGGACGGCCATTGCGGCCTGATCGCCGAGGAGGCGGTCTCGCTCGATCTGCCGGACGTGTCGTCGACCTTCGCGGACCTGGCGCTGTTCTGGACCAAGTTCGCCGACATGAATGTTTATTGCGACCGGCTCGACCAGTTGATCGCGCGGCTCGACGTCAAAATTATCGCGCCGACGCACGGTCTGCCGATCACCGACGTGAAGCTCACGGTGCCGAAGGTTCAGGCCGGGCTAAAGGCCGCCGCGCTGATGCCGGAGTCCGGCACCAACGAAAAGGCGCCTGCCGCGGCCGCAAGCTGACGGCAGCCTAAGCCGCATGCCGCGCCGCGATCACCAGCGGCGATAACCGCGGTAATAACCGCGATAGCCGTAATACGGCCGCCGGTAATAGCCGCCATAAACCACCCCCGGGCCATAGACCACCGGGGGCCCATAAACCACGCCGGGTCCCGGCGCTATTGGCACGTATTCGTCGTCAGGACCGACCACGGTGCCGACCGGACGCGGCGGACCGGCGACGCGCGCCGGGGCGCGCGGCGGCACGCGGCCGCTCAGATCGAGACCGGTCTGAATGGCAAAGCCCTTCTTGTCCTGCCAGGTCACCTCGCACCAGCCTTCGACGCAATTGCTGGCATCGACGAGCGCGCCGCCCGGAATCTTGCCGACGATCTCGTTGTTGGTGCCCGGGCCGGAGCGCAGGTTGACGGTCGACGGCACATAGGCCGGCGCCGCCGCCGCGCTCGCCGTCGCCGCAATAACGAGCGCGCCGGCGCAAATGGAAATTCTCATCATGGTCATGCTCATGTTGTGTCCCTTGCCCCTTGCGACGATTAAAGCAATCCGGTGATGGCGGTTCAACGGCTGCGCAGCGGTCAAATCGCTGCGTTCGCCATGAAAAAGCCAAATCCGGCGCCAGCCCGAGCGAAGCGCCGGATGTCAAATCTTGGTTTCCGGATCGTTGATTGGCGTCGCTGCGTATGGCGGCAAATGGCCCACTGAACGCTTTGATGGCGTGCGAATGATGCCGCGCCTTAACCCGTCGCTAACGACAGCTTTATCGCAAGCCTTGCCAACCTTGTGCTCTTAGCCGAACCGCAATGCCTTACATCTAAAGACACAGCCACCAACGCGATGGCAGGCGCCCGATGAAAAACGTTTCCATGGAGCTGATCCTCGATCGGCTGAAGAAATTCGATGCCGAGCTCAGCGCCGCGCGCGAGCGCATCAGTCATCTGGAGGAGCAGATCGAAACCGATCCGCTGCTCAACGTGCTCAACCGCCGCGGCTTCGAGCGCGAGCTCAATCGCGCTCTGGCGCATGTGAAGCGCTACCGCACCACTGCGGGCCTAGTCTTCATCGACCTGAACAACTTCAAGGCCGTCAACGATCAGCACGGCCACCTGGCCGGCGATGCGATCCTGAAGGCAGTCGCGGTGGGCCTTAGCGATCACACGCGCGCGTCGGACGTGGTCGGCCGCTTCGGCGGCGACGAGTTTGTCCTTCTGCTCTGGAACGCCGGTGTGGGGCACATCCGCACCAAGGCGCAGGAGCACGAAGACATGATCGCCGCGCTCGAGGTGCCGTTCGCCGACAAACTCTTGCGCGTGCAGGCGACCGCAGGCGTCGCCATGCTGGCTGCCGGCGATGACGCCGCCAAGGCGGTCCAGCGCGCCGACGCCGACATGTACGCTCGCAAGATGGCCAAAGCGCGTGCCACGACGCGCGCCAGCAAGCCGCCGCGTGGCCGCGCGCGTGCCAGCGCCGAACGCGAGCGCTTGGGCGCCTGAGCTTTGGCGCCGCAATTTTCTCCATGACGGGCATCGCGGGGAAGCCCCTGTCAGCGGCTTGACCTTACGGCATCGGCGGCGTTCCAATGTCGGTCCGGCAATTTGCCGTGATCGAAGGGGATGCTGATGTCGGCCACAACGACTGCAATTGGGACCGCTGCTGTTTTTGCCTTTTTCGCCGTCAGCGCCACGACGTTGCCGATGGCTCCGGCCTTTGGCGCCAGCAAGGAAGACTGGGCGCAGTGCCAGGACGTCAACAACGAAGACGCCAGTGACCGGGCGTTGGCGGCTTGCAACAAGATTCTGGCCGATGTCAGCGAAGCGCAATACTACGCGATGGCGCTGCGAAACCGGTGCGGCATCTGGTACACGAAGGGCAACAACGACCGCGCGCTCGCCGACTGCGATGCGGCGCTCAGGGGCGACCCGAAGTCCTCGATTGGCTACCACCGGCGCGGCTTGATCTGGTACGCCAAGGACGACAACGATCGCGCCATCTCCGACTACAGCGAGGCGATCCGTCTCGACCCGAAAATGGCTCTGGCCTGGTACAACCGCAGTCTTGCCTACAAGGCCAAGGGCGATCTCGATCGCGCTAATGCGGACAAAGCCGAGGCGGGCCGCCTGGATCCGAAATACGCGAAATAGGACGAACGACTGCGCTGCGGCTAGGCGTGTCCGTCATTGCGAGGAGCCATAAGCGCTTTTACGCGCGTCTTCGACGCGCTATGGCGACGAAGCAATCCAGCTCTGTGCCGTGTTCCTGGATTGCTTCGCTTCGCTCGCAATGACGATGCAACGGCGCCTTTTATAGTCTCACCACACTAGCGATGGTTACAACGCCAGCGCCGTGTTGCCTTTGAACAGCACCGGCCCGGTCGGCCGGCCGATCGGCGAGCCGGTTGCGGGTTCGAGCGTGATCTCGAACAACTGATCGGTGCTCGGTTTTGGCAGGTCCTTCAGCTGCAATTGCAGCGTGCGCGCCTGGTTCATCAAGCCGACCGAAACCGGGCCGCGCTCGCGGCTCGGCAGCGTCCACACTTCGAGCGCTTTGCCATCCGGCACGTGCATCGCGGTGAGGGGCAGCAGCACACTGCGGCCGTCCGCGAAGGTGTGCACCACGGCGCCGGCGCGGTTGCCGTCGAGCAGCACCGCAATCATCACCGGCTGCTGGATCGCTTTTTGGACCGCGACGCCCAGCGCAACGCCGAGCACCATCACCAGCGCCGCAAAGCCATAGATGCTGGCGCGGAGCGCCGGCACGCTGTCCCAGAATCGCAGACGCGGCGTGGCGCTCGCGGCGGATTGGGCGCGCGCCGGCATGCCGGCTTCGATCTTGCTCCACAGCGCGTCGCTCGCGGCCTGGGGCGGCGTGGCATCGTCGAAGGCCGCGAAGCGGGCGCGCCAGCCTTCGACCTCGCGTGCGAAGCCCGCGTCGGAGGCGATGCGCCGCTCGACCGCGGCTTTGGCTTCGCCTTCCAGCAGGCCGAGCACGTATTCGCCGGCCAGCGCCTTGTCGTCGCGGTCGCGATCGGTTTGTTGAGTGCTCATCCCATGCACTCCTGCAACGAGACCAGGCTGCGCCGCACCCAGCTCTTGACGGTGCCCAGCGGCACGCCGAGCCGGCCGGCTAGCTCGCCGTGGCTGAGCCCATGCACATAGGCGAGCACCACGGCGGACCGAGGCTGTTCGTCAAGCTGCTCCAGGCAACGCCGCAGTGCATTCGATTCCGGCAATAGCGTGAGCGCGCTTTCTGTGACGGGCGCGGCGTCCTCGGATTTCTCCTCCTCCGGACTGAAGCGCCCTTCGTCGCGCAAGATCGAGAGCGTGCAGTTGCGCAGGATGGCGTAGATCCAGGAGCGGGCCGCGCCCTTCTGCGGATCGAACGTGCGCGCCGCCCGCCACACCCGCATGAAGGTGTCCTGCACGGCCTCCTCGGCGAGGTCCTGCCGGCGCAGCATCCGCCGCGCCACTCCGGCCATGCGGCCGGCCTCGATGTCGTAGATCACGCGCAGCGCCGAGCGCTCGCCGCCAGCGCAGCGGGCAATCGCTGCGGCAAGCTGCGCTTCGATCGCGCCGTCCTGTGAGGGTTGGACCGTCATATTTGCCCGATTTTGCCCTGATCCTATCCAAAGCCCTGATTGTGGCCAATTCTATTGGGTTACGAGGCGCGTGCGCTTTTGGATGCACACGCCTCACATTTATTTGACCCGCCGTCGCTGCATCCGTTTCGCGCTCATCCTCCGTATCCCGGACGTGGTCGCAAACGGGCGACAACGATCAAAGGGAGAGTGCAATGCACATTCGAACCATTCTGGCCGCTTCGGCGGCGCTTCTGCTCAGTGCCGTCGCGGCGCAGGCGGCTCAAGTGGCCGCTCTGACGGGCGACAACACCATTTCGATCGTCGATACCGACGCCAAGAAGGTCGTGAAGTCCTGGGCGATCCAGGGCATCACCGGCAAGGTCGTCGGCATCGACGTGCGTCCGGCCGACGGCATGCTCTATGCCCTGTCGGCGGAAGGCGTCGTCTATACGGTCGATACCGCGACCGGCAAGGCGACGATGAAGTCCAAGCTCGAGACCATGCTGAAGCCCGGCACCTCGGCGTCGGTCGATTTCAACCCGGTGGCCGACCGGCTGCGCGTGATCGGCAATGACGGCACCAGCCTGCGCGTCAACGTCGATGACGGCAAGGTCACGACCGACGGCTCGCTCAAGTTCGCCGAGACCGACATGCACAAGAACGAGAAGCCGAACGTGGTCGCGGCGGCTTACAGCAATTCGTTCAAAGGCACCAAGGAAACCGCGCTCTACGACATCGACGCCACCATCAGCGGTCTGCTCAAGCAGGCGCCGCCGAACGACGGCATCCTCAACGCGATCGGCAAGATCGGCGTGCCGAAGTTCACCACCGCGGCGTTCGACATCTGGTCGGACGGCCAGGGCAAGAACGAAGCCTGGCTGATGCTGGGTGACTCGCTCTACAGCGTCGATCTCGCCACCGGCAAGGCCGGCCCCGCCGTCAAGATCAACGGCGTCACCGGCCAGGTGCGCGACATCGCCATTCTCCCTGGGATGACGACGCCGAAGGCCATGTAACGCCGGCCAATCGGCTGTCTCATCGACCACGTTCGCGCTGGCAAGCGGCCGGCGCGAACGCCTTAAGAAGTGCCGCGCCGGGCCCTCGCTTCGCTCGGCGGCGCGGCGGTGCGCGTCAGGTTCCCCGTCTGGCGCGCGCCGTTCGTTTTTATGTTTCTTTGTAAACTTCGATATCGATCGCGCCGGAAAACATGGCGCGCCAGCCCTGCAAATAGGCTTGCACGTAGGGATCGCTGGCGATCTGCTGCCGGTTGGCCTCGATCGATTCCGGTGCGTCGTATTCGATGATCTGAACGAAGCGGGTGGGATCGTCGACGTTCTGCAGCAGGCGCACAGTGGCGTCGCCGAACATCCGGTAGAGCGGGTTGCCCGACTTCAGCATCGCGAGCATCTGGTCCGACACGCCGGGCAGCGTGAACTTGAAGTGCAGGATGCGCCGGATTTTCTTGTCGTCGTTGCTGTTGGCCATGCTTGCCCTGCCGTCTGACTCAATCGCTGTCTCGCGACTGGCTGTAAGTATAGCGGTGGCCCTGGCAACCGGCGCGATTGTTTTTGGGGTGGTGCTTCGGGTACGCTCGCGGCGCAATCACCACCACAAGGTCAGGGAGACGCGCAATGCTGACACGACGGCATTTGCTGTTGGCGGGGGCGGCCTCGATCGCTGCCGGAGCCGCGCAGGCGCAAGCGGACTGGCCGAGCCGGCCGGTGCGGGTGATCGTGCCTTATCCGCCGGCCGGCGGCGCCGATACCGTGGGCCGCATCCTGTTCCAGAAGCTTTCGGAGCTTTGGGGCAAACAGTTCGTCGTCGATAACCGCGGCGGCGCGGGCGGCACGATCGGCGAGGCGCAGGCGGCCAAGTCCGATCCCGATGGCTACACGGTGCTTTATGACGCCACCGCGTTCTCGGTGAACCCGACGCTCTATCAGAACCTGACGTTCAGCTACGCCAAGGATTTCCAGCCGGTGTTCCTGGCCTCGCTGGTGCCGAACATCCTGCTGGTCACGCCTTCGGTCGAGGCCAAAACCGTCGCCGATGTCATTGCGCTCGCCAAGGCTGCACCCGATGGTCTCAACTTCGCTTCGTCGGGCAACGGCACGCTGCAGCACCTCTGCCTCGAACTGTTCGCCCGCCGTATCGGCGCCAAGATCAACCACATCCCCTATCGCGGCGGCGGGCTCGCGCTGAACGACGTGGTGGCGGGCCAGGTGAAGTACTTCTTCTCCAACGGCTCGTCGTCGGTCGGCCTGGTGCAGGCCGGCACGGTCAAGGGCATCGCGCACACCGGCAAAGGCCGGCTGCTGACGCTGCCGAATCTGCCAGCCGTGCAGGATACGCTGCCGGGCTTCGAGGCCTACGAGTGGAACGGCGTGTTCGTGCCGACCGGCACTTCACCGGAGATCATCAAGAAGCTCAACGCCGGCCTCAACGAGGTGCTGCGCCAGCCCGACATCGTGGCGAAGCTGAAATCGCTCAACGTCGACTTCCGCGAGAACACGCCGGCTGACTTCGCGGCTTTCGTTGCCGAAGAGACCGACAAGTGGGGCAAGGTGGTGCGCGAAGCCAACATCAAGATCGGCTGAGCACGATGCTGAGGTTTTGCATTGCCGCCGCGGCGTTTGTGATCGGCGCATCGGCCGCACTCGCCAATGGCGCCACCTCGGAGCGCCGCGCCGGCGGGCTGGTGTTCAAGAAGTCCGACACCATCGGGATCGCGAGCGAGGAGCTTTACCTCTCGGTCAATGAGGTGCGTGTCAGTTACATCTATCACTCGAAGGCGCCGGCCACGCAAAACGTGACCATCTCGTTTCCGATGCCGGAGGTCCCGCTCGACGACGGGCCGGACACCGAAGACGCCTTCATGAACGACAAGGTGCCTGATCCGAAGAACTACATGAATTTTGTCGTGCGGGTGGACGGCAAGCCGGTTGCCACCCGCATGGTCGAGCGCGCCCTGCTCGACGGAAAAGACGTGTCCGAGCGTTTGCGGCGCGCCGGCGTTCCGCTTTTGCTGTTGTCGAAAGAGCGTGAAACCGCGATGGCGCCGCTGTCGGACGATGTGAAGAAGGCGTTGGTGGCCGAAGGCCTGCTCGATTTCCACGACGTCAACGGCATCTACACGGCAAAATGGAACTATCAGGTGTTGTTTGAGTGGGAGCAGGGCTTCCGGCCTGGCCAGACCAAGGTCGATATCCGCTACCGGCCGATTGGTGGCGACTCCGAGGACTACGGCGATTATTTCGAGAAGGGCGAGGGCGTAAGGAAGTACTGCGCCGATCCGGCGTTCCGCGCCGCGCTCGGCAAGCGCCGCGGTTCGGTATCGCCGGTGCGCATCGGCTATGTGCTGAAAACCGCGCGCTTCTGGAATGGACCGATCGGCAAATTCCGTCTGGTGGTGGACAAGGGCAAGCCCACCAATCTGGTGGCGTTCTGTCCGGCCGACAGCCGCAAGATTTCCAACACGCAGTTCGAATGGACCGCGACGAACTTTTCGCCGGACCGCGATATGGCGGTGGTGTTTTTCGTGGCGAACGAACAGCCATGACAAATATCGAAACCTGCGAAGTCATGCTCTCCACCGGCAGGGGGAAGCACCAGACCGGCTACTTGGCGCGGCCGCAAGGCGATGCGCGCAGGACCTGCGTGATCGTGCTGCATGACATGTTCGGGCTGAACGAGCCGATCCGCGAGATCGCCGACGGCTACGCGCGGCGCGGCTTCGTGGCGCTGGTGCCGAACCTGTTCTGGCGCTCCAGCAATCCGAACGCGATCCCCTACGACGACGCGCAACACCCGGCCGCCTGGGCTCGGCTTAAGGCGCTCAAACTCGGCCTGGCGGCGGTGGACATCGGCATGTGGGTAGACCTCCTGCGCGGCAAGACCTATTGCAACGGCAAGGTCGGGGCGGTCGGCTTCTGCGGCGGCGGGCGGCTCGCGTTCCTGGCGGCGGCGCGCTCCGGCGTCGATGCGGCGGCGTCGCTCTACGGTCTCGGCATTTCCGAGCATCTCGGCGAGCTCGGCAACGTGAAATGTCCGCTGCAATTGCACTACGGCCAGCGCGACCAGCACATACCAAAAGCCGAGATCGATACGGTGGCGAACGGCGTGCAGGGGCACGCGGGAACCGAGGTGCTGCTCTATCCCGAGGCCGGGCACTCGTTCGCCAATCCGGTGCGGCCGACCTACGACCCGGCGGCGACGGCGCTCGCCTTCGAGCGTATCGATGCGATGCTGAAGCGGCTGTAACGGGGACCTATTTCAAGGTCGCCAGCAATTGGTCGATCCGGGCCGTCGCCAGCACAACCGCCTCCGGGTAATAGGCGGGCCGGCCGGCGGTGAAGAAGCCGTGGCCGGCGCCGGGATAGAGGTGAACCTCGACGTTGCGGTTTCCCGTCGCCGCGCCCGCCACCGCATCGATTTCCGATTTCGGAATGTGCTGGTCGTTCAGCCCGTAGTGCAGTTGCGTCGGACAGCCGATGCTGGCGAGCTCGGGCAGGTGCTTGGCGATGCCGAGTGCATAGAGCGAGATCGCGGCGTCGATGCCCGCGTGAGCACCAGTGAGAAACGCGGTGCGCCCGCCCATGCAGAAGCCGATCGCCGCGATCTTGCCGGTGCAATGGGGCGAGGCGCGCAGCCATTGCGCCGCCGTGCGGGCGTCATCGACGGCGCGGGCCCAATCGAAGGCGTTGAGCCGCTGCCACGCCTTGTCGGCCTCCTCGAACGGCACCACGCCGGTGAAAGCCGAGCGCCAGAACATGTTGGGCGCCAGCGCGCACCAGCCGCGGCGCGCGTAGTCCTCCGCCATCTGCGTCTTGGATTCCGCGACGCCCCACATCTCGCTGAAGATCAGCAGGCCCGGGCCGGCGCCGGAGAGCGGGCGCGCCAGATAGCTGTCGAAGCTCTTGCCGCCACTGGAGGCGAGAACAGGCCGCTCGGTGTGGATCAATCGAGCCTCTATTGCTTCCGCAAGCCCGCAGCTTCGACCACGACGCTCCAGCGCTTGTACTCGGATTCCATGTAGCGCCGGAATTCATCCGGCGTGCTTTTCAGCGTCGTAACTGTCTGGCCTTTCAGCGACTGGATCACCTCGTCGGAGCGCAACGCTTCGGTGGCGGCGCGCGACAGCTTGTCGATGATCGGCTGCGGCGTGCCGGCCGGCGCAGCGAGGCCGAACCACAGCACCGACTCGCAATCCGGCACGCCCGCTTCGATCATGGTCGGCAGCTCCGGCATGAACTCGCTGCGCTTTCCGTCGGTAACGGCGAGCGCAAGGAGGTTGCCGGCCTGCACGTTGCCCATCACGGTCGAGGCCGGTGAGAAATAGCCCTGGATGCGGCCGGCCAGCAGGTCGGTCACCACCTGCGGGCTGCCCGTATAAGGAATGTGCGTGATCTTGACCTGCGCCCGCGCGTTGAACAGTTCAAGCGCGAGATGTGTCGAACTGCCGACGCCCGATGAGCCGAACGAGATCGTGCCGGGCTTCGCCTTCGCCAGCGCGATCAGATCCTTGACACTTTTGACGCCGAGCGACGGATGCACCACCAGCACGGTCGGCGTCGAGGTCATCAGCGAGATCGGCGTGAAATCCTTCATGATGTCGAAGGTGAGGTTCGGGTTCATCGCCGCGTTGACCATGTTGGCGGCGTTGGTGACGTAGAGCGTGTAGCCGTCCTTCGGCGCGCGGGCGACCATGCCGGCCGCAAGGCTCGAAGCGGCGCCGACGCGATTCTCGATGACGAACTGCTGGCCGAGGATCTGGCTCATCTTGGCGCCGACCACGCGCGCCGAAATGTCGGCGGTGGTGCCGGGCGGGAAGCCGCTGACGATGCGCACCGGCTGGGTGGGGAAGTCCTGGGCACTGGCAGACGCGGCGGCGAGCGTGATTGCGGCGGCCGCGAGCAACTGAATGGTTTTCATTGGAATCCTCCCGATTTTTGCGGCAACCCAATCATGTTTTGCAGGGAGTCGCCAGCCGCGTGCGACAATGGGGCGGGTGGGTTATGGCAGCGTCACGATGCCGGTCCAGAACTGCAGGAAGCGGCCGGTGTCCACGTCGTACTTGCGCGCGAATTCGAGCTTGCCGTCGCTGCCGATGCGATAAAGCTCGAGCGCGGCGGGGAGCGTCGAGCCGTCGCGCAGCGCCATCGGCTGGATGCTGGCCGCGATCAGGAGCCGGCCACTCGGGTCGATGGCGAAGGTACGCAAATGATTGGTGCGCGCCTCGATGTTCTGAATGAGCGTCGGCTCGCCGCTTTGCTGGTCGAGTGAGAACACCGCAATGTTGTTTTCGCCGCCCCGGAACACTTTCTTGCCGTCGACCACTTCGGTGCCGGAGTTGCGGTTGGTCTGGTAGACGAAGCCGCCGTTCGGGTGCACATGGACGGCGCCGGCCATCTGCGTGTGCGTGTTGTTGGCGCGGTCGGCGAGCGAGTTCTTCACGAACATCGGTTCATGCGCGAGCGTGCCGTCGGGCTGCAGGAGATAAACCGAGAGCTGGCTCTGCCGCTCGACCGACAGCAGTACCCACGACTCGATCGGATGAAAATCGAGATGGCGCGGGCCAAAGCCCAGGCCGTTGCCCGGCGCGATCGAGGCGAGGTTGCTCAGCACGCCGTCGCGAAAGCCATAGATCTTCAGCGCGCCGGGGTCCTCCGGTCTGTTGGCCTCCGGGTTGTTGCCGCGCGTGATCATGATGGCGGTGCGGTTGCCGGGGGTTGTCAGCACCTGGTGCGCGAAGATGCCGACGTCGAGCTTGCCGGGCTGCTGCACCAGATCGCCGATCGTGCCATCCGGTTTGATCCGGTGCACCGTGATGTTGCTCGGATAATTGTAGGCGGTCAGCAGATAGCCTCCGGTGCGGTCGAGGCTGCAATGCACCGGCCGCGACGGCAGGGTGGCGGTGCCGCCGTGCGGCGTCAGCGCGCCGGACGCCGGATCGATGCGGAAGGCTGAGGCGATGTGCTTGGTGCCCGGAATGGTGCCTGGACCGCCGTCGCTCGACGCCACGTAGAGATATTTCTTCGACGGATGCGGCCAGACGTATTGCACGTTCGTGCCCGGCGTGGTCACCGCGTCGCGACGGGTCAGCGTCGCGGCATCCACGTCGATGTCGTAGCGGCTGAACTGCGGCCCGATGCTTTGATAGAAGATGGCTCTGATCATCGAAGAAGCCGTCGCGTGCGAGATGGCGCGATGCCACTATGGGCGATGATAAGAGCATCGCGCCAGGCGTGCCACACCCGGGTCGCGTCACGATTCGGCGATTGCGTCTTCAGTGAAACTTGACGTCGGTACAGGCTGCTTTGATCTGGCGCTGCTTGCGGGCCGGCAGTGCCGTTAGGAACGTATGGCCGGTCAATGCTTCAATCGTCGCTATGCCGACACGGTGTCCCTGGATGTATTCGAAATTACGTCCGGTCGCGTATTTGCCAGTGTGTGACATGTTCTCGAAAATCACGGCGAAGGCGCTAAGCGAACCTGGGTCATAAACTATTTTGAACAGAGCGGCTGGCACCGAAACGCCTGCACTGCACACTGCATTTCTATTGGCATGATTCTCTGGGCAAATCGTTTGGCGATCCGGCTTCGCGAGCTCAAGATTGAGCCGGCAGACGTCCATCGTGCTCGTAATCTTAATTCGCTCGGAGGCCTGATAGACTGGGCCGGTGATCACGTAGAGTTCAGGCCGGTCTCCAGTGACGAGCTTGCGTACGTGGGTTTCGAGCGATCGCCAGATGCTGCGATTGAAGCCCGCGCCAACCTGAGGGACGGCGTTGGAGAAGAAAAACGTGTCGTCGAGAAAAGTCTGCTTGCCGTGAAAGTCGGCAGCCGGAGCCTGGTGCCCTTTATCGAAGCCACTGCCGTCATAGTCCCTGGGCATGGCTCTGGCATGCTCCGGTAGCGCGGGATCGGACTGAAAATCTTGATCTTCTCGCGTGGCGCTGCCGGTCACCAATTCGGGAGAAAGGCGCTCGATCACCCAGTCCGGCGTCTTGCGGCCATTATTGTGGCCGGTGATGTAACCAAGATGGCAAACCGTCATCATGCGATCGGGTGCACGCGTGTTGCCGGTCGGCAGGCCGATCTTCTCCCAAATGTGCTTACAGCTGTCGGGATCGGTAGGGTTGGCCTGCTGGGCTCCGCCTGGCGTCGCGCTGGCGAGCGTGGTTAGGACGGCGAGCAACCAGATGGTTCGCACAGCAATGTCTCCTTCGCGGCTCGCGTGCGAATGCCGGCGGCCGCCTCAACGCGGTTCGATTGATTACACTGAACCCGGCTTCTTGCTCGGGCCGATTGTCTTGGACACGACATAGCTGCCGCCGCTGATACCGAGCAAGATCAGCACGTTGTTCGGCACATCGACGAATGTCCCGGCCTCGATCGAGAGCAGTAGAAAGAGGCCTGCCACCACGAAGGTAAAAATCAGGAACTGGAAACGCGATAAACTGGCCTTCGCCTCTGCCACGGTCTGGCCGGGAGGCGGCGGCTCCGTGAGCAAGCCGTCAATCTTGATCTCGCCGTTATAGATCTTCCAGAGGACCAGCAGCGCAAATAGTAGGATGATCGTGGCGATCACGCCGAAGCCGACCGTGGCAATATTCTGACTCATAGTTGTCTCGCTCCCCTTGCATCACCCGCGAGCAATTTTGCCCGCAAGATAGAGCCCATTGGTGCCAATCAGTAGATTGATAAGTTGATCAGGAATGTCCGGGAGAGATGGCTTTGGACCCGAGACATCGGTGTGCAGGCCAAGCACCATGTAACCAATGATGATGGCGGGCGACACCGCCATGATCACGGCACGCTCCGGCGCAACGCTATTGTCGGTACGGCTTTGCATCAGCACGCCGGTTGCACTGATGTCATTCTGTAGGACGCGGCCGACCACAAGCGCCGCGAGTAGCGCAAACCAGATCAGTAGTCCCGCCTGAAGGCACTGGCTGATGAGCTGCATCGCGACAGTCCATTGCAGGAGCCATATTCCAAGACTAATGCAGGTCTTCACGCAAGGGTTGTAGAGGCGCTGTGGAGAAGCTGTGACTTACATCCGGCGCGCGGGCAGGCGCCGATGGTGCGAAGTGCTGCTCCGCTGTCTGCACAGTCGGCGTCTAGTTTGATGAGCGTCGTGGCGTCTGCATCGATGTCGTAGCGGCTGAACTGCGGCCCGATGCTTTGATAGAAGACCGCCTTGGGCATAATCCCACTCCGATTGCCGCTTATGACGATTTCTACATTGCACGGGCGGTTGCGAGAGAGTCAAAATCAATCGATGCCGCAGTCGTTTGACGCCAGCGTGTTGGTCGTGGGCGCGGGCCCGGTGGGCCTCACGCTCGCCATGGACCTTGCGTCGCGTGGCGTGGATGTGATCGTCACCGAAATCCGCCACGCCGGCGAGCCGCCGAACGTCAAGTGCAATCAGGTTGCGGCGCGTTCGATGGAGATTTTTCGTCGACTTGGCATCGCGGACAAAATCCGCGACACCGGCCTGCCAGCGGAATTCCGCAACGATGTATCGTGCTGCGTGTCGGCGACCGGCAAGGAGCTGTCGCGCATCAAGCTGCCATCGCGCGCTGGACGCGTCCGCGGCGAGAAGGGCGACGACGGCGCTTGGCCGACGGCGGAATGGCCGCATCGGATCAATCAGCTTTTCCTCGAGCCGTTGTTGTTCGCGCACGCCGCCGCGCAGCCGCGCATTCGCATCCTTAACCGCACCCAGTTTGAGACGTTCACGCAGGATGAGGACGGCGTCACCGCCGTCGCGCGCGATCTCGACAGCGGTGAAACCCTCACCATCCGGTCCCGTTATCTCGCCGGCTGCGACGGCGGCCGTTCGGCGGTCCGCCATGGCATCGGCGCCAAGCTCGACGGCATCGAAGTCGTGCAGCGCGTGCAATCGACCTATTTCCGCGCGCCCAAGCTGATGAGCCTGCTGCCCGGCGAGCCGTGCTGGATGTATCTGGCGTTCAATCCGCGCCGCTGCGGCACCATGATGTCGATTGACGGCAAGGAGCGCTGGCTGATCCACAATTTTCTCTACAACGGTGAGCCGGAATACGATTCCGTCGATCGCGATTGGTCGATCCGCAATATTCTCGGCGTCGGCCCGGAGTTCGAATACGAGATCATCTCGAAAGAGGATTGGATCGGGCGGCGGCTGGTCGCCGAGCGGTTCCAGAACGGCCGCGTGTTCATCGCGGGCGACGCGGCGCACCTTTGGATCCCGCACGCCGGTTACGGGATGAACGCGGGCATCGCCGACGCCGCGAACCTGGGTTGGATGCTGGCCGCCGTTCTCAACGGCTGGGCCGAGCCCGCCTTGCTCGACGCCTATCAGGCGGAGCGCCAGCCGATCACCGATCAGGTGTCGCAGTTCGCATTCAACATGTCGAAGTCGATCTCGCAGCAGCGCCGCGAGATTCCCGCCGAGATCGAACGCAACGACGCGCAGGGCGAGGCGACCCGCGCGCGGATCGGTAAGGAGACTTACGACCTCTACGTCCAGCAGCAGTGCTGCGGCGGATTGAACTTCGGTTACTTCTATGCGGACTCGCCGGCCATCGCCTATGACGGCGCTGAGCATCCGGTCTATTCGATGGGGCGCTTCGAGTCGTCGTCGGTGCCCGGTTGCCGCGCCCCGCATTTCTGGCTGCGTGACGGCCGCTCGCTCTACGATGCTTTGGGAGCGGACTACGGCCTGCTTCGTTTCGACCGCAAGGCCGAGGTCGGCGGCCTGCTGGCGGCGGCGAAACAGCGCGGCGTCCCGTTGACGGTCGTCGACATCGACGATCCGGAGGCTGCCGCGCTTTACGACAGGAAGCTCGCCCTCGTGCGGCCGGACCGTCACGTCGCCTGGCGCGCCGATGCCGAGCCGGACGATTCCGTTGCGCTGATCGACCTTCTGCGCGGCGCAGGCATCGCCTCGCGCGCGCAATCGCCCGTGCTCGCCGTAATGCCTGCGGCGGAGTGATTACTCCGCCGCCTGCACGGTCGGTGTCACGTCGATGAATCCACCGGACTGGCGCTTCCACAGCGCAGCATAATGCCCGCCGCGATCCAGCAACTCGGCGTGGGTGCCTTGCTCGACGATGTGGCCGCGGTCGAGCACGACGAGGCGGTCCATCCGCGCGATGGTGGAAAGCCGGTGCGCGATGGCGATCACGGTCTTGCCTTCCATCAGCGTGCCGAGGCTCGACTGGATCGCGGCCTCGACTTCCGAGTCGAGCGCCGAGGTGGCCTCGTCGAGCACCAGGATCGGCGCGTTCTTCAGGATCACGCGCGCAATCGCGATGCGCTGGCGCTGACCGCCGGAGAGCTTGACGCCGCGCTCGCCGACGTGGGCGTCGTAGCCGTGGCGATACCGCCAGTCCTCGAGCGCGAGGATGAACTCTTCGGCATGCGCAAGCCGCGCCGCCTCGATCACCTGCGCGTCGGTCGCATCGGGCGTGCCGTAGCGGATGTTGTCGCGGATCGAGCGATGCAGCAGCGATGTGTCCTGCGTCACCATGGAAATCTGCTGGCGCAGCGACTCCTGCGTCATCTGCGCGATGTCCTGGCCGTCGATGGTGATGCGGCCGCTTTCGAGATCGAAGAAGCGCAGCAGCAGATTGACCACGGTCGACTTGCCGGCGCCGGAGCGGCCGATCAGTCCGATCTTCTCGCCCGGCTCGATCTTGAGCGTGAAGCCGTCCAGCACAGCATAAGGGCGTTCACGCCCGTCTTCACCAGCCAATCGCTGCCGGCCATAGTGGAAGTGTACGTTCTCGAAGTTGATCGCGCCGGTGCGCACGCTGAGCGGCACCGCGCCGGCTTGATCGACCAGGCGCAGCGGCTGCGCAATTGTCAGCATGCCCTCCTGGACCACGCCGACCTCCTCGAAAATCTCGGTGACCGAGAAGGCGATCCAGCGCGACATTGAGGTAAGCTGGAAGGTCAGCGGCAGCACCATCGCGATGGCGCCGACCTCGACCTTGCCGTACCGCCACAGCACCAGCGAGATCGCGGCAGCGCCGGTCACCAGCGCGCCGTTGAGCACCGCCAGGAGCGTGCCGAACGCGGTGATCAGGCGGTTGCCGGCCTGATAGCGGCCGGTGTGGTAGTCGACCGCGTCGCGCACATAGGCATCCTCGTCGCGTGGCCGCGCAAACAGCTTCACGGTCAGGATGTTGGTGTAGCTGTCGACGACGCGGCCGGTCAGCGCCGAGCGTGCCTCCGACGTCGCCTTCGAGCGGTCGCGCATGCGCGGCACGAAGTAGATCAAGAGGCAGATGTAGCCCACGAACCAGCCGAGCACGGGCGTGATCAGCCAGAGATCGGCCGCCGCCATCAGCACGATGGCGGTGACGCCATAGACGAGGATGTACCAGACCGCCGTAATGGAGGAGACGATAGTCTCGCGCACGGCGGGGCCGGTCTGCATCACGCGATTGGCGATACGGCCGGCAAAATCGTTCTGGAAGAACGCCCAGCTTTGCCGCACCACATGCCAGTGGCTTTGCCAGCGGATCAGGTTCGAGAACGGGCCGGCGAGCGCCTGGTTGGTGATGAGATAGCGCCCGAGCGTCACGCCCGGCCGCGCCACCAGCATGATGATGGCCATGCCGACGAGCCAAGGCCAGGTCTCTTCCAGGAAGCGCTCCGCCGGCACCTTGGTGATGAAGGTCACCACCTTGCCCATGAACCACGGCACCGCGGTGTCGAGGAGCGCGATGAACAGTTCGACCACGATCAGCGCGAAGAACAGGCCCTTGGCCTGGCGCGCGAAGTGCCAATAGAACGCGAGCAGGCTCTCCGGCGGCACCGGATTTTCCGGTGTCCCGGTGGCGTGGATGGCTTTTTCAAAGAAACGGAGCATGGCACTTTCAAAAGTCACGGATGCCGCAATGCGCGGCGCAAGGCAACGCCATCAGAATCATGATCGCGAGGGATGATGCCATCTAGCCATCCTGTGTGGCCAGATGGTGGCGGGCGATAGCGCCACCATCCTGCGCGGATCACGCGGGACAATGCGGCGCGGGACGAAGCTAGGTGTGTATCCATCAGAGCTTCGACCGCAGCCGGTCGGCAACACGGCGCGCGATCTCTGCGGGCGCCTCGTCCGGCATCGGGAATACCGAACTGACGTTGATTTCGCCAAGCACGTAGCTGTCAGTTCCGTCGGCGCCGCGCGGGCCGAGCATGAAGTCGGCGTCCCAGATCATCGGCAGGTCGCGTCGCGGGATGTCCAGCAAAGCGGTCAGCTGCGGCGTCCACTCGTCCTCCATCAATCGGCGCAAGCGCTGGAAGCGCGGGTCGGCATTGGAGGTGTAGAGCCGCGGTCCGGCCTCGGCGCGCGCGGCCGGCGCGTCGACCAGAGCCTTGACCTTCTGGGGGCCGAAGCCGGCGCAGCGATCGCCCGCCATGTAGCAGCGCACCACGCCTTCGCTGAGGCGCGCCTGGAACGGCTGATCGATCACGCAGCCGTCGTCGAAATACTCGGCGCACCGATCGAGGAACGCGTCGAGCGCCAGCTCCTCCGATGCGTCCTTGGTGGCATCCAGCACGCGGATCACCGACCGGCCGTGTGGACTTGCCAGCGTCTCGACCTTCCAGACGCCCTGGCCACCATTGCCGCGGTTGCGTTTGATGACGCGCGGGCCAGCGGCGAGCCGCGCCGGCAGTTCGGCGCGCATCGCCTCGGCCGTTCGATAGAGGGCCGTGTCGCAGCCCCAGCTCATCGTGCGGGTGCGATACAGCACCTCCTTGGTGCCCATCTTGAGGATCACATCGGGATGGGTGCTCACCCAGATGCCGCGCGCCGCAACCTCGCGCAGCAGCGCGTCGAGATTGGCGCGGCTGCGGCCCTCGTGAATCGGGTTGACCCAGACCAGCACACCATCGACCGCGGCGAGCTGTGCGCGCACGGCGTCGAGGGCATCGTCCTCGTAGACCACCGGTTCCGCATCGATACCGGCATCGGCGAGCGCCGCGAAGACGGCCTTGAACCGGCTGGTTTCCGGCGCGGCACTGCGGCGCGCCGCTTCGTCGCCCCGCCATAGGATCGCGACGCGGCCAAGGCGAGCTGTGGGCTTGGACATGGTGGAGTGAGATTTGGAAAACGGCTCCGCATTCATCATCGTGCTCCTTCCCGCGTGCGTGCGCGGATCGCGAGCAGGACTTGGACGGGGCACCGTCTTTGAGATGCCGGGAGCCTGTGACACCCCGACGCCCGATACATAGACGCGACACGCCGCGTGATCAAGGTGCAGCGTGATCCGTCGCACCATTTGCGCATCGAAGAATGATGCGCTAAGAAAAATTGCAGCGGGGCCTTCGACGGTCGCCCCGTTCTTCCAGGCTCGCGGGCCCAAGCACCGTCTCCTTCGCAAGGAGGGGACATTATGCGTGCCGGGCCCTGATTTTTTGAATCACTAACCACATCGCAGATCAGGGGACATCGCGGCCTCCCCTCAAGATGGATATCGCCATCCAAGCGCTGCTCGCCTCAATCGTGGGAGCGAGCCATGGATGGCTTTGTTCTGGGACTATTTCTCTTCGCAGCGTTCTTGGGTGGTTTCGCGTCAGGCCTCGCCGGCTTTGCGATGGGCTTTGTTGTGTCTGGCATATGGTTGCACGTGATCACGCCGGTGCAGACGGCCGCGCTGATCGCCGGTTATAGCCTTTTGACGCAGGGCTATGGCGTATGGAAACTGCGGCGCACACTGAGCTGGCGCACGATAGCGCCGTTTATCATCGGCGGGACAATCGGCGTCCCGCTCGGGGCGGTGCTGCTCACCTATCTCAATCCGGGCCACGTGCGTTTGGGGATCGGTGTGCTGTTGGTTATCTACAGCATCTACGGTCTGGCCAAGCCGACATTGAAGCCGCAGAAGGCCGGCGCTGGGGCAGACGGCGTCGTCGGATTCCTGAATGGCGTGCTGGGCGGGCTGACCGGACTTCCTGGCTTCATCATTACCGTCTGGTGCCAGATGCGCGGCTGGACGAAGGACCAACAGCGCGCGGTTTTCCAACCCGTCATCCTTGCGGCGATGGCCGTGATCGCTTTAACGCTTGGCGCCGCCGGCGCCATCACCACGGATACGCTCAAGCTCTATGCGCTCGGCCTTCCTGCGCTGCTGGCCGGTTTGTGGCTGGGGTTCAGGTGTTATGGAAAGCTCGACGATGCGACGTTCCGCAAGATCGTTTTGCTGCTACTGCTGTGCTCGGGACTGGCGCTGATCGCCGCGCAGGCGTGGCCTCGCTAGACCGCGAACGCTACTGACGCTTCAGCGTGTAGATCACGCTGTTCATGTTGAACAGCACCGTGTTCGCATCGCGGAAGTGAAACGTGTAGCTGGCGTTCACGCACTTCACATCGACGCCAGGGACCTCGCCCTTGGCGAAGCCCATGCGCTGGGCGGCAGCGGAAGGGTTCGGTTCCGGCAGGTTGCCCTGGAACAGCGCGTCGGCTTCCAATGAGTTTGGTTCGTAGATCACGCTGCTCGTGCAATTCAGCGCCTTGTATTTCGACTTCACCTGCTGCGGCGCGAACGTGATGGCGAGCTTGAGCATGCGCTTGCCTTCGGCCGCGTAAGCCGCCTGCTGGTTCTGCGCCAGCCACGGCCCGGGCTGGGCCTCGACGATCTGCCAGGTGCCGAGCAACGACATTCCGGCGGCACGCGCGTCCGGCCATCCGCCGCCGAGCAACACCAGCACGGCGAGCCATAGGGGACGAACACGCACGATCATTTCCCGCCTCCGCTGGGCATTGACGCCGCCGCGCGCAGGCACGCCGGACAAAGGCAATCTTGGTTCGCCGCGGCGGGCATTGGCAAGCGGAATGGCTCGTCGACGCACCAGCATCCACCGTCTCTGCCACCCACACCGCAGTCGAACGCGGCGCCGCAGCGCGCGCAGGCGAGGCGGCGGGACGCGGCGATATCGGTGGCGGGTGGGTTCATCGGCGTTTGCGTTGGGCTTTCGCGGCGATCTGCTAGTGCCGCACAACGACCCGGGTGCCGACCGGGACACGGGCGTAGAGGTCGGCCACGTCGTCGTTCACCAGGCGGAAGCAGCCCGACGACACCGCGTGTCCAATGGTCTCCGGCGCATTGGTGCCGTGAATGCGATAGACCGTGTTGCCGAGATACATCGCTCGCGCGCCGAGCGGATTGCCGGGCCCGCCGGCCATCCAGCGCGGCAGATAGGGCTGGCGCTCGATCATCTCGGACGGCGGCGTCCAGTCCGGCCATTCCGCCTTGCGGCTAATTTTCAGGATGCCGGCCCAAGTGAATCCGTCGCGGCCGACACCGATGCCGTAGCGCATCGCGCGGGTCGGCGATTGCGTCAGGTAGAGGAAGCGTTCGGATGTGTCGATGACGATCGTGCCCGCCGAGTCCTGCGAACGGAAATAGACCGGCTGTCTCCGGTACTCGTAGGGCAGGGCGTCCGGCGACCCGCTCTCCTGGCCGGGGTCGACGTCGGGCGCTGTGGGCTGCGGCATCACTTCGAGCGGCCGGAAAAATTGTCCACGCGCGCTGGGAGCGGCAGCGAGCGTCAACCCCGAGGTCGCGATCAGCCGGAAGAACCGTCTTCTGGTGGGCATGTGATGCGCTTCCCGTATGGCAGCTCGGCGGTCCGTGGCCGCAAGTCCGACCCGTCCTTGTGCTAGGGAACTACCCGACCCAAGGACCTCGCAGCAAGGAATGTCTCGATGATCGACTTGTATTATTGGACCACGCCGAACGGCCACAAAGTCACAATTTATCTCGAAGAGACTGGACTGCCTTACAAAGTTATTCCTATCAACATCGGCAAGGGCGAGCAGTTCAAGGCCGAATTCCTCGCGGTGTCGCCGAACAACCGCATTCCGGCGCTGGTCGATCACGATCCTCCGGGCGGCGGCAAGCCGATCTCCGTGATGGAGTCCGGCGCCATGCTGGTTTATCTCGCCGAGAAGACCGGCAAGTTCCTGCCGAAAGAACCGGCCAAGCGCGCCGACGTGATGCAGTGGCTGTTCTGGCAGATGGGCGGGCTCGGCCCGATGTCCGGGCAGAACAACCATTTCAGCCGCTATGCGACCGACAAGCTGCCGTATGCGATCGAACGCTACAACAAAGAGGTCAACCGCCTCTATGGCGTGATGAACAGGCGCCTGGCCGACCGTCCGTTCCTGGCGGGCGAATATTCCATCGCCGACATGGCGAGCTATCCTTGGGTGGTGCCGCATGAGGCGCAGGGCCAGAAGATCGGCGACTTCCCGCATCTGAAGAAATGGCTCGAGACGATTGCGGAGCGCCCGGCGGTGAAGAAGGCCTACGAGCTGGTCAAGACGGTCAACCCGAACCATGGTGGCATCCGCACTCCGGAAGAGCGCGCGATCCTGTTCGGCCAGACCTCGGCGTCGGTCGACAAGGCCGCCGCGACGGCGCGGTAGGATCTGCTTGGCTCTTTGAAATTGATCGGTGCCACGAACTCGCGCGCACGCTTCCGCCTCTCTCGGCCTCATGGTGAGGAGCGATGCCAACGGGTCCGCGCGAAGCGCGGCCCGATGACAGGCTCCGCATCGCGTCTCGAACCATGGGGCCGCCACAGTGGCCGCCTCGTCCTTCCCGCCTCCGCTCGCTCCGCGAGCTATGGCGGGCAAGCAAGGCGCGCCGAAGCGCGATAGCGCGCAGGCGGGCGAGACGCACTCGCTTTGCTCGTGCTCCTCAGGATGAGGTGGATCGAATCTCGCGTTGGCGGCACAGCTCTCACCCCAAGTTTCTTGCACGCATGCTCCTTCGCTCTCGCGGTGCGGTGTGCGTCCGAGATTTGGGATGGCCGTATCCCCGGATCATCAGTCCGAGGGGATGGAGCGCCGGTCGACGCCACATCTCGATCACGCCTCGTCCGCAGGCGGATTGCTCCGCCTGAGACACAACCGGCGTGGCGCCCAAAGCGGGGGCGCGTCGCCGGCCGACGCTCCATCGCGGCGATTTTGGGCGTCTCGGAACCGTAACTGACAAGAACCGGCAGCGAGCTCGCGCTCGCCCTGATCCCGGCGGCTTACGCCGCCGTTCATCCGGTCCCCGTGTCACCCAAAACTGGGCGCCCCTCGTAGTAGGGGGGACGGTTACCCGAGGCCTCCCGGGGATTGGGTTACGAGGCCAATCCGCAGGCGCCGCATCCCACCCCGCTCAAATGACGTCTCATGAGAACGCCCTCGGGAGGGTAGGACAGAAGGAATATAGTCAACAATAGGAATAAAGTCCAGAAGCCGTAATCGCCTCGCCACAAATCAAAAAGCGGCGACCGCTTTTCCGGTCGCTATGAGGGCTAAAGCGGGATCAGTCTTCATATCTTACGTTTTTGGGTTGATTGCCGTGACGCGACGGGCTCCGCCGAAGATATATGTCGAAGGATTTGCAAAAACTGATTGAACTGCTTCTTGCCATAGATGGCAGACCATTGGTCCTCCAATTGCTTCATGGCAATCCATTGTGTCTCAAAAAACCGCCAGCCCCGGCGTGTGAGATACACGAGTACACTCCGGCGACCTTCTTCTGACCGACGTTCGAGGTAGCCGCGCGCCTCCAATTCGCCCAGCAGGTAGTTCATCGCTTGCTTGGTCATGAAGCATCGTTCGGCGAGCTCGGTGGGCCGTATTCGATCGGGTGGCGGATAGACCAGCACGTTCAGGTGCGCTTGTGTCAGATCGGTGAAGCCGTGCTCGAATTGAACTTCGAGCTGCTTCTGGCGCGCGACCTGATAGGACATGCGCAACAGTCCTGCAACAAACGGCGGGCGTCGCGCTCCTTTGAGCACCGACGCGGCGGATCGAGGTTTGACGTCTGGCATATTTGGTAAAGCACCCTTTACTTGTTGGTAAAAATGATTTTACATTGAAGGCAGGTGTTGTCAGCTTGCAACCGGGGGGTCAAGCGAAATGAAAAAGATCAAGCTTCTCGTCGCCATCGCGGCGTGGTCTTGCGCGATCGCGAGTGCAACCGGGCAATCGTATCCGTCCCGGCCCATCACCCTGATTGTCCCCTCGGCCGCGGGCGGCCCGAGCGACACGCTGGCGCGTATCCTCGCCGAAAGCATGCGGCAGAGCCTTGGCCAGCCAATCATTATCGAAAATCAAGGCGCGGCAGGAGGCACCGTGGCGGTCGGCCGCGTGGCACGCGCCATGGCAGACGGCTACACCATCAGCATCGGCCAATACGGCAATTTCGTTCTCAATGGCGCTATCTACGC
The DNA here is from genome assembly GCA_945893145.1 of Rhodoplanes serenus. Taxonomy (GTDB): domain Bacteria; phylum Pseudomonadota; class Alphaproteobacteria; order Rhizobiales; family Xanthobacteraceae; genus Z2-YC6860. The sequence goes on along the minus strand of CAMDDZ010000018.1, from coordinate 53,019 downwards.
GCTGCCGTATGACCTGTTAAGCGACTTCGAGCCGGTCGCTGTCTTGGCCAGCAACCCGCAGATCATCGTTAGCAAGAAAGCAGTGCCGGCGACGGACCTAAAAGGTCTCATCGCTTGGCTCAAAGCGAACCCAGATAAGGCGTCCCAGGGTACTGCCGGCGCCGGAAGCCCCGCGCACATCGCCGGTGTTTATTTCCAGAACGTGACGGGAACGCGCTTTCAATTCGTGCCCTATCGTGGCGCCGCTCCCGCGATGAAGGACCTGCTGGCCGGTCAGATCGACTTGATGTTGGACCAAGCCTCGAACGCGCTACCGCACGTCAAGGCGGGACTTATTCGAGCTTATGCGGTCACCGCTAAGAGCCAACCGGCGGCGGCGCCCGACATTCCAACCGTCGATGAAGCTGGACTGCCGGGTTTCTACGTCTCGGTTTGGCACGGGCTCTGGGCGCCCAAAGCCACTCCCAAAGAAGTCATTGCAAGGCTCAATGCCAGCATCGTGCACGCATTGGCGGATCCGGCGGTGCGCCAGCAGCTAGCCGCCATCGGGCAGGAAATCCCGCCGCGCGAGCAACAAACGCCGGAAGGGTTGCGCGCCTACCAGAAAGCAGAAGCCGACAAGTGGTGGCCAATCATTAGGGCGGCTGGCATCAAAGTGCAGTAGTTGAAGGGAGCAAGTAGGGTGGATTAGCGTAGCGTAATCCGCCCTGCAGAATGTCGTTCCTGGCATAAAGCCCCCTCTTGCCGAACAAGCTCCGTGTCAAACACCGGTTTGGTCACCGCGCCGCGCCCACCACAAGGCGAGCGGGCCGAGCAGGATGGAGCTGCTCAGCAACGCGAACACCGCCAGCCATCCCGAGGCGCTGCTGGGGCCGCCGGCGAGATCAAGCGTGATGCCAGCGGCCCATGCACCGAGCGCAGAGAGGCCGAAGCCCACCGTCGTGTGCATCGCCATGGTCGCGCCCTTGTGCGAGGGCGTTGCACTCATCGCCATGCCGGACGTGAGCGCGCCGGAGTCCGCCGGCACGGTGAAGGCATAGAGAAGCAACAGAGTCAGAATGAGAAGCGGCGGAGCCGTTACCGAAAATCCGATGGCGACGGCGACCGCCGCAGACGCCAACATGAGTAGCGTCAGGGTGCGGTGACGCCCAAAGCGCATCGCCGCCTCGTTGCCGAGGATGCTCGCGGGCATGGCCAGCAACGAGAAGATCACGCTCACGGCCACCGGCCCGAGCCAGACCGATCCGGCCTGTTGCGCGACAACGAACGTCCAGAACGCAACGATCCATGTGCGGATGCCATAGAGTTCAAAGCAATGCGCTCCATAGCCCAGCACGTAACCCATCGCCGGGCGATTGCGAATGACCGGACCGAAATCGAGCAAACGGCGTTGGGTTGGCAGCGGCGTTACGGGTGGCATGGCAAGGCATGCCACCACCATGATGAGCGGGCCGAGGCCGGTGATCAGGAACGCGGCGCGCCAGCCGAGCCATTGCGCCGCCAATTGGGCGACCAGAAACGAAAGCCCAACGCCAAATGAAAAGCTCGATGTGTAAAGCGTGATGCTGCGCGAGGCATCGCCCGGCGGCAGCCGGTCCGTGAGTGCCTTCAGGCCCGGCATGTAGGCGCCGGCAAAGCCAATCCCGGCCAGCCCCCAAATAGCCGTGGCCGACCAGAGGCCGTCTGCGAACAGGCCGAAGGCGAGCGTCGCCAGCGCGGTGGCGGCCGAACCGACCAGCAAGATCAAGCGCGCATCGATGCGGTCGGTGAGCGTGGTCAGGACCGGAACCGCCAGCATGTAACCGAACGCGAAGGCGCTCGCCATCAGGCCGGCCTGTGTGCCGTTCAGCGACCACAACGGCATGAGATGTTGCGGCATGACGGCGGGCACAGCGACATGCGGCAGCAGGTTACCCAACTGGCCGAGGCACATCGCGACGACGAGGGAGCGATTAGTCAGGCGCATGCGACCTGTATAGGGCGCTGGCGACGAAGAATCCGAGCAGGCCGCCTGCGATCTGTGCCGCGATGAAGGCAATGACGCCACCGGGTGCTATGCCCGCGAATGTGTCGCTCAACGAGCGGGCGATGGTCACCGCGGGATTGGCAAACGACGTCGATGCCGTAAACCAATAGGCCGCCGTGATGTAGAGGCCGACCGCATAGGGAATGGCGTCGCGGGCGGAGCGCAGGCAGCAGAAGATCGTCAACACCAGTCCAAAGGTCGCGACAGCTTCGGCGAGCCATTGCCCAGCGCCGGTGCGTGCTGTTTGCGACACTTGCCAAAGCGGCAGATCGAACATCGCATGCGCTGCCAAGACGCCGAGGATGCCGCCCGCAAGCTGGCAAGCGGCATAGAGAACCGCGACCCGCCAGCTCAACTCACCGCGACAAAGAAAAGCGAGCGTGACGACGGGGTTGAAATGCGCGCCAGACACCGGACCAAGCGCGAGGATCAAGACCACGAGGATCGCGCCCGTCGGTAGCGTGTTGCAAAGCAGCGCAAGCGCGCCGCTTCCGCCCGCGAGCTTCGCTGCCATGATGCCGGAGCCGACGACCGCGGCCAGCAGAAGGGCGGTGCCGAGCGTTTCGGCGGCAAGGCGTTGGGGGAGCGTCGGCGTCACGACGGTTCAGACGCTTTCGCGGTTGCGCCTGCCATGCGTCCGATCTCTTTCAGCTTACCGCGCAAGGTGAGCTGGTCGAGCGAGCGGATCGGCAAGGCCGCGAAGACCGCGATGCGCTGATGCAGCATGCGGTAGGCTTCTTTGAAGGCGAGGGCGATCTCGGCGGGCGACCCGCTCGCCGCCGCAGGATCGGGTACGCCCCAATGGGCCGTCATCGGCTGGCCCGGCCACACCGGGCAGGATTCCGCCGCCGCGCTGTCGCAGACTGTGAAGACAAAATCCAATTTCGGCGCGTCCGGCTTGGCGAATTCGTCCCATGACTTCGAGCGGAAGCCTGAGCAATTATAGCCGAGCGATTCCAGAAGGCGCAGCGTCTCCGGATGCACTCTGCCTTTCGGCTGGCTCCCCGCGCTGTGCGCGCGGAATTTTCCCGCGCCGACTTTGTTGAGAATCGCTTCGCCCAACACCGACCGGGCTGAATTCCCGGTGCAGAGAAAGAGGACGTTGTAAGGCTCGCTCCCTGCCGTCATGCCTGCGCCCCCATGGAAGCGCAACCTTTTCCGGTCGCGGCTTTGGCGGCTTCGTCGGCCGCGCAGCAGGCTGCGGTGTCCGCTTTCGGCTCGCCGCCACAGCAACCAGAAGCCTGGCTCGCCACCACTGGCCGGCTGCACACGCCCGTTTCAGGCAGGACCAGTTCGACCCGTACGGCCGCCGCGCGGTCGCCCGCAATGTCGGCCACGATAGAGCGGACCTGTTCGTAACCCGTGCGCATGAGAAAGGTCGGCGCGCGCCCGTAAGACTTCATGCCCGCGATATAAAAGCCAGGCTCAGGCTGGGCCAATTCGCGCGCACCATGCGGACGCACCGTGCCGCAGCTGTGTTCGTTCGGATCGATGAGCGGCGCGAGCGCCAAAGCGGACTCCAGCGCGGGATCGAGCGCAAGACGCAATTCGCGAAGGAAAGACAGATCTGGGCGGAAGCCGGTGGCGACGATGAGCTCATCCACTTTGATGTTCCGGCCGCAGCAGGCGGCGCCCGCGCCAATGCGGAGCCGATCGTCCTTGATATCGATGTGCGTCGCGCGAAACGCGGACTGAACGTCGATGCCGCCTTCGGCCACCAGCCCGGCGAGCCGTGCGCCAAGTTCGCCGCGAGCGACCAACTTGTCATTTGCGCCGCCGCCGAAAGCTTTTTCGGGATTCTCGCCACGCACCAGCCAGACAATTTCTGTAGCAGGCACATCCTGCTTGAGGCGCGTCAGATCGATCAGGGTACCGACAGCGGAGTGGCCGCTGCCGAGGACCGCGACTCTCTTTCCGGCATAACGCGGGCGGTCCCGCCCCAAAACGTCAGGCATCGCGTAGGCAATTCGTTCACGCGCGCGTTCTTCGCCAATGGCTTCCAGTCCATTCGCGCCGGCCGGGTTCGGCGATGACCACGAACCGGAAGCGTCGATCACGGCGTCGGCGTGCACAGTCTTTGGTCCCGCGCCGTTCTGGTAGCGCAGTTCAAAGGGTGCCAGCTCGCGCCCCGTGGTCTTCAGCTTGTCGAAACCAACGCGCGCAATCGCCGTGACGCGGCTGGAGGTGCGGATGTGATCCTTGAGCGCGGTGCGATCGGCGAGCGGCGCGAGGTAGCGCTCCGCCAATTCGGCTCCGGTCGGATATTGTTTGGGATCGGGAGAATTCCAGCCGACGGAATGCAGCAGACGTTCGGCCGCGTAGTCGATGTTGTACTCCCACGGCGAGAACATGCGGACATGTCCCCACTGGCGGACCGAGTGTCCGACGTCCGCGCCGGCTTCAAGAACAACAGGCGTGAGCCCGCGCTCCAGCGCATGCGAAGCCGCAGCAAGACCCACAGGCCCACCGCCGATGATGGCGACCGTCTTTTGACCCCTATCCATGGTATCATCCTTCTGGAAATATCGAACTACGACGCAAAAAAATCAGGCGACCTTGGCCTTGGATTGTGCGGGCGCGCACACGGCATCGGCGCAGCATTCGTCGGCGAGGAACTCGACCAAGCCTTGCATGACCGGATAGTTGGCGCGGCAGATCAGCGTCGTGGTTTGCCGCTCCTGCGTCACCAGATCGACCGTGATCAGCGTTTTCAAGTGATGCGAGAGAGTCGAGGCGGCAAGATCGAGCTTCGCTTGCAGCTTGCCGACAGCCAGGCCGGGCTCGCCCGCGCGCACCAGAGCGCGATAAATTTGCAGGCGCGTTGGATTTCCGAGCGCTTCAAGGCGAGCGGCCGCGTCTTCGATCTTCATGTCGCAAAGCTGCCAGAACACACTGGCAGAGTCAACCATATTTCTAGAATATTAGAAATAGCGATAGCCGCCTGTCTCCGCAACTGCGGGGACGAGCGGATTCTTGCGCCGGGCAATCCGCGTCAGAACACCGTGCGCCAGAGCAAAAGCGCGTAGCCCGCAATCGCGATCCAGAAATGGTACTGCGTCAGCCACGGCGCCGAACGCAGTGGCGGCATGAAATGCACGACGATGGCGGCGATGACGATCACGAAAGACAAAACGACAATGAGCACGGTCGGCTGACGCGTATCGATGCGGATGGCCATGAGTCGCCCCTGATGAAATAAAACGGGCCGCTCTCGCGAGCGGCCCGCCGATTCAGTGCGAGATTCGCGCCGCCGGTCAACAGCGACCGAACGGGATTTTGCGTCAGGTGCCGCGGCCCCACAGACCGCAATAGCGGCGTGCAACGAACTGCAGACCGTTCTCATAGCCGGGCCAACTCGCGTACTTCGGCATCTTGAACTCCTTCTCGGCGGTGTCCCAGCACTTGCCGTCCTGGCCGAGCTTCTTCATCTCGGCGGAAGCCTCTTGCATCAGCGTCAGGACGTCCTGGGCGTCCTTCTTGGTGCCGAGACGGCCGTTTGGGGCACCCGGATGTCCCGGGATCAATCGCTCCCAGTCCATTGCGATCACCTTCTTGATGAAGTCCTCGGTCTCCAGCGGGTAGATGTCGATGAAGCCGCGGCCCGGGAACGAGCCGACCGGAATCGTATCGACCACGAAGATGATCTTCTCCTTCGGCAGCCGCATCACCAGCGTCGAGTCGGAGTGGTTGAGGCCAAGGTAATGCAGCTCGAGCGTGGTGCCACCGAGCGTGATGACCTTCTTGTCGCCGATCGACTCGTCCGGCATGACGGTGTGCGGGTCTTTCAGGACCTTGAGGCGCGCGGTGGCGTTCTTGTGCGCGATGACGCGCGCGCCGGCTGCTTTGAACACCTGGCCGCCGGCGATGTGGTCGAAGTGGTGGTGACTGTAGATCAAGTACTTCACCGGCTTGTCGGTGACCTTCTTGATGGCGTCGAGATATTGCTGTCCGCCGGTCGGGCGGCCGTAGGAAACCGGGTCGGTCGCGATGACGCCGTCCTTGGTGACGATGAACATCGCCTGATGGTTGCCGTTGCGCCAGATATAGACGCCTTCGGTGTTTTCGACCTTGGTAACTTCGGTTGCCGGCCGTTGTTGCTGCGCCGCGGCAGGACTCACAATCGCAGCCGCGAGTATTGCGGTGCACACTGAGGTGAAAAGTATACGCGAGATCATTGTCGCCCTCCTGGTATCGTTTCCGGTCCAGAGTTGGCGGCGTGCGTGCAAAGTCGTTTGTACGGTCGGCCGCACTCCGGGCCAACCGCACAAACAGCAACGGCGCGCGCTTATTCCAGCGCGCGCCGTCTATTTCACGAGATAGTGAGAGACGCTTATTGCTGCGGGTCGCCGCCGCCGACAAAGCCGGCGATCTTCCAGCCGCTGGCGTCCTTCAGGTAGCAAATCTGGTCGTTGCCAAGCGGGCTGATGGCCTCGGCAGGGACGAAGCCAACCTTACCGCTCGGCGTCACGATACGTAGCATCGGCGGCTGCTGGTTTCCGGCGGCTTCATCGGGCATGACGCGAACGAAAGTCATGCCGAGCTTCTCGACCACGGGCGCCTTAGCCTGTGCGGCCCCGCGCACCTCGACACCGGGCTGCATGGGATAGCCCCATTCGCCTTCCTGGGTGCCGGTCGACTTCACCATTTCCTGGAACTGATTGTCGTCGAACGTCGGATCGGCCGGCGAGCAGATCACGCCCGGCTTTTGCTGCACCGGCATGCCGGTCGGATCCTCGACAAAACCCGCGAGCGCCTGCCATCCGGAGCCGTCCTGGGCATTGAGGCCGATCGCCTGGGCGAGGTTATCGACCCCCGGTTTGCCCTTGTCGGCGCGGTCGCCCTTTTCGCCCTCCCAGAAGAAGCCTTGTGCCACCACCATGCGGGCGAGCCCGGCGCGATCCTTGCGCTTGGCGATCTCGCCGACCTGTTTGCGGAACGCCTCGAAGCTCGGATCTTTCACCGGCGCGGGCGCATTGATCGCAACCGGCTTGTAGGGCTTGGCCGGTGCGACTTGCGCCTGCTGCTGCTGTTGTTGCTGCGGCGGCTGTTGGGGTGGCCGCTGCTGCTGCGCTTGCGGCGGGCCGGGTGGTGGCAACGGCTGCTGTGGACGCTGTTGCTGCTGCGGGCTGCCGGGCGGCGGAAGCTGGCCGGGCCTGGGCAACTGGTTCTGCGCCGAGACCGGAGCGGGAAGCTGGGTGGCGGCAATGAACAGGGCGCCAGCGGCAAATGACACGGCGGTAAAAAGCGGACGAGACATCGGGGGCTCCATTGAGTTCCAAACGAATGGAAGATTCGAACCAACGCCACAATTGCGACCGTCTTGCGACGTGCGAAGCGGGCTTGACCCGCTGGACCACGCACTAACTCTGGGCAGGCCCGCCGGTTGCATCTAACTACCGAATAGCGGTGACTACCGAACACCGGGCGGGTTTGCCCGCCGTAGCTCGCATAGCGAGCGCGGGCGGGTCAATTCCCCGTTCCGACAAATCCCGCAATTCGCCAACGCCCGGACGCGTCCTTGCCGTAACACAGCCGTTCGGTCGTGAACGAAACCAGCGCGCCGGGAGCGACAAACCCCGTCTTGCCGCTTGGCGCCACGACCGGTGTCCAGGCGCTGCGGTCAATGGACGGCGCACTTTTGGGCAACGAATTGGTGGGATCGGCGCGCGCAAGCAGGCGCACAAAATTCAGGCCAAGCGTCTCGACCGTGGCTGCGTTCGTGGCCGCGGCGGCGCGGATGATGGTTTTGTCGGCGCGCGGATAGGCCCAGTCGGGTTCATCGGTGTAGGACTGGTTGAGCAGCCGGTCGAAATCGATCGCGTCGAACTGCGGGTTCTGCGGCGCGCAAATCACGCCCGGAAAGGACGGCAACGGCGCGGCGCTCACTTCAGTCGCGAAGGCCGCGAGTGTGCTCCAGCCAACGCCGCCGTCGTGTTCGAGCCGGACCGCGGCGGCGAGATTATCCACCGCAGGCTTGCTGGCCTGGAAGCCGTTGCCGAAGTCGCGCTCCCAGAAAAAGCCATCCGGCACGATCAGACGCGCCAGCTCGGCATAGATGCGGCCCTTGGCGACGGCGGCGAACTCCTGGCGGAACGCCACGAAGCTTTCGTCCGCGAAGGCTGGCGGCGGCGTGATGGCGACCGGCGTGTAGGGTTTTGGCGGGCGCAGCGGCTCGGCCAAAGCTGGCTCGACCAAGGATGGCTCGATCAAGCCAACCGCAGCGGTGAGCGCGGTCGCGATCAGAACAGCCATGACGGTTTCGACGGACCGCAGCATCGTCTCGCATTCGCGAATCGGATGCCGCACGGTAGCCTGGGAACGCTGCCGCTGCACCGAGGCCATTTGTGAGATCGTCATGCCCGCCATGCTCACTTCTTCCTATGTCTTGCCGATCCTGCTGCTGCTCGGCTCCAACATTTTCATGACGCTCGCCTGGTACGGGCACCTGCGCTTCAAGGAGGTGCCGCTGATCGCCGTCATCTTCGCGGCATGGGGCATCGCCTTCGTCGAATATTGCATGGCGGTGCCGGCCAACCGCTGGGGCAGCGCGGTCTATTCGACGGCGCAACTCAAAACCATGCAGGAGGTCATCACGCTGCTGGTCTTTGCGGCGTTTTCGGTCCTGTATCTGAAGGAAGCCATCACCTGGAATCATGCGGTCGGCTTCGCATTGATTGCTGCGGGTGCGTTTTTCGTCTTCCGCGGCCCGCTGTAACCGGCGCCCCGCCGCAGCGGTCGCATCCTGACGCGGCGCAATGCTATGGTCGCGGCCGGGCAGGAGATTTTCGCCGGATGATCGACATTGCGAGCGGCCACACCGCCATCGACCGCTTTCTCGCCGATGGCTACGAGCGCGTCCGCGGAATGTCGTCGCATTTCGCCGCAGCCCTCTGCGGTCACCTGATCCGGCGTCAGACCGAGCTTGGCATCAAGGGCGACATGGTGGAGGTCGGCACCTTCGAGGGCCGCTTCTTCATCGCCATGGCGCTCGGGCTGGCGCCCGGCGAGAACGCGATCGGCATCGACACGTTCGATTGGCCGAGCGAACGCGTGTTTGATCGCTTCCTCGCCAATTGCGCGGCTCACGGCCTGGCGCGCGACCGCTTCGTTGCCTGGAAAGAGCGCAGCACTAAGATTTCGCCCGCAGCGATGCGCGCCAAGCTTGCGACCGGCACGGCGCGCATCATCCATATCGACGGCGAGCACGAGCACGCGGTGCTGACCAGCGACCTTGAGCTCGCGCATGCGGTGCTGCATCCGAAGGGCTTGATCGTGCTCGACGACATGCTGCACCCCGGCTATCCGGACCTGGTCATCACGGTTTACGACTACCTCAGGCGCCATCCCGAGATGGTGCTGATGTGCATCATCGACCGCGAGAATGTTTCGGCCGCGGCGAAGTTCGCGATCTGCCGCGCCGACACCTCCGATCTTTACGAGAAAGACCTGATGACGACCTTCGCGCGCTTCCATTTCATTCCCGGCGCGCATGTGCTCGGCCACTTCACGCTGGTGCTGACGCCGCAGCTGGTCGAGGTCGATCTGGACTGGGATAACTGAACACGCTGGATTTCAAGAACGCAGAAGGAAGAACCATGATCAAAATCACACCAGTAATGCAAGACTTGTTGGACAAGGCGCTGGCGGACGGCACGCCGTGCCTGATCGGCACCGCATCGAAGGACGGCCGTCCGCAGATCAGTCCCAAGGGCAGCGTCGCGGTCTATGACGATCAAACGCTCTGCTACTGGGAGCGCAGCCACCGCACCTCGCAGGCGCGCCTCGGCGAGAATGCCAACGTCGTGGTCTACTACCGCAACGCGGCGCGGAAAGAGAACCCGTATCGCGCCGGCTGCATCCGCTTCCACGGCAAGGCACGCGTCGTCACCAGCGGACCCGACCGCGACAAGGCCTGGAATCTCACCAACCACGAAGAGCAGTCGAAGGATCCGGAGAAAAAGGGCGCTGCCGTGATCATCGACCTCGATCTGATCGAACAGATCGACAGCTCAGTGATCATGAAGCGGGACTGAGGGCGGTTCATTGTTTTCATCGCAGCGCAGTCGGTGGTTCACCAGTGCGTTTCTCGCGGCCGCGATGCTGCCGACGGCTGCACAAGCGCAAGCATCGTTGTTCATCTGCCAAGGACCAGTGGATCGTTTCGAGATCGAAGTCGATTACCGCAACCAGACGGTGACGCCGCGCATGACACAGCAGAAGCTTAGCGCGAAGATAACGGAACGATTCATTGAGTACACGTTCATCGATCCGCTCGGATCATCCATCGACAATCGGCTCGATAGGCGAAGCGGTCATCTCTATGTCTTGTTCAATTACGCTCAATGGAGAAAATCGCCGTTGAAATGTCGAGGGACGTAGGTCGTGCCGAAGCACGGCCTCACCTTCGATCCGATCCAGGTGATAAGATAACGCCGAAGCAGGGAATGAACCGATGGCCACGCACCGCCTGGACGCCGCACCCGACACCGTGCATTGGGGTTACTTCGACGCCAAGCTCAAGCCGCTGCTCACCATCGACTCCGGCGACACCATCACGTTCTCGACGGTGTCCGGTCAGCCGACGCAGCTGCCGGCCGCAGGATCGGGCCTGACCATCCCGCCGGCGCTGACCACGATCCACCAGAAAATCCAGCCGAAGCTCGGTGGCCCGCACATTCTCACCGGGCCGGTGGCGATACGCGGCGCCAAAGCCGGACAGGTGCTCGAAGTTCGCATCAAGCAAATCGATCTGCACTACGACTGGGGCTACAACACGGTCCGTCCGCTGGCCGGTGCGTTGCCGGACGATTTCCATGAAATGCGCGTCATGCACATCCCGCTCGACAAGAAGCGGATGGTCGGCACGCTGCCCTGGGGCCTGGAACTCGATCTCAAGCCGTTCTTCGGCATCATGGCGGTGGCGCCGCCGCACGGCTGGGGCGCGATCCCGTCGCAGCCGCCGCGAAAGAACGGCGGCAACATCGACAACAAGGAACTGGTTGCCGGCACCACGCTTTTTCTTCCGATTCACGTCGACGGCGCGCTGTTCTCCTGCGGCGACGGCCACGGCGCGCAGGGCGACGGCGAGGTCTGCGTCACCGCGATCGAAACCGGACTCATCGGGACGTTCCAGTTGATCGTGCGCGACGACATGAAACTGGAATGGCCGATGGCGGAGACGCCGACGCACGTGATGACCATGGGCTTCGATCCAGACCTCGATGATTGCGTGGTGATCGCGCTGCGCGACATGATCAAGCTGATCTGCGCGCGCACCAACCTGTCACGCGAGGACGCCTACACGCTGTGCAGCCTCGCCGCCGACCTGCGGGTGACGCAGGTGGTCAATGGGACCAAAGGCATCCACGTGATGCTGGAGAAGAAGCTGATTGGGCAATCTTAGAGCATAGAAACGAGCGCCTTACTGGCAGGAGCAATCATGAGCGATGGGTCGGCGCTTTTCTCGGATGGCAAGGCCTATGAACGGCTGATGGGACGATGGAGCCAGGCCGTCGGGACGCAGTTCCTCGATTGGCTCGCCCTGCCGAAGGGTTTGCGGTGGCTCGATGTGGGTTGCGGCAACGGCGCGTTCACCGAAACCCTGATCGCGCACGCGGCGCCGGGCGAAGTTTCCGGCATCGATCCATCCGAGGGACAACTCTCTTATGCACGCACCCGGCCTGGCGCAAAGCTCGCGCAGTTTCGCGTGGCCGGCGCACAGGACCTGCCATTCACCGACCACAGCTTCGACGTCGCGATCATGGCTCTGGTCATCACCTTCGTCCCCGATCCGCTCAAAGCAGTCCGCGAGATGGCGCGGGTGGTGCGGCCGGGCGGCACCGTTGCGACCTACATGTGGGATATCCCGGGCGGCGGACTTCCGCTGGAACCAGTGCACGTTGCGATGAAGACCGTTGGTATTTCGGCCCCGATGCCGGCCGGTGTCGAGAGTTCGCGGCAGGACAGCATGCGGGCGCTGTGGGAGAAGGCCGGGCTCCAATCGATCGAAACGCGTGTGATCCGCATTCAGGTCGCGTATTCCGGCTTCGACGATTTCTGGGAGTCGAACTCTGTGCCGGTCGGGCCGGTCGGCAAGGCGTTCAGCGAGATGTCGCCGGCGGTAAAAGAGCAGGTCAAGACGCAGCTGCGGAAGCAGCTTCCCGCTGGTCCGGATGGCCGCATCGTCTATGCAGCGTATGCAAACGCGGTGAAGGGCCGCGTGCCGGGCTGACGAGCAACTCCGCGGTCATTTTGCCGGGCTTACCCGCAGCACGCGGCCGGCGGAATTGTCCGTGACCAAATAGATCGCGCCGTCAGGCCCCACGCGCACGTCGCGGATGCGCTCGCGCAGCCCTTGCAACAGGCGCTCCTCGCCGGTGACCTTCTCGCCGTCGAGCGTCAGTCGCACCAGCATCTGGCCCGCGAGCGCGCCGACGAACAGGTTGCCGCGCCAGGCTGCGAACAGATCGCCTTGATAGAACGCCATGCCGGAGGGCGCGATCGACGGCACCCAGTATTTCACCGGCTGCTCCATGCCCACCATCTCGGCCAAGCCGCTGCCGACCGGCGTGCCGTCGTAATTGACGCCCCAGCTGATCACCGGCCAGCCGTAATTGCGTCCCGGCAGCGGAATGTTGACCTCGTCGCCGCCGCGCGCGCCGTGCTCGTGCTGCCAGAGCTTGCCGGTGACCGGATGCAGCGCCGCGCCCTGCGCATTGCGATGGCCGTAGGACCAGATCTCTGGCCGCGCGCCGGTGCGGCCGACGAACGGATTGTCGCGCGGCACCGAGCCGTCCGGCGCGATGCGAACGATCTTGCCGAGATGGTTGGAAAGGTTCTGCGCCTCATCGCGGTCGATGAAGTGCTCGCCCATGGTGAGGAACAGGTTGTTGTCCGGCGTCTGCACGATGCGGCAGCCAAAATGGCCGCCGCGCGACAACGGGCCCTCCTGACGGAAGATCACCTGCACGTCGTCGAGCCGTGGCGTGCCTTCGTCGGCCAGCCGAGCGCGGGCGAGAGCGGTGCGCGCGCCGCCGCTCACCGGCTCGGCGTAGCAAAAGTAGATCGTGCTGTTCTGCGCGAAGCTCCGGTCGAGCACGACGTCGAGCAGTCCGCCCTGGCCTGACGCGTAAACGCGCGGCAACCCTGCGACCGCCGGCGACAGCTTGCCGTCGCGGGTGGCGATGCGCAGCCGGCCGGGCCGCTCGGTGATCAGCATGCGGCCGTCGGGCAGGAAGGCGAGCGCCCAGGGATTCACCAGGCCGCTGACAACGGTTTCGACCGTGAGGTCACCGGTCGAGGACTTGAAGGTTTCGGCGCTGGCGATGGCCGGCGACAATGCGAGCGAGCCGGCAATCAATAAGCTGCGCAACATCAATCTGGCCTCCGGAAAATGCCATTCCATCATGTACGCGGCCTTTGACGCCGCGGATGATTGGAAATCGACGTCAGCGATAACAGTTTGGTGAACGCCCTGGTTCCGGTCAGCGCGCCGGCGCGAGCTGATAGGTGTGCTGCCGCACCACCAGCATGAACAGGATGGCGAGGTTGACCACGTTGAACGCAACGCCGGTCATGAACGCCGGCCCGTAGTAGCCATAGATGTCATAGAGGTAGCCGGCGAGCCAGTTGCCGGCCGCCATGCCGCTACCGCTCATCAACAGCAGCGTCGGCACCCGCCAATGCGCTTCGCTCATCGGGAACAGCTCGCGGATCACCAGCACGTAGGCCGGAATGAGTGCGCTGAAGCCGATGCCGAACGCCATCGACACGGAGAACAGGCTGTATTCCTGCTGCGCGAACAGGAAGCCGCTCATGGCCACACATTGCAGGATCGAGCTGAACATCGCGGTGAGCAAGCCGCCGATCCGGTCGGACAGCAATCCCCAGGCCTGGCGGCTGAGGAAGCCCGCGCCCAGCAGCACCGACAACATGGCGGCGCCGAGGGTGGCGGAAATGCCGAGATCGCTGCAATACGCCACCAGATGGCCCTGCGGCATCGACATGGTCACGCAGCACAGGAACGACGCAAAGATGACCATCACGAACACAGCATTGGGATGCCAGCCGAGCACGCTCGGCCGCGCGGCCGAACTGCCGGCGGCGCCGCTTGCGCTCGCCACTTCGGGTGGCGTGCGGAGAAAGATCGCCGCCATGGGGACGATCACCGCGATCTCCAGCAGCGCGTAGCCGACCATCGTCGAGCGCCAGCCAAACCAGGTAATGCAGCGCTCGAAGATCGTCGGCCACACGAAGCCCGCGATGTAGCCGCCGCTTGAGAGCAGCGCGAGCGCTGAGCCGCGCCGCTTGTCGAACCAGCGGCTGACATAGACATAAAGCGGTGCGTTGAGACCGGCGTTGCCGATCAGTCCCATGAAGACGCCGTGGCCGACATAAAGCTGCCACGGCTGGCCGCCAGTCGAGATCAAAAGACCGAGCCCGATCATCACGGCGCCACCGATCACAGTCCAGCGGATGCCGTAGCGGTCGGCGAGGCGGCCCATCAGGATGCCTCCGAAGGCGGAGCCGAGCCAGACCAGCGAGCTCGCCAGCGCCGGGATCGAACGCTCGCCGCCCATGTCGGCGGCGATCGTCTTCAGGCCGACCATGGTGATCCACGGCGCGCCGAACGACATGCCCAGACACAGCAATGCGACGCTGGTCACGACCCAGGAGGTGCGCGTCTCGATCGAATGCGCGCCAACGGCGCGCTGCGTGAGCGCGCTCTGCTCGATGCTCTCTACAGTCAAACGAATTCCCGGCAGTTCAGAACCAAAACGCCGCGGTCCCTATGCCGCGGCGAATTGGCGGTGCTACTGTGTAGCGGGGATGGAGAGCAAGAGAAATGACAAAGCTGCTGATCGCCCTTGCGTTGGCTGCAGGTTGCTCATTCGGAAACGCGCAGACTCAGACCTATCCGAACCGGCCCATCACGCTCGTGGTGCCGTTCGCGGCCGGCGGGCCAACCGACACGATCGCGCGCATCATGGCGGAGCGGCTGCGGCAGTCGCTGGGGCAGACCGTGGTGGTCGAGAACACCACGGGCGCAGCCGGAACCATCGGCGTCGCCCGGGTCGCGCGCGCGGCGCCTGACGGCTACACCATTGGCATCGGCCACTGGAGCACGCACGTCGTCAATCCGGCGATTTATCCATTGCAATATGACGTGCTGAACGATTTCGAGCCGATCTCGCTGATCGCCGACAACCCGCAGCTCGTGGTCAGCAAGACGTCGATCCCGGCGAACAATCTGCAAGAGCTGATCGCCTGGGTGAAGCAGAACCAGGACAAGGTCTCGGTCGGCACCGCGGGCGCGGGTGCGGCCTCCCACATCAGCGGCGTTTATTTCCAGAACACCATCGGCGTGAAGCTGCAGTTCATTCCGTATCGTGGCGCAGGCCCGGCGTTGCAGGACGTCATCGGCGGACAGCTCGATCTGATGTTCGACCAGGCGGCGAATTCGCTGCCTCACGTGCGCGGCGGCAAGCTCAAGGCCTATGCGGTGACCGCGAAGGTGCGGTTGCCCGCCGCGCCTGAGATTCCGACCGTGGACGAGGCTGGCCTGCCAGGCCTCTACATCAGCATCTGGCATGCGCTGTGGGTGCCGAAGGGCACGCCGAAGGAGATCGTGACGCGGCTGCTCGCGGCCACACGCGAGGCGCTGGCGGACCCGACGGTGCGCAAGCGGCTTGCCGATCTTGGCCAGGAAATTCCTTCACTCGAACAGCAGAGCCCGGAAGCGTTGCGCGCGCACCATAAGGCCGAGCTCGACAAGTGGCTGCCGATCATCAAGGCGATGGGCATCAAGCCCGAGGGTTGATCCGCCGAACGCCAAAGGGCGTCACAAGAGGCGTGACATGAGACGGACGTTGCTGGGCGTCGCGTTGATCTTGCTGGGCGCCGTTGCGGCGCAGGCGGAGAATTATCCGAGCCGTCCCATCACCGTGGTGGTGCCGTTCCCGGCTGGCGGGCCGACCGATGCGATCATGCGCAACCTCGGCGACCGCATGCGCGAAGCGCTCGGCCAGCCGCTGGTGGTCGAATACGTCACCGGTGCAGGCGGCACGGTGGGGACGGCTCGCGTCGCGCGCGCGGCGCCGGATGGCTACACCATCATTTGCGGCCACTTCGGAACGCACGCCACCAATGGCGCGGTCTATCCGCTGCCATTCGATCTGGTGAAGGACTTCGCGCCGATCTCGCTGTTGCCGAGCAATCCGTATCTGATCGTCGTGAACAAGGATTTGCCGGTCGGCAACCTCAAGGAGTTCCTTGCTTACCTGAAGGCCAATCCGGACAAAGTGAACATGGGTCATCCGGGCGTCGGCACCGGGCCGCATCTCCTGGCGCTGCAACTGCAGGACCTTGCGGGCAGC
This sequence comes from Rhodoplanes serenus, assembly GCA_945893145.1. Classification (GTDB taxonomy): domain Bacteria; phylum Pseudomonadota; class Alphaproteobacteria; order Rhizobiales; family Xanthobacteraceae; genus Z2-YC6860. The sequence goes on along the minus strand of CAMDDZ010000018.1, from coordinate 36,618 downwards.
CGCATGAACTACGTGCCCTATCGCGGCTCGGGCCCGGCGATGATCGATCTGCTGGCTGGCCAGATCAATCTGATGGCCGATCAGGTGCAGAATTCGATCGGCCACATCCGCGCGGGCTCGATCAAGGCGCTGGCGATTGCCTCGCCGCAACGCAACGCGCAGGTGTCCGATATCCCGACCACCGATGAGGCCGGCGCGCCGGGCCTGCACATGGCGCTGTGGTACGGCTTCTGGGCGCCGAAGGACACGCCGAAGGAAATCGTCGCCAAGCTCAATGCCGCGGTGGTCGATGCGCTTGCCGACCCAGCAGTGCGGCAGCGGCTGACCGGCCTCGGCATGGAAATCCCGCCCCGCGAGAAACAGAATCCGGAAGCGCTGGTGGCGCAGCAAAAGGCCGATATCGAGAAATGGTGGCCGGTCATCAAGGCCGCGAACATCAAGGGCCAATAACAACACGGCAACAGGGAGCGAGCCATGAAACGGCTGATCGCGGGACTGGTAATGGCGCTCGCCGTTGTGGCGGGCGCGCAGGCGCAATCCTTTCCGTCGCGCCCGGTCACCATCTTGGTGCCGCTCGCGCCCGGCGGTTCGACCGACACGATCGGACGCATCATCGCGGAGGCCATGCGCCCATATCTTGGCCAGCCCGTGATCGTGGAAAATTCGCCCGGCGCCGGCGGTTCGAGCGGTGTGATCCGCGTTGCGCGCAACACCACGCCCGACGGCTACACCGTGCAGATCGGCCAGTGGGGCACCAACGTGGCCAGCGGCGCGGTCTATGACCTGCCGATCGATCTGCTGACCGATCTCGAGCCGGTCGGTCTGATCTCGACCCAGCCGTTCATGATCGTCGGCAGGAAGGCGCTCCCCGCCAACAGCCTGCAAGAATTCATTGCGTGGATCAGAGCCAATCCCGGCAAGGTCACGGTCGGCACCGCCGGTATCGGCAGCCCGGGTCATGTGTCTGGTGTGTTCTTCCAGAACAAGATCGGCGCCCAGATGACGTTCGTCCCGTATCGCAGCGCGGGTCCGGCGTCGCAGGATCTTCTCGCCGGCAACATCGATATGATGATGGACACCGCGGCGACGTCAGGACCGCACGTGCGCGCCGGTCTGCTCAAGGCCTTTGCGATGTCGTCGAACAAGCGCTCGCTGGCGATGCCCGATGTTCCGACCGTGGACGAGGCGGGCTTGCCGGGTTTCTATTTCTACTTCTGGCACGCCCTGTGGGTGCCCAAGGGCACGCCGAAAGACGTAATCGCCAAGCTCAACGACGCACTGGTCAAGGCCGTGGCCGATCCGGCGACCCACAAGCGGCTCACCGACATCGGCCAGGAGTTCTTTCCCGCCGACATGAGCTCGCCGGAGGCGCTCGCCAAATATCAGAAGGCCGAAATCGAGAAGTGGTGGCCGGTCATCAAGGCGGCCGGTATCAAAGCCCAGTAACGCGAAACCCGATCCAACCTAGGGGGCAAGCGTGAGGAACGGGATCGCCGCAATCGTCGTCTCACTGTTTGCGAGCACCGTCAGTGCCACCGCGCAGAGCTTCCCGTCGAAGCCCGTGACCATCGTGATCCCGCTGGCGGCGGGCGGTGCGGTCGACACCATGGTCCGCACCATGATCGAGCCGATGCGGACGGCGCTGGGCCAGCCGATCCTGGTCGAGAACATCGGCGGGGCCGGTGGCGTCACCGGTATCACGCGGGTCGCGCGCGCGGCGCCCGACGGCTACACCATCAGCGTCGGCACCTGGGGCACGCACGTCGTCAACGCCTTCGTCTATTCGCCGCCCTACGATCTCGCCAAGGATTTCGAAGCGGTAGCCCTGCTGCCGAGCGTGCCGCACTGGTTCATCGCGCGGAAAAATCTACCGCCCGCAAACTTGAAAGAACTGGTTGCCTACATGAAGGCCAATCGGGTCACGGCTGGTTCGGTTGGCGCCGGCGGCAGCTCGGCGATCTGCAGCTATTATTTCGGCAAGGCGACCGGCACCAGCGCGACGCTGGTGCCCTATCGCGGCGGCGCGCCCGCGTTGCAGGACATCGTGGCCGGCAACATCGACACGATGTGCGATCTGGCGGCGAATTCGCTGGCCCAGGTAAAGGCCGGCACGATCAAGGCCTATGCGGTGACGTCGAAAAAGCGCTGGTTCGCGGCGCCTGAGGTGCCGACCGTCGACGAGGCCGGTGCGCCGGGCGTCGAACTGATCAATTGGCTGGGTGCCTACGCGCCGGCCGGTACGCCCAAGGACATCGTCGCCAGGCTCAATGCGGCCTTCAAAACCGCGATGGCCGATCCGTCGGTGCGCCAGCGGCTCGCCGATCAAGGCTTGGAAATCCCGCCGCCGGCGCAGCAGTCTCCGGAAGCATTTGCCGTCTATTTGAGGGCCGAGATGGACAAGTGGGGCGCGATCATCCGCGAGTCCGGCATCAAGGCGCAGTAGGGTTTAAGGACAAGAAGTCACACCGGCGGGTCCGATCTTATGCAGGGCCGCCCTTGCAAGCTTCGGGCATCAGGGGACAATGAGTCCAAAGCGATCAAAACAATTCCACGGGAGGCGACATTGAAGAAACTTCTCATCGGCATCGTGGCCGCGATGCTAACCGGCATCGCCGGCGCCGGCGCGCAGGACTATCCGTCACGGCCCATCACGCTGATCGTGCCGTTCCCGCCCGGCGGCTCGACCGACGTCACGGCGCGCATCATGGCCGAGAAGATGCGGGCGATCCTCGGCCAGACCATCGTGATCGAGAATGTCGGCGGCGCCGGCGGCAGTATCGCCGTCACCCGCGTCGCGCGCGCCGCGCCGGACGGTTACACCATCGACATCGGCCAGTGGGACACCCACGTCGGCAGCATCATCTACAACATAAACTACGATCTGCAGACTGACTTTGCACCGGTCGGTTTGATCTCGGTCAATCCGCAGTTGCTGGTCGCGAAGAAAAGCCTCCCCGCCAACGATCTCAGAAGCCTGGTGGCCTGGATGAAGGCCAATCCGGGCGAGGCCAAGTTCGTCAACCAGAACGCCGCGGCCCAAGTATCGGGCATCCTGCTGGAGAAGGCGGCTGGCGTGAAGCTGAACTACATCCCGTATCGCGGGGCGGGCCCGGCGATGACCGACCTGATCTCCGGACAGGTCGATCTGCTGGTGATCCAGGGCGCCGCGGCATTGCCGCAGGTGCGTGCCGGCACCATCAAGGCGATCGCCAACCTGTCGCCGCAACGCTCCGCCGCGATGCCGGACATTCCGACCTCGGACGAAGGCGGCGTGCCGGGCTGGTACATGTCGGGCTGGTTCGGCTTCTTCGCGCCGAAGGGCACGCCGAAGGACGTCATCGCCAAGCTCAATGCTGCGATGGTGCAGGTGCTGGCCGATCCGGTCATCAAAGCCAAGTTCTTCGAACTCGGCCTCGACGTGGCGAGCCGCGAGCAGCAAACGCCGGAAGGTCTTGCCGCCTTCACCAAGGGCGAGATCGACAAGTGGTGGCCGATCATCAAGGCCGCCAATATCAAGCAGCAATAGCGGCTCTAGCTTCTTGTTTGAGCATGATCTTTTCCGAAAACCGGCATCTACTTTTCGGGATCATGCTCCAGTGCGGAGGAATGCCATGAGACGGTTGATCGCAATCTTGGCGGCACTGATTTCGGTGTGTGCCACCGCGCGCGCCGAAACCTTCCCGTCGCGGCCGGTCACCATCGTGGTGGCGCTGCCGGCCGGCGGTGCCGTCGACGCGCTGATGCGGATCATGGCCGAGCACATGAAGGTGACGCTCGGCCAGCCCGTCATCGTCGAGAACATGGGCGGAGCGGGCGGCACGCTGTCGATCGGCCGCATCGTGCGCTCGGCGCCGGACGGCTACACGCTCGGCATGGGCACGCTCGGCCAATACGTGATCTCGGGCGCGGTCTATACGCTGCCGTACGACATGCTCACCGATCTCACGCCAGTCGCGCTGCTGCCGAGCGTGCCGTACTGGATGGCGGTGCGCAAAACGCTGCCGGCCAACAATCTGCAAGAGTTTGCCGCGTGGCTGAAAACCAACAAGGCGTCGGCCACCACCACCGGCACCGCCAGCCTGGCGCGCTTCTGCGGCATGGATTTCCAGAAGGCGAGCGGCACGAGCTTCCAGTTCGTGCCGTATCGCGGCGGTGCGCCTGCGCTGCAAGATCTCGTGGCGGGCAACGTCGACATCGATTGCGATCTCGCCGCCAATTCGCTCTCGCAATACCGCAACCACAACATCAAGGTCTTGGCCGTGATGGCGAAGACGCGCTGGTTCGCGGCGCCGGAAATCCCGACCACCGATGAGGCCGGCTTTCCCGGCATCTACATCGGCACCTGGCACGGCATCTGGGGCCCGAAGGGCACGCCGCCGGAAATCGTCGCCAAGCTCAATGCCGCGGCGAACGCCGCGATGGCCGATCCGGCGACGCGCAAGCGGATCGCCGATCTCGGCATGACGCCGCCGCCCGCCGAGCAACAGACCCCGGCGGCTTTCGCGGCGTTTCACAAGTCTGAGGTGGAAAAATGGTTTCCGATCGTGAAGGCCGCCGGCGTCAAGGCGGAATGATCCGTTCGCTGGCGTTTGCCGCGCTCGCGGTTGCGCTGAGTTGCGCTGGCGCGCAGGCCGAAACCTATCCGTCGCGCCCAATCACGCTGATCGTGCCGTATCCGGCTGGCGGGCCGTCCGACACGTTGGCCCGGGTCCTCGTCGAGCCGCTGCGCGCGGCGCTCGGTCAGAGCATCGTGATCGAGAACGTCAGCGGTGCGGGCGGTAGCATCGGCGTCGGCCGCGTCGCGCGTGCGGCGCCCGACGGCTACATGCTGGCGCTCGGCCACATCCAGACGCACGTCATCAACGGCGCGACGCAGAATCTGCCCTACGACGTGGTGAAGGACTTCGAGCCGATCACGCTGGTCGCCGACACGCCGCAATGGATCGTGGCCAAGGCGTCATTTCCGCCGAACAACTTGAAAGAGATGGTCGCCTGGATGAAGGCCAATCCCGGCAAGGCGACCGCCGGCACGGTCGGCGTCGGAGGACCGACCGACATCGCCGCGATTTATTTTCAGCGGCACACCGGCACCACGTTTCAGTTCGTGCCCTATCGCGGCGGCGCGCCGCTGATCCAGGATTTGCTCGGCGGCACCATCGACCTGACGTTCGGTCAGGCCGCGAATTACCTTGGGCCGGTGCGCAACGGCCAGCTCAAGGCCTATGCGGTGCTCTCGAACAAGCGCTGGTGGGCTTCGCCCGACACGCCGACCATCGACGAGGCCGGTGGCCCCGATCTTTATTCGTCGTTCTGGCATGGCCTGTGGGCGCCGAAGGGCACACCGCCGGATGTGATCGCGAAGCTCAACGCCGCGGTGTCCCAGGCGCTGAGCGATCCGGTGTTGAAGAAACGCTTTGCCGACATCGGCCAGGAGATCTGGCCCGCCGACAAGCAGAATCCGCAGGCGCTCGCCGCGCAACAAAAGGCGCAGATCGAGAAATGGTGGCCGATCATTAAGGCGGCCGGGATCAAGACCGAGTGAGCGCGGCCAGTGTGCGCATGAAAGTATTGACGTTCATCGCGCTGCTCGCGGCCGCGTTTGGCTGCGCCTCGGAAGCCCGGTCGCAAACCTATCCGTCGCGCGCCATTACCGTCGTGGTGCCATACGGACCCGGCGGACCGGCCGATCTGCTGGCGCGGCTGATGGGCGAGCGGATGCGCACGATCCTCGGCCAGCCCATCGTGGTCGAGAACACGGCGGGCGCGGCCGGCACGCTCAGCGTCGGCCGTGTGGCGCGCGCCGCGCCCGACGGCTACACGCTGTCCTACGGCAACTGGGGTACGCATGTGCTCAACGGCGTGATTCAGAAGGTCAGCTACGACGTGCTGACCTACCTCGAACCGATCATCCTGCTGCCGGACAATCCCTACATCCTGGTCACCAATTCCAACGTGCCGGCGCAGAACCTCAAGGAGCTGCTGGCTTGGCTCAAGGCCAACCCAGATAAGGTATCGCAGGGTACCGGCGGCGTCGGCAGCGGCTCGCACGTCATCGGCATCTATTTCCAGAGCATCACCGGCCTGCGCTACCAGTTCGTGCCGTACCGGCAGGGCACCGCGGCGCAGACGCAGGACCTGCTGTCCGGCCAGATCGACATGATGTTTGACCAGCCGGTGAATGCCCTGCCGCATGTGCGCAGTGGCAGGCTTCGCGCGCACGCCGTGCTGGCGAAGATGCGGCTTGCGATGGCGCCCGACATCCCGACCGTCGACGAGGCCGGCGTCCCGGGCCTCTATGTCTCCACCTGGTATGGGCTTTGGGCGCCAAAGGGCGCGCCCAAGGATATCGTCGGCAAGCTCAACGCTGCGGCGGTTGAGGCGCTGGCCGACCCGGCCTTGCGCCAGCGGCTGGCGGACATGGGCTTCGACATTCCGCCGCGCGAGCGGCAGACGCCGGCGGCGCTGGCGGCGCATCACCGGGCCGAAATCGAGAAGTGGTCGGCGATCATCAAGACGGCTAACATCAAGACGGAGTGATCGCGTCGCTGCAATCCGGGAGCGTGACGTGAAGACAACGATCATCAGGACTTCGACCATCCGCACTGGGCTGGCGGCTTTGGCCTTTGCGGTGTGCGCCCTTGTCGTGTTCGCCTTGGCGGGCGCGCAGGCGGAGGTTTATCCGTCGCGGCCGATCACCATCATCGCGCCCACCACGGCGGGCGGGCCGCCGGATACCATCGCGCGCCTGCTCAGCGACCGCATGCGCGCGGTGCTCGGCCAGCCGGTCGTGGTCGAGAACGTCACCGGTGCCGGCAGCACCATCGGCGTGGCGCGCGTCGCGCGCGCGGCGCCCGATGGCTACACGGTCGGCATCGGACACCTGAATTCGCACGTCTTCTCGTCGCTGACCTACAACGTCTCCTACGACGTGCTGAAGGATCTGGCGCCGGTCGTGATGCTGACGTCGGCGCCGATGCTGTTCGCGGCGCGCGCCGGCTTCCCGCCGAACAACGTGCGCGAGCTGATCGCGTGGCTGAAGGAGCATCCCAGCAGCGCGACGATGGGTGCGGTCGGCGTCGGCGGACCCGCGACCATCTGGAGCGCCGACTTCAAGGCGCGCAATGGCGTGCAGTTCCAGTTGGTGCCGTATCGCGGTGCCGCCGCGGTGATGCAGGATGCGGTCGCCGGACAGATCGATCTGGTCTGCACCGAAGCGTCGAACGTGCTGCCGCACTGGCGCGCCGGCAAGGTCAAAGTCTATGCGGTCCTCGCCAAGGACCGCTGGGCGGTGGCGCCCGATATCTCCACGATCGACGAGAGCCTGGGCTTTGCGATGACGTTCTGGCACGGGCTCTGGGTGCCCAAGGACACGCCGAAGGACGTGATCGCCAAGCTCAACGCGGCCGCGATGGACGCACTCACCGATCCGACCGTGCGGGCGCGGCTCGCGCAGATGGGGCAGGAGATCGTGCCGCGCGAGCAGCAGACGCCGGAGGCGCTCGGCGCGTACCACAAGGCCGAGATCGAGAAATGGCTGCCGATTATCAAGGCGGCCGGCATCAAGGCGGAGTGACGTGCAGGCGCCTCATCAACAAGGAGGGCTGGTGGCATGACGAATATCTGGCAGTCGCTGAAACTCGCCGGCCTGGTCCTGTTGGCGGCGGGCTCGCTTGCGGGCGGAGCCTGTGCGCAATCCGGGGCCTATCCGAACAAACCGGTGCGGCTGATCTCCGACTCGGCCGCCGGCAGCGCGATCGACGTCGGCCTGCGCATCATCGCGGATGGCCTCAGCCAGCTCTGGAATCAGCAGGTCGTGGTGGTCAACCAGCCGGGCGCGGGCGGCGCAATCTCGGCGCGCGTCGCGGCGGAAGCGCCGCCCGACGGTTACACGCTCTATGCACCGGCGCTGTCGGTGTTTCTGACGCTGCCCGGCAAGGCGCCGAACCTTCCAGTCGTGCTGCCGCGCGACTTCGTCCCGATCGGTTTCACGGCGCAACAGCCGATGTCGGTCGGCGCGTCGCCGACGCTCGGCGTCAAGACGCTGCCCGAGCTGATCGCGCTCGCCAAGCAGCGGCCCGGCGAACTGTCCTACGGCGTGTCCGGCGTCGGCCGGCTCACGCACCTGACCGGCGAGTTGTTACAATTGCGCGCCGGCATCAAGCTGCAACGCGTGCCCTACACCGGCGGCTCGTCGCACGCGCTCGCCGACGTGATCGGCGGCCGTATTCCGGTTGTCATCGAAGGCTATGCGGGGCTCGAAGGCGCCTACGTGTCGGGCCAGCTCAAGGCGCTGGCGATTGCGTCGCCGGATCGGCTTGCGAGCCTGCCCGATCTGCCGACCGTGGCCGAAACGTTGCCGGGCTTCGCGGCGGCAGGCTGGCAGGTCGTGGTGGCGCCGGTTGGCACGTCCGATGCCATCGTGCGGCAGATCAGCGCCGATCTGCGTAAGGTGCTGCTGCGGCCCGAGATCAAGGACAAGCTTGCGGTGCGCGGCGGCTTTGTGCGGCCGATGAGCCCGGAGGAGGCGCTTGCGTTTGTGGCAGGTGAACAGAAGCAATGGCAGCCGGTGCTCGAACGGGTGGCGCAAGAATTGAAATAATCGCGGACGGAATAAGCGAACAAACAAGAAATGAGCGAGGAAACAACATGAGACGTCTGATCGTCGCGGCGGCGTGCGCCGCAGCTGTGCTGCTCAACACCCATGTTCAGGCGGAGACATTTCCGTCGCGGCCGATCACCTTGATCGTGCCGCTCGCGGCCGGTGGCATCACCGACATTGTTGGCCGCTTGGTGGCCGAGCGCATGAAGGTCACGCTCGGCCAGCCGGTGGTCGCCGAGAACGTCACCGGCGCCGGCGGCACGATTGGCGTCACGCGATTGTTTCGCTCACCGCCCGACGGCTACACCATCGCGATCGGCCAGTGGTCGTCCCACGTCGGCGCCGCCGCCATGTACCCGCTGCCGTTCGATTATCTCGCGGACTTCGAGCCGATCGCGATGCTCTCGGTCGGCCCGCTCTGGGTGATTGCGCGCAAGGACTTTCCCGCCAAGGACGCCAAGGATCTGATCGCCTGGCTGAAGGCCAATCCCGGCAAGGCGTCGGCCGCCACCATCGGCCCCGGCAGCGCCGCGCATATGTGCCTCGTGTATCTCGCCAATACGGTCGGCAGCAGCATGCAATACGTTCCCTATCGCGGTGCTGCGCCTGCCTTGCAGGACATGGCGGGCGGCACCATCGACCTGTCGTGCCTGGAGGCGGGGCAGACGCTGTCGCTCGTTAACAGCGGAAAAATCAAGGCGTATGCGGTTCTCACCGGAAAGCGCTGGTTCAAGTCGCCGGACACGCCGACCTTCGACGAAGCCGGCGTGCCGGGCCTGCTGTTTCCGTTCTGGCATGCGCTGTGGGCGCCCAAGGGCACGCCGAAGGATGTGATCGCCAAGCTCAATACCGCGGCGGTGGATGCGCTGGCCGATCCGACGGTGCGCGCGCGTCTGTTGGAGGTTGGCCACGAAATCCCGCCGCGCGAGCAGCAGACGCCGGAGGCGCTCGCCGCCTACCACAAGGCTGAAATCACCAAATGGGCGCCGATCATCAAGGCGGCGAACATCAAGCTGCAGTAATTGTTGCGCGCGGCAGCGACAATTCGACGCCGACCGCGCCTTGCGTCCCTGTGACCGGCCCATAATACTGCCTTGTCGTATCGCGGCGCTCCGGCCACAATTTTGAGCGGGAGCGGCAACGAGCACATCCGAGGGCACACCTATGAAAACGCTTTCGTTCGCGGCCGCACTGGTCGCCGTATGGGGATGCGTGGCGAGCGCGCAGGATTATCCGAACAAGCCGATCACGCTGATCGTGCCGTTCCCGGCCGGCGGGCCGACCGACACCATCGCGCGCATCATGGCCGAGCACATGAAGACCACGCTCGGCCAGCCGATCCTGGTCGAAACCGTGACCGGCGCGGGCGCCACCATCGGCGTCGGCCGCGTCGTCAGTGCACCGGCCGACGGTTACACCATCAGCATCGGCAACTGGACCAGCCACGTCGGCTCGCCGTCGCTCTATCCGGTGCAATGGAATCCGGTGAACGACCTCGAAGCGATTGCGCGCCTGCCGGTGTCGTCGCTGATGATCGTCGGCCGCGAAAATCTGCCGGCCAAGGATGCCCGCGAGCTGATCGCCTGGCTGAAGGCCAATCCGGACAAGGCGTCGGCCGCCAGCGTTGGGGCGGGCTCCGGCGCGCATGTCTGCGGACTCTACTTCGGGCAGAAGACTGAAACCAAATTCCAGTTCGTGTTCTATCGCGGCGGTGCGCCGGCCATGCAGGATATGCTGGCGCAGACCATCGACATCATGTGCGCCGAAGCCTCGCAGACGGTTGCCCATGTGCGTGCCAACAAGATCAAGGCGTTTGCCGTGATGGGGACCAAACGTTTCAGCGCGCTCCCCGACGTGCCGACCATGGCCGAAATGGGCATCAGCGGCATGGACATTTCGTTCTGGCACGGGCTGTGGGCGCCCAAGGGCACGCCCAAGGAGATCGTTGCGAAGCTCAACGCGGCGGTGATCAAGGCGCTGGACGATCCGGTGGTGCAGCAGCGGGTGACGGCGCTCGGCATGAGCATCCCAAGCAAGGCCGAACTCACGCCGCAGGCGCTGCACGACTTCCACAAAGCGGAACTCGACAAGTGGTGGCCGCTGATCAAGTCCTACGGCATCAAGGTCAACTGACGCGCAAGTGACCTGACGCGCAGGTGACCTGACGCGCAGGTGACCTGACGCCAAGCGCGGGCCAGCCCAACAAAAAACTCCTGGACGCCGACGCTGCAAGCGTGGTGCCCAGGAGCTCAGTTCTGTCCGAACTCGACGCTACAAACAGGAGACGCCTTACGATTTGCGGCCGCGTCGCCAGAGGCGGCACACGCACTTTGGAAGTCCCAACACGAAACTCTTTAATGGAGCATGATCTTTTCCGAAAACCGGTATCCACTTTTCGGGATCATGCTCTGACTAGTCGTTGCGCTCGCCGTCGCGCAGCATGGCGGCGGTGAGGCCGCCGGCGCCGGCGATTACGAAACCGAGGAAGGCGGCGAAGGCGAAACGGCCTCCGCTGGTCTGCGCGATATGGTCGAGCGTGTCGGCCCGCGCAATCCCGATCGAAACGACGGTGGCGGCGATCGCGATAGAAACAACAAGTGCGATCGTCGTGGTAATCAACGCTACATCTGCGAACGCGGGACGCTTACGCGATTGTTCGATGAGTTCTTTGGTCATGTTTTCTAACCCGCAGACGAATCAGCTTGGTTATGAATATGGCCGCCGATACCGGCTTCGGTTCGTCCGGACTTGGGCGGCGCCGTTGAAGAACAGCGGCGAATTCGTGGCTTATGGTTAACAATAAGTTAATGCCTGCTATGCTGGATGCCGAATAACGAGCGGCGTGGCCGCCGCGCAACAAGCGGTTTGGGGAGCGAAACATGAAAACGTTTTTCCGCGCGATCGCAGCAATGGCGCTGTGTTTGGCGGCAGGCGCCGCGCTCGCGCAGCAGGGCTATCCCGACAAGCCGATCCGCATCATCGTCGGATTTTCGGCGGGTGTTGCTCCCGATGTCACGTCGCGGCTGTTTGCCGACAAGTTCAACGAGACCTGGGCGAAGGGCGTGGTGGTCGACAACGTCACCGGCGCGGGCGGCAATCTCGCCGTGGCGCAGACCGCGAAGGCCGCGGCCGACGGCTACACGCTGCTGATGGGCGGCAATGCGTCGCTGGTCATCAATCCGAACCTGATGAAGCTCAACTACGACCCGCTGAAGGATTTCGCCTACATCACGCAGGTGTTTATCGTGCCGAACCTGGTGGTGGTCCGGCCGGATTTCCCGGCCAAGACCATGCCGGAGCTGATCGCGCTGGCGAAGGCGCAGCCCGATCTGCTGATCGCCGGCCACGCCGGCGTCGGCACCTCGCAGCACCTCGGCGGCGAGCTGTTCATGGCGATGACCGGCGTGAAAATGCAGCAGGTGCCCTATCGCGGCACCCCCCAGGTGCTGCCAGACCTGCTGGGCGGGCGGCTCAACATCTTCTTCGGCAACATCTCCAACGTGCTGCCGCTGGTGCGCGAGGGCAAGCTGCGCGCCTTCGCAATCACGTCGCGCAAGCGCTCGCCACAGATCCCCGAGCTTCCCACCATGGAAGAGCTCGGCTTTGCGGGCTTCGACGCCACCGCCTGGTTCGGCCTGATGGCGCCGGCCGGTACGCCACAGCCAATCCTGGACAAGATCTACCAGGAGACCAGCAAGGTCATGGCGATGCCGGACGTGCGCAAGAAGCTCGAAAGCCTCGGCCTCCAGCTCGTCAACAACACGCCGGCTGAGTTCACTGAGCTGGTGCGCAAAGAGACCCCGATGTGGGGCAAGGTCATCAAGGACGCCGGCATCAAGGCGGTCGAATAATCGTGAGCCCAGGGAAGCAAGCGAAGGAGGCAAGGATGAGTTCGATCCGGGCGTTGCTGGCTGCGCTTGCCGTCGCGTTAAGCGTCGCGCCTGCGATCGGACAGGCGCCATATCCTGACAAGCCGGTGCGTTTCATCGTCGGCTTCACGCCGGGCAGCGCCACCGACATCACGGCACGGCTGTTCGCGCAGAAGTTCGCCGAAGCCTGGAACGTGCCGGTGACGGTCGAGAACGTGCCGGGCGCCGGCGGCAGCGTGGGCGGCGATCGGGTGGCGAAATCGGCGCCGGACGGCACCACGTTCTATTGGGGCGCCAACGGTGCGCTCACCATCAATCCGACGCTGCAGGCCAACCCGACCTATGACGTGGTGCGCGATCTCGCGCCGGTGGCGCGCCTTCTGATCGTGCCGAGCATCATCGCGGTCAACAACGACGTGCTGGCCAAGAGCCTCGCCGAACTGTTTGCGCTCGCCAAGGCGCAGCCGGGCAAGCTCAGCTATGCGTCGCCCGGTGTCGGCACGCCGCAGCACATCGCCGGCGAATTGCTCAAGAGCCAGGCCGGCGTCGACATCGTCCACGTGCCCTATCGCGGCGCGGTGTTCACCGACGTGATCGGCGGCCGCGTGACCATGACACTGCAAAACATGGGCGCGATTCTTCCGATCGTGCGTGAGGGCAGGCTGCGCGGGCTCGCCGTCACCTCGCTCAATCGCTCGACCATCATCCCGGAACTGCCGACCGTTGTGGAATCCGGGTTTCCCGGCTTCGAGGCGATCTCCTGGTTCGGGCTGATGGCGCCGGCCGGCACGCCTGCGCCGATCATCGCCAAGGCGTCCGCGCAGGCGTTGGCGGTGGTCGCGATGCCGGACGTGCGGGACAAGCTCGCACAACTCGGCTTCGACACCACGAAGGATGGCCCGGATGCGCTCGCCGCGATCATCAAGGCGGACATCGCAAAGTGGGCAAAGGTGATCAAGGACGCCAATATCAAGGCGGGGGATTAGTCCAGTCGTTCGACGCTTCCCCGCCTCACCATGAGGTCGAGAAAGGCTGAGTGTATTTGCTACTCCGCCGCTTCGACGGCGGGCTGCCACTCCATCGCGACGTGGCTGTCGTGCGCCTCGACGCGCTCGAGCCACCGGCGCACCGCCGGGAAGCGGGCGAGATCGAAGTCGCACTGCTCCGCCACGTGGGTGTAGGCGTAGAGCGCGATATCGGCGATGGAATAGTGGTCGTCGGCGAGGAATGTCTGGTGCGCGAGGTGCTTTTCCATCACGCGTAGCGCGCGGTAACCCTCCTCGGTCCAGTCTTCCAAAGCGTGGCGCTGCAATTCGCGACCGCCCTTGACCAGATTGAGCCAGAACCACGACGCACCGATGTTGGGCTCAAGCGCGTGCTGTTCGAAGAACATCCACTGCAGTGTTGAGGCGCGCTCGATCGGGTCGTCCGACAGCAGCGGCGTGCCTTCGGCCAGATACCAAAGGATCGCGTTGGATTCCGCCAGGAATTTTCCCGGCGCCACTTCGAGCAGCGGAACCTGACCGTTCGGATTCTTGGCGAGGAATTCTGGCGTGTGGCTTTCACCCTTGAGGATGTCGATCTCGACCAGCCGGTGCGCGATGCCAAGCTGCGCCAGCGCGAGCCGCACTTTGTAGCAGTTGCCCGAGCGGCGCATGGAATAGAGCGTATACATCCCGCGTCCTCCTCCCTGCATCGACATCCATCCGCCATTGAAAAGTAAAGCACGGCGATTGCAAGGCCGCGTAATGACAGTTGCGTGAAATAGACGAAAGCGTGCGCCGCATCATGAATTCCAAATGAAATTCTCTCCATGTTCGCGCAACAACAAAAACACCTTCTGAAAGCGGTCGGCTAGCTTCCCGGCGCCGGAAGGAGCGGCCTCCATATGCCCACCATTCGATACCTGCTCGGCTTTTGGATAGCGCTGTCGATGTTGGCGGCGGGCGACGCGGCGGCGCAGTCAAGCTATCCCGACAAGACGATTCGAATTTTAGTCGGCTTTCCGGCCGGCGGCCCGCCCGACATCGCGGCGCGGCTGCTCGCGGAGCGGTTCTCGGCAGCCTTCGGCAAGCCCGTCGTGGTCGAGAACGTGACCGGCGCGGGCGGCAACCTCGCCATCGAACGCGCGGTCAAGTCGGCGCCCGATGGCTACACGCTCGTGATGGCGAGTTCGGCCATCACCATCAATCCGAGCCTGGACCGGACCGCCTACGATCCGGTGAAGGACCTGGCGCCGGTTTCCATCGCGGTGTTCACGCCGAGCATCCTGGTGGTCAACAACGATGTGCCGGCGAAGAGCGTGCAGGAACTGATCGCGCTCGCGCGTTCGCAGCCGGGCAAGCTCACCTACGGGCACGCCGGAATCGGCACGCCTGCGCATCTGTCGGGCGAATTGCTCGCTTCGATGGCGGGCATCGACATCCAGCCGGTGCCCTATCGCGGCATTCCGGCGGTGCTGCCGGATTTGCTCGCCGGCCGCGTCAGCATGACGCTGCCGAACCTATCGGTGGTGTTGCCGCTGGTTCGCGAAGGCAAGCTGCGTGCGCTCGCCACCATCGCGCCGCATCGCGCGGCGGCGCTGCCCGATCTGCCCACCATGGCGGAAGCCGGGCTGCCGGGCTTCGATGTGCCGATCTGGTTTGGCGTGATGGCGCCGGCCGGCACGCCGCGGCCGATCGTCGACAAGCTGCACGCCGAGACGGTGCGCGCGCTGTCCACCGAGGAGGTGCGCAAGCGCTTTGGTGACGCCGGCATGGAGGTGGTCGCCAACACACCCGAGGAATTCGCAGCCGTGATCCGGGCCGAGCTTGCGCAGTGGGCAAGGCTCATCCGAAGCGCCGGGATCAGAACCGGCGGCTAGAGCATGATCCCGAAAAGTGGATACCGGTTTTCGGAAAGGATCATGCTCCACTAATAGATATCACTCCGCGGCGACCCGGTGCGCGCGGGCGTATTCGACGAGCGCGTCGTCGGCGACTGCCTGGATAGGCGTGAAATCGCGGTGCGCGATCCATTCGGCGCGGGTGAATTTGGTGATGTGATTCGAGCAGGCGCAGAACGTCACATAGACGATTTTGCGCGGGTAGGGCGTGATGTTGGGCGGCGAGGCGTGCACCAGGTTGCCGTGGAACATCAGCACTGAGCCGGGCTTGCCGGTCGGCGCCACGATGCCCTGGCCATATGCGGCCTCGGCGTCGTGGCAGAGCTTCGTCACCGTGTCCTTGTCGAGCGTCCAGAGCGGATAGGACGTGGTGAGCTTGTCGTGGCCGGCCTGCAGCACGCCCTGTTTGTGGCTGCCGGGGATCAGCAGCAGCGGCCCGTTGATCGGCATCACTTCATCCAGGAACACGGCGATGTTCATGGCGCGCGCCTGCGGCATGCCATCGTCACGCGCCCAGGTTCCGTAATCCTGATGCCATTGCCAGACGTCGCCTTCGAACGCCGCCTTGGCGTTGAGCTTGAACTGGTGAACGTAAACGTCCTCGCCGAAATACTGCTGCAGCGGTCCGACCAGGCGCGGATGCGAGACCAGCAAGCGGAACACCTCGTTGAAGGTGTGTGCCGCAAAGGCGGTGCGTGGCGCGCCGGTCTTCTCGCGCCACACCTCCTGGCGGTCGGCTTTGAGGATTTGCTCGCCCTCGATGCGCAGCGCCGCGATTTCTTCCTCGGAGAAGCAGTTGGGCATGAAGATGAAGCCCTGCTGATCGAAGGCTTTCAGTTGATCGGCTGTGAGCTTCATCTTGGTGTTCTCCCGGACAATTCGGACAAACGGTCTGCGTATCTTAAATCGGCGTCTTGAGGTTGCAAAACCTCTACCACGGATTGCGGTCCCGGGCGATCCGCTCAACGAGCGCGTGATACCATTGGTAACCAGGCCCTACCAGTAAGGCCTTGGCAACCAACCACACCGCAATGGACTCCGATTTATTGATTCAAAGCAGGGGTCCCTTAGGAACTTTCCCGCAATAGATATCGGCATGCTTCGGTTCACCAAGCCGATTTCCCGCAAGCACGAACGCCAGCGGATGCGCCGCGGCGCTTGGCTGACGCTGAGCAGTGATGCTCCGCCGACTCAATGCGTCGTTTGGGATTTTTCGGAGGGCGGTTGCCGTCTTGCAGCGCCACATGCCGTGAAGCTTCCGGAGGTGTTCTTCCTGAAGATGAGTCCCGACGCCACGGTCCGGTACGCTTGCCGTGTGGTCTGGCAAAGGGAGGCCTATGTCGGGGTGGAATTCATCGGCGCCGCCGAGGCTGAGCAGCTCGCGGAAATCGCCGAATGTAAAGCCGCTCCCCGGCCGCTTTATCTGAACAACAATCGCGACGCATTCCGGCCCGGCAAGCCGAAGCCCAAAACCGAATCGAGTGCCGGCGCCGTCAAAGCCAAGCCAGCGAAACGGCCGCGGTTCAATATTCAGCTTTATTAGTCGCGCGACAGCGCCGCGCTGAACGTATCATTCAACCGTTACACCCGCGGCTTTGATCACGGCCGCCCATTTCGCAACTTCGCCCGGCAGCCAGGCCGCGACTTCGACCGGCAGGCGGAGCGCAAGCGTCATGCCCTGCTTTGCGATCGCATCTCGCGCGTCGGGCTGGCTCAAGCCGACACTGACGGCACGATAAAGCCGGTCGACCGCGGCTGACGGCGTCTTCGCCGGTGCAAACAGCGCGAACCAGGCGTCGGCTTCGACACCGGCAAGCCCTGCCTCGGCCAGCGTCGGCACGGCGGGCAGGCGTGGCGCGCGGGTGGCGCTTGCGACGCCAAGCGCCCGCAACACGCCGGCATCGATGTAACTCACCACGCTCGGCAGCGTTGCAAAACTCATATCGACCCGGCCGGCCAGTAACTCGGTTGTCATGAGCGCCGCGCCGCGGAACGGGATGTGCTGGAGATCGACGCCAGCCTTGGTCTTGAACAACTCGGCCGCGAGATGAGAAGCCGAGCCGTTGCCGGTTGAGCCGTAGTTCAGCGCGCCTGGGTCTTTTTTCGCGAGCGCGATCAGCGCGCGGACGTCGGGCGCGGCCAGCTCGCGCCGCACCACCAGCACATGCTGAATATCCGCGATGCCCGCGACCGGCGCGAAGTCTTTCACGGCGTCGTAGGGGTAGTTCTTCAGAAGGCTCTGGTTGGTGGCGTGAGTCTGGTTGGTGCCGAGGATCAGCGTGTGCCCATCGGGCTCGGCATTTTTCACAACCACGCTTCCGATCACTCCGGCAGCGCCGCCGCGGTTATCGACCGCGATCGGCTGGCCCAGGTCGGTGGCAGCGGTTTGTGCGATCAGCCGCGCCACAAGATCGACGGGCCCGCCGGCCGGGTAGGGCACCACGATGGTGACGGTGCGGCTTGGAAACGCCTGCGCGAAGGCCGGGCGCGACGCGGCGAGCCCGACGAGGCCGGCCATCACACTGCGCCGCGTCAACATGGTGTTACTTTATCGGTTGGCTCGCGGTTTGCCACCTGGTCATCAGGCCAACGTCATGCGCCGCCCGCCGCATCAGCAATGCAAATACCAGCAGCATCAGCGGAACGCCGAGCGGGATCAGTGTCTGGGCCGCGACCGTGCGGGCGATGAGCGGCATGAACCAGAGCAGCGCCAGCGCGGTTTTCTCGAACCGGCCGAAGCCATGCGCGAGGCCGTGCGCCGCCAGGAACGCGATGGCCGGCGCCAGCGTCACCAGGTCGTAATCGAGGCTGTAGGGCGTCGCCACGATCGCCGCGATCGAGAGGCCCGCGGCTTTCAACGGATAACGGGCATTGCTGCGCCACAGCCAGACCAGCGCCCCGGCGAGCAGGACCGTCACCGCGCCCTGGCACGCATAGGCCAGCGGCACGCCGCCGCCCCACATGCGCACCACCGAGAACACGCTCTGGATCTTTTGCCAGCCGGTGCCGCCTTGCTCGAGCACCTCGACACGCGTGAGCGTCGTGGAGGCAAAGAAGGCGCGCCACACCTCCGGCCCGAACGCCAGCAGGGTCGCGAGCGTCAGCGCCGCGACCGTGACGCCTGCCGCCACAAATGCTCGCCAGCGTCCGGTCGCGATCAGCACCAGTGGGATCAGCACGCCGAACTGCGGCTTGTAGGCAATCAGCCCAAACAGAATTCCGGCGAGCACCGGCCGCCGGTCGAGCGTGACCAGCGCGGTGCCGAACAGCGCCGCGGTGAGGAAGCCGTTGTGACCGTGCCCGATGTTCACGAACACCGCCGGGAAAGCGATGGCGAGCAACAGCCAGAGCGGATCGCGCGTCAGTGTGTCGGGCGGCATATGGGCGGCGGACGAAACCGAACGCAGCACCGTCCACACCATGCCGAGATAGAGCAGCAGCGTCGTGCCTTGCCACACCGCGAGCGCCAGCGCGTAAGGCATCAGCGCCAGTAGGCCGGCGATGAACAGGAAGAACGGCGGATAATGCCAACCGTAGAACGGCGTCTTTTCGCCGAAGATCGCCTGCTCGCGCTGGTACTGCGCCGGCCAGTCGAACGCCGCCGCGGCCTTGCCGTCGAGCACATAGGTGCCGGCCGCATAGACATTGGAGAAGTCAGTGCCGATCGGGCGGCCCTGGTAGTCGTTAAGCCCGTCCGAGGTCGCGATCACATAGGCAAAGCCGATGGCGGAGGCGGCCAGCACCGCAAGGGCCCATATCCGGATCCGCTCGCGGGTCAGCCAGTCGCCGCTGCGCAGGGTTTCGATGAATGTGCCCATGAATGCGCCCAAGAATGCAGCCATGAATGCGCCTGTGCGGCCTCCGGGCCGAAAGCCCTACCAGCGTGGCCTTAAAGGAGCGTTGCGCGGGTCGCCACCGGCCGGAATCCTCGCAATCATCAACCACTTTGATGCCGTCATTCCTGCAATGAGCCTTGCCGTTCCGGCTCCGGGCCTTTACGAATTCCGCGCTCTTTCGGGGGTACCGGAGAAACCTATGGCCCTGCTCAAGGACTCGCTGTCGCGCATCAAGCCCTCCGCCACCATGGCGGTGACGGACAAAGCGCGCGCGCTGAAAGCGGCCGGCCGCGACGTCATCGGGCTCGGTGCCGGCGAACCCGATTTCGACACCCCGGACAACATCAAGCAGGCCGCCATCAAGGCGATCCAGAGCGGCAGGGCGTCGAAATACACCGCCGTCGACGGTCTCGCGGAGCTCAAGCAGGCGATCGTCGGCAAGTTCAAGCGCGAGAACAACCTCGAGTACAAGACGAACCAGATCATCGTCTCAACTGGCGGCAAGCAGGTGCTCTACAACGCGCTCTCCGTGACGCTGAACCCGGGCGACGAGGTGATCATCCCGGCGCCGTATTGGGTGAGCTATCCGGACATGGTGCTGCTCGCTGGTGGCGAGCCGGTGTTCGTGCCGACCACCATGGCGAGCGGCTTCAAGATGAAGCCGGAGGATCTGGAGAAGGCGATCACGCCGAAGACCAAGTGGATCATCTTCAACTCGCCGTCGAACCCGACCGGCGCGGCCTACACCAAGGCCGAGCTCAAGGGCATCACCGACGTGCTGGTCCGGCACCCGCACGTCTGGGTGATGACCGACGACATGTACGAGCATCTGGTCTACGACGACTTCAAATTTGCAACGCCGGCCGAGGTCGAGCCGCGGCTCTATGAGCGCACCCTCACCGTCAACGGCGTGTCGAAGGCCTATTGCATGACCGGCTGGCGCATCGGCTATGCGGGCGGCCGCGAGGACCTGATCAAGGCGATGGCGATGCTGCAATCACAATCGACCTCGAACCCGGTCGCAGTGTCGCAATGGGCTTCGGTCGAGGCGCTCAACGGGCCGCAGGATTTCATCCCCAAGCACAATGCGATCTTCAAGGAGCGCCGCGACCTCTGCGTCTCGATGCTCAACCAGACCAACGGCCTGAAGTGTCCGAAGCCCGAGGGCGCGTTCTATGTCTATCCGTCCTGCGAGGGCACGATGGGCAAGACCGCGCCGTCCGGCAAGAAGATCACCAACGACGAGGAGTTCGTCACCGAGCTTCTTGAGGCCGAAGGCGTTGCGGTGGTGCAGGGCACGCCGTTCGGGCTTGGTCCGGCGTTTCGCATTTCCTATGCGACCAAGACCTCCGACCTTGAAGAGGCGTGCCGGCGCATTCAGCGGTTCTGCGGGAATTTGAAATAGCCGAGCGCGGCGCGGGCTGGCCAGGGCGCGGCTGTGCTCGCTGCGAGCATTTCGCATTTTGACTCGTTTCGGACCTCAACTGCGCTGGCTGGCCCCTCCGGCTGCGCTCCAGGGCCGAGGGTCACCCTTTAGACTCTGCCGTCGTGAACTGAGCCTGTGGGCGGACGTCATGTAGTTCGAGTCTGGAATGCCGTTATCGTCGATTTATTTCCAAGGGGCGCGGCTGGCCATTGGTTTGAACTGCTTGCGGAGGATGAATCCGTCAGCGAATACTGCTCAGCTTGCAAGAGTCGACAGCATCGATCCGTCACACGTGACAAATATCGCGTCGATCCTCAGCATGTCGGCCGTCTGTCGGCCGGCTTTTTCACCGAGCACCATGAGGACGGTCGCCCAAGCATCCGCCTCAATACAGGTTGGGGCTAACACCGAAACGGAGGTGACGGTGTTTTCCAGCGGCGCCGCCGTATTGGGGTTCATGGTGTGCGACAGAGTCTTGCCTTCCAGGTCGACAAAATGACGGTAATTGCCGGAGGTAGCGACAGCCATATCGGTCAACTCAATGATTCCCATAATGTCGCGGGTACCTCGTTTCGGGCGTTCCAACGCGATAGCCCAGGGTGAACCGTCAGGCTTCAAGCCCTTCGCGCGCATTTCTCCATCGATCCCGACCAGCCAGGACGGGATTGCAAACGTATCCATCACACGAGCCATCTCGTCCACGCCATATCCTTTCGCGATTCCCGACAGATCCAATGAAAGGGAAGCGTGTTTGCGCGCGCGCTGCCTGACCTCATCCAACTCCAGGGCTTTTGTCGTCACCGGGCGCAACTGGCCCGCAAGCGCGTGGATCCGATCCGCGTCGGGCGCAAGCCCGGCGGAGCCGAAACCCCAGGCCGCGACGAGGTCGCCCACGCCAATGTCGAAATAGCCGTTCGAGGCTTGTCCGATTCTGAGCGAAGCCGCCAACACGGCGGTCAATTCCCGCGGGATGGCGACCCAGTCACCCACGGGTGCGCTGTTCAGGCGATTGAGGTCGGAATCCGCCTTCCATGTCGACATCTGCCGGTCGACACGGTCCACCGCCTCGAACATTGCGGCCGCAAGCGCTTCGGTGTTGGTGCCCGCGGGTGCGAAGAATACGGCCGAGTACCGCGTGCCCATAGTGGGGCCATTCAGCGTACGGCGCTGCAGTGGCGCGCCATTGCTGGATCGGATTGCCAGATCAATAGACATCTTCAATGTACCGCCCGCCGGATTTCAGAACCTGTATGTCAATCCCCATTGGTCGGATGATCGTATCCAGCGCGCGCGCTACGTCCCTCGCCATGTCGCGTCCACCGCAGACCAGCACTTGGGCGCCGCGTTGGATCAGACAACGCAGCTCGATTGCGTCCGACACAATCCGATCCTGCACATATCCGCCGCCGGGGACGCGCGAGAAGGCCGTGTTCAGTGCTGTCAGCCGCTGATCGGCGAGATACTTTGCCATTTCGCTCTCATAGAGGAAATCCGATGCGGGATCGCGGCCGCCCCAGTAGAGGTACACACGGCGCCGGCCGGCGTTGTGCCGGATGAACCCTGCAAGCGGGCCGATCCCGGTGCCAGTCCCAATGAGGATCAGCGGCGCCTTGCCGCGGGTCGGGCGGAATACGGGGTTCTTGCGGATGAACGCCTCAATCCGGCTGCCGGGTTCGAGCTCGTGCAGGAAACTCGAGCACAGGCCGCCCGGCTGTTTGCGCACGCAGATCTCAAGCACGCCATCGCTGCTGGCGGACGCAAGTGAGTAATACCGGGGCAGATCGCTGCCCGGCGACAGGATGCCAACCAGATCGCCCGCCTCAAATCCGGGTAGGCGGGGCGTGCGCAGGCGCCGCCAGACTCCAGCGCGGTGGTCCGCATTCGGCGCGGCAAAGCGCAGGACGGCGGTGGGAGCCTGAACCTCGGCGCCGTAGTCCACGCGCTCGATCAACTGTAGCGCGACGGTTTTCGGACGTGTGGCGATGTGCGTGAGCGTCAATTCCACCCCAATTGCGCCGCCCAGGTTCTTGCCCCAACGGACAAAATCTTGGGCTGACTGCCGGTCAATGTGCTCAAGCTCCAGCAGAACCGGCCAGCCCTTGGCGCGAAGCGCGCCGGCCACATCATCGGCGAACCGGCAGAAACGCGGAAAACTGCGGTCACCAAAGCCCAAGACAGCCACGGGCAACGGTTTCTGCACCGCATCCAGTCGGGAAAAAAACTGATTGGCTGAAGCTGGCGCCGCTCCGTCACCATAGGTGGCGGTCAAGATGAGTATCCTTGCGGCTCGTGCGTAGGCGGACGCCACACGGTTCATCGGCGCCGTGTAGACACGGTGGCCCGCCTTCGTCAGTGCGTCGTGCAGCGTGACGGCAAAATCCCAAGTGCTGTTGCCCTCGCTGCCCACAAGGATGATCGTATCGGCGGACTGCGCTCCGACATTTTTCTGGATACGCGGTAACGCGCTTCGGCGGTTCCACCAGATGAGCGCACCGAATGCGGAGAGCAACGGGACGGATAGCGCCGCAAGTCCAAGGATCAGGCCAAGCGGCCACAAACCCTGTCCAGTATGCAGCATATAGATCGTCTCGTAGACTCGGCGGCTCAGGCTGTGCGGCTGATAGGCCAGCATTTCTCCAGTGGCCGCATCGACATGGCCGACACCTCGCGCGGTGGTCAGAACATAGACGTCGGTAAGATCGCCAGCGTTCGGGAAGGTCAGTTCGCGCAGGTCCGTCAGGTCCACTGCCTTCAGCACGGCTAGCCGCCCCACGGGCGCGCGCGGACCGCCGTTCACTGCGCTCGGAACACTGATTCGCGCAATCGTGCCGTCCGGCACAAGACCGAACGTCGCGAGCGAAAGATAGCAGCCCGTCAGCGCCGACAGGACGAGCCCGAGTACCGCGAAACGGCCGAGCTCGGCATGCAGTCGCTGCGATGCCGTGCCGCGGATCGGGCGCAGGATCGCCGTCCAGCCACCCAATCGTGTCGCCAGGATCGTCGCGCCCGTAATCGCCAGGACGACCATGACCAGCGCGCCGATTCCGGCTGCCGCGCGACCCGCATCGCCCATCAAGAAGGAGCGGTGCAGATTGGTGACAAATTGGACAAAGCTCGAAGGCTCATAAGCCCCGATTGTCAGTCCGGTGACCGGCTCAACCAAATCCACCCCTGCCCGGTCGCCGTCGAAATAGTACACGATGACCGAACCGGAGGCTCGTTTCACGATCCGATCTACCCCGCCATGTTTCGCCGCTACGGCCTCGGCCAGCGCCGCCACACTGATCTGTCCGGCCTTGGGAAGGGTGGCGCCAGCGCGTTCCAGTATCGGATCAAGCGACAGCACGGCCCCCGTAACAGACAGCATCACGACCAGGAGGGCAGCGATCAGACCGGGCAGCGAGTGAATCTGACGAAGCATGGCAGAGGCTACGTTGTTGATCACATGTCGAAGGTGAAGGACTTCACATAGCCCTTGCCAGACGTGGGCTTGCTTGCATTGGCGCTGGTCAGCGGGACCACGACATCGGCTGGGTTGTCGCGCCCATTCTCCACTGAGCTGTCGATGCGAATCTGATAGCCCGCGTCAATCAGCGCATCCGCTACATCGACGCTGACCTTCAATGATTGGCCGCTGCCCACGCTGGCCCCAGTGATGCCGTCAATTTTTCGCTTTTCGAAGGCATTACCGCGGCTCCAGTCACGCAGATGGCTGTGGTATTTCGCCTTCCGGCCCAACACTCGGAGGGTCGAGTGGAATTTGCCCTGCGCGTCGGTTAAATAGATCGCTAGATAAGCCCCGTTACCGTCATAGCTTTTCAACGTCGTGCTCAGCGTGACGGTCTTCGTCTCGGCGATCGCGGGAACCGCGATGACAGCTGCAAGGCCGAGGGAGACGGCAAGTCTCTTCATTTTGCGCATGGTTGGTCTCCGTTTGTGACAGCCCGTCGCGCAATACGGCGAGCGACGGCTGCAAGATTGCCGGATTACCACTGACAGCCGCCTGTTGATCTATGTCAGTAAGTTGTCAGCGATAACGTGCGTATGATTCTAATAAACATCTGAGCCGGCGGTATGAGGCCGCCGGCTCAGAGAAGGATATCTGCCCGTCAAATCGATGGCGCAGCAAGGTTCATACGGCAGGGTCAGTTACGATCCTGCTGGTGCTCCGGTTCGTTATGCCTTTCCTGCGACTCAGGTGCCCGTTCGTTGGTTTCGCCGTGGCGCTCGCGCGACCGGTCACTCCGTTCGTACCGATTATGCCGCTCACGACGGGTGTCGTCCGATACCTCGCTATGCACGCGGCTCACGTCGTGGTCGCTCCGCTTCGACCGATCGCTGGCCTGAACGACGGAGGCGAAGCCGACCAGAGCGAGAATGGAGCCGACGATGATTGTGTTGCGCATTGTAGTGTCTCCTGCCTTTCGTGTGGGCCGCTCATTTGGCGGCGATGCGGGAGACTTTGCCTAAGCATCCGTGACGGCCGCCTGATGACCGGTGTCAGCGTTCTGTCAGGTGCTTTTTTGCAGTATGGCCGCAGGGTTGGCAGGAGATGGGAGAGAAAGGGTCGTCACGCCATGCGCCGTTGCACGTTCAAGATGATGGCGTTGCTGCTTGCACTGGGCTGTTCCTTGGCCGGTGCGCGCGCGTCCGACCGCGAGCACGATCAGGACATGGTGCGGCAAGCGGTGGAACGCGGAGAAATCAAGGCTCTGGCCGACATTCTGAGCGCCATCCGCAGCAAGCTTCCAGGAGATGTTGTCGGCGTCGAAATTGAGCGGAAGAAGGGCCGTTGGATCTACGAATTCCGCGTGGCTGACAAGAAAGGCCGCCTCTTTGAAGTCTACGTCGATGCAAGCAGCGGGGTCATCGACCGGGTCAAGGAGAAATAATGCGCGTCCTCTTGGTCGAAGACGATCGTCGCATCGCGACAGAGGTTGTTCGCGCGTTGGAAGCCGCCGGCTATGTGGTCGAGACGGTACGCGATGGCGAGGAGGCTTGGTTCCGCGGCGATACGGAGGACTATGCTGCCATCGTTCTCGATCTGGGGCTTCCGGGGATGGACGGGCTGGCAGTACTCAAGCGCTGGCGCCAGAACGGCCGCAGCACGCCGGTGCTGATCCTGACTGCGCGCGGAAGCTGGGCAGAGCGGGTCGATGGCATCGATGCCGGCGCCGACGACTACCTGCCGAAACCTTTTCGCATGGAAGAGTTGCTTGCTCGGCTGCGCTCCATTGTCCGGCGTTCGGCCGGGCATGCCGCACCGGTGGTCAGCGTGGGCGATGTGACGCTCGACGAGCGGCAGATGAAGGTATTTGTGCGCGGCATTCCGGTAACGCTATCTCCGCTCGAATACCGGCTCGCCGCGTATCTGCTCTTGCATCGCGGTCGTGTCGTGTCGCAGCAGGAGCTGAGCGAAAGCATCTACGGCCAGGACGATGCACACGATTCCAACGCCATTGAGGTCTTGATCGGCCGCGTCCGCAAGAAGCTCGGTCCCGGCCTGATCGAGACACGGCGCGGCTTCGGATATCTGGTTCCGGAGCCCGCCGGATGAAGCAGAATTCGTTGCGTCTGCGGCTCGTCGCTGGCGGCGCCACGGCGATCGTGATCGCACTAACCATTGCCGGAATAACGCTAACGCTGTTGTTCGAGCGCCATGTGGCACGCACCGTCGCGCAGGATCTGGAGGTCCATCTCAAGCAACTGCTCGCCGGTATCAACATCGATTCGGAGAATCGGATTGTCGTGCCCCGACCGCCGGCCGATCCCCGCTTCGCCGAGCCGCTATCGGGTCTCTATTGGCAGATCAGCGATGATCGCGATCAGCTGCTGCGTTCGCGTTCGCTTTGGGACACGACTTTGTCGTTACCTATCGACGAGCCTGCCTCGGGCGAGACGCATCAGCACGAAATCGGAGGCCCCGCCGGCGCGCGTCTCCTGGCCACCGAACGGCGAATCGTCTTGAAGAGCGGAGGCCACGATGTGCCGGTGCGCGTGGCCGTCGCCGTTGACCTGGCGCGCGTAACGGATGCCCGCACAGCCTTTGCGGCCGACCTCATTCTCGCGCTTGGAGTGCTGGGAATAGTCTTGGCGGCGGCAACCGCTATTCAAGTCAGTCTCGGGTTGCGGCCGCTCGATGCGCTGCGCCGGGGCATTGCCGACATACGCTCTGGACGCGGCCGCCACTTGGCGGTCCAGGGTCCCGACGAAGTCCGTCCCCTTGTCGACGAGGTCAATGCGTTGCTCGATGCGCGTGAACAGGATGTCGCGCGTTCGCGTCATCGGGCTGCAGACCTCGCACACGGGCTAAAGACGCCGCTCGCGGCACTTGCGGCAGACGGCGACCGTTTGCGCCAGAAGGGAGAAACGGCAATCGCCGATGAGATCGAGGTTGTCATCGACGCAATGCGCCGCCATGTGGATCGTGAGTTGGCCCGGGCCCGTGTCCAGGGCAGGGATCTCTCGGGGCGCGGCGCCGCAACGCCGATGCTGCCGCTCGTCCGCTCGCTGATCGCTACGTTGTCGCGAACCGCCGCTGGAGGCCGCATCCATTACGAGACGACAATGGCCGACGATATCGTCGCGCCATTCGATCGCACCGATCTGGCGGAGATTCTCGGCAATCTTCTAGAGAACGCGGCGCGGCATGCAAAATCAAGGGTGCGCATCGCGGCGGAAATGTCATCGAATGGGCTGGCTATCGGCATTGAAGACGACGGACCGGGAATCGCGCCCGAATTGCGGTCGGCCGCACTGGCGCGCGGTGTCCGGCTCGATGAGCGTGGTGATCGCACCGGTCTTGGCTTGGCGATCGTGCAGGACGTGCTCGATGCTTACGGCTGGGCGCTGCACTTGGACAACTCGGAACTCGGTGGACTAAAGGCTTCTTGTCGCGCGAAGCGTTAGTAGAGCGGGAAAGGTTAAGCGATCAAGATCGCACCATCGATAAAACGTGTACCTCGGGATTCCGATCTGCTGCAGCGCGCATCGCGCCGGCTCTTGAAGAGATTGCTGGTGCCATGGGCAACATCGTAAAGATGGTCATCGAAGCGAACATTGACCGTTTCAAAGCCATGCTGAAAACGGAAATCGATCCAACAAAGCGGGCAATAACAGCGCGTCTCCTCAGCGAGGAAGAAGCGAAGCTGACGCAAATGGCCCAGTCTGAAAAAAGAAAGCCTAGCGGCTCGCTCCATTGTGCGCTCGTGAGGACCTACAGTGTTGGCTCAACCGCCCAAGTTGCCATGTCGCTCTCAGAGTAAGGGGCAGTGTGCTTATTTAGCGAAGGTGCCGGGATTGTTTTTTTGGCGCTCCGTGTCCAACTCAACCGCCTTTGCCAAAAGCTCTTGACCGATCGTCTGCAACTCGTCCGCCAGTTCCCGGCCGTTGGCCGACACTTGGGAAAAAGGCTCTTTCGTCTCTGGTCCAATCGCAGCATCAAGCTGGTCCACAAGATCGTGCCCATGCTTAGCAATGCGAATACATCGGTCGGACGTTTCAATTAGATAATCCAAAAGCTGCATTGCGACGCCTCCCTTTGTTTTCAATAGCTAGGCACCCCTAAAAACCCATGCAAGTGAGTGAATGCGCTTTTTATCTGCTAGCTTGTCAAAGCCAAAGGCGACTGGCTCAGAGAACTTGCCAGTGTCAGGTTCTGGCACTTCTCGGACCTTCCAGAACGTCCGCTTACACGCCGCAGTTGGGGCTATTGCGGACGCCGCTCGACAGATTGGTTTGGGCCAATTTGTGAGTGCAGGGCCTAACTAACTTGCTTTGGCGCCGGGCGCGACAGCTTTGAGGCGCCGCATATCATCGGCAACCTCCGCCAACAGCCACTCACGGAACGTTTTGATTTTGGGAAGCGCGGACGTCGCCTTGGGGCAGACGATCCAGTACGTGTTGGCCATTCGCAAAGACAGATCGATCGGCCTGACGAGGCGGCCGTTGATCAGGTCCCATGCGGCGAGCGCCGTGCGCGCCAAGGCGATGCCCTGACCGTCGATCGCCGCGTCGATCAACATGCTGGCACGGTTCAGAACCGGCCCAGGGCCGACGGTGGCTTTCACGCCTGCGGCTTCAAGCAACCGCGTCCAATTCTTCGCGTCCTCAAGACGCAGCAGCGGAAACTTCAAAAGGTCCGCCGCTTTGGCGATGCGGTTGCGTCCGGCGACGAGCTTTGGGCTGCAAACCGGAAACAGCCGCTCCGAATAAAGCCGCTGCACATCGAGCCCCGGCCAATTCCCGTCGCCATGCCGGATCGCGATATCGACATCGTCGCGCGCAAAATCGACATAGTGTGTCGCGGCCGACACGCGCAAATCCGCGTCAGGATGTTTCTCGGCAAAGCGGCTCAGCCGGTTAACCAGCCATTTCGCGGCGAAGTCGGGCGATGTGCTGACGGTGAGAACGCCGCTCTCTTGCCGCTGCATCAGCCGTTCGGTGCCGACGGCGATCCGGTCCAGTGCGTCGCGGATGACGTCCAAATAATTGCGTCCAGCTTCGGTAAGAATCAGCCGTTGCCGTTCGCGGTGGAAGAGCTTGAGCCCCAGTGTGTCTTCGAGCGCTTTCACCTGATGGCTGACGGCGCCTTGCGTGACGTTCAGTTCCTCGGCGGCACGCGTAAAGCTTTCGCTCCGGGCCGCAGCCTCGAAAGCTTTCAGCCCATTCAACGGTGGGAGACGGCGCGCCATTGACCGAATCTTTCATGAGGAAATCTAATCAAGAATACAGCGTGTTGGCTATTTCATCCAGTCATACACGAACCAGCCAGCCAAGTTCATGAGAATTTCTCAGGCATGGCCGAGAAACGATGCGTTGCGGGTGGCTGCAATCCGAGGATAGTGCGGCTTGCTTCGTTTGAAGTGATCGGGCCTCCAAGCAGCCGCCCGGTTCTTGAAGACGGTTCGTCTCAAGCGCTGCTCCAGCCCCGCATGGGGAGGAGCGCCTATGAGCGACCAAAGCATTCTTATTCCTTCGACCATGTTGGCCGCGGCCGCCCCGACGATTTCGCCGGCACGCCCTGTCGCGGCCCGCACCAAATTGCTCCTTGAAGGACCAATCCTGGCAACGCTGTTGCGGCTTGCGGCGCCGAACGTTCTCAACCTGCTGGCGTTTGTTGGCGTGATCACGTTTGACGGTTTTTTCCTGGGCAGGATCGGAACGGATGCGCTTGCGGGTGCGTCGCTGGCGTTTCCTTGGATCATGCTCATCCTGCAAACCACCAACAGCGGCATGGGGGCTGGCGTGTCGTCTGCCATCGCGCGCGCGCTCGGAGCGGGCAAACGCGAACGCGCCGACGAACTGGTCTTCCACGCATTTCTATTGGCTCTCGCGCTGGCTGCAGTCTTCTCGGCAGTGATGCTGCTGGCCGCTCCTTACATTTTCGGTTGGATGGGCGGCCGCGACAAGATGCTGGCGGACGCGCTGTCATACGCCAACGTCGCCTTCGGCGGCGCCATCTGCATCACCGTGCTCAATCTGCTCGGTAACGCGGTGCGGGGGACGGGCAATATGAGCCTGCATGCGGGCGTGCTGATCGGCTGTGTGATCGCGCACATCGCACTCTCGCCTGTTCTCATCTTCGGTTATGGCCCGTTTCCGGCGCTGGGTCCTGCGGGTGCTGGCTGGGGCCTGGTGATCCCGTTCGGCGTCGGCAGCCTGATCATGATCGGCTACCTGCGCTCATCCCGCTCGACGGTTCGTTTGAATTTTCGCGGACTGGTGCCGCGATGGGCGCTGTTCGCCGATATTCTCAAAGTGGGCGTGCCGGGTTTGATCAACACCGCCATTACCAACTTGTCGGTGGTGGTACTGACGGGCATCGCCGGCCAGTTCGGGCCCGAAGCTGCCATCGGTTATGCGATGGGGGCGCGGCTCGAATACATCATGCAGCCCATCGCTTTCGGGTTTGGCACAGCGATCGTCGCCATGGTGGGAACGAACTGGGGCGCGCAGCAGTATGGCCGCGCGCGTCAGATCGCCTGGACCGGAGCCGCAACGATCGCGCTCCTATGCGGGACCATCGGCCTCATCGTCGCGGTGCAACCCGGCATTTGGCTGGGCTTGTTCAGTGCCGACCCCGAAGTGGCGCGTCTTGGGGCGATGTATCTGCAAATCGTCGGGCCGACCTATGTCTGCTTCGGTCTCGGCCTTGGCCTCTTCTTCGTCTGCCAAGGGTTTGGCCGCGGCTTTGCAGCCATGATCGCAAACGCGGTGCGGTTGCTGGTGAGCGCAAGCGCCGGACTCGCCGCCGTCTATTGGTTCGGTCTCGGGACAACGGGGCTCTTCGCGGCGATTGCCGCCGGCTTCTGCGTCTATGCGGCACTCACCGCCCTTGCGGTGTTCCGGATTCCAGTCCCGTCAAAGTCTTCAGCCCAATGACCACGGAAAGGATTCTGCCGATGTGCCGAATCGTCATCTGCGGTCTCGCCGCAAGCGCGCTTGTGCTTGTACTTGCGCTTGCCAGCGTCGCACCGGCCGCCAGCCAGGCCGTATGCCGGCCGAAGCTCAGCGTCACCGGCGTTCAATTCTCCGAAATGATCCCGCCGACGCTCGAGCGCCGATGGACCGCGACCGTATCCGTCGATGCCTCGCGTTGCGCGATAAATACCGGCGGCACCTTCGAGATCGGTTTCTTGCGGATCAAGGAAAACGGGACCGATCTGGAATTTCGCGAGCAGTTCATCTGGCTGCCGCCTTCAGTGAAGGTGTCCGTTGATTTCTGGGCTGACGAGGCAGTGCAGCAATATTGGATCGACAAGATCGCACCGTGTGTCTGTCGCGATTGATTTTGCGATCGCGGACATCTGAATCTGAACGCCTGTACAGAAACTGTTGCGGAACGGCACCGCGACTCCACGTTCAGCTTCAATGGAGGAACCAATCGCGAGCGTCCGCATTGGCAGCGCATCACCCACAGGAGGACGTCCATGAAATTCGCTATCGTCTTTGCATCGATTGTAACGCTCGGACTCGCCGGCGCGGCGCAAGCCATGCCGGTCGCGCCCGTGCATACCGACAGTCTCATCACCCAGGTCGCGCAGGGCTGCGGCCCGGGCATGGCCCGCAACGCGGCCGGCCGATGCCGTCCGTCCTACATGTTGCGCAGGTGCGAATTTGGCAAACATCGCAACTGGACTGGGCGGTGCGTACGCGACCGCCGCTAATGGTGCGGTGACAGATCCCTTCCCGGTAGCCGGGGGGGGGCGGGTGAGGGGGGCAGGCTTTTAGCCCTCATCCCGGCGCCACCGCCTGGAATACCGGCATATTGCGCCTGTCTGCACGCCCCGGTTCGCCCATCGCGGCGGGCCGGGGCGCTTTTCGTCAGGAGTGGCTTGCGGTAAGTTCCGCCGCCCTGAGGAGGGGGATCAATGATGCGCATTTATAGTGGAATCGCTTTAGCGGTCGCCCTTGCGGCGACCATGTCTTCGGCCGTGGGTCAAGGATCGCGGGTCGAAGCCGGTGTGCTGGAGTGCGCCGGCAACACGTCGAGCTTTGTGGTCGGCTCGGTCACCGATCTCAACTGCATCTTCCGGTCGTCTGCTGGCGGGTCTGAGCGCTACGTCGCGTCGATCCGCCGCGTTGGCCTCGACATCGGCATCAACCAATCGGTCGCGGTGGCCTGGGCGGTGTTCGCGCCGACCCGTTCGGTCGGCCGCGGTGATCTCGCCGGCGGCTATGTCGGCGCGGCGGCCAGCGCCACGGTCGGCGTGGGCCTTGGCGCCAACGCGCTGGTCGGCGGCTCCAACAACACCTTTGCGCTGCAACCGCTGTCCGGCCAGGCGCAAACGGGTCTGAGCATTGCGGCCGGCGTCGCCAGCATGGAGTTGCGTCCAGCCCGCTGATCGCAGACATACGCTCACGAACAGACGCCGCCGCGGGGCTCCCGCGGCGGCTTTTTCATTTGATGTCGATGCGACCGGTCGTCACCGCGCCAATGGTGCCGAGCTTGCGGAGGTAACTCATCACCGCGTTGGCAAGCAGCGGCGCGTCATCGACCGGTATGGTCGGCGTGAGCGATGAAAACATCGTGTAATTGTCGCCGCCGCCGGCCAAGAAATCGTTGGTGGCGACTTTATAGGTTTTGGCCGGAAGCAGCGGCGCATTGCCGACCTGCACCGAGACGACGCGCTGGCCCACGGGTTTGCTGGCGTCGACACGGACTGTCAGTCCCGAAATCTGCGGAAAATTGCCGGCCGCGGTTGGCAGTTGCGCAAAGCCGTTTTCCAGCGCGCGGCGCAGATCGCGCCCGCGCATTTCGAGCACCACCAGGCGATTGCCGAACGGCAATTCCCCCAGTACGTCGCGCCGCGTGATGGTGGAACCGGCCTCGTAGATTCTGCCGCCGCGGATGCCGCCGCCGTTGGTGATCGCAACGTCAGCTTTGGTCGCGTCGCGCATCGCGTCAGCGATCAGGCTGCCGATCGCGGCCTCTTGACTGCGCACGATCGGATTGCGGCTGTCGAGCTCGATCGACGTGGTGGCGAGCGGCACATTGAGCTCGCGGTCGAGATCCTGGGAGAATTTCGCCACCACGGCGGCGACTTCGGGGTCGGGCGTCACGGTTGCGGTGTCGACGATGCGGATTTCCGGCCACCACTCGACCTCGCGGCGCCCATCGGTGGTGGTCTTCACCTCGATGGTGATGTCCATCAGCACGACGTAGTGCGCATCGTAGCTCGACTCGACGATCAGGCTGCGGTCGAAGTTCACGAACAGGTCGTGATCGTGACCGCTCAGCACGAGATCGATCGAGCGCATCGCGCCGAGCGCCAGGTCCTGCTTGCGGTCGGCGTGCACCACCGTGACGACGAAATCGGCGCCTTCGCGCCGCAGCTGCTCGGTCTGGTACTTCATGGTGGGGAACGTGGGCAGGAAGATCAGATCGTCGGGCGAGGACATGCGCGGCGTGCCGTCAAAGGTCGCGCCGGTCAGCCCGATGCGCACGCCGTCGTAGGTCACGATCGAGCGATCCTTGAAGTTGTCGAGCGTCTGGCCGTTCGGGCCGCGCAAGTTCGCCCCATAAAGCGGAAACTTCGCCTCAGCCATGCGTTGAAAGAAGACTTCTTTGCCGAAGTCGAACTCGTGATTGCCCGGCACGAAGATGTCGGGCGGGATCATGTTGGTGAGCGTGAGGATGTGCGCGCCGCGATCGATGCCCGACATCAGCGACGGCGAAATCGTATCGCCGGCGTGCGCGAAAATGACGTGGCCGCCCTTGGCGCGCTCGGCCTTGACCACAGCGGCGAGCCGCGCGAAGCCGCCACGCTTCTTGCCGTCCGGCATCAGCGTCTCGCCCATGATGTAAATGTCGTTGGTCAGAATGAATGTGATCTTGGTGGTTTCGGCATGCGCGGCCGCGGGCAACAGAGCGGCAAACAGTACGCTCAAGGCGAGGAGGCGGCGGAGCATGCTCATTCCGGCAATCCATTTCGGTGAGACGTCTGCTCTAGCACGCAGGGACGGCGCCCGGCTATGCTCCGCGCATGCAAAAGCGTCGCGTCTGGCACGATGAACAAGCCTGAACCGCCCAATGGATTGCCGCCGCGCGCGAACGATCCGTCGGCGCGCGAACGCGCTGGTTTGCGCAGTCGGATCGGCGTTCTGATCGTCAACCTCGGCACGCCGGATGCAACCGACGCGGCTTCGGTGCGCCGCTACTTGAGAGAGTTTCTAAGTGACAGCCGGGTGATCGAGAACCAGGGCCTGGTTTGGAAATTCGTGCTCAACGCCATCATTCTGACGACGCGGCCGCGCCGCAAAGGGCTCGACTACGAGAAAATCTGGAACCGCGAGCGGAATGAATCGCCGCTGAAAACCATCACGCGCGCGCAGGCCACCAAGCTGCGCACCGCGCTCGACGGTTTGGGCCCCCAGCTCATGGTGGATTGGGCGATGCGCTACGGCAATCCGTCGCTCGATTCACGGATCGAGGCGCTGGGCCTTGCCGGCTGCGAGCGCATCGTGCTGCTGCCGCTCTATCCGCAATACGCCGCCGCCACCACGGCGACGGTCTGCGATGCGGCCTTTGCGACGCTGGCGAAATTGCGCGATCAGCCAACGCTGCGTGTCGTGCCGCCTTATTATGACGAGCCGGTCTATATCGAGGCGTTGGCGTCCTCGATCGAGGCGGAGCTGCAGCGGCTGCCGTTCCGGCCCGAGCTGATCCTCGCCTCGTTCCACGGCATCCCGAAATCCTACGTCGATGATGGCGATCCCTATCCGCGCCATTGCGCCGAGACCACGCGGCTGTTGCGCGAGCGGCTCAAGCTCGGCGAGGACGCGCTGATGCTCACCTTCCAGTCTCGCTTCGGCAAAGCCGAATGGCTGCAGCCTTACACCGACAAGACCGTCGAGGCGCTGGCGCGGCGCGGCGTGAAAAGTCTCGCGGTGGTGACGCCGGGCTTCGCCGCCGATTGCCTCGAAACGCTGGAAGAGATCGCGGTCGAGAATGCGCATATCTTCAAGTCCAATGGGGGCGAGAACTTCGCGCTGATTCCGTGCCTCAACGACAGCGACGCCGGGATGGCGGTGCTGACACAGCTCGTCATGCGCGAGCTGCAAGGGTGGGTTTGAGCGCGCATGTGCTCGATGCTGGAGCAGGCCGTTGAAAACTCTCCGCTGTCATTCCGGAGCGCCGCCATAAGCGCGTTCACGCGCTATGGCGGCGATTCCGGAATCCATAACCCCTGCCTTTGCAGTATAATTTCAGCAGGGGTTATGGATTCCGGCACTCGCTTCGCTCGGCCGGAATGACGAAAAGCAGGACTTGAGCGGCAATGTTGGGAGAATATCGATGCCGCACCACCATCGTCTGATTGCCGCCGGGGCGTTCGCAGCCTTGTTGCTCGCGGGCCCATTCGTGATGGCGCAGTCGCCGCAGCCCGCGCCGCAGGGCGCTTGGGCCATGAAGAAACCGCTGGCGGCCGGACCGCGCAACGAGGTCGCGCTCGCTGCGGTGAACGGCAAGATTTATGTGGTCGGCGGCAACATCAACGGCAACGCCGTGCCGTTGGTCGATGAATACGATCCGGCGGCCGATACCTGGCGCTCGCGCGCGCCGATGCCGAAAGGCCTCGATCATCTCGGCGTGGCGGTGCTCAACGGCAAGATTGTCACGGTCGGCGGATTCATCGGTTCGGTCCATCGCGGCGCCGTCGCCGATGTCTATGAGTACGATCCGGCCACCGATACGTGGCGCACGCTTGCCGCGCTCAAGACCGCGCGCGCATCGGTCGGCGTCACGGTGCTCGACGGCAAGATCCACGCCATCGGCGGCCGCGGCGTCGACAACACGTTCACGGTGCCGGCGCACGAAATCTACGATCCCGCCGCCAACGCCTGGACGGAGCTCGCGCCGCTGCCCAAGGCGCGCGACCACATGGCGCTGGTCGCCATCGAGGGCAAAATTCATGCGATCGGCGGCCGCGTCACCAATCCGGCAAGCCGCGTCGATCAGCACGACATCTATGACCCGAAGACCAACACCTGGTCGCCCGGGCCGCCGTTGCCGACCGCGCGCAGCGGACTCGCGGCCGCGGCCTATCGCGGCCTGATCGTGGTGCTGGGCGGCGAGCTTGCGCCCAACACATTCGCCGAGAACGAGGCGTTCGATCCAAAGGCCGGCGCCTGGCGCACGCTCGCGCCCATGCCCCACGGCCGCCACGGCACCAGCGCCGCGGTGGCCGCCAACAACCTCTATGTGGCGGCAGGCTCGCTGAAGCCGGGCTCGGGCGAGGTCACCGATCAGACGATCGTGTTGACGCTGCCGTAGGGCTCCGCACTCCGGCGTCGCGGGGTTCCCTGATGCTCTGGCAACACACCACCGCCATGTCCTTTGACGCAAGCACAGAGTTTGCTTGCACGTCCGAACGAGGGTGCCCTAAGCTATCGCATGAAAGAAATCCCGCCGGTTTCCGCCGATCACCTCATCGCCGCGTACGAGAAGGCCGCTCACGACCGCACTCGCTACGGCTGGTCCGCCATTGTCCGTCGTCAGGCAA
>CAMDDZ010000017.1 GCA_945893145.1 Rhodoplanes serenus | reverse complement strand
CTCGGCGAGCTTCTGTTGGAACAGGCGCGGGAGAATGTCGCCGATTCCGGCGGCTGCGGCCGGCACGACGAACTTGATCGGCTTGGACGGGTAGTCCTCAGCCAGCGCCGGACCGGCGATTGTGGCGAGCAGGCCGGCAGCCGAAGCGGCGAAGGCGCAAATGCGGAGCATGGATACCTCCCGCTACTATTTGGTTATTGCTGGGACTATCGCGCGTTTGCGTCCCGGCGTCACGCGCGCTCCACCGTTGCCGAAATAACGCAGAGGGCAAATTGCGGTCGAAAAGGCCGCCCCGCAGTTGCCTGCCGGGCGGGCGGTTTGGGATACTCCGGCCACGCCGGGGCGTTGTGGTGTGGGTGATGTGGGTACCGGACAGTGCTGCGTTTCGGGCTGCTGTCGGCCCGGAAGGGACGGCGGTTGCCGCGCGGCTCCTTGGCCGGGTTTTGCTCTGCGCCTTGTTTCTCCTCATCGTGGCAAACCCATCGGCTCGGGCTGAAACGCTCGCGGCGGCATTATCCTTCGCCTATCAGAACAATCCGCAGATCAACGCCGAGCGGGCGCGCCAGCGGGCGACCGACGAAAGCGTCCCGCAAGCCCTTGCCAACTATCGGCCGCAGATTTCCGCACAACTGACCGGCGGCTTGCTGGGCGTTCGCAATCTCTTGCCCGACAGCACGGTTCAGTCCGCCCAGCTTCGCCCCTGGAGCGCGGCCGTGACGGTCAGCAAGACGTTGCTCGACGGCTTCAAGACCGCCAACACGGTGCGGCAGGCCGAGTCGCAGGTGCGATCCGGCCGCGAGGCGCTTCGCAATATCGAGCAGGGTGTTTTTCTCGACGTCGTCACGGCCTACACATCGGTCTATGCCGGGCAGTCGCTGGTGGAGGCGCAGCGCGCCAGCGTGAATTTCTTGCGCGAGACGCTCTCCGCCACGCAATTGCGCCAGCGCGCCGGTGACGTCACGCCAACCGACGTCGCGCAAGCCGAAGCACGGCTGAGCCGCGGCCTCGCCGATCTCAATGCCGCCGAAGTTTCGCTTGCCGTGGCGCGCGCGACCTACCAACAGGTTGTCGGGCTCGCGCCCGGGCATTTGGTCCCCGGCACACCGCTCGATCAGCTCCTACCCGGTCTCCGCGATCAGGCGATCGCAGTGGGTCGGCGCGAGCATCCGTCCATCGTCGGTGCGATGCACGACGTGGATGCTGCGCAATCCTCGATCAAGATTACGGAGGCCGCGCTGTTCCCAACGCTCGGTGTTCAAGGTTCGGTTTCGCGCAACGTCAACACCGACACCACGCTTGGCACCACGCGCCAGGACATCGCCTCGGTCATCGGCACCAGCAACATTCCGATTTATGACGGCGGTCTTGCGGTCTCGCAAATCCGGCAGGCCAAGGAGACGCTCACCCAGGTTCGCATCCAACTCGACCGCGCGCGCATGCAGATCGATCTCGCCGTGACGGCGGCGTGGGCGACCAACGAAGGCGCGCGCGTCGGCGTGCGCGCCTCCGAGGCCGAAGTGCGGGCCGCAACGCTTGCGCTGGAAGGCGTGCAGCGCGAGGCTCGCGCTGGCTCGCGCACCACGCTCGATGTGCTCAATTCGTTGCAGGATCTCACCGCCGCAAAGTCTCGGCTGATCCAGGCGCAGCGCGACCGCGTGGTGGCGTCTTACACGTTGCTCTCAGCGATGGGGCGGCTCGATCACAAGCGCCTTGGTCTCGACACACCCGACTACGATCCAGCGCTGCATTACTACCAGGTGCGCGACGCCTGGTTTGGGCTGCGCACGCCAAGCGGACAGTAGCGCGGTCAGTGCTGCGGTGCCGGTGGCGCGGCCGGCAATGCATGGCTGCCGCTCGGCTCGACATTTGGCATGAACAGCCGCGCCAGCGTCGGAATGATGAGCAGGCTGCAGATCGGCGACAGCAGCATGCCGCCGACGATGACGCAGGCGAGCGGCTGCTGCACCTGCGAGCCGATGCCGTTCGAGAGCGCGGCGGGCACGAGGCCGATGCAGGCCGATAGGCCGGTCATGAACACCTGCCGCATCCGTGTTTCGGCGGCGCGCAGAATCGACTGTTCGGTGCCCATGCCCTCTTCCAGGTCACGGCGGATGTAGGACACCAGCAGGATGCCATCCATGGCGGATACGCCGAACAGCGAGATGAATCCGACGGCGGCCGACACGCTGAAATTCAATCCGGCGAAGGTGAGGCCGAGCACGCCGCCCGCCACCGCGAATGGAATGCCAGATAGCGCCAGCAGGCTGTCACGCACGGAGTTGAACAGGCTGTAGAGCAGCATGATGATCAGCATCAGGCTGAGCGGCACGATCACGGCGAGCCGCTTCTGCGCTTCCACCAGAGCGCCGAACTCGCCGGTCCATTCCATGTGGTAGCCGGCCGGCAGCGGGATTTTTTCCGCCACGCGTTTTTGCGCTTCGGCAACGGTCGAGCCAAGATCGCGGCCGCGCACGCTGTATTTCAGCGGGACGAAGCGCTGGCTGTTTTCGCGATAAATATAGGCCGCGCCGGTTTCGAGCTTCACTTCGCCGAGATCGCCGAGCGCGATATAGGCGGTCGGCGCCTTGGGGTCGTTGTTCGGCAGCGCCACCGGAATGGTGCGGATCGCATCGACGCTCATGCGATATTCCGGCGCGAAGCGCACGGTCAATCCAAAGTTCATCTCGCCTTCATAGACCCGCGTAACCTCCTGGCCGCCGATCGCGGCCTGGATCACGGCATTGATGTCGCCGACCGAAAAGCCATAGCGCGCCGCCTTGGCACGATCGATACGGATCACGAGATTGGGCTGGCCGAGCAGCGTAAAGGCAGCCGGATCTTGCACCCCAGTCACTTCGCCAATCTCGGTTTTCAAAGAGCGCGACAGCCGTTCCAACTCGTTCAGGTCACGGCCGAAAATCTTGACCGAGTTCTCGCCCTTCACGCCGGACACCGCCTCCTCGATATTGTCCTGGATGTACTGCGAGAAGTTGAAGTCGATGCCGAGGAACTCGCGATTGAGGTGTTCGCCGATCTGCTTGACCAGGGCCTCTTTGGTGAGGCCCTTCGGCCATTCGTCGGCCGGCTTCAGCGGCACGAAGAATTCGGCAAGGAACGAGCCGTCGGGATCGGTGCCGTCGTCGCCGCGGCCCTGCTCGGAGAATACGGTCTGCACCGGCGCATAGCTTTTGATCGCCTTGCGAATGCGTGCCACCGTATCCATGCCGGCTTCGAGCGTGATGGTCGGCGGCATCACGGCGCGAATCCACATGTTGCCTTCTTCCAACTTCGGCAGGAATTCGCTGCCGAGCCGAATTCCGAGCAGGCCGCAGATCAGCAGAAAGCCGACCCCGATGAGCGCTGCGATACGAGCGCGCCTCACCGCCCGCGACAGCAGGAACAGGTAGGTGCGCCGAATGACGCGCACCACGGCGGTCTCGACCTCCTTGACGTGCTCCGGTAGCAGGATCGAGGACATCACCGGCGTGATGGTGAAAGTCGCGATCACGGCGCCGATCAGCGCGTAGGCATAGGTGCGCGCCATCGGGCCGAAAATCTGGCCCTCCACGCCCTGCATGGTGAACAGCGGAAGGAACGCCGCGATGGTGATGGCGACCGAGAAAAAGATCGCCTTATCGACCTCGACCGCGGCGGCGAGGATGCGGTGCAACTTGTCGGTCAGGCGCGCTTCCTTGTCGGCCAACTCGCGGCGAACATGGTGCGCCAGATGGCGGAAGATGTTCTCCACCATGATGACGGTGGCATCGACAATGATGCCCAGATCGATGGCTCCAATGGAGAGAAGGTTGGCGGATTCACCGCGCAGCACCGTGATCATGACGGCGAGGAACAGCGCGACCGGAATGGTCGAGGCCACGATCAGCGCACACCGCAGATCGCCGAGGAACATCCACTGGATCAGAAAGATCAGCGCGATGCCGAACAGCATATTGTGCAACACGGTGTTCACGGTGATCCCGACCAGGTCGCCGCGATCATAGAACGCGTCGATGTGAACGCCGGGCGGTAGGCTGCCGTCGGTGTTGAGCCGCTGCACCGCGGCGCGGACGCGTTGCACCACCTCCATGGTGCGTTCGAACTTCTGCATCAGCACGATGCCAGTGACGATATCGGTGGTGTCGTCGCGTCCGGCGATGCCGAGCCGCGGCATGAAGCCGATCTGGACTTTCGCCACGTCAGACAGCAACACCGGCACGCCGCCCTGCTGCGTCAGCACGATGTTGCCGATGTCGTCGGTCGTTTGCAGGACGCCGACGCCGCGCACGTTGACCGACTGTTCGCCGATGGCAAGCGTGCGGCCGCCGACGTTGGTGTTGCTGGTGGAGATGGCGCTGATGACCTGCGGCAGCGTCAGGCCGTGAGCCATCATCCGATTGAGGTCGATCTCGACCTGGTATTCCTTGGTCTTGCCGCCAAGCACCAGCACGTCGGCGACGCCCGGCACGATGCGCAGCCGCCGCTCCACCACCCAGTCTTGCAGCGTCTTGAGCTGCATGACGTCCATGCCGGCCGGGCCGCGCAGCTCGTACCGGAAGATTTCGCTGATGGTGCCGGCGGGAGAGATCACCGGCTGCACGCCTTGCGGAAGCTCGGCGTCCTTTAGCCGGTTGATGGTCTGCTGGCGCACGAAATAATAATCGCGGCCGTACTCGAATTGCAGCCGAATGAAGCTCAGGCCATAGACCGTGTTCGATCGAATGAAGCGCAGGCCGGGCGTACTGGCGACCGCAATCTCGATCGGGATCGTGACGTAGCGCTCCATCTCCTCCGGCGATTGACCGGAGCGCTGCGCGATGATCTCGATGATCGGCGGCGCTGGATCGGGATAGGCTTCGATGTTGAGGGTCGTGAAGGCGAAATAGCCGACGCCAAGGAACACGCCAAACGAGATCAGCACCAGCGGCCGCCGCGCGAGGCAGAACGCGATCAGGCTACGAAGCACGAGAGCACCGATGTTCGGGCCGGGTCATTGCCGCCACTCGTTGTCCACGAAAATGGCGCCGCGCGCCACGACGTGCTCGTCAGGGCGGAGGCCGTCACGGATTTGCACACGGCCTTCCTGTTCCAACCCGATCGTCACCTTACGGCGCTCGAACACCATGGGCGAGACCTGGACCCACACCGTGTTAAGGTCGCGCTCGCGGATGACGGCTTCTATTGGCACGGCCGGCGATGGCATGTCCGGGCCGGCAGTGATTTTGAAGGTGGCGAACATCTCCGCCTTGAGCACGCCGCCGGGGTTGGGCACTTCCGATTGCACCACCACGCGCCGCGTTGCCGCATTCGAGGCCGAGGCGATGACGGTGATATGCGCCTTGAACAGCCGATCGGGCAGCGCCATCACCCGGACCTCGACCTCCTGGCCGACCCGGACAAAAGGAATGTCGGTCTCGGGCACGAACGCCTTGAGCCACATGGTCGAGAGATCCGCGATGGTATAGAGCGCCTCGTTCGAGTCACTGCGCACATACTGCCCCGGTCCGACCTTGCGGGTGATCACGGTGCCGGCGATTGGTGCGTAGATCGGGGTGGCGCGGACGATCTCGCCGCGGTTTTCCAAGGCGGAGATCTGATCTTCGGTGCGGCCGAGGATGCGCAGCCGGTTGCGCACTGCCTCAAGCGTCGTTGCGGCCAATCGCATATCGTTCTCGGCGGCGATCAGCGCCGCCTGCGCCACCTGCCATTCCTTGAGCGGGCCAGCTTTGTCCTCGTAGAGACCCTTGGTCCGCTTCTCGACGATCTGGGCAAGGCCGAGCTGCGATTTTGCCTTGTTCACGGCAGTGATGGCGGCGATGAAATCGTTCTGCGGCTGCACCACCTCCGGGCTGTCGATCTCGAACAGCGGATCGCCGCGCTTGACCTGATCGCCGATCTTGGCGGTCAGCCGAGTGACCCGCCCGGCGAACGGCGTCAACACGATGGTGCTGGTGTCTTCGTTGTAGGCGATCTGACCGATGGCGAGCTTTTGCGCCCGGAACGGATGCGTCACCACGGGAACGACGTTGAGCTGGTGCATCTGGTCCAACGTGACGCGGATTTGGTCGCCGTTCTTCTGGGAGTCCGGCGCGGCCCGGGCGGCAGTCAGCACGCAACAGCATCCGGCTGCCGCAAGCAGCAATGCCGCGGACCAATTGAGCGTGAACCTGCGGGGCTTCGACGCGGCATTCATGGCGTTTGCTTGAACCCGTTGCCCAAATGATCAGCTGCCAGCCGCCGCCCGGTCGATGAACAGGCTGCCGCGCGTAATGACATTGTCGCCAATCTTCAGACCTTCGGTGACTTGAAGCATCCGTCCGCTGAGCAATCCGGTTTTGATCTGCCGCAACTCGATGGAGCGGTCAGGGTTCATGACCCACGCGCGTTTCGAATCCCCTTCGTAAAGCACGGCTTCGCGCGGAATGGCCGGCGCTGCGTCGTCTTTGCCGGTGAGGATCGTCACGTTGGCGAACATCTCCGGCTTGAGCAGGCCACGCGCGTTGTTGACGGTCGCTCGCACCAGGAGCCGCCGTGTATTGGGATCGACCGCCGTGGCGACGTACGCGATATTGGCTGGGAACGTCTCGCTCGGATAAGCCAGCACGGTGAATTGCGCGGCCTGGCCCGTGCGCACGTTCGGCGCTTCGCTTTCGCGCACATAGGCCAGAAGCCAGACCGTCGAGAGATCGCCGATCACGAACACCGGATCGCTTGAGCCGCTGCTGACGTATTGTCCGGGGCCGACCTTACGCTGCACGATGGTGCCGGCGATCGGCGCGGAGATCGTCGTCTCGGCGCTGATGGTGCCCTTCTGCTCGAAGGCCGCGATTTCCGTGTCGCTGCGGCCGAGAATGCGGAGCCGGTTGCGCGAGGCTTCGAGTGCGACCTCGGCGGAGCGCATGTCGTTCTGTGCTCCGGTCAGCTCGGCCTGCGCGTTCTGCAATTCCTTGAGCGCGACGGCCTTGCCTTCATAGAGGTCGCGATTCCGTTTCTCGATGATCTGCGCGAGATTGAGCCGCGAGCGCGCCTTGTTCATCGCGGTCAGCGCACCGATGAAATCGTTCTGCGTTTGCACCATGTCGGTAGCTTCGACCACGAACAGCGGCTGGCCGCGCTGCACGTCATCGCCCGGTTTGACCAGGAGCTTGGTAACGCGACCGGCGTAGGGCGAGAAGATCGGCGTCGCGCGATCCTCATCGACCGCGATCTTGCCTTCGGTGACGTGCTCGGCGCGAAACACCTGTGACGCCACGGTTTCGACGGAGAGCGTCTTCCATTGCGCTTCGGTCGGTTGGTACCGCTGCAAGCGTTTGGATTGGCTGGATGCTTCGATGGGCTTGGGATC
This sequence comes from Rhodoplanes serenus, assembly GCA_945893145.1. GTDB lineage: Bacteria > Pseudomonadota > Alphaproteobacteria > Rhizobiales > Xanthobacteraceae > Z2-YC6860. The sequence continues at coordinate 73,940 of CAMDDZ010000017.1, read as the reverse complement.
GTGGCCGCGCAGAAAGAACAGCGCGCCGCCTCCCGCCAGCACGACGATGCCGGCGACGGCAACAACCTGGGTACGGGTCAGCGGCATCCGCTCCCAAACAGGGGAGCGGAACAACTTTTTCAGCACGTCGCGTCTCCCCCCAGAGAACCGCAGCGAAATGTCGCACCTAGGGCTGTATATAGCAGTGAGCACTCAAAAATCGAGTGAAATCCCGGCAAGGTTCGCTGAGTTATGTGCGATCGCGGCGGCGGCCAAGGCCGTCGCCGCCGCACCATATTTAGGCTGTCGGCCAGAGGCACGGTGTCTGCGCCAGCCTGGATCTCCAGCCGTGTCCGGCACCGGTCGTCGCCGTCGACACACGCAATGTTTGCTTGAGAGCCAAAATACTACCTGGATCGAATGACTGGCCGGTTCCGGCCGCTGTTCCAGCTTTCCGTCAAGCTACTTACCTCGGCGACGCAGCATCGATCCCGAAAAGGACTTCGAGGAATTCGGTGCGGTCGACAAAGTACTCGGAGGTGTTCCGTTCGTTCTGGATGAGCATCGTGCGGAAGGCCTGACGCGCCTCCGAGTGCGCTAGCGCTCAGCCATACCGGTGAGTTCCCGTCGTCCTCAAATGCCCGATACGTCAGGGAATCCCTTACGTTTGTCGCGACAGCGAGCGCGGCCTCTTCTTGTGAGCGTCGTCGCGATCGTGCCGTGCGGATCGATGCTGCCTTCAAGTGACGGATTGCTAATGATGCGCCGCTATCGTTGCGGTTGCCGGACGAGGGAACCCGACCGGAACTCCTGAGCTGACAACCCCGGCCGACGAGCAACGGCCGGGGTTTTTATTATTGTGCAGTGAGTGGCTGTTGGTTTCCCGGCGCCGGGATGTTGTCTGAGCCCCAGCGTGACACGGAGATCCTGGCTGTGAAGACCGGGGCTTGTTTCTGCGCCTTCGACGATCGTCGACGCGAACTTTTGCAATTCCGAGTAAACTTGATCCGAATCCGCAAACGCCGCGCCGTTACCGGTGCTGCGTGATCGTATCGACCAGCGCCAGGCGCCCCTTCTTCACCTCGGCGAGCGCGCGCCGCAGCGCAGGCCCCACGTCGGCGGGCTTGTCGATCGGCCCTTCGCCGTAGCAACCCATCGAACGCGCCAGCGCGCCGAAGTCCGGCTCCGGGCCGAACAGGTCCATGCCGATGTGCGCCTTGGTCTCGTCCGTGCCGCGCACCTGCGCCATGCGAATCTGGTGCGCCCAGTCGTTGTAGTAGGCACGGTTGTTGTGCATCACCACCAGCATCGGAATCTGGTACTTGGCGGCGATCCAGAGCGCGCCGGCGTCGAACATCAGATCGCCGTCGGGCTGGATATTGACGACGACGCGCTTCTTGTCGCGATGCGCCAGCGCAACGCCGAGCGAGATGCCGATCTGCGTCGAGGTACCAAGCTCGACGCCAGGATGGCGGTACGGCCTGTCGAAGTCCCACAGCTTGCGCACCTGGTGCTTCAGTTCGTTGGCGGTGAGTACCCAGTCCTCGTCTTTGATGACGTCCCACACCTCCATCGCCAGACGCGAGAACGTGATCGGCGAGGCGTCCCAGTCCTTGCGCGATTCCTCCTGCCACTTGGCCCAGACCTGGTCGTGGCGTTTGCCGATCGCAACCTTGCGGGCTGCGATCTTGTTCTGAAGTGTCGGGCTCGCCGCGATGCGCTCCCGGCACGCGCGGGTCAGCTCCGGAATGCCGATCTGCGTGTCGCCCAGCGCCCGCACCGAGCACGGCTGCATGCGGCAATAGTCCATCGCCCATTTGCTGATGCCGAGTTCGGCGAAGCCGATCTCGACGTAGTCGCAATTCTCTGGCGGCAGCGATTCCCTGATCCGCTTGGCGCTGTTGAGCTCGACAAGCTGCTTCTCCCAATCCTTGACGTCGAGGCCGACGATCAGGTCGGTGTGCTTGAGCGACTCCTTGTCCATGCTCAGGCACAAAGGATGTTTGTTGGGAAAGTTGAGCGCGTTGTTGATGTCCCAGACTGCCGAACCCGTGAGCTCAGCCAGCTCCACAATGCTCTCGAACCCGCCGGCACGCCGTCCGGCATATTCCGGCAACAGCATCGGATGCTCGGCCTTGAGCAGCTTGTCGGCGATCGCCTCGATGGCGCGCGGGTCGGGCGCCATTGGTGAGGGGGTTACGACGGCGCCCGGCGGCGGCAGCGGCACCTCGTGCGTCTTCGGCGCCTCCTGGAGCGCCGCGTCGTAGCACATGTAGATCGGGCCTTTCGGCTCCGTCATCATGATCGAATAGGCGCGCGCAAATGACTCCGGCACGCCGTCGATCGACGTCGGCTGGTAATCCCATTTGGTGTAGTCGCGCACCGCATTGCCCTGCACCAGCGCGGTGTGGGTCCAGTCGATGTGCGGCCGGCGCTTGGCCTCATCCATCGGGCCGGTGGCGCCCATGATGAAGATCGGCACGCGGTCGAGATAGGCGTAGTAGATCGCCATGCAGGCGTGCAGCAGGCCGACCAGATTGTGCAGGATCACCGCCATCGGCTTGCCGGTCGCCTTGGCGTAGCCATGCGCGATCTGCACCGCGATTTCTTCGTGGTTGCACAACATCATCGGCGGCTTGTTGTCGCCGTAGTTGACCAGCGAATCGTGCAGACCGCGGAAGCTCGCGCCGGGATTGAGCGTGATGTGAGGGAAATCGTAGCGCTGGATCAGGTCGACAATGACGTCGGATTGCCAGCCGGCGTAGTTTTTGACTTTCTCGTCCATCAATGAATCCGTCGGTGAGAGTTATTTGTTCTGAATCAGGTTGCCGGCTTTCTGAGCGACTTCCTTCGGCGTTGTGTAAAGCTCCCTCATCAGCTTCTCAATCTGGTCGCCGGCGACCGGCGTGATCTCCATCTGCGCTTTCTCGGTGTCGGCGAGGAAGTCTTTGTCCTGCATCGTCGCCATGAATGCCTTGCGGAGCGCCTCGGCACGATCGGCCGGAACGCCGGGCGGCGCCAGGAACGGCCGGCCCATGACCTGGCGCGCGAAGATCAGCCGCAAGATCTGACGCTGCTCGTCGTTCTTGGCGAGATCTACGATCAGCGGCACGTTCGGCAGCTCGGGATGCTTCTCCAGCGCGAGCTGCATCAGGATCGAAAATTTCTTCTCGTCGTACCATTTCTGGTGCGTGGATTTCACGCTCGACCACGACCAGCCGCAGCGGCCCTGCACCTCGCCGCGCTCCATGGCGAGGCCGACGTCATTGCCGCCCGGATAGCCGGTGATGATGCGCATCTTGGTGCCGAGCACGCCGTTGACGATTTTCGGAAACTGGTCGGTGTCGGCCGAGGAGCTGGTGCCGCCGACGATCAGCTCTTTGATCAGCAGATCTTCGAACTTGGTGATCCCTGACGTGACCCAGGCGACGCAGATGCTGACTTCATTGTTGGCGCTGCCGATCCAGGTGAACTTGGTGCCGTCGAATTGCGCGCCGCTGTTGCCGAGCAGCGGATCGAACGCGGTGCCGCGGCCGATGATGCCGAACACGCGGCCGTCCTTTGGCGCGACGTTGTAGAGCCAGTTGGCGAGCCGCAGGCTGCCGGCGCCTTCATAGTTTTTCGGCACGATGGTGGGATTGCCGGGAATGTGCCTGCCGATGTACCGGGCGAGCATCCGCGCGTAGAGATCGTAGCCGCCGCCGGCGCTGTAGCCGATGTAGAGATCGATGTTCTTGCCCTTGTAGAAGTCGGCGACCGATTGCGCGTGACCGGCCGATACGGCCAACACAGCGAGCAGCAGCGCAGTGGCGGCGCGCCAGAAAACTGAATGCACGCTGTTCCTCCCTTCGGAACGCTACAGGCTCGATCTCGCCGGTCTATACTGCCAAGGCAGCTTCAAGACAGCCGGTGTATCGCGCATTATCCTCGGCAGCAGATTGATTTGACAAGCGCGCGCGATATGGTGCCTGCCACGCCGCGACGATTTCGTCCGCACGGCCTTGAGTTCCACGACACAAGGCCAGGGAGCAAGCCACATGACAGGTATTCTCGAAAAAAATCCGGGGCCCGGCCACAACCAGCCGCCCGAAGAGGGAATTGAGAAGGAGCACCAGCACTGGGAACGCTGGGCCAAGAAGCGCACCTTCGTGCGGGCGCTCGAAGGCACCTACAGTCATATGTACAAGCAGCTGGTCGAGCAGCCGCGGGTGTTCTCGTCGAAGGACGTGCCGTGGAAGGGCGGTCCGGGCCACTACGGCAAGAGTGTGATCTCGCCGCAGTCGGTCAACATCACGCAATCGATCGAGTCGCACATCGAGGCTTACGCGCCTGGCGCCAGCGGCCAGAAGCACGGCCATCTCAACAGCGCGGTGTTTTACGTGCTCAAGGGCCGCGGCCATGATGTGCACGACGGCCGTCATATTCCCTGGAAGGCCGGCGACGTGATGCTGGTCGAGAACGCCTGCGTGCATCAGCACTTCAACGACGATCCGAAGGAAGAAGCGATCCTCCTGGTGTTCAAGGCTAAGCCGCTGTTCCTGTTCATGCACCTGCTGTTCCAGAAAATCGTGGAATGGCCGTCGAAGGTGCCGCCCAAGGGCGCGGAAAACTACCAGCCGCCGTCAGACATCTAGGCGCGAAAGGGAAATAATCATGGTTACGTTCACCGATCGCGACAAAGCTCTGTCCGGAAGCAAGACCTGCACGTTCCGCGCCGACGACGTGCGCGCGTCGCAGGATTTTCGTGCCGCCTATGAGGGCAAGACCAACGTTGTGCTGGCCGAGGACATGCCGTGGGAGAATTCACCCGACGGCCTGATCAAGCATTTGGTGCACGAAAAGCTCAACACGCGCGAGATGTGCGTCGAAGCTTACATGCAGTTCCTCAAACCCGGCGAGAAGTCAGGCGTGCATCGGCACATGTGGGAGGAGCTCATCTTCGTGGTCGAGGGCTCGGGCTACGACCTGCACTGGGATCTGAAGTGGGATTGCCTCGAAGCATTCCAGTGGGAATGGGCGCCGGAGCCGAAGGCGTATTCGTGGAAGCGCGGCGACTACATCTACATTCCGCCGTTCACCAATCACCAGCACGTCGCCGGCGACCACGAGGATTGCCGGTTGATCGTGATGTCGAACCGGATCGTCAAGGAAATGGGCTTTGACTGGTTCGATCAGGTTGCCAATACGCCCGGCTTCGAAGCGGCGATGAAGAACGGCGGCGCGCGGTAGTTTCTTGCACTGAGCTGGGTCCCGGATCAGCGGTGCACCGCTGACGCGCTGCACCGCGTCCGGGACACGAGGCTTGTTTACTTTACGCGGCGGCGCTTTTTCCTGCGCACGGCGCCTTCGACAAGCGCAGGATCGCTTCGATCATCGCGGCCGGATCGGCGATACCCTTGCCGGCGATGTCATGCGCGCTGCCATGGGCCACCGACGAGAACAGGATCGGCGTGCCGATGGTGAGCGCGGCGGCGGCGTGCTGCGCAAGCAGCTTCGCGGCGATGTGGCCCTGGTCGTGCAGCATGACCACGAAGGCGTCGAAGCCCGGCATGTGAAACATGGTGTCGGCGCCGAACGGACCAGCCACTGAAAGTCCGCCAGCCACCACCGTGTCGATGGCGGGTTTGACGATCTCGATCTCTTCGCGGCCGAACAGTCCGCCTTCGCCGGCGTGCGGATTGATGCCGCTCACCGCGATCCGCGGCTTTTCAATCCCCATGCGACGCAGTGTGCGGGCGGTTTCTTCGATGACGCTGACGACGCGCTCGCGGGTGATCGCCGCGATCGCGTCGCGCACGCTCTGGTGCAACGTGGCATGGGCGATCTTGGCGTCGCCAAAACAAAGCATCATGTAGACCGCGTTCTCGTCGCTGCCGGTCTGCCGCGCCACGAACGAAGGATGGCCGTCGAATTTGATGCCGGCCTGTGCGATCGATGTTTCGTTTTGTGGGGCTGCGACCACCGCATCGACCTCGTGCGCCATTGCGGTTTTGACAGCGGCGGCACAGAACGCGATCGATGCCCGGCCGGCGGCGGCGCTCACTTTGCCGATTGGAATTTTATCGCCGTCCGGCTGGCGGCAAGCCAGCACGTTGAGATGGTTCCGCGACCAATCGGCGCCGCCGACGCGCTCGACCACCTGCAGGTCCGGCCTGATCCCGCATGCCGCCGCATGCCGCGCCAGCACATCGGGATCGGACACCAGGATCGGGTCGCAAGCCGCGCGCACGGCGGGATCGAGCGCGGCTTTGAGGCAAATCTCCGGCCCGATCCCAGCTGGATCGCCGACTGGAATTGCGATCTTGATCTTGGTTTTGCCGCTCATGCGCGGCTCACTCCCACGGCATCAGCGACGCGTGAATGACATCCGGCACGCCCTTGCCGCCGACCGAGCGGATGGCGAGGTCGACATCCTTCAAGCCGAACCGATGCGTCGTAATCTTCTCCAGTGGAAAGCGCTTCGATGCGATCTGCTCCAGCGCCAACTCACAGGCCTTGTAACTATGACCGCGCGCGCTCTTCATGGTGATGAATTTCACCGTGAACTTTTCCAGTGGAAAGTTCGGAAACTGCGCCATCTCGCCCTGCGCCACGATCACGCCAGCCTTGCGCTTGAGCGCCTCGATGCCGAGCAGGATCGGGATGGTGCCGGCGCCCGCTGTGCAGTCGAGCGCCACATCGACGCCCTTGCCGCCGGTGATCTCCATGATTCGCGCCAGCGGGTCTTCCTTCTGCACATCGATCACGTGATCGGCGCCGAGCTCTTTTGCGACCTTGAGGCGCGCGCCGTCCTTCGACGTGCCGGTGACGATGATGAGCGAGGCGCCGGCCTGCTTGCAGATCACGGTTTGTGACAGGCCCTGCTGACCCGGACCTTGGATCAGTACCGTCGAGTTGTAGCCGACGCCGCCATCGAACAGCGACCACTCGACGCCGTTCGCCATCGGAGTGACGAGGCCCGCCAGTTCCGGCGTGACGCCCTTCGGCACGTGGTGCACGACGGCGTTCCACGGCAGATAAACGTATTGTGCAAAGCCGCCCCAAAGGTGCGGCGGTTTCTCATCGGAGGTGTAGCCGTAGCGGATCGCGTCCGGATTGGTGCGCCAGTTGGTGTTCTCGCAGTGTCGGTATTGGCCGGCGTGGCACCACTCGCATTTGCCGCAGCTCACATAGTGCTCGACGAAAACCAGGTCGCCTTCTTTGAAGCCCTTGCGGCTGGTGAATTCGCGGCCGGCCTTGGCGATATATCCAATGTTCTCGTGGCCCATGATGGTGGGCTTGTTGTTCGGCGGATGCGCGTAAAGCTTCACGTCGGTGCCGCAGATGCCGGCAACCTCCATTTTCATCAACGCACCGTCTATCGGAACGTCCGGCATCGCATATTCGCGGATCTCGGTTTTGCTCGGACCGGTCCGGACCGCCGCCAGCACTTTCTCAGCCACTTCGAAGTCTCCTTACGGCTTACGGCGCCTTGTTACTGCGCTTTGGCGCCGGTGGCACGGATCACCTTGCCCCAGCGTTCGGCTTCTTCGTTGATGAACTTCGACAGCTCTGCGGGCGAGCTCCCGGTCGGCACCATGCTGAGGTCGGTTAGCCGGGTCGCGACATCGCTCTGCTTCATGATATCGCCGACCGCTGCCGACAGCTTGGCGGTGATCGCGGGGGGTGTTCCGGGCGGCGCCACGAGCGCCCACCATGACGTGACAACGAAGCCAGGCAGCACTTCGGACACAGTTGGTACGTTCGGCAGGTTGGCGATCCGCTTCTCGCTGCTGACCGCGAGCGCGCGCAGCTTGCCGTCGCGGATGAATTGGTATGACGGCGCCAGCTCCCCGAACATAAGATCGACATGGCCCGCAACCAAGTCGTTCAGCGCGGGCCCGCTGCCGCGATAGGGCACGTGGTTGATCTTGACGCCCGCCATGGCGTTGAACAGCTCAGCGATCAGATGTGCGGCGGTGCCGATGCCCTGCGACGCGTAGTTGAGCTTGCCGGGATTGGCCTTGGCGTAGGCGATCAGCTCGCGCACGTCCTGCGCCTTTACGTTGGAGTTCGCCAGCAGCGCGCTGTAAGCCACCATCACCAGCGAGACCGGCGCGAACTTATCCGGCTCATAGGGCAGCTTGTCATAGAGGCTCTGGTTGACCACCAACGGGCCCTGCGCGGTGAAGAGAAGTGTGGTGCCATCGGGCGCGGCGGTGAATACGGCCTCGGCGCCGAGATTGCCGCCAGCCCCCGCGCGATTCTCGACGATGGTGCTCTGGCCCCACTTTTCCTGCAGCTTCTGAGCGACGATGCGCGCCACGATGTCGGTGCCGCCGCCGGCCGCGTAGGGGACGATGATCTTGATCGGCTTGTTCGGAAAATCCTGCGCCTGGGCTGATGCGGCGAACGCGATAAGGGTTGCGAGCAGAATCCCGGCGAGCGCTTTCATTGTTCTTGATCCTTTTGGACTCATGCGGTGGCGGCCATGCGATCTTGCTTGGCTTTGCGGGCGAGAGGAGGGCGCTGGCGGACCCATTGTGTGACGCGCTCGTAGGCCGCGGCGACCCGCAGCAGCGTCACCTCGTCATAGGCGCGGCCGACGAACTGCACCGACAGCGGCAGGCCGGTCTTTTTCGACAGGCCGCTCTGCATCGCGATGGCCGGATGGCCTGTCAGGTTGAACGGGCTGCGGCCTTGGCGCGGATAGGTGCGCGCGAGCCCGGCTCCGTCGTCGATGCGGAACGGCGGGTCCATGCCGCTCGCGGTCAACAGCACATCGACCTCGCGGAACGCACCGTCGACCGCGTCGATCATCCGGGTGCGCCATTGCTGTGCCTGCACGTAATCGCCGGCCGACAGGAACGCACCGGGCATCACCTTGCGGCGGCACGGTGTGCTGTAGTCCTGCGGCCGCTCGCGCAGCCACTTGGCGTGCACCGCCCAGGTTTCTGCCAGCAGGATGATGCGCTGCACGGCGGCGAGCTCCTGCACGCGGGGCAAGCCAATGTTCCGCACCTCGGCGCCTTCGGCGCGCAACACGCGCTCGACCTCGTTGAGCGCCGCCATCACCTCGGGGTCGGCCACCATGTCGGTCTCGTGCCACTGGCGCACGAACCCGATCCGCAACCCGCGCACCCCGCGGTCGAGATTGGCGCCGAACTTTTTGCCACCACTGACAAGTCCATCCATCATCAATGCGATGTCGGCGACGGAGCGCGCCATGGGGCCGACATGATCGAGCGTGAACGCAACCGGAAACACGCCCCGCCGCGACACCAGATCGTAGGTCGGCTTCAGCCCGACCACGCCGCAATTGCCGGCCGGATTGCGGATCGAACCGCCCGCGTCGGTGCCGAGCGACATCGGTACGAAGCCGGCCGCCAGCGCGACGCCCGAGCCGGAGGACGATCCGCCCGGATGATAATCGGTGTTCCAAGGATGCCGCGCGAATGGGAACGGCAGTTCCTTCGACGGCCCGCCGAAGGCAAATTCGTGCAGCGACTGCTTGCCCAGCATGATCGCACCAGCCGCGCGCAAGTTGGCGATCGAGGGGGCGTCGTCGTCCGCGATGTTGTCGAGCAGGATTTTCGAATGGCAGGTGGTAGCCATTCCGGCAATGTCGATATTGTCCTTCACGCCGACCGGAATGCCGTGCAGCGGTCCGAGCGAGCGGCCAGCGGCGAAATCCTTCTCGGCCTTGCGCGCGGCGGCGAGCGCGCCTTCAGCATCGACAGCGATGAATGCTCCGCAGTCTGAGTTGCGCGCCTCGATTTCGCCGAGCAGCGCCTGGACCAGTTCGACCGGCGACAACCGCCGTGCCGCGTAGGCGGCGCCGATCTCGGATGCAGTGAGCCAATGCAGATGGTTCATCGGCGACTCTTAATGCGCATCGGTGGCCATGGCTCGGCGCCGCCGTCGATGGCCGGCACGTCGGCGAGGTCGGCCGCCGCGGCGCGCGCCGCATCCGCGACGCAATCCGGAAACTCGGCCACCGCCTTGTCGAGCCCGGCCGCACGGGCCTTCGCCAACGTGTCAGCGTCCAGTTTCCCTGTTTGTGACATTGCTTACTCCGGCGGGATGCGAGCCGTCATTGTCGCCGAATTGGTCGGGGCCGTGCAATGACCGCGGCCGATTCTGCTAAGCTCGAGGCCATGAGCGCTACGACCATGCTGCGAGTGGGCCGCAACAAGCCCGAGCGTCTGGCGGCCCTGGATAAGGTGCGCGAATGGGTGCGCGCACGGTTCAGTCTCGGCGAGGCCGCGATCCTGGTGGCCGAGGTCGCCTGCGCGCTGCCGGGCTGTCCGCCGCTTGAGACCGTCATCGCGTTCTGGTCTGAGGAACGCCGCTACCATTTCAAGGTGTTCAAGCCGGTGGCCGAGGTGACAGAGGACGATCTGCCGCCGTATTGGCTGAAGCCATCGCTCGCAGTCCCCGACGATTTCGAGTGCACCTGCTGCTGACGGGCCGTTCCTGCCGTTGACAGGTTTGCTGACCAGGGCGGATCATCCGCGCTGCCCGATGCGGGAGGAACCCATGAACATTCAGAACCACAAGAAAACCCAGGTCGCCGTCATGAACGCGGTCCATGACCTGCCCGTGCTGGTCGCCCGCGACAAGGGATTGTTCAGGGACCAAGGTCTCGACATCGAGTTTGTGAGCACGCCGGGCATGGCGCAGGTCACCACCTCGCACACCGTCAAGTTCGACTCGATTTTCGATCGGCCGCTCGACTCAGTCTACAACGACGGCGGCATCGATCAGTACCGCATGTGCGAGTGGGGCATCATGAAGCGCGCGGTCGAGGCGCGTAACGAAGGCCGCCGCGACCGCAAGATCGTCGCGCTGGGCGCCTCGATGTCGAAGTTCGCCATTGTGGTGAACAAGGACTCGAAGGCCTACGAGCCGGAGATGCTGAAGAACCAGCCGATTGCGACGACGCCGAACAACGGCTCGGATTTCACCACGCTGAAGATGATGGATGGCTTCCTGGCGCCCGAGCACATCAAGCGGGTGCACGCCGGCTCGATGCTCAAGCGACTCGAGGCGGTGCGCGACGGCAAGGTCGCGGCGGCGAGCGTGATGGAGCCCTGGATCAGCGTGGCGCAGAAGTGGGGTTTGCGAATTCTGATCGAGTCGCATTCGACCCGCAGCGAGGCGGCCGGCGACGATCTCGACGGCAAGACGCTCCGCAAAATGTTCGACGCGCAGGCCGAGGCGGTCAAGCTGATCGAGAAAGATCCGACACCCTACGTCCACTACCTCATCGCCGAAACCGGAGGGCTGTTGGAGCCGAAGGAGCTGCAAACCTGGCGGCTGCTGCACGACGCGCCGCGGCCTTATACGCGCGAGCGGTTCGACGACACCTACAACTGGACCGTCAAATGGAACATGACGGTGCCGGGCGCGACCTACGAAAACACCGTCGACAACCGCGCCTGGAAGTAACGCACCGCGAGCTTGCGGCCGCGCGCGACGATCAGAGCGCAGCCAGCGCGCGCTGCCGGTACGACAGATCGAAGTATCGCTCGGCGGGCAATGGCGCGCTGCCTTCGAACGCGGCGCGCAGCTTCAGCATGGTTTGGAAGCCTGCCAGGTCGAGCGCCGCATCTCGCGCCAAGCCGTTCACCGGATCGGTCGCGGCCGCGTAGGTTTCGGCGGCGATGTCGCCCGGCAGATTGAGCTGCGTTTCGATCAGCCTGATGACTTCGGCCCGGTTGGCCGGATCGAGCGACCAGCGCAGGCCTTCGATGCACGCCTGGAGATAAGCAATGAGCGCGCCGGCATTCGCTTTGGCCCAGGCGCGAAGCACATAGGGCACTGTCCCCTGGTAGGGACCGATCGCCTCCACGACGGCGCCCATGTCCTTCAGGCCCGCGCGCCGCGCCCGGATGGCAAACGGTGGATTGAGAATCGCCGCCGCCATGGTGCGGTCCTGCCGCATCGCCTCAAAACGCTGGAACGGCGCGCCCACTTCGCGAATGGAATAGTCGCCGCGCCCGAGCCCCTGCCGCCGCAGAATTTCGTAGAGGACGAAAGACCATCCGGTGTTGGCCACGTCCGCCACCAATGTGCGTCCGCGCAGATCGGCCAGGTGTTCGATGTCGGGCTGAACGAATAGATGATTGAAGCCATTGTCTCCGCCCGCAACCACGATGGCGTCGGTGCCTGCTTGCACAAGCGCCACCGCCTGATCGGCCGCACCATGAACGACGGCGTAACGGCCCTCTGCCAACCCTCGGCGTTGTTCCTCCGAGTTCGGTGCGGGCTTGAGATCGACCGAGAGGCCGCGGCGGGCGAAAAATCCTTTCGACTGCGCCGCAAACAGGGGCAGCGTTTGCGTCCCCGGAAACACCATGACGGCAAGCTGGATTGTTGCAGCCGGCATCACACCGGATGCTTTGCGAGGTGCGCCAGCAGCAGCGCGTTGGCCTCGCCCGGAAACTGATCCGCCACAAAATGGCCGCCGCCCGGCAGCACCGCGAACCGGTACGGTGCCGACACGAATTCTGCCGTGCCTTCGGCTGCTGCGCGGCCGACGGTGTCATCGGCGTCGCCCCAGATGTAAAGCGTCGGCACCACGGTCTTGCCGACCGGCTTGTGATGCGTGCCGCGGGCGCGATACCACGCCAGCGCGCCCGACATCGCGGCTTCGTTGCCGATCACTGCGATGTGCCGCTCGGTCGCCGCGGCCGGGACGCTGTTGGCCTTGTGGCGGTCACGCAGCCAGCGCACGTCGTCCGCGAGCAGGCGCGCGACCGCGTCGGGCTCGAGGAACCAGCGATGATGGGCCGAGCGGCGCTTCTGCTCGCCGTCCGGCATTTCGAGCGCGCGGTTGAACGCCATGGGATGCGGGCGCGACAGAATAGAGAGCGAGGCAAGGCGCTCCGGCGTGCGGTCGGCGATGGCCCAGGCGAGGCTGCCGCCCCAATCGTGGCCAACAAGATGGAAGCGCCGGCCGGCGCCGCCGCAGGCGTCGGCGATCGTCATGGCGTCGCCGACCAGCTTGTCGAATTCGTAGTTCGAGAACGTGGCTGTGTCCGGCCGCGCGCCAGGCGAATAGCCGCGCTGGCTCGGCGCCACAGCGCGATATCCCGCCGCGGCCAGCGCGGGCACGAGCTCGCCCCACATGTGGAATGATTCCGCGAAGCCGTGCAGCAGGAGGACGAGCGGTGCGTCCGCGGCGCCGCCGGTCATGACGTCGAATACGAGACCTGGCTCTATCGTGATTTTCTGAATCTCAGCCATGTCGTTCGAATCCGTGCGAGGCACGATCAATATCCAAAAACAGACGTTTTGCGGAAACGCACTTTCATCCCCTCGGGAAGCCGCCGCGAGTCGTAACCGCCCTCACGAACCGCCTGGCGCTGCAATTTGGGATGGTGCGGGCTGTCATCGTCCCACCATTCGGCACGCTGTGCGCTTCTCGGCAGACCGAAGCCAAGAATGTCCTCGATCTCCTCGAACGTGAGGACAAAATCGATCCGTTTCTCCTTTAGCAAATAGTCGCGAAGCGGATCGAACTTGTTCTTTTGGAATTCAGGCATCTGGCTTTCTGACAACAGGGAAGAAATCAAATCTCACATCGCTTGGCTGGGGTGCGATGCCCCGGGCATGCCGGAGGGATCGCGGGCGCCATGACGAACCGCGTGGATGATGATTTCGTCGCCCGAGATTTCATAAAACACGAGATACGAATAGGGCGATGTATTGATGCGGCGAATGGTGGCGTCATCGGTCGGCAATCCGATTCTCGGATATGCGAGCAACAGCTCGATCACCATCTGGATGCGCGCGTGAATGCGGGCTGCGCCTTGTGGCGAGCGGGCCGAAACGTAGTCGAGGATCGCATTGAGGTCGGCAAGAGCCGGAAGTGTATAGCGAAGCCTCATCGGCCATGCTTGGCCCAGACTGCACGCACCTGCTCTTCGGTCGCGAATTCGCCGCGTGCGGCTGCCGCCTTCGAGTTTGCGATGGCGTCACGCTCTGCCGGCGTGAGCGCAACAGGATCGCCGCCGCCGGTTCCCGCAAGCTGCATGATGGCGCGGGCGATGTCGTCCTGCTCTTTCGGCGGCAACTGCCGGGCAGCATCGAAGGCTTGTTCGAGCAACTTGGTCATCTGACTATTCTAGCACAAACCAGCCGGGATTTCTTCAGCCTCGCAAAGCGCCATCCTAAGCCTTCGCCTTCAGCATATCGGCGAACGGCTTGCTTGGATCGGCCAGTGCGGCGGCGTCAACCGGCACCTTGCGCTCGATCAGCCGGCGGATCGCGGCGAGGTCGCGCTGCGCGTTGATGCCGAGCGCATAAGTAATGACACCGCTGGCCATTTCGAGCATGAGCAAGCTTTTTCCGGAGAGCGGCCGGCGGATGCGCGGCACGCTCGGATCGGGCCAGCCGACGCCCTGAATGTAGAGATCGTATTGCTCCGACCAGAATGACGGCACGGCACGGTAAGCGTCGTTGGCGCCCGCGGCGTTGCGGCCTGCGACTGCGCCGTGGTCTTGCGCATGCCGCCAGTTCTCCAGCCGCACGGCGCCCTGCGGACCGGGAAAGCGGGTGCAGTCACCGGCGGCGAAAATGTTGGGATCCGAGGTCCGGCAGAATTCGTCCACCACGATGCCGTCCTGCACTGTCAGCCCTGCCGTGGCGGCGAGCGCCTCATCCGGTTTCACACCGGTGCCGACCACGACCAGATCGGCGGCAACGATGTCGCCATCGTTGGTTTCGAGCGCGAGGCGGTCGTCGAGCTGCGGCGTCACTTGCTTGATCGAGGTCGAGAGTTCGATCTCGACGCCGTGATGCTGATGCTCCGCCAGGAGAAATGCGCTGGTCTCGTCGTCGCAGACGCGCGCCATGATGCGCGGCGCGAATTCGATCACCGTCACCTCCATGCCTAGCTGCGCCGCTGAGGCTGCGACCTCCAGCCCGATCAACCCGCCGCCGATCACCGCAACGTGCTTGCAGCTGGCCAGGCCGGCCTTCAGCGCGCGGCCATGCGCGTCGGTGCGCAGGTAATGCACACGCGGCGCTCCGGGCGGTAGCATCGGCAATTCGCGCATCAGCGAGCCGGTGGCGATCACCAGCGCGTCGTAAGGCAGCTGGCCCTTCGTGGTGATCACCTGGCGCGCCTCGCGGTCGATGGCGCTGCATCGGGCATCGAGCTGCACAGTGACGCCGTGCGCGGCGAGGCCGCCTTTGCCGGCGATGAGCGCATCCTCGGGGTTGGCCTTGCCGAGCAGCACGGCCTTCGATAGCGGCGGCTTTTCGTACGGCTCCGCCGCCTCGTCAGTCGCGAGCACGACCTCGGCCTCGCGGTCGCGCTTCTTCGCCTCGATGGCGGCGAACACTGCCGCGGGGCCGCCGCCGATGATGAGAATGTTCTTTGCCATGCTGCGCAGGGTGCCTCGGGAAATCTTGCTCTGGAAGGGGGACGCCAGCTTGCGAGGCTAACTGGACAGGGGCCTGCCTCAGCTTGCGGCTGCCCCTCCCGCCCCCTTTCAGGGGGAAAGAAAACATGTAGAGTTTGCGGAACGCCGTCCCACGGAGCGGAACATATATCGTGCCGCCGCCGCGCACACCAGCTCGCAGCGCAGAGAACAGACCGAGCCGACTGTCCTCCGTGACGACGTCGGTGCGGCTGCTCAAGGCGTTTTCCGAGGAACAGGTCGAGATCGGCATCAGCGATCTCGCCAAGCGCCTCGGCGTCGCCAAGAGCACGGTGCACCGCCTTGCGGTGACGCTCGTCGCCGAGGGCATGCTCGAGCAGAACCCCGACACCGGAAAATACCGGCTCGGCCTCGCGCTGTTCCGGCTTGGCTCGCTGGTGCGCCAGCGTATGAGCGTTTCGAATGAAGCGCGGCCGCTGTTACGAGAGTTGCGTGAAAAGATAAACGAGACCGTCCATCTCGCCGTGCTCGACGGCAACGAGATCATGTACGTCTATAATTTCGAAAGCACGCAAGCGATCCGCATGCGTTCCGATGTCGGCGTGCGCAAACCTGCCTATTGCACCGCCGAAGGGCAGGCGATCCTCGCATTTCAACCCGACGACGTGGTCGAACGCGTGATCCAGCACGGGCTCCTGGCACGCACGCCGCAGACCGTTACCGACGCGCAAGCGCTCAAGCGCGTGCTCGACGGTGTGCGTCAACGCGGCTGCGCCATCGAGGACGAGGAAAGCGAGCTCGGCATGCGCTGCATCGCGGCACCGCTGCGCAACGATACGGGCGAAGTGGTCGCGGCGATCGGAATCGCGGGGCCGGTCAGCCGCCTGTCGAAGAAAACGCTGGCCTCGTTCATTCCTCACGTTGTGGAGACTGCCGCCGCGATCTCGGCCCGGCTTGGGCATCGGGGAAGAGTCGCGGGCTGAGCGTGATTTCCGGAATTCACAGCAGGTTGCGAGCGCGCTGGGACGCCATGGATGGCACCGCGCGCGGTGCGACGCTGGTCTCGATCGGCTCGTTGACGCTGGTCGTCATGGCGATGCTGGTGAAGCACCTCGGCGCCCGCATCCCGACCATCGAAATTCTGTTCTTCCGCGCGTTCATCGGCTTCTTCTTCGTGCTGCCGATGTTCATCCGCAATCCGATGGAGCCGCTGCGCACCAAGCGGCTGGTGGGCCACTTCGCGCGCGGCGTGATCGGCACACTGGGCAACATCACGTTCTTCTGGACGCTGACGCATATGCTGCTAGCGGACGCGATGACGCTGCAATTTTCGCGGCCGCTTTTCATGCTGCCGCTGGCGTTTATTTTTCTCGGCGAGATCGTGGGCTGGCGGCGCATTGTGGTGACGCTGGTGGGCTTCGCCGGGATTGCGTTGTACGCGCGGCCGTTCACCGCGGGCTTCGATCCCGGCGCGTTTGTTGGCGCGCTTGGTGCGCTGTTGGGCGCGCTGGTCGTGATCTACATCAAGCAGCTCGCCAAGACCGAGCCGACGCGCGTCATCATGTTTTACTACGCCATCAGCAACGCGCTGTATTCGTTGCTGCCGACGATCTGGCTTTGGGTCACGCCGGATTTGCATGAGCTTGGCATGCTGATCCTGGTTGGCTTTCTCGGCATTGCCGGGCAGGGCATGATCACGCACGGCTGGACGCTGGGCGATGCAACCGCGCTCGTGCCGCTCGATTATTCGCGGATCGTGTATTCGGCGTTCCTCGGCTATCTGGTGTTCGGCGAATTGCCGGGCGCGTGGAGCTTCGCCGGCATGGCGCTGATCGTCGCGGCCTCACTCTATCTTGTGCTGACCGAGCGCAAACGCGGCAGCCGCTGATCTGGGCCCGCACCTGCGGCGTGGGATCGCAGCGTCATCGTCATCACAGGCTTGCCCCTGCGCCCGCTTGGGATCATCCTTGAAGGATGTCGTCCCGGTTGACGCTTCGGGGGATGCGGCCCGCCGGTTCGAATATTTAGCAGCCAGAAGCCGATCAAGAGCTTCGGCGCCGATCCAGGGAGGTTTACATGGTGTCACTTCACGTTTTGCGTGGCGTTGTCGCAGCAACTGCACTGCTAGCCGGAACCGTGGCGGCGCTCGCCGCTGACGATTGGCCGAATCGGCCGATCATCGCGGTCAGCACGGTGAGTGCGGGCAATGCCGGCGATCTCGTCGCCCGCGTCGTGCTCGATCAGGTCTCGAAGCAGATCGGCCAGTCTTTTGTGATCGAAAATCGGACCGGCGCCGGCGGTGTCACCGGCTCGAACTCGGCCGCCAAAGCCGATCCCGACGGCTACACAATCCTGCTGCAGACGTCGTCGCAGGGCTCAGCCATCGTGTTGCACAAGAACCTGCCATACGACCCGGTGAACGACTTCGTTCCGGTGGTGATGTTCGGCATTCAGCCAAGCGTGCTGGTGGTGTCGCCGTCGAAGGGCTGGAAAACCGTCGCCGATCTGATCGCAGTAGCGAAGGCCAATCCGGGCAAGCTGAACTTCGCGTCGGCGGGCGTCGGCTCAGCGTCACATTGGGCCGCCGAGCGGTTCAAGACCGCGGCCGGCATCAGCGCCCAACACATCCCGTTCCGTGGTGCGGAAGGGCTCAACGAATTGATCGCCGGCCGGATCGACTTCTACTTCGTGCCGCTCGCGCCAGCGATTGCCCACATCCAGGGCGGCCGTGTGCTGCCACTCGCGGTGAGCACACCGAAGCGGGCGCCGAGCTTGCCGGATGTGCCGACCGTCACTGAGGCCGGCTATCCCAACGCGCAATACATATTCTGGGGCGGCTTGGCGGTGCCGGCAAAAACGCCGCGCGCCATCATCGATCGTCTGCACGACGAATCGCAGAAGGCGCTGAACGTACCGGCCGTGCGGGAGCGGCTGGCGACGCTGGGCGTCGAGCCGATGCCGATGAGCGTGGACGAGTTCGGCACGTTCGTCCGCAATGACATCGCAGGCATCGTCAAGCTTGCCAAGGACATCAATCTGGTGCCGACGAACTGATCAGCGAACCGGCGGCGCTTCGATCGGGAAGCGCCGTCTCGCAGTGGGTCGAAAATCTGCCGACTTACTGGAAGCTGTAGGCGGCCTTCACCTTTTCGAGCAGCGCTGGCGAAAGGCTGCTCACTTCGGTGACGAGCTTCTGCAATTCCTCGCCGGGCATGGGGCCGACCGTCAGATTGGTCCTCCGAGCATCGGCCAGGAATTCCGGGTCCTTCATGGTGGCGTCGAAGGCGCGGCGCAGCGCCGCGACGCGCTCCGGCGGCGCGCCCGGCGTGGTGAAGAACGCGGTGCCGACTTCGGTTGCGTTCATCACGGCGCGCAGGATGGCGCGCTCCTCGTCGTTGCGTGCCAACTCGATCACGGTCGGCACGTCGGGCAGTTCGGGGTGTTTGTTGAGCGCGAACTGCACGATGATGTTGATCTTCTTCTCGGGCCGCCATTCGGGGTGCGCCACCTTCACGGCGGTCCACGAGGTCGAATGGCCCTCGACCTCGCCGCGCTCGACGGCTAGCTGTGCGTCGTTCGAGCCCTTGTAGCCCATGATCAATTTGAACTTGGTGCCAAGCACGTGGTTCATCACGGTTGGATAGACCGACACCGTCGAGCCGACGCCGGTGCCGGACAACTTGGATTCGATCCGTTGCGCATCGGCGACCGACTTCACCGGCGACGTGTGCCACAGGAACACCATGTTGATGAGCGAGTCGATGCGGCCGATCCAGTTGAACTCGGCAGTCTTGAAGCGAACGCCTTGGGTGCCGACCATCTCGTCGAGCGGCGCGGTCGGCGCGCCGATTGCGATCACGCTGCCGTCCTTCGGCGCGACGTTATAGACCTGCGCCAGCGCCAGGAAACTGCCGGCGCCAGGCCGGTTTTGCGCAATGATGTTCGGATTGCCGGGAATGTGCTTGCCGAGATGGCGCGCCAGCAGTCGCGCATACACGTCATTGCTGCCGGCTGGCGGGTAGCCGATCAGCAATTCGATCGACTTGCCTTTGTAGAACTGCTCGACCGATTGCGCCGATGCTTGATTGTTGTGGGTGCCGGTCAGCGCGATCGCGAGAGCGGCGGCGAAACAGATGGATCGTGAGTTTGCCATGCCGGGAGATTGCAATGGCTTTCAGCCAACTGCAATTCAGGTGGGCTGCGGCTTGTTCGCGCGCTTGACCGGCTTGGTGCCCTTTTCCGGCGTCATGCACTTGGCTAGGAACTGCTTGCGCTTGGCGCCGGTCAGCTTCTGATGATCGGCGCCGAATTTGCAGGTTGCCTGCTTTTCCTTTGCCGTCACGGCCAAGGCCGGGGAATGGAGCGGCAGCAGTGCGATCAAGCCTAACGCGCAGATGGTTAGCCGCATCATCGGTCCCCTGGTCACGCGCGAAGCGCAGTCAGCATGTCGGCAATGTATTCCTCGGCGCTGGCGATGACGAGCATCAGCGACCAGGGCCGCAGTTGCGCCAGCGTCTTGGACAACACCTCGTCCGAGATCGAATTGCCGCCCAGCACCAGCGCGGTGGTCATCACACGCTTGAGGCTGCACGCCTCGCCAATGATTGACGCGGCCTGTGCGTTCTCGCCGGCCTTCGCCACCATGACGACGAGATCGGCACCGTTGATCTCTTCGACCAGGTTCTTGGTGCGGCCCGCCAGATCGCTGAGCCAGCCGGCAAAGCTTTCGCCCTTGCGCGGCGCGTCACCGAACGCTGTCGCGGTGAAGAAGGTCGCGCTGTTCCACTGCCGCTGCGCCAAATCTTTGATCACGCGCTCACTCGGCTGGTCGAGCGCGATCACCTTGATGGTGCGTGGCCGCGAGTTCGGCGCATCGATGCGAAAGCGCGCCTCCGCGGCACTCGACATGCGGGCGGATTCGGACAGCATGACGATCAGACCGTCGCCGGCGCGACGCCGGGTTTGGCGATCATCGCTTCTTTGGCGGCGTCCTTGAACGGCTGATCCGGCGGCAGCACCACGGCGGCCGAGCGCACGCGCTGGTGCGCGAGGTCAATGCCGGGCGGTGTCTCGCCGTTCTCCATCGCCTTGAGCGTGCGCAGCAGCCGATGCCGCATCATGATGATGCCGTTGTCGGTGGAGACGAGGTTCTCCTTCGACCGGTCCACGACCGGCCCCATGCTCTCCTGCACCGAGGCGTCCTGCATGCCGAAACCCAGCACGCCGCTGTAGGTCTTGCCCGCCTTTTGAGCCGCGCGATCGACCAGGTAGTCGTTGTCCTTGTTCTGGACCGGACGGAACGTGCCTGGAATGGTGGTGACGTGAATACCCTTGCCGCCGCGCACCGCGTTGACTTCGCTCTCCTTGAGCGAACGGGTCGGGTGGTAGTCGTAGCTCCAGGTCCAGCAGTTCTCGTCGTCCATCGGAATCCAGAAGTGGCCGTGCACGCAATGATCGCCGCGCGGCGGGATCATCGTGAATGTCGGCATCACCCATTGCGTGATGCGCCAATAGTAGTTGCCGTTCTCCGCGTTGCGCCGCGCGCCGATGTAGAGCCCGCCGGGGCTCTCGACCACTTCGAAGAACGGCCGCGAGTCGCTCAAGTTGTACTGGTTGCCCTTGGCGCCCTTGAACATCGGATCGGTGTTGAGGTCGCCGCGGTGCAGGAACGAGACGTGGCTGGAATCGATACCGCCTTCCAGCGCTTGCAGCCAGTTGCACTCCTGCGAGCGCTTGGTGGTGATGGTCTGCTCGCGCGGAACGTTGACGAATTCCCATGCGGGCGGCGGCGGTTGCAACTCGGGCGGACCCATGTAGGCCCAGAGGATGCCGCCGCGCTCGATCAGCGGGTAGGACTTGAGCTTGATCTTCTTGCAGAAGCCGGATTCCTCTGGCTCTGAAGGAACGTCGATGCACTGGCCGGTGTGGTCGTACTTCCAGCCGTGATAGGGGCAGCGCAATCCGTTGTCTTCGTTGCGGCCAAACCAGAGCGAGATGCCGCGGTGCGCGCAGAATTCGTCGGTCAGCGCATAGCGGCCCTGGGTGTCGCGCCAAGCCAACAGGCGCTCTGATAACAGCTTCACGCGCACCGGCGGGCATTCGTTTTCGGGCAGTTCTTCCGCCAGCAGCGCGGGGACCCAGTTCAGGCGGAACATGCGCCCCATCGGGGTGCCGGGACCGGTCTGGGTGAGAAGATCGTTTTGTTCTTTTCTGAGCATCGCAGGCTCCAGAGCTCTCTACGTCTATGTAGCTTCGCCGATCCAGATTGCTCAAGCCTTATCGGGCTAGTGACATTGACCTTGCTCAAAACGCATGGAATATGATGGTTCGTGCAGTTCTTCTATGCGGAACATCGTTCTCCTGATGTGACCCGCGCTCCACCGCTAGCAAGGGACGATCCGTGGCCACCCGAGTCGAACTCTGCAAGGCTGAACAGGTTGCGGTCGGAACCGCGCTACGGGTTGAGACGTCCGGGTTGACGGTCGCCGTCTTCAACCTCGACGGCACATTCTACGTAACCGATGACGCCTGCACGCACGGCCCTGGATCGCTGTCTGAAGGTTT
This sequence comes from Rhodoplanes serenus, assembly GCA_945893145.1. Lineage (GTDB taxonomy): Bacteria > Pseudomonadota > Alphaproteobacteria > Rhizobiales > Xanthobacteraceae > Z2-YC6860. The sequence goes on along the minus strand of CAMDDZ010000017.1, from coordinate 52,026 downwards.
CATCGACGGCGACGTGATCGAGTGCAACTTCCACAACGGCCAGTTCGACATCAAAACCGGCGAGGTGGTGTCGCCGCCCTGCATGATTCCGGTGAAGACCTATCCGGCCAAGGTCGAGGGCGGCGTGGTGGTGATCGAAGTGGATTGAAAGCCGCGGCCGGTAAGCAATAGATTGGCAAATCGCATACCGATTTCCGTTCTGCCATGAGGAACACCATGAACCGCCGCTTCCGTCACCTGTCGCTTGCTGCATTGCTTGCCGTGCCGGTCGCGGCGTTCAGCACCGCAGCACTCGCGCATGTCGGCGATCATTCGCACATGACCTTCGCCGAGGGGTTGTCGCATCCGTTCACCGGCGTCGATCATATGCTGGCAATGGTGGCGGTGGGGCTCTGGGCCTCGCAGCTCGGCCGCCGCGCCATGATCCTGCTGCCGCTGCTGTTTCCCGCCGTCATGGCAATCGGCGCGGTGATCGGCGTCAGCGGTCCGGACATGCCCTGGGTCGAGATCGGCATTGCGGCATCGGTGCTGGTGCTTGGCGCCGCGGTGGCCTTCGCGGTGCGCCCGTCGCTCGCCGTCAGCGCGGCGCTGATCGCGGTGTTCGCGCTGCTGCATGGCTACAGCCACGGCGTCGAATTGCCGGCGAGTGTGTCCGGCCTGACCTTCGGCATCGGCTTCGTCGCGGCGACCTTGGTGCTGCACACGATCGGCATTGCGATCGGGCTCGCGGCGAACCGCGTGCCGGTGCGCCATATGGCGCAGGCGGCGGGCGGCGCGATCGCGGCGGCCGGCGTTCTGCTGCTGGTTATGTCGTAACGGACGCGCGCGCGACCGAGCGCTTTTCTGATGGCGGCGCGGTGTTGCCTGGGAAGATCAGCGATTTGATCACCACCGGCACCGCCCCCGAGCTTTCCAGCATCGCACCGATGTCGATGTAGTCGAATTCCTTCAATTCGAGTCCGTCGATCGAAACGATCGGGCTTGCGATTTTGGTTTCTTCGCGCAGGTGAATGCCGAGCAGGCCGCCGACGTCGCCGTCGCCGGCCAGCACGAGCGGGTGGCCCTTGGCGAGCACCGCGCTTAAGCCTTCAGTGACGCCGCGACAGAACGCGTCGAGCCGCTGAAAGGTCGCGGAACCTTGCCACGACACGAACACCGCCACCGGCTGCTCGCCCTCGGCGAGATCGAGGCGCTTGAGCATGGTCTGAATGGAACGCGCGACCGCAGCCGGATCGATGGTCTCCTGGTCGAGCGGCAGCACCGGCGCGATCACCGGCACGTTGCGCAACGGCACCGCGTCGAGCGGCGAGACATAGATCGTGCTGCCGCTGAGCTGAATGGTGTACTGCGAGGCGCCGATGACCGTGGCGCGGATGCCTTCAAGCGATGGTTCGAGCCGCGGGCCGAATGTTTCGGCGCGGGCACGGATTTCCGCCGCCAGCAGCGGGCCGAGATCGCCGAATTTCTTGCTCTCGTTGCCGTAGATGAATTCGGAGACGCCGCCGGAGAACTGAACCTGGTCGATCTTGCCGCGGTGGGTGAGCGGATCGAGCCGCAGCAGGTTCTCGCCCCGCGCGGTCGGCATGCCGCCCTGCATGGCGTAGAACAGCTTGTCCGCCATCAGGCTTGCAATCACCTGGGCCTGCTCGAGCGTCAGCATCGAGCCGACGTTCAGATCGAGGCCCAGCTCGGCGCCGAAGCGCCGTCCAGCCTCTTCGACCCGCAGGATTTTCCCGTCCGGCGCGAGGCAGATCAGCCGAGCGCCGACGTCGAGCGCAGTCAGGTCGAGCACGCGGCCTTCGCCGCAGATCGAGATCTTCGACGTGCCGCCGCCGACATCGACGTTCATCACCACGGTCTCATCGCGGATCGAGCGCGCCACCGCGCCAGAGCCGTAGGCCGCCATCACGGTTTCCATGCTGTCGCCGGCGCTGACCGCGACGAGCTTGCCGGCCTCGCGGGCGAACAACTCGCCGATGGCGCGGGCGTTCTTCCGGCGCACCGCGACGCCGGTGAGGATCAGCGCGCCGGTGTCGATCTCGTCCGGCTCGACCTTGGCATCGGCGTATTCCTTCCGGATGAACGCGCCGAGCGCTTCGGCATCGATGGTTTCTTCTGCAGAGTAGGGCGTCAGCAGGATGTCCGAGCCGTAGAAGGTCTCGCGCTGGGTCACGATGTAGCGGCTGTCGAGCCGCTCCAGCACGATGCGCGAGAAAACGAGATGCGACGTCGAAGAGCCGATATCGACGCCAACGCTGAGCAGACAGACCTCGTCGTCCGTCTCCAGCGAGCGGCCGGTGGACGAAAAGAAAACCCGGCCGCCGCTGGCGTCCTGCTCGACAGGCATTCGGGCGCTGCTCAGGCTTTCAGCTTCAGCAACGCATCGGCGTTGCCATGCGTCAGCTTCGCCATGTCGGCTGGCGCCAGTGCGACCTCGTTGAGGAACTTGCGGCCCTGGGCGTCACGCGCGAATGGATAATCGACCGAGAACATGATGCGATCGATGCCGAAGGTCTGTAGCGCGACGATGAACGGAGGCTGGGTGAAGATGCCGCTGGTGGTGATCCAGACCTGATCGGTGATGGTCTGGCTCGGCAGCCGCTTCAAGTGGCCGATGTCGGCGGCGCCCACGTCGTCGAGACGGGCGATCATCATCGGCAGCATCTCGCCCATGTGGCCGATGACCATCTTCAGCTTCGGATGCTTGTCGAAGGTGCCTTGCAGCACCATGCGGAGGATGTGAATTGCCACTTCGGAGTGCCAGCCCCAGCCGGCGGTGCCGATCACGCGATCGGCGCCTTCGGGAAGCCCCGAGTAATAGATCTGCTGGATCGCTGAGGCTGGTACGTTCGGATGAATGTAGATCGGCACGTCGAGCTCGACGGCCGCTGCGAGCAGGCTGTCGTAGCTCGGGTGATCGAGAAAGCGGTCCTCGCAGGTGCCGTGGATCATGGCGCCGACGAACTTGAGATCCTTCACCGACCGGCGCAGCTCATCAGCGCAGGCTTCGGGGCTTGCCATGGGCAGAGCGGCGAAGCCTGCGAAGCGCTTGGGATGCTTCGTGACCACGCCGGCGAGATAATCGTTGATCTCGCGTGCCATCGCGATGCCGTCGGCGCCGGGCACCAGATCGGGGCCAGGGCCGCTGTTGGACAGCACCTGCACGGTGATGCCGGCGTCATCCAAGGACTTGAAGCGCTTCTCGCCAAACTCCGGCAAGAGCTCCATCGGGCTCGTCTTGCCGGGGGCGACCCGGCGCCCTTTGTAGTGGCCGCGCTTGGCGATGGCCTCGGGTTTCACATACTTCGAAATCGCAGCCGGCAAGGTGAAATGCTCTTCGAGCGCGACGACACGCATGGATAGTATCCTCCCGATTGATCGGCAGATTGCTGGAACATATGGCGCGTCTTGGCAAGCGCGCGTGATCTTGAGCGGCTATTCTTTCGGCAGCTCACCCTTGTAGTTCTTGTCGTAGTACTCCGGCTTCATCCGGTTCTCGACGCCCTCGCGGCGCAAGCGCTCATCGTACTCAGCCTTGATGTACGGGTCTTCCATCCAATACGGGATGGCGCTGCCGCCCTCTGGAATGTCCATGGCGGTGTAGTCGATGTGCTGCTCGCCGGGCGGGCCGGGCTCGCGGCCGGGGTTGTGCGGGCCGAACCAGGCGGTGAGCCGCAACGGCTCCTTGGAAGCGCCGAAGTGCTGATGGTACCAGCGCGCGCCGCCAGGTGCCGCCGACACCATGCCGACCGGTTCGTAATCGACGCGCTTGATCTCGCTGGCCTTGCCGGCTGCCCACGGGTTGACGCCGTTCCGCTCCGGCCAGGTGTAGGTGTAGCCCTTGCCCTTGATGCAGATCAGCACGGCCGCGCTGGTGTGCGCGTGTGCCTTGGAGTAGCGGCCGTTCTCGTGCTGACCGACCCAGAGATAGAACGTGTTGCCGGTCATGAACGGCTCGACGCGGCGGAAGCCGGGCGAGCGACGGTTGTCGAGCGGCAGGTCGCAGTTGACGATATCGGGCACGAAGTTGGTGCGGCGCATGGCAAGGCCGCGCACCGGATCGGGCTCAATATCGTCCTTGTACTTGTAGAAGTCGTCGGCGCCGGAGAAGCGGTCGTGGAACTGGTACGGATTGTCGAACACCGCGCCGACGTTGTTTACCAGGTTCATCACGTTCGGCGCGGTGGTGCCGGCCAGCAGCAACGCCGGCGCCGAGCTGGCGTTGACGATGCGGTGCATCGCGTTCACCGGAATGGAGAACAGCGAGTTCTTCTGCCACTCGAACACGTGGCGCTTGGTGTCGCCATCGAGCCAGACCTCGGTGGTGCCGCGGCCCTCTACGACGAAATAGATTTCCTCGTAGAGATGCTTTTCCGGGTTGAGCGCGCCGGCGCCCGGCACCTCTATGACGTAAGAGCCCCATTTGCCCTCGGTGCCGTGCAGCTGGATATAGCTGCCGCGCCCGCCGGTGCGCTTCCAGGGTGCCAGCGGCAGGTTCTGCACCTTGCTGACGCCGATGTCGCGGAACACCGGAATGCCCTCCGACTCCATAAAGACGTCATAGGGCGTCTTCGGACGGCCGAACTTGCCGAAGCCGGCGCGCTTGCCGCCGGTCGGCTCGTGCCAGTGCGTCTGTCCCGGAACGTCATGCATGTTCTTTCTCCTCGGCGGCGGTGCCTTTGCCGCCCGAGCCTTCAAGCTCGGTGGCGTAGGCGGTGTCCATTTTCGACGTCAGGCCGTGCTTGGCGAGCTCGGCCGCGAATTGGTTGCGCGTTTCGGGGTTCTCATCGCGGTAGTCGATCTGATCGCCGCCCTGCCGCTTGCTGATCCAGGCCTTCGGCACGCCCTGCGCGTTGCGGATTGCGACGCCCTCATGTTTGAAGGCCAAATAACGTGCCGGTGTGGTGCCGGTGTTGAAGTGCTGATGCAGCCACATGTTGGGTGGCACGATCATGGTGCCGACCTCCCATTTGTAATAGCGCGGCTCATCGCCCTCCGGCCACATCAGCGAATAGCCCTCGCCGGACAGGATGATGACGTGGGCGCCCGGTCCGTGAGCGTGCGCCTTTTTGTAGGTGCCGATCGGGAACTGCGAGATGTGGCTGTTGAGTGAGCTCTTGGCGAAGTTGAAGCGGATATGCCCGCCGCCGGCGCCACGCTCTTTCGCGGTGATCAGCGGCAGATTGACCGCGTCCGGCACGAAGTTGGTTGCGAGCAGGAAGCCCTTGGTTTCATTCTTGGCGCTGAAGTAGTCGGGCTCGCCGTTGAAGCGGCCCTTGAAGTCGTACTTGGTGCCGAAGATGAAATCCAAGTCCTCATAGAGGTTGATCACGATTGGCGCGTTGGTGACGGAAACGAAGCGCGCCGTCTCGCGACCCGAGCCGTTGAAATGCTGGTGCCAGCAATTCAGCGGGATGGCGAACAGGGCGCCCGCCTTCCATTCGAAGGTCATGCGCTGGCCGGCGTCGTTCCACACCGTCGTCGAACCGCGACCGCTGAGGATCATGATGGTTTCCTCGAACAGCTGCCGTTGCGGATTGAGCGTTTTGCCCGGCGGTATCTCGCACACGTAGCAATCGTTCGAGGTGCGCGACGCCTCGTGGTTCATGAACACGCCATTGCCGCCGCGCCGCGCCCAGGGCTTCAGTTCGACGGTGTGCAGGTTCGGCACATAGGTCGAGCTGATGAGGTCGAGCCCTTCACTCTTCACCCAGCGAGTGTAGGGCGTTTCCTTTTCGCTTGCGAATTTTTTCGCAAACTCGTCTGAAACGATGGCGGTCTTGGCCATGCTTCTCTCCTGCGATGGATTCAATGCGCGCCCGGAATGGCGACGCACTTCTCAGCTTTCATCCGCATATGGATCGGCTCGCCCACCGGCGTGCGCAACGACGGATGAGCGCGCGCCAGCAGGATGTTCTCCCCGACCTTAACCTGGAAATCGAGATATTCGCCGAGGAACGCCTTGGCGTGGACGGTGCCGGCCACGATGTTCTCGCCATCGATGCGGTCTGGGCGCTGCTCGGATAGCTCGATGTCCTCGGGCCGGATCGAGACGACGAGTGTGTCATTCTGGCGAAACGGCTCATCGCATTGCACGTCGAGCGCACCGAAGCGTGTCGAGACCTGGCAGCGCCCGTTGCCGCTGTTGGCCGAAATTACGGTGGCGTCGAGGAAGTTCGTGGTGCCGACGAAATCGGCGACAAAGCGGTCGCGCGGGCGCTCGTAGATATCCCGCGGCGAGCCGATTTGCACGATGCGGCCCTCGTTCATCACCGCGATCTCGTGAGACAGCGCAAGCGCCTCGCTCTGATCGTGGGTGACATAGATCGTGGTCAGGTTGAGGTCGCGCTGCATGCGTTTGAGCTCGAAGCGCATGCGGTGGCGCAGCTTGGCGTCGAGGTTCGACAACGGCTCATCGAGTAACAGGAGCTGCGGTTCCATCACCAGTGCGCGCGCCAGCGCAAGGCGCTGCTGCTGACCGCCCGAGAGTTTGGTGGCGTCGCGCTCCGCCAGTTCCTCGAGCTGCACCGCGCCGAGCACGCGCATGACCTTGTCGGCGATTTCCTTGCGGCTTGGGCGTTGTTTGCGCACCTCGAGCGGGAAGGCAACGTTCTGGAACACGTTCATGTGCGGCCAGATCGCGTAGGACTGAAACACCATGCCGAAGTTGCGCTGGTTTGGCGGCACGAAGATGCCCTGTTCCGACGAGAACACAACGCGCTCGGCGACACGGACCTCGCCGGTCTTCGGCCGTTCCAGGCCCGCGATCGAGCGCAGCGTCGTGGTCTTGCCGCAGCCGCTCGGGCCGAGCAGCGTGAACAGCTTGCCGGCCGGCACTTCGAACGTTACGTCCTGCGCGGCCTTCACCGGCTGGCCGCCGGCGCTCGCGTATTCGGTGCAGAGTGCGGTGACGTTGAGCATGGTTAGGCTTCCGCGACCCCGAACTTCTTGCCGATGAATTGCGCCAGAAGGACGAAGCAGAATAGCGCCGCGATCAACATGACGCCGAGCGCAGACAGCTCCACATACTGTCCGTTCTGCCACAGCTCCCAGATCATAATCGACACCACCTCGGAGCCCGGGCTGTAGAGCAGGATCGAGCTCGACAGTTCGCGGATCGAAACGATCACCACGTAAATCCAGCCTGCGATCAGGCCCGGCTTGAGCAACGGCAGGACGACGCGGCGGAACGTCATGCCCCAGGACGCGCCGCTCATCGCAGCGGACTCTTCCAGCTCCTTGTGGATTTGCAGCATCGAGGTCGACGAATAGCGCATGCCATAGGGCAGGAAGCGCGTGATGTAGGCGATCAGCATGATCCAGATCGTGCCGTACACTCCGATTGGTATGGTGAGGTAGCAGACCATGATGGCCAGCCCGAGCACCAGGCCGGGAAACACCAGCGGCAGCGATGTGAGATTGTCCAACAGCCAGCGGCCTGGCATCCGTGTGCGGATGACGATCCAGGAGATCACCGACGTGACCAGCATCACGATGGTGGCGCAGCCGAGCGAGAGCAGCAGGCTGTTCCAGACCGCGGTGCCGAACGACGGATTGTCGAGCACGGTGCGGTAGGAGTTGAGCGTGAGGTGCTGCAGCGCCTCGAACGAGGGCGCGGTGTAATACTTCTGCAACGACGACCACAGCAGCACCAGGAACGGCAGCGCCACCACGACGAAGAAATAGAGAATGAACAATCCGGCCGTCAGGTAGCGCCAACGGCCGAGGTCCATGGTGCGCGGGCGATAGCCCTTGCCGGTCACGGTCGAGAACCGATGGCTCTGCGATGAAAGCTGCGACTGGAAATAGATCCCGAGCGAAGCGATCAGCAGCAACGTCACCGCATAGGCGGAGGCAAGGCCTACTTGGCTCGGATAGCGATGCACGGCCTGATAGATCGCAGACGTATAGACCTCGATGCCGACCGGAAGGCCGAGCAGTGCCGGCACCTCGAAGGACTCGATCGAGCGCACGAACAGAATTAGCAATGACGCCAGCACGGCGGGCCAGGCGAGCCTGAGTGTCACGCGGAACGCGATCTGCGGCACGGTCGCGCCGCTCATCAGCGCGGACTCCTCAAGCGACGGGTCCATGGAGCGGAATGCCGCCGTCATCAGGAGGAATGCCATCGGCGAATAGTGCAGGCCGTCGACCCAGATCATCCCCGTCATCGAGTAGATGTTGACGAACACAATGCTGGTGCCGAACGCCTCTTGCAGTATCGTGTTGATGATGCCGATCTTGGGGCTCGCCAGCAGGATCCAGGACACGGTGAAGAGAATCCCCGGAATGATCAGCGGGATCACCGACAGCGCGAAGAACAGCGCCTTGAACGGCGTGTTGGTGCGCTCATTCACCCAGGCGAAGAAGCCGCCGATCACGAAGGCGAGCAGCGCGGCGCCGAGTGCGAATTGCAGCGAGTTGAAGAACAGCCGCAGCGTCTCAAGGCTGGAATAGGCCTCGACGTAATTGCCGAGCGTGAACTCGGCAGACTTCGCCGCGGTCTGCGGCGTCAGGAAACTCTGCCAGAGCAGAAAGCCCAGCGGCACCAGCGCCAGCCATGCGACCAGCACGACGCATGCGCCGATCACGACCCATTTCGTGTCGATTTGCAGGCCCGGCCGCGGGGCGGCCGGCGCGTCCAGCACGGCTGAATTCATCGGTCCCTCTGGGCGTTCCTCTATAGGGAACGTTGTTCCAGTTTGTGGCCAGGGTATCACCCGCCGTCGAGCGGGCGCAACGAAGCGCCACGGCGTGAGGTCTCAGAGTTTGGGTTCGGCAGCCGCCGCACCGCAGCCGTTGTTAGCAAATGATTCATCATAACGCGCGACGCTTTGAAACGAATTCTCCGCCGAAACCTTCGGTCATTGACCGGCATCGTAGAGGTCATCCATGCCAACCCACCGCGTATCGTTCGCCGTCAGCATGCTGAAGCCTGTCCTGGCGGCGGCGCTGTTCGTTGGCTCGTTGTCGTCTGCGTTCGCTGACCCCATCACGATTCAGGGCTCGACCACTTTCGCGCGCCGCTTGATGGATCCGTTCAAGTCCGAGATCGAAACAATCTCGGGGCAGCAGCTCACGGTTATTCCCAACAAATCGACGCCCGGATTGATCGCGCTGCTGGAAGGCCGAACCCACCTGACGATGATTTCATCCCCACTCTCAGCCGAGATCGCGCTGTTGCAGAAATCCATGCCGGGCATGTCTTTTGATCGATTGAAGGAATTCGATGTCAATCGTGTCCGCGTTGCGTTCGCGATCCACAAGAGCAACCCAGTTCGCAAGGCGACGCTCGATCAGATCAGGCAGATCCTGCAAGGCAAGATCGTCAATTGGAAAGCGCTTGGCGGCCCCGATCTGCCGATCCGTGTCGTGCTGGTCGGCGGCGGCGGCGGCCTTACGGTGGCGGTCGAAGCAGCGCTGCTCGACGGCAAACAGACGAGCGCTCCAAACAAAATCTACACCAAGACCCCGGTACAACTGGTTCAAATCGTCGAGCAGGAGCCCGGTGCGATCGGGACCGCGCAGCTCGCGTTGCTGAAGCAACGCGGAATTACCGAGATCACGACCGATCAGCCGGTTGAGCAGGTCCTCAGCCTGGTGACATTGGGTGATCCGACGCCCGCGATGATGGACGTTATCAAGGCGACCCGCGCGGTTGCCGAGAAGATGATGTAGCGGAATCGTCCGCTACTTCAGGAACACCTCGTTCCAGACCTTCAGCCATTTGTCCTGCTCGGCGTTCACCGTGGTCGGGTCGATCATGATGAATTTGGTCGTGTCCATCACGGTCTTGACGCTCTTGCCGGTCGGCACCCGGCCCATGTCGTTGAGCAAGGTCATGCCCTCGGGCGACAGCACGAAATCGGCGAACAACAGCGCGGCGTGAGGATGCGGCGCGCTCTTCGCGAGCGCCATGCCTTGCGGCCGGCCGACCAGCGGCTCGACCGCGACCCAGTCCACCGGACCGCCCTTCTGTTTGATCGAGTCGATATTGGCCGAATAGGCGGTGAGCCCAACTGGAATCTCTCCGGCGCCGATAAGCTGCGCCAGCAGGACATGGCCCTTGCGCATATCGGGTTTCTGCGCGGCGAGCTTGCGGAAGAACGCCATGCCGCGCTCTTCGCCCCAATATTTGATGATCGCGCCGAGCCACTCCTGATCGGTCGCCTCGATGCCGAGCTTGTCCTTCCATTTCGGGTCGAGAAAACCCTCATAGGTCGCGGGTATGTCAGCGCGCTTCACTTTGGCGGTATTGAAGCCGACCACGAACAGGTTGACGCGATCGCTCACCCACTTGCGATGCGGTGCGAGTGCAAAGCTGTGTAGGTTGGCGATGTGCGGGCTGAAGAACTCGGCGACGAGGCCCTCCTGCGCCATCACCTCGACTTCGGGGCTGTTGGTTTCGATCACATCGACGCTGTGGCGCTGCGCGCGAGCCTCGGTAAGAGTCCGCTGCAGCACTGCCTCGCTCAAATTGCGCCAGATCTGAACCTTGATGCCGTATTTCTTTTCAAACGCCTGGCCGAGGCGGCTGGACTCCGACGGCGCCATCGAAGTGTAAAACAGGAGCGTGCCTTCCTGCCGCGCCTTGGCGACGAGCTGCGCGTCGCGGGCGGCGCCTTGGTACATATAGATCGACGATGCGTCGGCTTGGGCCGCGGCCTGCGCGCTCGCCAAACCGAGCAGCAGCGCGGCGATTGCGCAGCGCCGGCTCCAACCGAATTTCCAGACGTCGCGCCGCGACATAGCTCTCTCCGAATGCGCGTTCTCGTCGGGGCGCATCTTACGGCGAGCAAGCAGCGATGCAATCAATCCGGGGTGCGGTTAAATAGCGAGGGTGGCCCCGCCTGCGGGACCGGAAGCGGAAACTGCTTGGTCTCGTTCGGCACCGTCAGTGACAGGCCGAGATAAGATGGCGCTTGTCGCTTGGTTGGCTCGATGTTGAGCGTCCGCTGGCCATCGGGAAATTCGTTGGCCTTCATCCGCGTCTCGGAGTCGAATCCGAAGCTGCCATTTTCGAGCCGAACTCGCCCAAGCGGTTCCGGCGTCACGGTTGGGGTCTGCCGCAGCCGCGCACGCGGCGTGGCAGGAATTCCCGTCGCCGCCTGAGGCCGGAACGCGGACGCGTCATAATCGAGCTTCAGGCCCTTCGTATCGAACATCTTTTGATTGTTCGGCGGAGTGGCTTGGGTGGCGTTTTGGGCATGGGCCTGCGACGGCATGGCGGACAGGCCGAGCGCCGTGAGCAACATCAAGACGGGGACGGAACGCATCATGGGGCCAAAACCGAATTGCGGCAGACTTGTTGGCTGGAGACTCGCTGGCTGAAGACTTGTCGGCCAGCGGTGATTGTCCTCCAGCGCTGCCTATTTGTCATGCATTACACGTCAGGAGCCGTGGTGCTGTTCACAGCAAGACCATACAGAGGCTGAGCGCCGCTGTATGCCGCAAAATACCGGCACGGCAGCGAGATGTCGCAGGTCTCTCCAGGGTGACAATTCGTTGCCCACCGTGCCAAACTCGCCGGTGGGACAACGATCCCAGAACCAGAACAACACGGCCGGGAGGATCTATGAGAGTGGCGAAACTCGCCAGTGCGGGGCTCGCGGGCGCAATCCTGATCGCCAGCGGGTTTGCGGCAGCGCAAAGCTGGCCGACGCGCAACATCATCGCGATCATCCCGTTCGCGCCCGGCAACGCCAACGACATCACCGGCCGCATTTTGTTCGAGCAGCTTTCCAAGCAGCTCGGCCAGCCGATCGTGATCGAGAGCCGTCCCGGCGCCGGCGGCACCATCGGCGTCGGCCAGGCCGCGCGGGCGACGCCCGACGGCTACACCATCCTGTTTCACTCGGCGACGTTCAGCGCGTCTTACGTCACGCACAAGACGCTGCCTTACGATACGCTGAACGATTTTATCCCGGTGAGCGCGGCCGGGATTTCGCCAAGCGTGTTGGTTGCCGCGCCGTCCAAAGGCTACAAGACCGCTGCCGACCTGATCGCCGCCGCTAAGGCCAGGCCTGGTGAATTGAACTTCGCTTCGGCTGGCATCGGCGCGGCTTCGCATCTGGCCGCGGAAAAATTCCGCATCGCCGCCGGCATCAAGGCGCAGCACGTGCCGTTCAAGGGGCCGGTCGAAGCGCTGACCGAAGTGATGGCCGGCCGCATCGACTTCTATTTCCTGCCGATCGCGCCGGCGCTTCCGCAAATCAAGCAAGGCACGGTTGTTGCGCTCGCGGTGAGCTCCAACAAGCGCGCGCCGCAATTGCCCGATGTGCCCACCGTTGCCGAGATCGGATTGCCGGCCGCGAACTACGCCTTCTGGAACGGCATCTTCGTGCCGTTGAAGACACCGCGCGACATCGTGGACCGGCTCTATCAGGAGACACAGAAGGCCCTGCAAGACCCGACCGTTAGAGAGCGCTTGGCGAAGCTCGGCATTGAGCCGCTGATCATGACGCAGCCTGAGTTTGAGAAATACTTCAAGGCCGACGTGCTGGACACCGAGAAACTCGCCCAGCAAGCGGGTATCGAGAAGCAGTAGCGCTGCGGCCACCGCGTCGTCGTGGTGAGAGGCATCAGATGTCGAGCGAGCCTGCTGGAAGCCAATCATGCAGCGACTGATCGCGGCATTGCTGTGGGCGTCGTGCCTCGTGGTCGGCTGGCACAACGGCGCATCCGCTGAGGTGTGGCCGTCGCGGCCGATCCGCGCGATCCTGCCGTTTGCGCCAGGCTCCGGCACCGACGTGGTATCGCGGTTGGTGTTCAACCAGCTCTCGATTGAACTCGGTCAGCAGATCGTGGTCGAGAACCGCGGCGGCGCCGGCGGGACCCTCGGCACTGCGGCGGTCGCGACCGCCGATCCCGACGGCTACACGATCCTCGCCCATTCGACGTCGCTCGCCATTACGCCTGCGCTCTATCCCAACATTTCATATGACGTGACGCGCGACTTCGCGGCCGTTGCCGCGTTCGGACGGATGCCGACGGTGCTGCTCGTCGCTCCGTCCAAGGGCATCAAGACGCTTCAGGAGTTTGTCGCGCTCGCCAAGTCGAAGCCGCTGACCTATGCCTCGGCCGGGGTGGGCTCGACCACGCACATGACCGCCGAACGCTTCCGCCTGAGCGCGGGCTTCGACGCTATCCACGTGCCGTTCCGAGGCGGTGGATTCCGCCCCGAACTGGCCTCGGGCCGCATCGACTTTGCGTTCTCGCCGATCGCGGTGGCGTTGCCTGAAATCCGCGACGGACGGCTGATTGCGCTTGCGGTTAGCGGCAAGGAGCGCGCATCCGCGCTGCCGGACATGCCGACGACGCTGGAGGCCGGCTATCCGAATTCCGATTATGCGCTGTGGCTCGGCATTTTTCTGCCCGCGAAGACGCCGCAGGCGATTGTCGAGCGGTTGCATCAGGCGACCATGAAGGCGCTCCAGACGCCGGCCCTGCGCGATCGGCTTGCCACGCTCGATGTTGAGCCCATGCCGATGACCCCGGCCGAGTTCGGCGCTTACGTCAGGGACGACATCGTGGTGCAAGGGGCGCTGGCGAAGGCGGCCAAGCTGAAACCGGAATGATCCGCGGCCGGAACGCAATCCGATAAACCCGAAGGGGAGAATGACATGAAACGGCTTACTCTCGCGTTGCTCTCGACACTCGCGCTTGCCATCAGTGGAGCTGCCGTCGCGCAGGATAAATATCCGTCGAAGCCGGTCAAGCTTCTGGTGCCCTACGCGCCGGGCGGTGCGACCGACATCACGTCGCGCCTGTTCGGCGAGCAGCTCAAGAACATCCTTGGCCAGCAGTTCGTCGTCGAGAGCAAGCCGGGCGCCTTCGGCATCTTGGCGATCGAGGAAATGGCCCGATCCAAGCCGGACGGCTACACCCTGTTCGTCGGCAACGTCTCGACCAACGCGATCACGCCGGTGCTGTTCAAGAAAAAATTCTCGATCGACTTCGACAAGAGCGTGGTGTCGGTGTCGCGGCTCGCGATCTATCCGTCATTCCTCATCACGACGACGACGAATTTCGACGTGAAATCGGTCAGCGAACTCGTGGCCTATGCCAAGAAAAATCCCGGCAAGGTGCGTTACACCAGCGCTGGCGTCGGTAGCTTCCCGCACTTCGACATGGAAATCTTCGGCCGCCGCGCGACCGTCGACATGGTCCACATCCCGAACAAGACCGGTGCCGCCGGCATGATCAACGACCTTGTGGTCGGCGACGCGCATACCGCGTTCCTCAATGCAGCGAGCGCTGCAGCGATGATCAAGGCCGGAAAGCTCAGGCCGATCGCAGTGCTGGCCGAGCGGCGTCTGACGGACTATCCCGACGTCCCGACGCTCGCCGAGGCGGGTTTCCCCGGTGTCGGCACGCTGCACTGGCAGAGCATGTTCGCGCCGGCGCAGACGCCGAAGCCGGTCCTCGATACCCTGTTCAAGGCCATTGTCGAGGCTTCGAAGGCGCCCGCCTTGCAAGAGGCGTTCGCCAAGCAACTCGTCAGCGTGAAGCCAAGCACGTCGCTGGATGAAGCGCAAACCTGGCTGAACGGCGAACTCGACACCTGGCGCAAGATCACCTCCGAGGTGAAGATTGATCTGACCGATTAAGCAGCGGGTGCTCCGCTCTCATCCTGAGGAGCGGTCCGGAGGACCGCGTCTCGAAGGATGGGGCGGCCCGCCGATCTCGAGTTTATCCGAGATCGGCAACTTAATTTGCGCAAGTCGGGTAGACCCGACTTGCGACCTTCGAGACGCCGCTTTCGGCGGCTCCTCAGCATAAGGCCGGGAAAACGCGGCGAGTGAAGTCGAAGGCTTACTATGAACGTTGAAGTCATACCGTCCGCGACCGCTTACAAGCTCCTGATCGAGCGCGACGTCGATGTGCAGATGCGCGACGGCGCACAGCTGAAGGCCGATGTGTTCCGGCCCGACGACGGCGGCAAATTTCCGGCGGTCCTCAACCTCGGGCCCTATCAGAAGGACAAGCTCTGGGTGCCGCCGGCGGCGCTCGAGGAAAAAGCCACGCCCAACATGAATTGGGAGACCGTCACCCCGGAATGGTGGGTGCCGCGCGGCTATGCGGCCGTGCGCGTCGATGGCCGCGGCAGCGGCAAGTCGCCCGGCCAGTGCGAGCCGTGGTCGCTCGGGGAAGCGATTGATTTCTACGACGCGATCGAGTGGGCGGCGGCGCAGCCCTGGTGCAACGGCAAGGTCGGGCTGTCGGGCATTTCCTATTTCGCGATCAACCAATGGTTCGTCGCCAATCTCCAGCCGCCGTCGCTGAAGGCCATCATTCCCTGGGAAGGCTTCGCCGACATCTATCGTGACGCGCTGTTCCACGGCGGCATCTTGAGCGTGTTCATGACCAATTGGTTCACCGCGCACCTGATGCATCACGTCATGGGCCGCGCCGCTCGACATCAGCCGGATGGCTGGCAGACCAACACGTTGTGGAACTGGCTGCACAGCAATCTCGACAGCGGTCGCTTAAGCGGCGCGCAGGCGCAGTGGGACAAGATCACCGTGCCGATGCTCACGGTCGGCAATTGGACCGGCTTCGCGTTGCATTTGCGTGGCAACACCGAGGCCTATCTGCGCGCGGCCTCGAAGCACAAGAAGCTTCGCATTCACAACGGATCGCACGTGCATCCGTTCTACACCGAGGAGGGCAAGCGCGATCAGCTCCGCTTCTTCGATTACTGGCTGCGCGGCATCGACAACGGCGTGATGGGCGAACCTCCGGTGAAGCTTGCGATCCGCAAAGGCAAGGACGAGATCGAGTGGCGCGATGAGCACGAGTGGCCGCTCAAGCGCACACAGTGGACCAAGTATTATTTCGATATTGCGAAGGCGGCCAACGGCAAGGAGCCGCGCGCCGGTTCGTTGGTGACAGAGAAGCCCGCGAAAGCAAGCTCCTGCACCTATCCGTCGTTCAATCTCGGGTCGATGGGCTCGACTTCGGCCGCCTCGTCGCAAGTGATGGGCGGCGGGATCAAGCCCGGTATGGGCATTGCGCTCGAAACGCCGCCGCTCGCCGAGGACGTCGAAGTGACGGGCCCGCTCGCTGCGACCTTCTACGTGTCGAGCGAGAGCGAGGACATGGACCTGTTCCTGACGCTGCGCAACTTCGACGCCGGCGGCAACGAGATCATGGAAACCGGGCAGCAGGGCGCGCCGGTGCCGGTCGCCAAGGGCTGGCTGCGCGCGTCGCATCGCGAACTCGATCTGGATTTGTCGCTGCCGTACCGGCCTTATCACAAGCACACGCGGCGGCTTTGGCTGAAGCCCGGCGAGATCGTGAAGGTCGATGTCGAGATCTGGCCGACCTCGATGGTGTTCAAGAAGGGCCACCGCATTCGGCTCGACGTGCAGCCGCGCGACGGCGTCGGCAGCCAGTCCTATTTGCACTATCACGCCGACTACAATGTCGGCAGCAACACGATCTACGCCGGCGGGGAATATGAATCATACTTGCTGCTGCCGATTATCCCCAAAGGCACGGGTTGAATGAACGCGCTCGCCGCATCCTCCATCACCTCTCCCCGCGCGCGGGGAGAGGTCGCCCGCCGAAGCCCAACGGGCGAAGGCGGGCGGGTGAGGGGGGCTGTCCGCGAGTCTGAGCTCTTGGAGACGCCCCCTCACCCCGACCCTCTCCCCGCACGCGGGGAGAGGGAGAAGGGCGTGCGGATCGTTCGATGAGCGACAGCCAACCCGCAGTGAGCCGCTGGTCTTGGCACATCCTGGCGCGGCGCGACGCCATCGCGGGCCTCATGTTCATCGCGGTCGCCGTGTTCGGATTGTGGGCGTCGCGCAATTATGCGGTCGGCACCGCGTTTCGGATGGGCACCGGCTATGTGCCGCGACTGTTGTGCTGGCTGCTCCTCGGACTTGGCGCACTCGTCATGGTGCAAGGGCTGCGGTCCGCCGACGCAGGCTCACCCTTTGCCGAAGCGCGCTATTGGCGCGCCATTGTGCTCGTGCCGGTCTCGCTGCTTGCCTTTGCGCTGACGATGGATCGTTTCGGCGTGGTGGTCGCGGCGCTACTGCTGATCGGCATCGGTAGTCTCGCGGGCCGCGACGTGAAACTTTCCGAAACTGCGCTCACGGCCGCCGTGCTGGTGGTGCTGGTCGTCACGATCTTCATCTGGGGTCTAGGATTGCCTATTCCGGTCTGGCCGGAGTCGTAAGTGGAAGATTTTTTCGCCAACCTTGTGCTTGGTTTTCAGGTTGCGCTGACGCCGACCAACCTCGGCTTTGCGCTGCTGGGCTGCCTGGTCGGCACGCTGATTGGCGTATTGCCCGGCATCGGACCGGTGGCGACGGTCGCGATGCTGCTGCCGCTGACCTTCAAGCTCGAGCCGGTGTCGGGTCTGATTATGCTCGCCGGCATTTTCTATGGCGCGCAATACGGCGGCTCGACCACCGCCATTCTGGTGAACCTGCCGGGCGAAACCTCGTCGGTGGTCACTTGTATCGACGGTCACCAGATGGCGCGGCAGGGCCGCGCTGGCGCAGCGCTCGCCATCGCGGCGCTCGGTTCGTTCTTCGCCGGCTGCTTTTCGACGTTGCTGATCGCGCTGTTCTCGCCGCCGCTCGCCAAGGTTGGCATGTCGTTTGGTGCGCCGGAGTATTTCTCGTTGATGCTTTTGGGTCTCGTCGCCGCCGTGGTCCTGGCGCACGGCTCGGTCGTTAAGGCGATTGCGATGGTGGTGCTTGGCCTGTTGCTCGGCCTGGTGGGGATCGACGGCAACACCGGTGGCGCTCGCTTCACTTTCGGCACCATCGTGCTCTCCGACGGCATCGGCTTCGTGCCGCTTGCGGTCGGGATATTCGGGCTGGGTGAGATCATTGCCAATCTGACGTCGCCTGGTAAGCAGCGCTCGCTGGTGCAGGAAAAGATCTCGCGGCTGTGGCCGACGGCGGAGGATTTCCGCCTGGCCTGGCCTGCGGTGCTGCGCGGCACCGGCCTCGGCTCGCTGCTCGGCGTGTTGCCTGGCGGCGGCGCCACGCTGAGTTCGTTCGCCGCCTATGTGCTGGAGAAGAAGATCGCGAAAGACCCTTCGCGGTTTGGCAATGGCGCGATCGAAGGCGTCGCGGGGCCCGAATCCGCCAACAACGCCGGCGCGCAGACCTCGTTCATCCCGATGCTGACGCTCGGCATCCCCGGCAACGCCGTGATGGCGCTGATGATCGGGGCGCTCACCATCCACGGCATCCAGCCTGGCCCGCAGGTGATGACCGAGCGGCCGAGCTTGTTCTGGGGCATGGTCGCGTCGATGTGGATCGGCAACCTCATGCTGGTCGTCATCAACCTGCCGCTGATCGGCATGTGGGTGCAACTTCTCAAGGTGCCGTACCGGCTGCTCAATCTCGCGATCCTGCTGTTCTGCGCGATTGGCGTTTACACAGTGAACAACAACGTGTTCGAGGTCATGCTGACGGCGTTGTTCGGCGTGCTCGGCTACGTCTTCATCCGGCTGGAATGCGAGCCGGCGCCGCTGTTGCTCGGCTTCGTGCTGGGGCCGCTGATGGAGGAGAACCTGCGCCGCGCCATGAAGATCGCGGGCGGCGATCCGATGATTTTCGTCGAGCGCCCGATCAGCTTAGGCCTGCTGATCGCGACCGTGCTGCTGCTCCTGGTCGTCGCCCTGCCGGCGATCCGCGGTAAGCGCGAGGAAGTGTTCCAAGAAGGCTGAAGAGCAGGCTGATGGGTGGCTTTGCCGCTGCCATGCTTTCGGCGTTCTGCCGGAATTAAGTGAAAAACAAGGCTATTTCGGCCCGGTCTCGGCGCGAGACTGGTGTGTGTCACATCCCATTGTCATAAGATTGGCGTCATGGCCGAATCGAAACCGCTCCTGCTGTCCCGCCGCTTCGCCCCACTGTTCTGGTGCCAGTTCTTCTCGGCGTTCAGCGACAACTTCCTGAAGAACGCGTTGGTCTTCCTGATCGTCTACAAGATCGGCGGAAGTTTCGCTGCGCCGCTCACCCAGCTTGCGGCTGCGGTTTTTATCGCGCCGTATTTTTTCCTTTCCGCGCTCGGGGGCCAGATTGCCGATCGTTACGACAAGGCGGTGATCGCGCAGCGCCTGAAGTTTTGCGAGATCGCGGTCTCTCTGATCGCGATCTTCGGATTCGTTCTGCACTCGGACACCTATACGGTACCGATCCTGTTCGTAGCGTTGCTTGGCTTCGGTATCATCGGTTCGCTGTTCGGACCGATCAAATACGGCATCCTGCCTGATTTGCTTCAGCGTTCGGAATTGCCAGCCGCCAACGCGCTGGTCGAGGGTGCGACTTTTCTGGCGATCCTACTCGGCACGATGGTCGCTGGTCTCGCCACCAGGGGCGGCGGCGATCCTGCCTCCTCGGCAGGCTTGATGCTGGTGTTCGCATTGCTGTGCTGGACGTCGAGCTTGTTCATCCCGCGTGTCGGCTCGGGCGCGCCCAATCTCAAGATTTCATCCAATATCGCCGCCTCGACGGTGGATCTCCTCAAGCATCTGCATGCCGACTCGCGTCTTTGGTGGGGCGCGCTGGTGACGAGCTGGTTTTGGCTGATCGGCGCCGTGGTGCTCTCGCTCCTGCCACCGATGGTCAAGACGGTGCTGGGCGGCAGCGAAGAAGTCGCGGTGGCGTTCTTGGCCGTGTTCGCGGTCGCGGTGGCGCTTGGCTCGGGGCTCGCGGCTTGGCTTGCGAGCGGCCGCATTGTGATCCTGCCGACGCTGTTCGGTGCCGTACTGCTCGCAATATTTGCGTTTGATCTTGGTTGGGCTATCTCCGGGGCACCGCTCGCCATCGTCCCGGCCGGTGTGAAAGAGGTGCTCAGCACCACTCTAGGCTTGCGGGTCATGATCGATCTGGCTGGCATGGCGATCGCGGGCGGGCTCTATATCGTGCCGACCTTTGCGGCGGTGCAGGCTTGGGCCGGCGCCGACCGGCGTGCGCGCGTTATCGCCGGCGTCAATGTTATCAACGCCGCGTTCATGGTTGGCGGTACCGTCGCGATTGCGATCCTGCAAGCGGTTGGTCTGTCGACACCCGGCGTCTTCATCTTGATCGGTATTGTCACCCTCGGCGTTGCCATTACGATCGGCCGTACCATGCCGGCAAACGCCGGTACCGACTTCCTCTCCATCCTGTTCCGCGCGTTCTATCGCGTCGAGGTGAAGGGCGTGGAGAATCTGCTCAACGCCGGGCCGAACCCGATCATCGCACTCAACCACGTGAGCTTTCTCGACGCTGCGCTCGCGATGTCGTTGCTCGGCAAGGATCCGATCTTCGCCATCGACAGCGCCATGGCGCAGAACTGGTGGGTGAAGCCGTTCCTGCGCTTCACGCGCGCGATGCCGCTCGATCCGACCAAGCCGATGGCGACGCGCACGCTGATCAACGCCGTGAAGGGCGGCGAGCCGCTGATCATTTTCCCGGAAGGCCGCCTCACCATCACGGGCAGCCTGATGAAGGTCTATGACGGCGCGGGGCTCATCGCCGACAAGTCCGGCGCCATGGTGGTGCCGGTGCGGCTCGAAGGCCTGGAATACACGCCGTTCACGCGGCTGTCGCGCGCGCAGGTGCGGCGGCGCTGGTTCCCCAAGGTGACGGTGACGGTGCTCGAGCCGGTGAAGCTGGTGATCGATCCCGCACTCAAAGGCAAGCACCGGCGCCAGGCTGCGGGCGCTGCGCTCTACGAGATCATGTCGAACCTGGTGTATCGCACCACCTCGATCGAACGCACCGTGGTCGAGGCGGTGATCGAAGCGGCCGTGGTTCACGGTATTGGCCGCGTCGCGGTCGAGGACCCGGTTGCCGGCACGCTGAGCTACCGCAGGCTGCTGATGGGCGCTGCGATCCTCGGCAAGAAGCTGATGCCGCTGGCGCCCGAGGGCAAGCCGATCGGCATGATGTTGCCGAACGCCAATGGCGCCGCGGTGACGCTGTTGGCGCTGATGTCGGCGGGCCGCGTACCCGCCATGATCAACTTCTCGGCCGGCGCCGCCAATGTGCTGGCCGCCTGCAAGGCGGCGCAACTCGACACCATTTTGACGTCGCGCGCTTTCGTCGAGCGCGGCAAGCTCGACGCGCTGGTCGCGGCGATCGCAAAAGAAGTGAAGATCGTCTATCTCGACGACATCCGGCCCACCATCACACTCGGCGACAAGCTGCGCGGATTTCTCCACGCCAAGGAGTCGCTGGTAAAGCGCAAGCCCGATGACTGGGCGGTGATCCTGTTCACGTCAGGCTCTGAAGGCACGCCCAAGGGCGTGGTGCTGACCCACCGCAACATGCTGGCGAATGCCGCGCAGGCGGCGGCGCGCATCGATTTCGGCCGGCAGGACAAGGTGTTCAATGTGCTGCCGGTGTTCCACTCGTTCGGCCTGACGGTCGGACTGGTGTTGCCGCTGGTGTCTGGCGTGCGCATCTATCTCTATCCGTCGCCATTGCACTATCGCATCGTGCCCGAGCTGATCTACGGCGTGAACGCAACGATCCTGTTCGGCACTGACACGTTCCTCAACGGCTATGCGCGCTCGGCGCATGCTTACGATTTCCGGTCGCTACGCTACATTCTCGCCGGCGCCGAGCCGGTGAAGGAATCGACGCGGCGCCTCTATCTCGAAAAATTCGGCCTGCGCATTCTGGAGGGTTACGGCGTCACCGAAACCGCGCCAGCGCTCGCGCTCAACACGCCGATGTTCAACAAGTTCGGAACGGTCGGCCGCATGCTGCCCGGCATGGAAGCGCGGCTCGATCCGGTCGAGGGTGTGACCGACGGCGGGCGGTTGTTCGTCAAGGGTCCGAACGTGATGGCGGGCTATTTGCGGGTCGAGAACCCCGGCGTCATCGAGCCGCCGCCGGAGGGTTGGCACGACACCGGCGACATCGTGAACATCGACGCCCAGGGCTTCATTGCCATCAAGGGTCGCGCCAAGCGCTTCGCCAAGATCGGCGGCGAGATGATCTCGTTTGCGGCGGTCGAGATGATCGCGTCCGACCTTTGGCCGGATGCGCTTTCCGCCGTCGCCTCGGTGCCGGATGCACGCAAAGGTGAGCGGCTGGTGCTGGTGACGCAGAAAAAGGACGCCACCCGCAGCGAATTTCAGGCCTTCGCCCGCAGTCGCGGCGCGTCCGAGCTGATGACGCCTGCCGAGATCGTGGTGATGGAGAAGGTCCCGCTGCTCGGCTCCGGCAAGGTGGACAACATGGCGGTCGCTAAGCTGGTGCGCGAGCGTGCCGCGGCGGCCGCTGCAGCGCAGCCCGCGGTGGCGGCGTCGTAGCCTTACGCGGTTTCCTTCTCGCTTCTGCGCTTGCGGACCACGGCACGCCGGGAGCGCGGTCTTCGGCCGCCCCTCAGGATGAGGGGCGGAAAGACGCCTTCATGTCTGGCAGCCCAGTTGCTACGCTTCCGGAAACGCACGGAGGCTCGCCATGAACGTGAACACCAAGCCGCAATCGACCTTCAGTTTGGAAATGGTTCACCCGGACCCATCGCAGGCGCACAAGATGCCCTATGCGCCGGCGATCAAGATCGTCGGCGCCTGCGATCTGATGTTCTTGTCAGGCGCGACGTCGTCGCCGCTCTATCACAACCATCCGCATCAGGATCACGAGCACATCCATCCGCACTCGATCGAGGAGCAGACCAAGAACGCGATGAACGCGATCCAGTCGATCCTCGAAAGCGTCGGCGCCAGCTGGAAGGATGTCATCAAGGTGACAAAGTATCTCACCGACTTCCGCGAAGCCGATGCCATGCACAAGACCATGCACACCTATTTCGGCGACTGGCTGCCGGCGAGCACGACGGTGTGCATCAATCAGCTGTCGTCGCCGGGAGCGCGCATCGAGCTCGACATGATTGTGGCATTGCCGAAGTCGGCAGGGAAATAGTTCGTCCGCGAGGCTGATTATTGCGCCCTCTCCCCTTGTGGGAGAGGGCAGTTCTGCAGCTCAACAGCAAAAATGGGTGAGGGGTCAGCGTCACGGCAGACGCTGACCCCTCACCCATCTGCGTTCGTGGTTCATTTTAGTTGGCCCTCTCCCACAAGGGGAGAGGGCGCAACAATTGGCGCGACGTGCGCGGATGCCGGAAGTAGGTAGCGCTACTCCGCCGCCTGGACCTGAGGCTTCTTCTTCGCCCAATAGTCCGGCGCGGCCTTGGAGCGCTTCAGCGCATCTTCGGTCTCGAAGCCCGGCGCCATCGAACCGTCTTCGCCCGGCAGGATCTGGTGATGCTCGATGTTGAGCGTGCGCAGCCAGCGCTGCTGACCCATGGTCAACGCGATGAAATAGCCGATCTCGACCAGCTCCTTCTCGCTGAAGTGCTCGTGCAGCCGCGCCCAGAACTTCTCGTCGACCGGCAGGTCCCAAGTGATCGCTTCGGCGTAGGAGAGGGCGGCCTTCTGCTTCTCGCTGTAGCGGGTGGAAGCCTCGAAGTTTATCAGGTCCTTGGTCTGCTCCTCGACCACGGCGCCTGCGGTCGCTGCCTTGATCGAGCGCTGGTTGCCGCAAAACTCACAGAGCACCGAGCGCGAGACATAGAGCCGGCACAGCTCCTTGATACCGTGATCGGCGACGCCGGTGTGGAATACATCGCGCCAGGAGTTGGCGAACGACCAGAACACGGCCGGCACATGAGCGCGGATCGCCTGGCTCTCGGGCCGCGGCGTGCCGTAAGTCTTGCAGCGCTCAAGCTCCGCCAACATCGCGGGGTCCTTCATGTTGGCCGGCTCGACATAGCTGATATACGGCTTGCTCATTGCGTTCGTCCTTCTTGCTCACTTTGCTTATTGGCTTATTGCTTCTTGCCCGGCAGGGCACGCTTAACGGCGGTTAGCCATGTTGCCGTATCCGATTATTCCGATCAACGTTGGGCTGCAAGCTGAATTGCCGCAAGAGGCGGGGCGCTCGCCCACTTGCCGTTGTTTACCGCACAAACGATGTGGCGTTTCCATCTGATTCACCACGCTCGCGCCGTCACGTCTGGGTAAGGTTTATCATTCCTTCGCGGCGATCAGAGTTAGCGCAAAGTTGAGCGGATCGCCTCACCAATCATAAACAATACCGCTTCAGTCAATCTTCAGCATGGCGGAAGAAGCCGCCTGCATTTCACTGAATCAATACCACCCGGCTTCGATAGTGGCGTCAAGAAATTCAACAGGCGTCGAACCGGGGAAAAAACCGTGCGTGCCAGTACCATCGTGATGATCGCGTTCGCCGTCGTGTTCGGCCTGCTCGCGGTCTTTGTCGCGCAGTCCTGGCTCAACAACCAGGCCGAGCTGCGCATGAAGAGTCTCGAAGCGCAGAAGAAGCCACTCAGCACGCAAACTGTCGTGGTCGCGTCGAAGCCGCTGCGCTTCGGCATCGAGCTGACGGCGGCGGAGTTGCGCGAAGTAGCCTGGCCGCAGGATGCAATGCCGGCCGGCGCCTTCACCACCATCCAGGCTCTGCTCTCGACCGGCCGGCGCGTCGCGCTCACCGCGATCGAGCCGAACGAGGCGATCCTTGCCAGCAAGATCACTGGCGCCGGCCAACGCGCCACGTTGTCCGCGATGCTGCGCGACGGGTTGAAGGCGGCCACTGTGCGCGTCAACGACGTCGATGGTGTGGCGGGCTTCATCCTGCCGGGCGATCGCGTCGACGTGGCGCTCACGCGGCAGGCTGACAAGGGCAACGCCACCTCCGACATCGTGTTGCAGAACGTGCGCGTGCTGGCGATCGACCAGATCGCGGACGAGCGGACCGACAAGCCGGCGCTGGCCAAAGCGGTCACGCTCGAAGTCGATGCGACTGGTGCGCAGAAGATTTCACTCGCGGCTTCGGTCGGCACGCTCACACTGATTTTGCGCAAGGCCGGCGAGGCGAATTCGGAATACACGCGCCGCATCACGCTCAGCGATCTCAGCGGAGCCACGGCGCCGGTGCCGACCGAACGTAAGAACGTCGGCGTCACCACGGTCTCAGTCAACAGGGCGTCGACACGACAGGAATACAGCGTACCGATCGAAGGTGCGCCACAGCAGGCGGTCACTACAGGGACAGGACAATAGCCGCAGCTAAAGCTTGGGGAAGCTGAACAGTAAGGGTGGGGAGATGGACGTGAACAGGTGGAAATCGTTCAAGGCAAGGCTGCCGATGATTGCGGTAGCAATCACGGCTCTGATGTTGGGTTTGCTGCCGGCTCGCGAGGCCGAGGCGCAGCGCCTGCTCCAAATCGGCGCGATCAAACGCACCTCAACGATCACTGTCTATATCGGCAAGTCCGAGGACGTGCGGACCGACACAAGCTTCGTCGAGATCACCGTCGGTGATCCGGAGGTGGCGGACGTCAATCCGCTCACCGACCGCGCGCTGTCGATCCTTGGCAAAAAGAACGGCACCACGCGCGTGTCGATCTATGCCGAGGGCAAGAAGCTGATCGGCGTGTTCGATGTCGAGGTGATCTACGACACCTCGTTGCTACAAAATGAAATCCGTAAGCGTTTCCCGTACGCCAAACTGCGGGTCTCCGCGGTGAACGGCCGCATCATGCTGTCGGGCACGTCGCCCGACGCGGTGACGCTCGATCGCGTCGTGACCATCGCCAAGCAGTTCGGCCCGGATGTCATCAACACGGTCCAGGTGCTGCAGCCGCAGCAGGTCATGCTGGAGGTGCGTTTCGTCGAGGCCTCGCGCCAGGCGAGCCGCGAACTCGGCGTGCAGTGGAACCGGTTCGGCGGCAACTCGCTGATCAACGTCGGCTCGCGACAGGGTCAGAACCAGCTGCCGGTCACCAACACGGGCACCGATAACTTCAAACAGCCTGCGGTTAGCCCCAGTTTGTCGCCCGCCGGTCCCAACGTCAGCCCCACCGCGTTGACCGTTTCTCCGGTGGTCGCGGCGGGCGTGCTGTCCGGCACAGCGCCGTTCGGCTTCATGATCGCAAAAATGATCGCGGGCGGCGTCGAGACGCAGGCGATGATCAACGCGCTTGAACAGCGCGGCGTGGCGCGTTCGCTCGCTGAGCCCAACCTCGTGGCGCTCTCGGGCGACACCGCGAGCTTTCTCGCCGGTGGTGAGTATCCGGTCCCGGTGCCGGGCGCGCTCGGCCAGGTCACCATCGAGTTCAAGCGCTACGGCGTCGGCCTTGCCTTTACGCCGACCGTGCTCGCCGACGGCCTGATCAACATGAAGATCGAGCCGGAGGTCAGCCAGCTCGACTTCAGCCATCAGGTGCAGGTTGCGGGCATCTCGGTCCCGCCGCTGATCGTGCGCCGTGCCTCGACCACGGTCGAACTGCGCGATGGCCAGAGCTTCGTGATCGGTGGGCTGCTGCAGAGCAATGGGCGAAACGCGATCCAGCAGCTGCCCTGGCTCGGTGACGTTCCGGTGCTCGGCGCACTGTTCCGCAGCACGCGGTACCAGAAAGACGAAACCGACCTTGCGATCATCGTGACGCCGCGTCTGGTGCGGCCCGCGCGGCCCGGCGACGTCATCAAGACGCCGCTCGACGTCAACGTGGCGCCGAACGACGTCGATCTGTTCCTCATGGGCAAGACCGAACTGCCTCCGGCCACCGCCCGCGCTCTCAGCGGCGTGGTGTCGCGGGAGTTCTCCGGCCACGTCCTCGATCTGCCAAAGGGAGGCGTCAATGTCGTTGCGGTCAAGAACTAGCACGCTCGCAGCACTGACCTTGCTCAGTGCTGCGCTCGCCGGCTGCTCGGAGTTCTACTTCGACCGGCGCGACAGCGTCTCGCTCGCGTCCGGCGAAGCGATGGCGGCCAATCGGGTGACCCACATGATCGATCCGTGGCCGCCCGCCAGCGCCAACCGCAACATCGCCTACAGCGGCGAGAAGATGCAGACCGCTGCGGAGCGCTACCGCACCGGCCGCATCATCCCGCCGGTGAACGCGACCACGAGCTCGGTCGCCTACACCGCTGCGCAGCAACAGGCGCAGTCGACGTCCAACAGCCAGGCGTCGTCAGCGCCAAAGCCGTAAGCCGCGGGTAACGGACAGGAACGTGAGTACAAGTCGATGCGAATGACTCGGTCAACGAGCACGGCAAATAAGACCGGCGTGGTGGTGCTCACCGCGGATTCCGCGTTCGAACAGCTTGCGCGCACGACTTTCACCGCCAGCGCCCAGATCGACCTGCGGGTGATCTCGGGCACGGTTTCGGGCGTCGCCGACAAGTTTAACATCGAAGGTGTCACCGTCGTCATCATCGACATCGACGCCAGCCGCGAAGAGGACATGCAGGCGCTGGAGCGCCTGATGGGACGGATCGGTCATTGGCCCCCGGTGATCGCGGTGACGCAGAGCTTCGACGCGGACGTGGCGCGGCGGCTGCTCCAGACCCGCGTCGCCGACTTCCTTGTGAAGCCGGTGCAGCCGGTCGAACTGGTGCGCACCTGCGCCCGCGTCGCCAGGCCTGCCGGAACCGACACCACCGAGGCGCAGATCTACACGTTCCTGCCGGCTGTCGGTGGCGCGGGTGTCACCACGCTCGCGATCCAGACCGCGTTGCTGTTGCTCAACAGCGGGCAGCGTGGCCGCCCGAGCACCTGCCTGGTGGATCTCGACTTCCAGCACGGCGCTTGCGCCGACTATCTCGATCTAGAGCCGCGCCTCGATCTGAAAGAAATCGAGCCTCGGCCAGAGCGCCTCGACAAGCAGCTCCTGGAAATCATGCTGTCGCATCATGCCTCTGGGCTCGCGGTGATCGCGGCGCCCAACCGGCCGGCCGAGATGCGCTCGTTCGATCCCGACATGGTGACGCGGCTCCTCGACCTGGTTTCGTCGAACTTCGACTACGTCGTGATCGACATGCCGCGCACGTGGTTCTCCTGGACCGACAGCGTGCTACTCGGCTCCAACAAGCTGTTCATCGTCAGCGAGATGACCGTGCCCAGCCTGCGTCACGCCAAGGGGCTGGTTGCCGCCATCCGCGAGCGGCTGGGCGACGGCCCGCATCCACAGGTCATCGTCAATCGCTTCGAGCAAGGCATGTTCTCGCCCGGCTTGAAGAAGTCCGACATCGAGGCAGCACTGGGCAGCGATTTCGCGGCAGTCATCCCCAACTACTATCGTCTGGTGCGCGAGGCGATCGACCGCGGCGTGCCGCTCGATGAGATCAAGCCCGGCAACAAAATCACCGCGCAACTTCGCAAGCTCGTGATCCCGCAAATGGCCAAGCCAGGCGCGCAGGAGTCGAGCTTGGTCAAGAAACTTAGTCTCGCGTTCGCGAAATAATCTAGGCGCCGCACACCCATGGCCCGTTTTACCGCACGTCGTAACGCTTCCGACCCGCCCGCCCCGGGCGACGAAGCGCAATCGACGATGGAAGGCGTGTCGTGGACGGTTTTCCCGGAGCCCGAGCCCGTCAAGGACAAGCCTTTGGCGGCGGAGCCCTCGAACCCGCTGCTCAGCGACAAGCTGCTCGACGCCAAGGTCCGTCTGCATCGCCGGTTGATCGAGGAAATCAACCTTTCGGCGCTGGAAAAGCTGCCGGAAGACGAGATGCGGCAGCACATCCAGCAGCTCGTCACGCAATACATCGTGGTCGAGCGGCTCGCGCTCAACACCAACGAGCTGAACGAATTCGTCTCCGAAATTCTCGACGAGATGACCGGCCTCGGTCCGCTCGAGCCGCTGCTCAAGGACCCGGCGATCAGCGATATTCTGATCAACGGCCACGAATGCACCTACGTTGAAAAAGGCGGCTTGCTGGAGCCAGTGGCTTGCCGCTTCAAGGACGAGGCGCATCTTCTCCGCATCATCAACAAGATCGTGTCGGCGGTCGGCCGCCGGGTGGATGAAGCGCATCCGCTCTGCGACGCGCGCCTGCTGGACGGCTCCCGCGTCAACGTCGCGGTGCGACCGATCGGCGTCGATGGCCCGTTGGTCTCGATCCGTAAGTTTTCCAAGAAGCCGTTCAACCTGAACAAGCTGGTCGATATCGATGCGATAAAGCCGCAGATGGCCGAGTTGCTCGCCGCCGCGGTCAAGTCGCGCATCACCACGATCATCTCGGGCGGCACCGGTTCCGGTAAAACCACCATGCTCAACGCGCTGTCGGCGTTCATCTCCGACAAGGAGCGCCTGATCACCATCGAGGATGCGGCCGAGCTTCAGCTCCAGCAGCCGCACGTGGCGCGCATGGAGACGCGGCCACCCAACATCGAAGGCAAGGGCGAAATCCGCCAGCGCGAGTTGGTCAAGAACGCGCTCCGTATGCGGCCCGAACGCATCATCCTCGGCGAGTGTCGTGGCGAGGAAGCCTTCGACATGCTGCAAGCCATGAACACCGGTCACGAAGGCTCGATGGCCACTATCCACGCCAACAACCCGCGCGAGGCGATCTCGCGCCTCGAACAGCTGATCGGCATGGCCGGCTTGCCGATGACCATTGCCTCGGTCCGCGGGCAGATTGCCGCCGCGGTCCGTATGATCGTGCAGCTTCAGCGCATGTCGGACGGCAAGCGCCGCGTGACCTCCATTGCCGAGATCACCGGCATGGAAGGCGACATTGTGCAGATGCAGGAAATCTACAAATACGTCCGCACCGGCACGCTCGAGGACGGCACCGTCGAGGGCCACTTCCAAGCCACCGGTGTGCGCCCGCGCTTTTTGAGCGACCTCGCGGCACGCGGCATCAAAATTCCACCGAACTACTTCGATCCGGGCAAACCGTTGTAGGTATCATGCTGTTCGGTTTCGATCCCATCTATGCGGTTTACCTGTTCGTAGCGCTGGCGGCGGGGCTCACGGTCGAGGCGATCTATCTCGTTTTCTTCACGTCGCGCTCCTACCGCAAGAACATCAATCGCCGTCTCCAGATCATGGAGGGCCAGCCGGACCGCGAGGGCGTGCTGAGTCAGCTGCGGCGCGAGCGCGGCCTGAGCGGGCTGGGCGACTACCGCATGTCGCTGATCGCGCTCAACCGGTTGATCCTGCAATCGGGCGTGACGCTCGGGATCGGCAAGCTCGTGATGTACATCACGGCCGGCGCTGGTTTTGCCTTTGCCATCGTGATGCTGCTGCGCGGCGACTGGCTGGAATCGCTCATTGCCGCGGTGGTCTGCGCCACGCTGGTGCCACTGCTGGTGCTGAAGTTTTTGCGCAGCCGGCGGCAGAAGGCGTTCGGCGCACAATTCCCTGATGCGCTTGACATCATCGTCCGCAGCCTGCGCGCCGGTCATCCGGTGCCGATCGCGATCACCATGGTGGCGCGCGAGATGCGCGATCCGATCGGTAGCGAATTCGGCATCGTCTCCGACGAAATCACTTATGGCGCTGACCTCGAAGGCGGCATGCGCAATCTCTATTTCCGCCTTGGGCAGGAAGACCTGCCTCTGTTCGTCACCGCGGTGGCGATTCAGAGCTCGACCGGCGGCAACCTTGGTGAAATCCTCGAGAACCTTTCTGCCGTCATTCGTCAGCGCTTCAAGATGCGGCGTAAGATCAGGGCGCTGGCGGCCGAAGGCCGCGCGTCTGCGCTGATTCTGTCGTCGCTGCCGATCATGATGTTCATCATCGTGCAGGTCGTGGCGCCGGACTTCTATGCCAGCGTCTGGCACGAACAATTGACCAAGATTGCGCTGTCCGCCGCTGCGGGGTGGATGAGCATCGGTAATTTCATCATGTACCGCATGGTGAATTTCAGGATCTGACCGATGGATTTTCTGCTGAATGCATTGGGCGATGGCAACACCACGATGGTGGGGCTGTTGGTGTTTTTGGCGGCCACCACGCTGACGTTCTGCGTCATGGTGCTGGTGCGCGCCCAAGGGTCGATTCGCCGCCGCGCCGCTGGCATCAGCGCGGTGGGCAGCAAGGCTGGCTCGCGTTCTTTGCGGTCTTCAAGTTTGAAGGCCGCCGACCGCGTCATGGAATACACCCAGAAGCATTACGCCACGGGCAACGACGAGCAGATGAAGGTGATGCGCCGGCGCATGGTGCAGGCCGGCATCTACGATCATCGCGCGGTGGCATTCTTCTTTCTCGTGCGCACTGTTCTGGCAGTCGTGTTGGCGGGCGGTGTGTTCCTGTTCGCGCCGACGACGCCCGGCAGCCCGGTGATCTGGCTGCTGATGATGGTTGGCGGCATCGTCGGCTACATCGGACCGAGCCTCTACATCGACAAACGCATCAAGGCGCGGCGCAACGAGCACCAGGTGGGCTTCCCGGATTTCATGGACCTTCTGGTCGTGTGTGCCGACGCGGGACTAAGCATGGAGGCGGCGCTCGATCGTGTCGGGCGCGAGCTTGCGACGTCCTATCCATCGCTCTCCGCCAACATCCACATGACGAACCTGGAAATCCGCGCCGGCCGCACCATGAGCGACGCGCTTGAGGGCCTAGGCGATCGGCTCGGCCTCGAAGAGGCGCGGTCGTTTGCGACACTCATCCAGCAATCTGAGGAACTCGGCTCCAGCATCACCGACGCGTTGCGCGTTTATTCCGACGACATGCGCCACAAGCGGCTGTCGCGCGCCGAAGAGAAGGCCTACAGCCTGCCGGCCCGGCTGTCGGTGCCAATGATGCTGTGCATCTTCCCGGTGCTGTTCGTGGTGATTTTGCTGCCGGTCATCGTCCGGCTTTATGTCGGCAACTGGGGCTAAGCGCCCCCGGCGCATCCATTAACCATTGTTCCCAGCGCGGTCTCCGGCCGGCATTGTCTTTTGATGCAAGCACTTGCCTCATTTCGAGTGCCGGGCGCTGCGGCATTTGTGACGCGGCAAATAAGGCAAACGCGGGAGCGTAATCGCCAGCAGGATCAATGAATTATGAAGGATATGCGTCGCCTTCGAGCAAAATCTTAACGATCGTCCCCTAGCTTCGGAGGGGTCTCCGGAGCGCGTAGATGCGAGTGAGCGTTCGTCGAGTCTTGATCGCGGTCGCGGGCCTCGTCTGGCTGGCGGGCTGCGAGACATCGTCGAAACTCGGCGACCTGCGGGGGCCGCAGGCGAACCCCAACCCGGATGGGGACGTGACCGGCTCGGTGACGGCGCTCGAGAAGCCGCTGTCACCTTCGGGACCGGCGACGCCGGAACTGCTCGGTGTCGACCCGAACGACGATCTGGGCGTCGCCAAAAAATACTTCCGCCAGGGCAGCTACGGATTGGCGGAGCGCCACTTCCGCAGAGCCGTCGAATTGCATCCGCGCGATGCCGAGGCTTGGGTTGGGCTTGCGGCGTCCTATGACCGCTTGCGCCGTTTCGATCTGGCCGATCGTGCCTACACGCAGGCGATCCGTATCGTTGGCCCGACGCCGGAAATCCTCAACAATCAGGGCTTCTCCTACATGCTGCGTGGCGATTATCGCCGTGCCACCGCAATCCTGCGCGCGGCCGAGGCCAAGGATCCGGCAAGCCCCTACATCAAGAACAACCTGCATCTGCTGCATCAGGCCATACGCAAGGCCAAAGCGGTCAATTAACGGTCAGTTTCGGCGTGCATCGCCCCGTCGCTTTGGTGCGCGCAGCTTCACCACCGCATTGCTCCGCAACGCGCCATACCGTCATGTGCTGCGCTGGACGGCCGGTTTCCACCGTGCGACACCGTAATCTGGCGCCGAGTGACTTAATGCTCCATTCGCTCCGCAGCTTTTTTACCGACCTGTCGTCCGGCGGAAAACCCGTAGGCCGCTTTGCGGACGATAACTATCGCGTGGCCGCGGCCGCGTTGCTGGTGCATGCCGCTACCATCGACGGAAAGTTTTCCGAGGATGAGCGTGCCCGGCTGCACGCCATGCTGAAGGCGCATTTCGATCTCGAGGATACCGCCGCCGATGAACTGATCGCGCAGGCGAGCAAGGCTGAACGCGAGTCGATCGACCTCTATCATTTCACTCGTGTGCTGTTGCCCGCGCTCGACGAGGGCGGCCGGTGTCGCATCGTCGAAATGCTGTGGGAGATCGCCTACGCGGACGGGAAGGTATCGGATTTCGAGGACAATCTGATCTGGCGTGTCGCCGATCTGCTCGGCATTTCGTCGGCGGAGCGTATTGCATTGCGCGAGCGCGTCGCCGCCGCGCGTCAGGCGGGTGGCGCGTGACGCCGGTCACCGTCATCACCGGCGCCTCCGCCGGAATCGGCAGCGAACTGACGCGCGTGTTCGCGCGCAACGGTCACACGCTCGTGCTGGTGGCGCGGCGCGCGGAACGGCTCAACGCGCTCGCGCAAGAGATTGCGGCAACGGGGCGACCGGCGCCGACGGTCTTGCCGATCGACCTGTCGCAACCCGGCGCTGCCGCGCGCATCGGCGCTGCGCTGGCGGCGCAGAATCTCGAACCGGACTATGTCGTCAATAACGCAGGTTTCGGTCTTGTCGGCCGCGCCGCTGAGCTTGACCTCGCCGAACAGCTCGAAATCATCGACGTCAACGCGCGTACATTGACCGACCTCTCGCTTGCCTTCGTCGAAAGCCTCGTGCGTCACCGCGGCGGCATTCTCAACGTCGCCTCGGTGGCAGGCTTTCTGCCGGGGCCGGGGTCGGCGGTCTATTACGCGAGCAAGGCTTACGTGTTGTCTTTCAGTGAGGCGCTGCATCAGGAGCTGGCACCGCGCGGCGTGCGCGTGACGTGCCTGTGTCCGGGGCCGGTCGAAACCGAGTTTGCCACGCGCGCTGGGATTGCCTCGACCAGCAAGCCAACGCCGCTCGACGTGCCTGCCGCGCGCGTCGCCGAAGAAGGCTATCGCGGGCTGATGCGCGGCAAGCGCTTGGTGATCCCCGGCGCCGGCAACAAGATCATGGCGTTTCTCACGCGCATTGTGCCGCGACGGATCTTGCTCTCGGTGCTCGACGAGCGTCAGAAGCGACGGCGATAGTCTCGAATCGACGCGCTGTTATTCGGATCTGGTGCGGCCCGTTCGCTTCGACCAGATTTGCAGCGCGGTCCATTCCGCTTCGATCTTGCTGGCCTGCTGCTCGGTCAGCAGCACACGCTCGCGGTCGAATGGCCGCATGCGCACGTAGATGGCGTTGCGGCAGCTCGGACAGACCGTCTTGCGTTCGGGACGCTTGGCTAACGATTCCCCGCAATAGGGACACGCGCTGTCGAGCCGTCCGATCTCGGATAATTTAGGCGGCGGAGATTTCGGGACCTTATGGTCGTCCGGCATCCGTCGATGCGTGTCGTTACTCGGCCGGCGCCGTCGTGGCCTCCGGCGCGAGCGGTATCTCCATCGTTACCGGAAAGCGGCTGAGCCCAAACAGGAACACCGCGACCGCCGCATAGGCGGCGGCGACGCTGGGCGTCACCGCGATGCCGACCGACTCGCCATGCATGAAGCCGAAGAAGGTCAATAGCGCGCCGGTGGCGGCGAAGGCCGAGGCGGAGATGAATTTCTTCTCGATGATGAAGACGGCAATTGCGCCCAGCACCAGGCCGGACAGGATTGCGCCGCCGGCCAGCACTTCGAGACCGTGATAGAGCACGCCGACCTGGCCGAGTTTGTCGAGGCCGACCTGGGCTGCGCTGGTTCCGGCGGCCGAGAGCGCGCCGTCGAGCTGCACCTTGCACCACGCGGCGAGGTGAGGCACCAGCGCCAGCACGATGGCGGGCGCGTGCCGTTGCGGTGTGGTCTGGAACGCCTGGGCGCCGATCAGCATGCCGATGTAGAGCAGGATCGGCGAGATCGCGACCAGCGGGATCAGCGACGACATCAGCGCGATGATGCCAAACCAGGACAGCACGATCACCATAAGGCCGGTCGCGGCCGAGTAGCCAATGCGGCCGCCCATCGCCTTCCAGCCCGGATGGCCGATGTAGACCGCGTTGATGAACGGATTGCCCATCAGGCAGCCGATCAGGCTGACGACGCCGTCAGCGGTGAGAACGCTGGTGGTGGGAAAGACATCGCCGGCGGCTTCCGCGCTTTCGACGTTGTCCATCGCCTCGACCAGATCGTAGATGCCGAACGGGATGGCGGTGACGAGGATCACGCCGAGGAATTCGAAGCCGGAGAACACCGTATTGAAGGCTGGCAGCGGCACCGAGAAGCCGAAGTTGGCGAAGGCATTGCCGACGTTCTTGATCGTCATGCCGCCGTAGTTGAGCCCGACCAGCGTCGAGCCCCAGGCGATTGCCATGCCGAGCCCGATGGCGACCAGGCCGGCCGGGATGCCCTTGGGGTATTTGAAGCCGCCGAACCAGCTCACCAGGATCACGGCAAAGCAGATCACGCCGATCTCAGGTGTCATGTACATCTCGAGCGCGGGCCGCATCGAGATGAAAGTGATGGAGACGCCGGCCAGCGTGCCGAGCAGTGCGGCGCGCGGCGTGATGCGGCGGATATAGGGCGCGATGAACCCGCCGATCATCAGAATGAAGCTCTGGAAGAACACCCAGACCAGGCCGGCAGACCAGCCCTTCAAGGGGTCGCCGGTCTTGATGGTGATCGGCAGCATGATGACGAAGGTCACCACAAACATGTGCGGCACGCTGACGCCCGAGGGCAGCGCGCAGACATCGTCGCGGCCGGTTTTGAGCGCGAGGCGATAGGCGAGCCACGCGTAATAGAAGGTTGACAGGCACATCATCAGGCCGAGCGCCGGCAGGATGCGGCCGAACACCAGCGAGTCCGGCATCTTCAGCACGTAGCGAAGCAGCCCGGTTAGCACCAGCATGTTGACCAGGA
This sequence comes from Rhodoplanes serenus, assembly GCA_945893145.1. Taxonomy (GTDB): domain Bacteria; phylum Pseudomonadota; class Alphaproteobacteria; order Rhizobiales; family Xanthobacteraceae; genus Z2-YC6860. Next base: position 16,402 of record CAMDDZ010000017.1, on the reverse strand, counting down.
TGTTGGTGCCGAAGCCGAAGAAGGCGTTCCAGTCGCTGGATACCCAGAGCGCCGGTTTACGAGATGCGGCTGCCGTCGTCATCGCTGCCTCCAAAACTTAATTCGTGGCCGGAAAGACTCCGCGGAGGCGGATGGATTCCGCGCGGCCCAGGAGGACTGGGTTAGCCGCGCGGGTGCATCCGCCTCCGCGACTGGGGTTAGAAGCTGAAGCCGAAGCCTGCGTAAGTGACGGCGATATCGCGCTTGGCCGTCGCGAACGTCGGCGCCGAGCCGACCGCGACCTGGGCGGCGAGCAAAGCGTCGTTGTTGATGTGGTAGTACTGCACGCCGCCCTTGACGTACCAGCTGCCGAGCCGCTTCGGAATCCACGAGTCGAGCGACAGCACGCCTTTAACACCGGTGCTGTAGTAACCGAGGCTGCTCAGGGCGCAGGGCGCGGTGCCTGCCGTTCCGCACAGGTTGGTGGTGCCGTCGTTGCGGTTCCAGAAGTTGGACGGGCCAACCGTGACCCAGGTCGGTGCCGAGATCGTCAGCGGGATGCTGGTGGTCTTCGCCAGGCTGATGGTCGGCACGACACCGAGCGACACGCGATAGCCGCCCGAGCGCACGCCGTTCACCACGGTTGAGCCGCCGGCCGCGTTGTAGAACACGTCGACGTAGGGGTTCCAGACGATCGGCCCGCCCAGGAAGGCGTCGTTGAACGCCAGCTTGAAGTCGTAGTTATAAGCCGTCGGCGGCGGCGCTGCCCCCGGGAAGTTGAACTGTACGGTCTGTGCCGTGAAGCTCCAGTACTTGGCGAAGCCGACCGTGAAGCCGAGCCACCAATCCATCTCCTGCCACTGGCGGCTGCCTGCGGGCGGCGACGACCAGAATTCGTTCCACACGCCGCCGAACACCGAGAAGCTGTTAATGAAGCCGGTCGAGTTCTTGTAGATGTCGAGCGAGAGCCCGACCTCGCCCTGCTTCACGTAGCCGGTGTTGTAGAGGTAGAGACCGCCGCCGGTGACGCGCGTGCTGGCGACCGTGAAATCGGCGTAGCCGTGGACATCGAGCACCCACGGTGTGGCCTTCGGCAGCGCCTTGACCGGCAGATCGGCCGCCGACGCGGTAGGCGCATACGCAGCGGCAGCAAGTGTAAGCGTGGCGCCAATTACCGCCGACGCAGTCCGATTGAGTGACATAACGACTCCCCCGTATCCCCTTTTGACACCACCGGATCCAAGACCGGATCCAAGCCCCTCCGACACTGCGAACCGTTAGACCCCCGTGGCCTGTCCCAGCCGCGGGAACAATCGTCGTTACGCAGCACCGGCGCGGCGGTGATGGTTGAAGGCGGATGCCCCCAGCGCGCTTGATCTCGCAAGCGTTGTGCCAACTGCGACAGGCTGGCGCAGTCGCCGGGAAAAATCTGACAAGCGTGCGATTTATCAGGAATACCCAAGTGTTATCGCGGGCTTGGCAAAACCCAGATAGCGCCTGGGAAAGCCGCGGATGACGGCACGGCGACAGGATTGCTCAATTGTTAGAGCGGGTTGCTTAATCTGAATCCAATGCGGTGAGCGCGCTTGCCGAGCCCGACACCCAGCCGAAGATGGCACCCTGGGCTTTGATCATGGCCAATCCGGCGGCGTGAAATTCGGGAAAATAGGACGCGCAGCAGTCCGCCAGCACGATACAGCGGAAGCCGCGATCGTTCGCCTCGCGCACCGTGGTGTTGACGCAGACCTCGGTGGTCACGCCGCACACCAGGAGCGTTTCGATCCGGCGGCTGCGCAAAAGCGGTTCGAGATCGGTGTTGTAGAACGCGCCTTTGCCCGGCTTGTCGATGATGACTTCATCGCGGAGCGGATAGAGCTCAGGAATGATGTCGTGCCCGGGCTCGCCGCGCACCAGGATGCGGCCCATCGGGCCGGGCGCACCGATGCGTAACTTCGGATCGCCGCGCTCGACCTTCAGCGGCGGCGCGTCGGAGAGATCCGGGCGGTGTCCTTCGCGCGTATGGATCACCAGCATGGCGGCCTTGCGCGCCGCCGTCAGCACGGACCGGATCGGTCCGACCGCCGCCTTCAAACGCGACACGTCGTTGCCCAGCGCCGCGCCAAAACCGCCCGGCTCCAGAAAGTCGCGCTGCATGTCGATGATGATGAGCGCGGTACGCGCGAGATCGATCGCGAGCGGCGTCGGTTCGGCTTCGATTGTGGTCTGCGTCACGGGGCCACTCGTTCGGTTGTGCCGGTGCTGGAAAGCTTAGCAAGTCCGGTGCCAATGCCTCGGCGGCTCGTTTCAGCCACAATCGGCATCCGTCCGGATTAGGCCTTGCGTGTCGCGACGGTCTTGCAATCGCGTGGCAACCGGATAGTTCTTTGATATCCCGCGATTGCACTGGTTCGCCGCGATCCCATGAATCTCCCGGTCCTGATCGTCCTGCATCAGGAGCACTCGACTCCAGGCCGCATCGGTCAAGCGTTGACCAATCGCGGCCACAAGCTCGACATCCGCCGCCCGCGCTTCGACGAGCCGCTGCCGAAGACGCTGAAGGGCCATGCCGGTGCGGTTATCTTCGGCGGCCCGCAGAGCGCCAACGATGGGGATGAATTCATCCGCCGCGAGATCGACTGGCTCAAGGTGCCGCTCAAGGAGAACAAGCCGTTTCTCGGCATCTGCCTTGGTGCGCAGATGCTGGCTCGCCATCTTGGCGCCCACGTCTATCAGCATCCCGAGGGCCACGCCGAGATCGGTTACTACCCGATCCATCCGACCGCGGCCGGCCGCAAGATGTGCACGCAGTGGCCCGGCCACGTCTATCAGTGGCACCGCGAAGGGTTCGACCTGCCGAACGGCACGACGCTTTTAGCGAAGGGCGACTCGTTTCCGGTGCAGGCCTTCTGCGCAGGCGGCGCGGCCTATGCGTTGCAGTTCCACATGGACGTGACGCACGCGATGATGTGCCGCTGGACCACGCGCGGGCACGATCGCATGCAAATGCCGAACGCCAAACCGCGCGACTCCCATTTCGAGGGCCGCCTGCTGCACGACGGCGCCTGCCGCGCCTGGCTTACCACCTTCATCGAGCATTGGCTCAGGCCATCGCCGAAGCTGGCAGACCTTGGTGCCGGCGCTCAGCGCCGCGGCGCTTCCAGCGTGTCGAAGCGATAGAGTTCCGAAAACACCTTCCGGCCGGCCGCGACCACGAGCAGCGCGCCCACGCCGCCAATCACGACGGCTGGAATCGTGCCGAGCCAGGACGCCATCAGTCCGGCACGGAATTCGCCCAGTTGATTCGATGCGCTGACGAACAGCGAGTTCACCGCGCTGACACGGCCGCGCATATCATCGGGCGTCTCGAGCTGAATGAGCGTCATGCGGATCACCACGCTCACCATGTCGGCGGCGCCGAGGATCGCGAGCGTCGCCATCGAGAGCGCAAACCAGTGCGACAGCGCAAACACCAGGATGGCGACGCCATAAAGTCCGACCGCTCCAAATACGATACGGCCGATATGCCGGCGTGGCGGCCAGTGCGTCATCACGATGGCGGCGGCCAGCGCGCCAAGGCCGGGCGATGCGCGAAGCAGCCCGAGACCCCAGGAGTCTGTCCCGAACACATCGCGCGCGAACACCGGCAGCAGCGCAAACACGCCGCCGAGGATGACGGCGAACAGATCGAGCGTGATGGCGCCGAGCACCAGCGGGTTGTGGCGGATATAACGGAAGCCTGCGAACAGCATCGTGGCGCTGACCGGCTCGCGAATCGGCACGGTGCGCTGCACCTGCACCATGCTCACCAGAATGCTCGCGGTGATGTAGAGCGTGCAGCAGAGCGAATAGACCACGATGGGACTGACCGCATAGAGCAAGCCACCCATCGCCGGCCCCGCGATCACCGCGACCTGCCCGGCCGAAGCCGCGGCGGCTGTCGCCCGCGCCAGCATCGGTAGCGGCACGATGCCCGGCAGGAGCGTGGTCAGGGTGGTTTGTTCGAACGCGCGGCACGCGCCGGTGACGAACACCACGGCGAGCAGCGACTCGCGCGTCATCCATCCGGCGAAGGTTCCAATGGCGAGCGTTGCGGTTGCGCAAGCCGCCACGATCTGGCAGGTGCGGGCGATCATTCGCCGGTCGTAGCGGTCGGCGACGTGGCCTGCGACAAGCACCAGCAGCGCGGCCGGGATGAACTGGGTCAAACCCACCAGCCCAAGATCGAGCGGATTGCGGGTGAGGTCGTACATCTGCCAGCCCACTGCCACCGCCTGCATCTGCAAGGCGACGGTGCTGGATACGCGTGACACCCAGTAAAACGCGAATGGCCGGTGGCGGCTCAGCGGCGTGTGCAGCGCATCGTCTGAGGTCATCGGCTGGGTTTCACGGTCGCGGCGAGGGGGAACCGGTAGGGGCGGTGGAGGTATTGTATGCCACCTCGCGCGCTAGTGGAGCGGATTTGACATTCGCTACCCACCCAGCCGCAGGCTCGCGAAGCGAATGTCAAATCCAAAGCTCCACTAGAAATCTATATTGCTAGTGGTCCTTTGATTCTAACAGTCGCAAGAGATCCCGCCGAGAAGGGATGCGAATGTTAGAATCGGACCACTAGCGGTTCCGATTTATGGTCAAATTCGTAGAAAATCCGCCGCATTAGTTGACCAGTCTGCATTTTCGGAATGCTATCGTTGACCGGTTGCCAGGCGGGCGGGCGCAAAAACAAAACCGAAGGGACCAAGGAGAAGCGGTTGGAACGGCCAAGCAGTGCGCAGGAACTCGGGGTCGCCGACAATAGGCGTGGGCGGCGTCGGGCTCCGCTGGTCTCGCTGTCGTTGGAGCAGGCGCTGCGCGCCTCCGACGATATTCTCGAATTGCTGCCGGTTGCCACCTGCGTCTGTGACCTCGACGGCCGCATCGTTCAATACAATCGCCGCGCCGCCGAAATCTGGGGACGCGCTCCGCAGCCGGGCGAGACCCACGACGTGTTCACCGCCGCCTGTAAGTTCTATGGCGCGGACGGGCAGCGGCTGCCGCACTCCAAGCTTGCCGAGGTGCTGCAGACCGGACAGCCGGTTCGCGACGAGGAGGTGCGGGTCGAGCGGCCGAACGGCCTGAGCGTGGAAATCCTGCTCAACATCGATCCGCTGTTCGATGCCCACAGCAAGCTGATGGGCGCGGTCAGCTGCTTCCAGGATGTTACCGACCGCCGCCGCATGGTCGAGGCGCTCGAGCAGAGCCGGCACGACTTGCGCCAGCAAGAGCAGCGCTGGGGCGCAACCTACGAGCACGCCACCATCGGCATCGTGGAGATCGACGCCGAGGGCCGCTTCCTGCGCGTCAACGAGGCGATCTGCGCCATCACCGGCTTGAGCCGCGATGAACTGCTCGGCTGGCGGCTGTTCAATCGCACCCATCCCGACGACCGCGGGATGGATGAGGAGCTTTATCGCCGCCAGGTGAAGGACGAGATCGGCTTTTATTCGATCGAGAAGCGGTTTGTGCGCAAGGACGGCCGTGTGATCTGGTGCGCCATCCGTTCATCGACGGTGCGCGATGCCCGCGGGAATTTCATCTACGGCGTGCGCGTCGTCCAGGACGTGACGGAGCGCAAGGAATCGGAGGAGCGGCAAAAGCTCTTGATCGATGAACTGAACCATCGCGTCAAGAATACACTCGCGACCGTGCAGTCGCTGGCGAATCAGACCGCGCGCGGTGCCGCATCGCCGGAGGCATTCCGTGATGCCTTCGAGGGCCGCCTGATTGCGCTCAGCCAGGCGCATGATCAGCTCACCCGGCGGCATTGGAAGAGCGCCGATCTGCGCGGCATCGTCACCGGTGCAACCGCGCCTTATCTTGGCCGGGCCCACGAGCAGATCACCACCGTGGGCGAGGACGTGACGGTGACGCCACGTGCGGCGCTCACCTTGGCGCTGGCGTTCCACGAGCTCACCACCAACGCCGCGAAGTACGGCGCGCTATCGTCCGGTCCGGCTGGCCGGATCGAGGTACATTGGCGCATCGTGCGCGGCGTCAATCTGCCGCCGCGGCTTTGGATCGAGTGGCGCGAGAGCGGCGGCCCGTCGGTGGTTGTGCCGTCGCGGCAGGGCTTCGGCTCGCGCTTCATTGTGGGCAGCGTAGCGGCCGAGTTGCAGGGCAAGGCGCAACTGCATTTCGATTTTTCCGGCCTGCGCTGCACGATGGAAATTCCGCTCGAGGCGGCGGTGCCGGCGCAAGTTCCGGCCGGAGAGTGGGACTAGGCAGACCTAAAGGCTCGCCGAAAGTCACAAACCACGCCGACTCGCGAAGACGGGGCAATAATAAACCCCACGGGGCCTCGTTTGCTGTAGGGTCATTCCATCACCGGCACCGCCGTGTGGCTGAGAGACGCGACCGCGCTCCCTGATGCAACATCAAGGGAGCCGCCTATGGTGGTCATGATCGTCTATGCCGTCGTTGTCGTTATCCTCGAAGCGATTGCGGTTTTGATTGGCTTGCAACTGGATAAGTGGTTGCCAGCGCTTGCCTTGCCGGTCGCCCTCAGTCTGTTTTTTGGCGCCATTGCGGCCAGCTGGTTCATTTCGGTCTACATCACCGAGCGCTGGTTGAGCAAAAGCGCTCGCCCCGCCTAAGCGCACGAAAAATAAAAAGCCCGCCGTCGCCCTGCGGGCTATGGCGGGCAAGCTTCGCCGCCTCGCGATTCCGAGCTTTTGACGCTTAAATTTCGTGGTAGTTGGCTTGCCAACCGTAGCCGCGAAGCGGCGAAGGTTGGTGGAGCCGAGCGGGATCGAACCGCTGACCTCCTCATTGCGAACGAGGCGCTCTCCCAGACGGTCGCTTCGCTCCCTCGGTCAGACCATAGAATTCTCAGCAGTTTCGAATTCTACAGTCTTTTCTGAGCTACGGAAATCAAAGAGTTCAACGGCGCGACTGAGGGTAGTTGTGACCCAGTTGTGACAGGAAATTCCGCGAAAGGTCCCCCACGACAGCATGAAGGGTGGGTACCAGGGGGGACGGGGTACCCCTTCAAGCGGCAGAATGGTTGCCAAAAATATCGCGCAGAAATTCCAGTTCTTCAGCCGTACAACTCATTCCCTAATCGCGCAGTCGTACTCTGGATCACTTGACACATCCAGAGTGAAGCGAGGTGGGTTACAGCGTTTCCTATGTTTAAAGCGTCCATCGTACTGTTTGCCGTAATCAATCACGACCAGCCTGCGTAACTTCGTAATCAATGTTTCCACTTCGCTCTCGAAGCTCTGGCGTTCCTGTTGGGTTAGGATGTTATCTCCCGTTAATTTTGCAATGTCCAAATGCAGGGCCGCTCTGAGCATGCCGGCTGCATATTCGCAACGTTGCATTGCAACTTCTTCAAATCCACGTGGGGCCACCTTTGTATCTAGGAGCAACGGTGCATGTCTCGATAGGCATCGGGTAAACTCCTGGGCGACACGCCGGTCGGGCTCATATTTCTTTGCGGCTGACTTTTTATAAGCGTCTACGGCCAGCCGCCGGAGTTCGCGAGGTGGTAGCGTCAATTGGAGTTCGATTTGAAAAGCTATTTCTGCGGTGAGTGGCTTCCCGACCTGACGCCCTAGGAAAATGCTGAATTCGTCGTTGGCTTTTTGCTCCAAATGTCCGCACTTATCTGACAAATAAGCATCCAAAGTTTCCGGCGACAGCGCGCGAGAGTTAGAGTTGTTGATCGCAAGCCGCATATGCGTTCCCAAACAGGTCCCGAGCGACTTTTGCACGTCGAGATAAGGCTCATCAGCCAAAACCCCTTGAGTGGACCAAATGTAAATTAGAAGAAGTGCTGGCACAACGCGCATACCCCCTCCGTCTAGAGCTTAAAGGGACTATATTCCCTGGAGACTTTATGCCCGATGTAGCTCGATCCTTCAATGAGGGATTGGCCTGTCATCTTGGGCAAGAACGTTCGGCGCCTGCGGAAGCAAAAAGGGCTTACGCAGGAAGAGCTAGCTTTTGAGGCGGAGATTGATCTCACATACGTTGGCGGCATTGAGCGCGGTAAGCGCAATCCGAGTTTGCTGGTGATGGTCCGGATCGCAGATGCGTTATCGGTGCCATTGATAAAATTACTGAACGAGTGAAATTTGTCGTTGGCCCCGGCGCGCGGGTGGTCGAGTGGTTAATGAGTTAGCAACCTGCGCTGGGTAGCGTCCAGGGCCATCATGCGCACAGTCAGTCTGCATCTAGGAGCGTTTGCTATTGCATCGACACTCGGATGCGTATCGAGCCTGGCTGCGGACCTGCCGATAAAGGCTACCAAGCCGAGCGCGACTGAACAAAATGTTTTTGTCCAACCAGACGCGACTTGCGTCTCTTGGACTGACGGTTGCCGAATTTGCCAGAGCCATGGGCCGTTCGGGATTGCGTGTTCGAATGTTTCTATAATCTGTCAGCAAGAGAATGTACGCTGTACCATGCGGAAATCGCCGGAGCCCTCGAAGAACTGATCCGCACCGTCATGACGGCTGTTTGTCTCAAGCTGACTGACCCCGACCACGGCAAGCGGACCTGTAAATTGTCTGCGTAGATTTAGGCTCGCCCAATAAAGTTAGGCTGTGCACGCATAAGAAATTGTAGCACGCGAATTCAACGACGAAGCTGGTCCGCGGCAACTACGTCCAACATAAACACTTCTTCAGTGGTTAGGTGTAGCCGGATGCCAAGGTCGGGCCATACGATTGACTTGGTGACGCCTTCGATCCGCTGCTCGTGTTTGGGGCCTAGCTTGCGGATGACAGTCTGCTCACTGTCTCCGTCCTGTACGCCGGCAATTGCTGGGCAGCGGCTTCGCTTGTCATTCGAAAAGCACCGTATTACAGCAACCTTGGTGCGGGCCTCGTCGAATGCCACTGTGAGCTCGCTTTCATATGTCTTGAACCCCCAGTTGCGATAGTCAGTGACCTTCTTTCCTTTCTCAAGTTTTGATGTTTCAACGACCAGGAAAAAGTCTTTCCATTCGTCTCCGGGTTTTGATGTTAGTACGGTTGGCGGGTAGCCCTTTACGTACATCACTTCATCGGGGCTCATGCCAAGCCGTACCCCGGCGTACTCGGTTTGTCGGGTGACCGGTGTGGGGATGTTCTCCCACACGTAATAGCCTCCGATGCTAACAGCGGTCAGGGCAACAAGACCGAGCACCACAAAGGCAAAGCGCTTCATGAAGCGGCGCCAACCCCAGCGGTCTTTTGTGAGGCCATAGAGAGCGACAATCGCCAACAACAGTGAGGATAGAAAAATGCCGGTACCAAGAGACATACGTTCCCCCGAACCAATGCCGGCGAGCATAGCAAAAAGAAAACCCCGCTTGTAGACGGGGGCTAGGCTGCCACTGCTTCCTCACGCTCACTAAAGGATCGCAGGTAGTCAGCGGCCTCTTGCGCTTTCGACGATGCCGTAAAGATCGCGCGGCTGTCTTCCTTGAAGGCGGCGAGGTCGTTCCTAACCTCAGGGTATACTTCGAGAGGGTTCTGGGGGTGATGTTTGGACGTACTGGATTTCGGTCAAAATGATATATTGTTCAATAAACATAGTAACTTACCCAAAGAATAGGGTCTCCATAGGGCAACGAGTATCCTCCAAATCGCCACGACAGGGTGTACGACAAAGGGATGGGGGTCAAAAGTCCTTATAGTATCTCTATAACAACAATTGACCCTTACCCATCGACCCCTACGGCTTTAATAAGGTAGCTCTGCTCTATAAACCTTGTCGTACATCTTTAGGTGGGCGCTTTTGCTGCTGGGCCTGTCATCAATCCTTTTGAATAGATCACCTTCAAGCTGAACGCCGATGGCTGTCATCCATTCCTGTACGTCTCTCCGTCTGATTAGCCGATTGAAATTTCGGCGGTCACTAATACCAAGCACCTCCTGCACATATGTTTTTCCAACCCCTATGCCGTCGGTCACGGTATCAAGAATGTTGATTAGCGTTTTAGCTTGACCTGTTAGCTTTTTAGGAAGCGGAGCCCAATCCTGGATCATTGCTCCAGGAAAAATCCGGTCCAACAACTCCCTTGGAATCCCGGTGCTTCGATGACTTGAAAAAATCAGCCAAAGTGTGCATCCAGCTGGACAGGTATTTCCCTCGGAGCGTCGGACTGATCCTCGGCAGGCTGCTTGCAGAATGTTATGAGCGATCTCGCCTAGGCGTGTGTCTCGATGTTCTTCATCGGTAAATTCATCCTCCGTCTTAATGCCCTTCGCTCCTCTGCCGTGAGCCTCATTCTGACTGGTGCTGTATTGTAAAACACCCGCAAGGATGACGTGTCTGCATTCGGCAAATTCATTCGTCGCGGTATGTTTACCCCAAGTGCAGAATGACACCCTGCTATCGCTACCAATCCGGTCCCGGATCATTTCTGGAATATCGGGGACGTAACGACCATGCTTAAAATGGACAACAAGAATTTTGTGCTCCTTCGGAAGACCGTTTATTGTTTTTGCAACGCCGTCAAAAATTTCATCCCAGTCTGTCCGTTTCGATTTTCCTGCCCCGCGATTCCAATGATGGACCTTCAATGGGGAGTAGTCCTTTTGTGGACTTGGAAGGAACTGTAGTCCCTTGCGATTGGCGTACCAGAGCTCATACGTGTTCCTCTGCTGTCCGGAAGCATCAAGAATTAATAGCGGTGCAAGGTCATCGGGAAATGTATCTTCGTAGTCCAGTGCTGTATTGCCTTCCATATCCTTTCTGACCCTGACGGACCGCCCCGAGAGCTTCCACAGCGCCTCGGCAACGTCTTTGTCTGCTCCATCAGAAAACCAATCCCGGAACGTATGGAGCTCAATTATGCTCTGCAGGTCGGGCACATCTACAATCGCCCTATCCGCTGCCTTGCTTAATTCATTGAACAACTCTTCAGTCGCACTACCCACAACCGCATCGTTTTGTACACAAATCTTGAGCAGATCAGAGATATCGTATTTGCCAACTGTCAGGATGGTCGAGGGCAGGATTGCTTCATCCCACACCCGAACCCGCCTCGGTTTGCCGTTGAAATGAAATTCAGAGATGTCGGCAAATGTTCTCTCGTCACGGCAGTAGAGTTCCAACCGCTGTTGCGTCGTGATCAGGACCCGGGCCTTTCCGGCATTCAGGTTGCCGCATTTGTTTAGCTCTGCGTATTCGCCCTTCTCGCTAACGAGTACGGCGTAGTCGTCTTCCCGCAAGCTCGCATTTTCAATCAGGTGCTTGATTTCCTCACAGCGGGATAGAAAGAGAATAACGCCAACATCGCGGTACGACTCCATGGCCAAAAGGGTTCGGATTGCCTCACAGGTCACCGACGTTTTACCCACGCCAGGAGAAAGCGATGATAGGTAAAACATTGGCGGCAGGTTCTGATCTGCCATTCCCTGAATAGTCAGTGCGATTTGCTGCAGGCCATTCCACTCGGACTGCGACGGATTGGTGTTTCGCTGTTTGAATTTATCAACGATGTTTTTCATCGCTCGTTGGGTTAGTTCGCCCGGCGTCAGTGACAACGGTTCCTCTGAGCGAGGCGGCTTCGGAGCAAGCTCGCATGTTTCCTGCCAGCCGTGCTGCTTGCCCAGTTCGAAAATGGACGCAATGGTTTTGATCTTGCCATCGTCGTAGTCTTTAAAGCTGTCCCATTGTCGGCGGTTTTCCTTGCTGTCGTATTTCGAGGGACATGTTCGCGACCAATCATCCAAAATTGCGTATGCATCCTCGTCCCCGACAGTGGCGTGTAAGGCCATAGCAACCGGCAGCCAACTCTCGCGGCTATCGGCGGGAATGAAATTGATCGCTCCCTTTGCTCGCTTGAGGTCCTGATTAGAAAATACTCTGGGCTCGCTTCGGGGTTCTGAAATGTTCTCTACCGAGTTCCGTACCGGTGCGAACGCGTTCAGGACGACCTCTCGGCTGTAACGCTGGCCATTAGCCTCAGCGATCTTGACTAGTTGCGGCTTTCCCTTGACGTGATAGGTCCCAGGTAGACGAAGAAGACGCGGCAGGTCTGTCGCACTCGGATCAGTCCCATAAATTTTCATTGCTTGCATCACATCAGCAAAATCAGCTTTGCCTAGATCGTCGGCTGGCCAACCGCCTTCAACAAGCCAATAACGATGAAACTTCCCTTCGGATGTTTGAATGGTCATCGAAGGTTGCAAAGGGAAGCTGCCTTCGTAACCGATGTCGTCTTCGTGCCAGACCGCTCTGATCTGGGTAATGTCCTCAGCCTTACGGCCTTTGAGATTTGTCTCATTCACGGTGACGAAAACGCCGAAGCCAACACTGTTGCGTTCTGAAAGCCAGCCCACGAGTTCGCCTAGCTTTCCGTGCCTAGTCGTTGCTGGCTCTGTGCAGCCCTCGGTTTCGGGCAGGACGCTGAAGGTGAAGTCCGTGGCGTCTGGATCGAGAAGTTGCAGGAATGTTTTGGCTTCATCGAAAACAGTGGGAGCCGTCGCTTGCTTGTTACTAGACTTATGCGATGGCGATTTGAAATTATTCATTTAAAAAATCCTAGTAGACGAGCGAACGCAAAAGCGCTGCTCGTTCGTTCAGTTTTTTTGGTGTCGCGTAGCGGTTAGAAAATGAAGCGGTGCGTGGCTTCAAAACGAAGCGACACGAGAGATTGGAAGCGGTCAAAGTGAAAGGTAGCGCGACTAGCTCAATGTGTAGGTCACAATTAAATTCCTCTAAAAATCTAACGCGATAGAAATTATGTGCTTCAGACGGAGGTGGGCAATATTCACCTTAGAGATATTATGCGCAGATTTCCTGTGATTTGTCAAGAGAAATCATTGATTCTGCTAGTTTTTAAGTGTCCAACTTCTCCAAAACGCGCTCTCTCGACGCATGCGCGTAACGAAAGAGCATTCGCATGTCTCTGTGTCCGCTGATGAGCGCCACCTCAGGGGTGGTCAACCCTCTTTCAAAAAACCGGCTGATCGCTTCATGCCGCAGGTCGTGGAAATGCAGGTCGTCAATCGCCGCTCTCGCCTTCACCCGCTCCCACGCCAAACGCAACGCATTAGGTGTGATAGGAAATAGCCGCTCTTCCCCCTCCCTTCGTACAGGCTGCAAAAGTGCCAAAGCTGGCTTTGTCAGAGGGATGGTTCGGGAGTGCCCATTCTTCGTGTCTGGAATGAGCAATGACCGTTCATCCCCACTTATGTGCCTCCATTCAATTGCCAGGATTTCTCCACGCCTCATTCCAGTCTCAACTGCAAATTGGATGATTGTCCCGATCAATGGATTTCGACAGCAGCGAGCAGCGTTGATGAGCTTGTCTGCTTCCCCCGGCCTCAATCGTCTCTCACGTCTATTGTCAGGAGCCTTGAGTTGCAATTTGCCGAGAGGGTTTTCCCGAAGCGGCAGACCCCATTCGTGTCTTGCTACCTCAAATAAATTTTGGATCGGAGCCAATTCACGCTTCAACGAGATCGGTTTTACGTCTCGAATTCTTTCATCCCGATAGGTGGCGAAATCCGCAGGTGTGATCTCGGAAATGAATTTGCGGCACAAGGGATGATCGCCGAACACCTTCAGGAAATACCGTTCCTTGTCGTAGGATCGTTTGTTGATGCTCACTGTGATCCGGTAACGTTCCACGAGTTCACCGAGCGTCACTCGTTCGAGTTCCTTCCGGTCGGGCGGCAAGTCTCGCCGGTCCGCTTGGACCTCCATATGTCTTGCCCAAGCTTCGGCGTCCTTCAGCTGGTGGAATGATTGGGAGATAGGGCGCAGTCCCAGGCGTCTAATCTGGACTTGCCACTTGTCTCGCCGCTTGCGGATCGTAGCCATGCCGAAACCCCTCGCTGTGACACAGGTGTGACCAGCTGAGATTTCTGTGATCCAAGAGAGGGAACATCGGACCCCTGTCTCACACGCCGTTCCGGCGCAAGGACAAAGGCTTAAGCGACGTTTGGGTTTGGTGGAGCCGAGCGGGATCGAACCGCTGACCTCCTCATTGCGAACGAGGCGCTCTCCCAGCTGAGCTACGGCCCCTACCGCGGGTGCGAAAGCGCACGCCCGGCAGCGAGTGGGCGCCATTTACGTCTCGGCTTTCCAGGCTGTCAATGATTTACGCCCCCTCGGCACGGCACCACCGGCCGGGACTGGCTCTTTCCCTGAGGCGGGTAAGTCGCTATTCGTCTGCGGCCGAATCCTGGGGTTTGCGCCATGGCGATCAATCCGTTCGTTTGGCTAATTGTGAAGCTGATCCAGCTGTATTTCTGGATTGTGGTCGCGGCAGTCGTAATGACGTGGCTGATTGCCTTCAACGTGGTGAACGCCCGAAACGATATCGTCCGCAATATTGGTTATTTCTTGTATCGGGCGACAGAGCCCGTGCTAGCTCCGATCCGCCGCGTGCTGCCTTCCATGGGCAGCTTCGACCTCTCGCCGCTCATCCTGCTGCTTGGACTCGAATTCCTCGAGCGGCTGATCTACTGGGTGTACTTCAAAGCCATAACTTGATGGCGCCCACTCCCGCGCGGCCTTGGACGGCCGTGGCCGGCGGCGTCGCGATTGCGGTCCGGCTGACGCCCAAGGGAGGTCGCGATGCCATCGACGGCGTCGAGCAGCTTTCGGACGGCCGCAGCGTGCTGAAGGCGCGGGTGCGCTCACCAGCGAGCGACGGCGAAGCCAATGCCGCTTTGCTGACCTTACTGGCGCGGACTCTTGGCGTAGCGCCGCGCAACGTCGCGCTGATTGCGGGGGCCACCGCCCGCATCAAGCGCGTGATGATTGCGGGCGACGGCCCAACGCTCGCGGCCGCGCTGGAGAAGATCGCCGCCGTGCGGTAACAGATTGGCCATGACGGCGCGTATCATTGACGGCAAAGCCATCGCGGCAGAATTGCGCGGCAAGGTCGCGCGCGAGGTGGAGCGCCTCACCGACCAGCACGGCGTGACGCCCGGGCTCGCGGTCGTACTGGCCGGCAACAATCCGGCAAGCGAGTCCTACGTCGGCAGCAAGGCCAAGGTGACCAAGGAAACCGGCATGCGGTCGTTCGACCATCGCCTGCCCGAAACGGTGAGCGAGGCCGACCTGCTGGCGCTGGTGCGGAAGCTCAACGCCGACCCGGCCGTGCACGGCATCCTGGTGCAACTGCCGCTGCCGCCCCAGGTCGACGCCCAGAAGGTGCTGAACGCAATCGATCCGGGCAAGGACGTGGACGGCTTTCATCCGGTGAACGCCGGCCGCCTTGCTTCAGGCCTGCCCGCGCTGGTGCCCTGTACGCCGTTGGGCTGCATCATTCTGGCCAAGACGGTGCATCCGTCGCTCGCCGGCATGGATGCGGTGGTGGTCGGCCGCTCCAACATCGTCGGCAAGCCGGTGGCGCAGCTTCTGCTGGCCGAGAACGCGACCGTGACGGTGACCCATTCCAAGACGCGCGACCTTCCAGCGGTTTGTCGCCGTGCCGACCTGCTGGTGGCCGCGATCGGCCGCACCGAAATGGTGCGCGGCGACTGGATCAAGCCTGGCGCTACCGTGATCGACGTCGGCATCAACCGGGTGCCGGGCGTGGACGGTAAGTCGCGCCTCGTCGGCGACGTGGCATTTGCCGAAGCCTTGACCGTGGCAGGCGCGATCACGCCAGTGCCGGGTGGTGTCGGCCCCATGACGATCGCATGCCTGATGGTCAACACCGTGCGGGCGGCTTGCGCGAGCGCTGGCCTGCCGGCCCCCGAGGTTTGACATGCGGAACGTGATTTTCGTCATCGCGGCGGCCGCACTCGTTGCGAGCGCCGCCACCGCGCAGTCGCCCGCTCCGGTCGAGCAGGCCTATACGCCGCTCGATCTCAACCGTTGCCGGCATCAAAAGGGCCAAGGTCCGGAGGATTACGGCGCCTGGCAATGCGCAGGCTACGGCGGGATCGCGGTGCTGGTGAGCGGCGCCGATCAGCGCGTCACCGTGAGCTTCGGCCCCAACGCCGCCAATGAACCGGCTGCGTCGCAATCGCTGCCGGCGTTCAACAGTGAGGGCAAGACCATCGAATGGCGGATCGAACGGGGCGAGGGCGGTGTGCGGCGCGCCTTTGCGACCATCCTGCGCTGGAACACGTCGGTAACGCAGGACAGCGGGGCCGATTACAAGGGCCAGGTGCTGGTGGTGACCCGGCTCGGCCCCGGCGGTGTCTGCCACGTCGGCTATGTCGACGGCCGGGCCAACCGCAACGCCAACGAGTTATCGCAACAGATCGCCGACAAGCATGCGCGGGGCTTCAACTGCAAGACCGACAAGCCGATCGTACTTGGCATCAAGGGGCCGGGCTTCAGCGCAAACTTGGACGGCCCGCAATGATCGGTAGCTAACCTTCCGCTTGTTCGCTGCCGCGAACACGGAGGCCCAGAACCGTTGACGCGCGACTGAACGGAGGACGTGTCAGGGCCAAAAAACGCAAAACCCGGCTCGGTGGCC
>CAMDDZ010000016.1 GCA_945893145.1 Rhodoplanes serenus | reverse complement strand
TGGCTGGTCATGACCAGCCAAGGCCGGACTTGGCAGGTCATGGCCGGTCATGTCATGCGACACAACTGGAAACGTCTCCGCAATCTCTTTGACGTGACGGTCGATCGAAGCAGGGTCGATCAAGTACAGCTCTGAAAAATTTGAAGTGCGAACCTTTCTGCAATCAATCGTTCCTTGCTGGCAGAAACGGCGAACACTGCGCGGATTGCGTGGGTGGCCAAGCTGCGCGTAGCGCGCGACAGCATCCTCGACGGTCAAGGTGAACAGGGCTGTCGGACTAGGTTGGTCATGTCCGGTCATGTCCGGATGGGGCAGGTCATGGCCTGCGGAGTCGTCGGTCATCACCGTTGATGGTAACTTATCCGGCGGAGACTCATCGGGATGTTATCCCCAGGAGCTGGAGAAGATCAGTGAGCTCTTCAAGCAAAGCAAGCGATTTGCAAAAGAACGTTGCGTACTGTCTGCGACATTTGGAGCTTAATTTCGACCGAAAAGAACTTGCAAAGATTTTAGAGGTCAATCAATCGACACTTACGCGGTGGCTCGGATTGCAGACGGTCCCTTATCCCAGTCACGTCTCAAAGCTTGCGCAGTTGACGGGGCTAACGATAGAATCATTCAAGCTTCCTCACGGGGAGTTCACTGGAATTATTTATAAAATTGATTCAACAAAAATATTTATGGATTTTAGAAGTGTAGAGCAGAAAGTGACATTGGGTGCCATCGAAAAATGGAAACACCTCTGGGACGAGTGTGCCAAGAAACACGCTGGCAGCTATTTTATGTATACACGTTTGCTTACTGATGCTGGATTTGCTGCGGTGTCGCTGCTTCGGATAATGAAAAAGACTGACCGTGGAATTAGGTTTGAGGTTTACAATGTGGATGACCGGGTGCCGCCGAAGACTCGGCCCATCATTTATAGATACGTTGGTCTAATGTTCCCAGTGGGGGAGTGCCTACAATTTTACGGTGAAGAGCAAAGTGGCGACGAAATTCTTTCAATTATAACTTCCTCCGCTCAGGTGCCTGGACGATCTGCCCTATGTGGGTATCTATCTGCGGTTGGTGTAGCTAACGAAATTCGAAGGCCGGCAGGGACAAAAATGGCTGCATATTTTCATAGCAAGAAGATGATCGAGGTGGATGACGTGTTGGACGAAGTGGGCATTGTGCGGGTTGAGGGGCTCGCTAAAGAGATTCAGGCACTGATCTGATCGAGACGGAAATCGAAAATAAAAGGCCGCCTCAGAGGGCGGCCTTTTTCCTCCTGACGGTTATCGATGGCGCTACTTGATCTTGCGCCCCGAGTACTTCTCGCCGTTGTGTTCAACCGAGATCGTCGGCTCCGATGCCCCCATCAGCATCGTTGGGGGGCAGAAGGCCGCGAGCAAAATATCGCTGACGAAGTGATCATTCACATCGACGACCTTGCCCGTGTGCACGTCTCCGTCGTGAGTCTGAATTGTAGCGATCTTGCTGGACATGAGAGTTTCCTTTGATGCGGGTCCCGGGAATCCGGGACCAACGAGCTTTTGCTAAAGGAAAAGTTCTGCATCGGCATCATGCATCTGTGTGCACATGCAAAGAGCCCCGGGTTGGACCCCGGGGCTCTACCCTTCAAGAAGGAGATGATGTCATGTTGCGAGAAGCAACGCGCTCGTCTATCCAGCACTGCACCTCTTCAGCAACCCACGCGACGCGACAGGCGCCAAGCTTTACCCGCTTGGGGAATTGGCCCGCGACTTCGAGGCGCGCAATGTGCTGGAAACTGTACGGCACTCCATAGACGGATTTCAGTTCCTTCTTCGATACCAGTTGCTGTGTCATCGGACACTCCCTTTGAAAAGGGAGCATCGCGATGCTCGCCAGAAACCAGCTAGCGGGCAATGGAAAATCTAGCGCCTAATAGTTGAGTAGGGAAGAGAGCAAGCTTCCCATTTTGACACAGCAGTAGGCATCTACGTGCGTGTGGCGTGCTCTTTGAGGAGCACGACGTTCTTTGTCTCGCTGGGATTCACGATCAACGTGAGCCGCGTGGTCCATTGCTCAAGCGCGTCGCGCTTTTCTCGCTCGTAGCGGTGTTGATCGTAGACGGCGGCGATGCCTCGTTGTTTGTGGCCGAGGCATAGCTCGGCAATATGCGGTGGCACGCCGAGCGTTGCCAAACCGGTGCGCATCGTGCGGCGTAGGTCGTGCATGGTCCACGGCGCGATGCCGGGCGGCGCAAGCTCGACTATGCGGCGGTCGACAAATCCCTTGACCCAGGCGAAATCGACGAGCGGCTTTTCTCCAAAGGAGTTCGAAAACAGGAACGGCCCGGGCGTCTGAGATTTCGGTATTGCTTGGATCAGATCGATTGCGAGGGCGGGCAGGGGAATAACGTGCGGCTCGCTATTCTTGGTGCGCTCGCCTGATAACATCCACACCGCCTTATCAAAATCAATCTCATCCCACACCGCGCCGGCAAGCTCGCCGCGCCGGCAGCCCAGCACGAGCAGAAGACGGACAAACATGCCATAGGGATACGTGCGCGCTGCTGGACCTTCGGTCGCCTGCCAGATGAGACGAATTTCGGCATCGGTTAGGACGCGTTGTCGCGCCTTCTTGGTGCCAATTAAGTCGATCGCATTGACCCGGTCCGCCGGAGAGTGCTCAAGGCCATAGATGTCGCGCACAATTGCCCAGTTGAAGAGCCGGCGGCAGTAGATGAGTGTTTGCCGGGCTGCTTCGGGCCGCCCGCTGTCTACTATTTCCTCGACCATTCGAATGACCTCGGCGCGGGTGATGTCGGTAACCGGCCGCTTGGCCCACCGTGCCTCCAATTCACGCTTAATTCGCTGCGTGATCGCGCCGGCCGTGCGGCGCTTCGAGACGTGCCGAGAGATGAAATCGGAAGCGACGTTCTCAAATAAATTGGCGCGTCTCGCGAGTTCGGCCCGCTGACGCTGGGCCTCGCGCTCGCCGGGATGAACCCCGGCCGTGAGATCATTGATCGCGGCGCGCGCTCGTTCACGGGCGTCGGCGAGGCTCGTCGCCGGATATGCGCCGAGGACGACCCGGACGGGTTTGGCGAGGCCGCGGGGCCGGCGCATGACAAAGAACGACGCGTGCCCCTTATCGGTTACGCGCACTCCGAAGTTAGGCAGGGCCGCGTCCCACACGGTCACGCGCGAGCCTGGCTGCGCCGGCTTAAGGGAGCGCAAGAACCGATCGGTGAATGCCTTTTTCATGATCTGCCCTCGAACGACATCTTGACTGCATCCAACGACATCTTGATGCCGGGGCTACGCTGGGGCTACGGACGGGCCGTGTCAACGGGAATTTTTCGATGTTCACGCATGAGCATAAAAATCGGTTTAGCTATTGATATAATGTTAGAAAATCGACAAGCAGCGTTGCCCTATGGTCAGCTATGAAAATAGCAAAGATGTCGTTTGCGGCGACGCTCGCCCTGATCGCGGCCTATTCGCGCGGATTGGCCTGGCGCGCCAACGCCGATACGTCGCTCGGCGCGCGAGCCGCCCTCTGGGGCTGGCGGGAAATCGCGGGCCTCGTGCTGGCGTCGCTGGTGGCAGGCCTCGCCACCATGCCGTTCGCGGCCTTCCACTTCCATCGGCTCGCGCCCTATGGGGTGCTGGCAAATCTCCTGGCCATGCCGGTCGTGTCGGTCTGGGTGATGCCCGCTGGCCTCCTGGCGCTGCTCGCCATTCCGTTCGGCTTTGATGGCCCGCTCTGGCGGCTGATGGGCGACGGCATTGTCTGGATGATTGCGGTCGCGCAATGGGTCGCGGCATTGCCCGGCGCGGTCGGACGCATGGCGGCGTTCGGAATTGGGCCGGTGCTGCTTTGCAGCGCCGGCATGGTGGTGCTGTGTCTTCTCAAGACGCCGCTGCGCTGGTGCGGGGGGGTGCTGGTGGTGCTCGCGAGCCTGTGGGCGATCCGCCCGCAGATACCGGAGGTGCTGGTTGCCGCCGACGGCCAGACCATTGCGGTGCGCAGCGCTGACGGACGCCTGGCGATCCACCGCACCGGCAGTGGCGATGCGTTTGGCGTGCGTGAATGGCTCGCGGCTGACGCCGATGCGCGGCTGCCAACCGATCGAACTGTGCGCCTGGGCTTCACCTGCGATCCATCCGGCTGCATCGCCCGCTTGGCGGACGGCAAGCTCGTGGCGTTCACGCTCGCGCCGGAAGCCATCGGGGAGGATTGTATGCGCGCATCACTCGTCGTGACCGTGCGGGATGCGCCGCCAGGCTGCGCGGCCGCGCTGATCGACCGCAAGACCACGCGAGCGTTGGGCGCGCTCTCGCTGACGCGGATAGGGGACCGCTGGGAGCTTGCCGCCGCGCGGCCGGCAGGTCAGGACCGGCCCTGGGCACGCGCAATGCCAAGCGGCATTGCGCCGTCGTCAACGACCATCCAGCCAGCGCCACGCGATGCAACGCCGCGGGTGGAGGACCTGGAAGCCGGAGATTGAAACCCTGGATCAATAGCGCCGGAATAGCCCGATCATCTTGCCCTGAATGCGCACGCGTGTCGGCGGCAGGATGCGGACCTCATAGGCCGTGTTGGCCGGCTCAAGCGCGATCGAGGCGCCGCGGCGGCGGAAGCGTTTCAACGTTGCCTCTTCGTCGTCGATCAGCGCCACCACGATATCGCCGGTATCGGCGGCCTCGGTCTTTTTGATCAGCACCGTGTCGCCTTCGAGGATGCCGGCTTCGATCATGGAATCGCCGCGCACCTCCAATGCGAAGTGCTCGCCGGTGCCGAGCATTTCGGGCGGCATGTTGATGACGTGACTTTTGGTCTGAATCGCCTCGATTGGCGTGCCGGCCGCGATGCGGCCCATGACCGGAATGGCAACCGGTCGGCCGGCGTCATCCTCCGATGTCGGCGCGCGCACCCGGCCGAGATTGCCTTCGATGACGCTTGGCGTGAATCCACGGCGGCCCACGCCACTGCTCACCGGCTCCGGCAGCTTGATCACCTCGATGGCGCGCGCCCGGTTCGGCAGGCGGCGAATAAAGCCGCGCTCCTCCAGGGCGGTTATCAGCCGGTGAATGCCCGACTTCGACCGCAGGTCGAGCGCATCCTTCATCTCGTCGAATGAGGGAGGTACGCCGCTCTCCTTCAGACGCTCGTGGATGAAGCGCAGTAGCTCGAACTGCTTGCGGGTCAGCATCGGCGATTTTCTCCGTCGGCTCCGGTCCGTTCTCTACGGGCCTACCACCCATCGAAAACAAATCATGAACGGACACTATATGTTCTACTCTTGTTCCGCAACCCTTTAATTTGGCGTGAACAAGTCGAGGGACCGCTAAAGCGCGGGCTTAAGCCTAAGGATCACGCAACGCTCTCCTGCACCGACTGTGGGCGCGTGGGGCTCGCGAATGACGAGACAATCGGCCTTTGCCAGCGCCGCCATCATGGAAGAATCCTGCACCCGAATTGGCGTGGCGACCGCCTCACCGTTGGGGCCCTCGGCGAGCGTGGCCCGCATGTAGTCGGCCCGCTCGTCGTTAGCGGGCAGAGCCTGGCCGAGCACGGCCGATTCGGTTCTCGGTACCACATCGGCCCGGCCGGCCAGCCGCCGCAGCAACGGAACCAGAAACAGCACCGAGCACACGTAGGCTGACACCGGGTTCCCGGGCACACCGAGAACGTGCATGGCGCCGAGCCGGCCGTGCATCATGGGGCGGCCGGGACGCAGCGCCACCTTCCAGAACGACAGCGCGAGCCCTTCTGCGGCAAGCGCCTTTTGCACCAGATCGTGGTCGCCGACCGAGGCGCCTCCCGTGGTCAGCAGGATATCGGTCTTGGCTTGCCGTGCACTGCGGATCGCCGCGACCGTCTCCCCAACCCGATCTGGCACCACGCCAAGGTCAAGCACCTCGGCGCCCTCCCGGCGCGCCAAGGCCATCAAGGCAAAGCCGTTGGAATAGACAATCTGGCCCGGTCCGAGTGTCGCTCCCGGCGCCACCAGTTCATCGCCGGTGCCGAGCACCGCGATCTTCGGGCGCCGATGCACCGGCACCGCCGGATAATTCATGGCGGCCGCCAGCATCACATCGCGGTCGGTGAGGCGGCGGCCCTTGCACAGCAACACCGTGCCTTGCGCGAAATCGAGACCGGCGCGGCGGATGTGCCGGCCGGATTTTTCCGGCGTGGTGACGGTCACGCGCTCGCCGTCGCGCTTGGTGTTTTCCTGAATGACGATCGTATCGGCGCCAGCCGGAACCACACCGCCGGTAAAAATGCGCGCGGCTTCGCCGGGCCCAACCTGACCGGGAAACGGCCGGCCGGCCGCCACCTCGCCAATAACTTTCAATGCCATTGGCACGGATGCGACATCCGCCGCGCGGACCGCATAGCCGTCCATCGCAGAGACGTCCGCCGGCGGTTGCGTGCGCAATGCCGCGAGGTCCGTGGTCAGCACGCGGCCCTCGGCCTCGGAGAGAGACGCGTCCTCGGCCGGCAGCGGTTGCGCACCGTCGAGCACACGGGCGAGCGCATCGGCAACGAGCAACAGCGTCGCCATGCTTACCTCTTGGCCCGGTAGTGACCGGATTTGCCGCCCTGTTTTTCGATCAGGCGGATGCCCTCGATCCGCATGCCGCGCTCAACCGCTTTCACCATGTCGTAGATCGTGAGGCAAGCAACCGAGACGGCGGTCAGCGCTTCCATCTCGACGCCGGTCGGGCCTGTGACCTTCACGGTCGCCCGCACCACAATGCCGGGCAGCTTGCGATTAGGCTCCAGATCGAGTGCCACCTTCGACAGCGCGAGCGGATGGCAAAGCGGGATCAATTCATGGGTGCGCTTGGCAGCCATGATGCCGGCGAGCCTCGCGGCGCCGAGCACGTCACCCTTCTTGGCGTTGCCTTTGAGCACCAAATCGAGCGTCGATTTCGCCATCACGACGCGGCCTTCGGCAATCGCCGTGCGGGCGGTCGCGGCCTTGGCCGAGACATCGACCATGCGGGCTTCGCCAGTCTTGCCGAGATGAGTGAGCGTCTTCGCCACGGCTCACTCCGCGGCGCGTAGCGTCGCGTTGTGGGCCAGCAGCGCGCGCGTGGCCGCCGCCACATCGGCCTGCCGCATCAGGCTCTCGCCGACCAAAAACGTCGACATGCCGAAGCGGGCGAGTTGGTCGAGGTCGCCCGCGGTGGAGATGCCGCTTTCGCCGACCACGATGCGGTTCTTCGGAACCTTCGGCGCCAGGCGCTGGCTGGTCGTCAGCGTGGTCTCGAACGTTTTCAGGTTGCGGTTGTTGATGCCGATCAGCCGCGACTGCAGCTTGAGCGCACGCTCGAGCTCCCATTCGTCGTGAACCTCGAGCAGCGCGTCCATGCCGTGGGCGCGGGCTGAGTCTTCCAGATCTTTGGCGAGATAATCGTCGACCGATGCCATGATGATCAAAATGCAGTCCGCGCCCCACGCGCGCGCCTCGGCCACCTGATAGACCTCGAACATGAAATCCTTGCGCAACACCGGCAGCCGCGTGGCGTTGTGCGCCGCTGTCAGATACGCAGGCGTGCCCTGAAACGACGGGCCGTCGGTCAGCACCGAAAGGCACGCCGCGCCGCCGGCCTGATAGGCCTGCGCCAGCGCTGGCGGATCGAAATCGGCGCGGATCAACCCCTTCGATGGGCTCGCTTTCTTGATCTCGGCGATCAGCGCGTATTTGCCTTGCGCCTGATAGACCTCAATCGCGCCCAGAAAATTGCGTGGTCGCGGTGCGGCTTTGGCGGCGCGCTCGACCTCGGCGAAGGGCAGGGCGCGTTTTGCCGCCGCTATCTCTTCGCGCTTATAGGCCTCAATTTTTTTGAGGATATCGCTCATTGCGCGTTCGATACCGCGTTGGATACCGCGACCAAGCGACCGAGGCGGCCTTCGGCTTCGCCCGATTCAATCGATTTGGTCGCGATCACCATTCCTTCCTTCAAGTCCTTGGCAAGGCCGGCGACAATCAGCGCGGCCGATGCGTTGAGCAATGCCACGTCGCGGAACGCGCTTTTCTTGCCTCGGAGCACGGACAAGATCGCATCCGCATTGGTTTGCGCATCGCCACCTCGCAGCGCCTCGGGCTTGGCGCGCGGCAGGCCCGCCTCTTCGGGCGTGATCTCGAAGGTGCGCACCTTGCCGTCCTGGAGCGACGCCACATAGGTCGGCCCCGCGGTGGTGATTTCGTCGAGCCCATCGGAGCCATGCGCGACCCAGACGGCTTCGGAGCCGAGGTTCTTGAGCACATGCGCCATCGGCTCGATCCATTGCCGCGAGAACACGCCGATCATCTGGCGTTTGACGCCGGCCGGATTGGACAGCGGACCGAGCAGATTGAAAATGGTGCGGGTGCCGAGCTCGACTCGTGTCGGAGCGACATTCTTGGTCGCCGGGTGATGCGCCGGCGCGAACATGAACCCGATGCCGGCGTCGCGAATGCAATCGCCGACCTGCTCGGGCGCCAACTCGACCTTCACGCCCAGCGCGCCCAGCACGTCGGCCGCGCCCGAGCGCGACGACAGCGCGCGATTGCCGTGCTTGGCGACCGGAACGCCCGCGCCTGCGACGATGAAGGACGCGCAGGTCGAAATATTGAATGAGCCCGAGGCATCGCCGCCGGTTCCGACCACATCGATCGCGTTGGCTGGCGCGTTGACCCGCAGCATCTTGGCGCGCATTGCGGTAACCGCGCCGGTGATTTCGTCCACCGTCTCACCGCGCACCCGCAAGGCCATCAACAAGCCGCCCATTTGCGAGGGCGTGGCTTCGCCCGACATCATGCGGTCAAAGGCGTGCGAGGCTTCCTCGCGCGACAGCGTCGCGCCCGAGGCCACCTTGGCGATGAGAGTCTTGAATTCGTCGCTCACAAACGTCCCCTCAATGCGCGCGTTGCCGGCGCTGCGCGTGCCACTGCGCCGCCAGATCGAGAAAGTTTTTTAGGATCAGGTGGCCGTGCTCGGACGCAATGCTTTCCGGGTGGAACTGCACGCCATGCACAGCTTGCGTCTTGTGTGAAAGTCCCATCACCAGTCCGTCGTCGGTTTCAGCCGTCACAGTCAATGCCTCGGGCATCGTATCGCGCGCCACCACGAGCGAGTGATAGCGCGTCGCCTTGAACGGACCGTTGATGCCGCGGAATACGCCCTGGCCGCTGTGGCGGACCTCGCTGAGCTTGCCGTGAACCGGCGAGGGCGCGCGCACCACCGCGCCGCCAAAGGCCTGGCCGATGGCCTGATGGCCGAGGCAGACGCCCAGAATCGGCGTCGACGGCGCGGCCTGCTCGATCAGATCAAGGCAGATGCCGGCATCGTTCGGCGTGCAGGGACCGGGCGACAGCACGATCGCGT
This sequence comes from Rhodoplanes serenus, assembly GCA_945893145.1. Classification (GTDB taxonomy): domain Bacteria; phylum Pseudomonadota; class Alphaproteobacteria; order Rhizobiales; family Xanthobacteraceae; genus Z2-YC6860. Next base: position 72,043 of record CAMDDZ010000016.1, on the reverse strand, counting down.
CGGGACCGGCCGCCAGCACGTCCTTGACCGTCACCTTGTCGTTGCGATGCACAGTCACGTCCGCCCCGAGACCACCCAGATAGTGGACGAGGTTGAAGGTGAAGCTGTCGTAATTGTCGATCAGGACCACCATAACGGCCGTTTCCTTAGCACGTTGGAACGGGCCGGGCAGGGGGGAAAGGGACCTCAACCGGGCCTATTGGCCGCGGCCCACCGCAGACGCAAAACGCCGCGCTTCCTCGGCCGCCCGGAACAACGCCTTGGCCTTGTTGACGCACTCGGCCTGCTCTTTTTCGGGGTCGGAGTCGGCCACGATTCCGGCGCCGGCCTGGACGTACATGGTTCCGTCCTTGATCAATGCGGTGCGCAGCACGATGCAGCTATCCATTTCGCCGGCGGCCGAGAAATAACCGACACAACCGGCGTAGAGGCCGCGCTTTTCCTTCTCCAGCTCGTCGATGATTTCCATGGCCCGCACTTTGGGTGCGCCCGAAACCGTACCGGCCGGAAAACCCGCCGCCAGCGCATCGAGTGCATCGCAGCCCTCGGCGAGCGTGCCTTCGACGTTGGAGACGATATGCATGACGTGGCTATAACGCTCGATGAAGAACTGATCGGTGACGTTGACGGTGCCGATCTTGGCAACGCGGCCGACGTCGTTGCGTCCAAGATCGAGCAGCATGAGGTGCTCGGCACGCTCCTTCGGATCGGCCAGCAATTCGTTCTCCAGCGCCTTGTCCTCATGCGGCGACGGTCCGCGCGGCCGCGTCCCAGCCAGCGGCCGGATCGTCACGGTGCCGCCGCGCAGCCGCACCAGCACCTCCGGGCTCGATCCCGCAATCGCATAGCCGCCGAAATCGAGGAAATACAGGAAGGGCGCCGGATTGACCCGCCGCAGCGCGCGATAAAGCGCGAACGGCGGCAGCCGAAATGGCGCCTCGAAGCGTTGCGACAGCACCACCTGAAAAACATCGCCGGCCAGGATGTAATCCTTGGCCCTCAGCACCATCGCGCGGTATTCGGCAGCGGTTGTGTTGGATTTCGCCGCGACATCGAGCGGTCCGGCGTCCGCACCCGCAGCCGATTTATCGAGCGGCCGGTCGAGCGCATCCACCACGGCCGCAAGGCGCTCCTTGGCGCGCGACAACGCCGCCTTGGCGGTCACGCCCGGCTCCGGCCGCACCGGCGTCACCACCGTGATGGAGTCTTTTACCGCATCGAACACCACGACGAGCGTCGGACGGACCAGCACCGCATCCGCAATTCCGATCGGATCGGGATTGGGCGCCGGCAATTCCTCCATCAGGCGCACGGTGTCGTAGCCGAGATAGCCGAACACGCCCGCCGCCATCGGGGGGAGCGCGTCTGGCAAAGCAATTCGGCTTTCGGCGATCAGCGCGCGTAGCGCCGTGAGCGGCGGCTCCGGGCAAGGCGCGAACGCGGCGGGATAGCTCCGTGCCGCGCGATTGATCTCGGCGCGAGGCCCGACCGCTCGCCAGACCACATCGGGATCGAGGCCGATCACCGAATAGCGGCCGCGCACCGCGCCGCCTTCAACTGACTCCAGGAGGAAGCTCATCGGCTTGCCTCCCGCGATCTTGAGGAAAGCCGAGACCGGGGTTTCGAGATCCGCAACCAGCGTGGTCCACACCACCTGCGTCTCGCCGCCCGCATAACGCTCGGCGAAGGCGCTCTCCGGCGGCTCGATCTGCATGACGCTATTGTTGCGGCGCTGGGCTGTTGCCGGTCGCCTGATTGAGCGCGTTTTGATTGATGGTCACGCCGATCTCGGTTTCGAGCTTGCCGACGTATTGCAGGTAGATGTCTTCGGCGAGCGCGCGGCGCAGCACCTCGTCGATCCGCTTGGTTTCATCCGAGTTTGGATCGAACGGCGGCACCGTGACGTCGGTCACGCGAAACACGATGCGGTCGACCGCATTCGCGCCATCGACCGTGCCGGGGGCGCCCTTGGGGGTCTGAAACACGACCTGGATGGCGCGCGCCGGAATGACCGCCGGCGGCGCACCACGCTTCACGGAGGCCGCCGTCTCAACCTTGAGCTTGTCGGCCGCGGCCAGCTCGGTCAGCGTCTTGCCGGCCTTGAGCTTGTCGAGCAGATCGGCGGACTTCACCTTGAGCCGCGACGCGATCTCGTCCTCGCGCCAGCGTACTTCGACCTGATCCTTGATCTCGGCGAGATCGCGGTCACGCCCCGGCTTGATGTCCGAGACGACGAACCAGACAAAGCCGCCGCCGGTGATCGGCGCCGGCCGGTCGTCGCCCTGTTTGTCGGCCTTGAACATGACGTCTAGCAGCGTCGGGCTTTGCGGCAGACCGGCGATCGGCTTGCCGTCAGCGGCGTTGCCGGCGCGGTCGATGGCCGGAATTTCGACGAGCTTCAGATTAAACTTCTTGGCGATGTCGGCGAGCGTCGCGCCGCCCAGGCGTTCGTCCTCGATCTTGTCGTGTTGGGTGTCCATTTCGAGCTTGGCGCGCGAGGCCGCAAGCTCGTTTTTGATCTCGGAGGCAACCTGCTCGAACGTCCGCGTCTGTCCCAGCTCGACCTTGACGACCGTGACCAGCATGACGCCGAAACGGCCTTCGATCGGCGCGCTGACCTGGCCAGGCTTAAGCGCAAAGGCGGCCGCTCCTACAGCGCGATCCACGATAGCGGTCTGGGCAACGAGGCCGAGATCGATGTCGGTGTCCTTGAGGCCGCGCTCGGCCGCAAGCGCCACGAACGTGGTGCCCTTGGTGAGCTTGTCGGCAGCCGCTCGCGCCTCATCCAAGGTCGGAAACGAGATTTGCTGAATCTGCCGGCGCTCGGGCGTCTCGTAGGTCGCCTTGCGCTCGTCATAGACGCGCCGCACATCCGCCTCCGAAATTTCAACGCTCGCGGCGATGTCCGCAGGGGTCACCGCCAGCAGCGACACTTGCCGGTATTCGGGCGCGCGGAACAGCACCTTGCGGCCTTCGAAATACTTGGTGAGCACGTCTGCGGCGGGCGCCGGAACATCGCCGGCCTGGGCCGCGGTCAGGACCACGTATTCGAAGCTGCGCTGTTCGTTCTGATAGCGATTGAATGCTTCGGCCGCGGCTTTGGGCGCCGGGATCTCGGCGCTGACAGTGCCGATGATCTGCGCCCGCAACGCGGTGCGGCGCTGCTCGGCTATATAGCGCTGTTCGGTATAGCCGCGCTGGCGGATCGTCAGGTCGAAGCGCTGCCTGTCGAACTGGCCGGTCAGGCCCTTGAAGTTTGGATCGTCGGTGATGCGGCGCGCGACTTCGGCCTCGGTCACGCCGAGCCGGAGCGCGCGGACGCGCTCATCAAGCAGGGCATCGGCAACCAATTGGCCCAAAATCTGCCGGTCGAGACCGAGCGCGCGGGCTTGGTCGGGCAGGATCGGCCGGCCGATACGGCGGCCGAGGTCTTGCACCTTGTCCTGATAGAACTGGCGGAAGGTCTCGACGCGGATTTCGGTGCCGCCGACCTTGGCGACCGTCGTTTGGCCAAAGCCGCGGAAAATGTCGCCGATGCCCCAAATGCCGAAGGCGATCGCGATCATACCGAGAATCACCCCCATGACCGCTCGGCCGAGCCAGGTTGAAGAGGCTTTATGAATACCTCGAAGCATGGACCAATCTGTCTTGTTGGGATTAGCGGCGTTTCAGGAGCCGCCCGGCGGAAATATAAGGCCCAGCCCCTAACGCCGCAACAACGGCGAAAGGCGGCCTCTGGCGTCACATCGTGCGCTCTGGTAACCGCTTTTGCGACACAAAACGGTTCCGCCGATGGCCGCCTCGCCGCGCCGCCCGCTGGTCGCGGGCAATTGGAAAATGAACGGTCTCAAACGCTCGGCTATTGAGCTTGAAAAGACCATTGCGGGTGGCGTCGGGCTTCGGGGCCAAACCGATCTGATGATTTGTCCGCCGGTGACGCTGCTGGCGGCGTTTGTCGCGTTAGCACAGGGCTCGGCGGTCGCCATCGGTGCGCAGGACTGCCACGCCGAGGCTTCCGGCGCCTTTACCGGCGATATCGCGGCCGAGATGCTGGCCGACGCCGGAGCCACGGCCGTCATCGTCGGCCACTCCGAGCGCCGGACGCTGCACCAGGAAACCGACGCCACGGTTCACGCCAAGGCGGTCGCCGCGTGGCGGGCAGGCCTAACGGCAATCGTCTGCATCGGCGAGACCCGCGCCGAACGCGAGGCAGGCCGCACGCTCGACGTGCTGGGCCGCCAACTCGGCGGCTCGCTGCCGGATGGCGCGACCGCACAGAACCTGGTGGTCGCCTATGAGCCGGTCTGGGCCATCGGAACCGGCCTTACGCCGACCACGGCTGACGTAGCCGAGGCACATGGCTTTATCCGTCGGCGGCTTGCGGCGCGTTATGGCGCCACGGCCGATGCGGTGCGCGTGCTGTACGGCGGCTCGGTAAAGCCGTCGAACGCCAAGGAATTGATGAGCGTGCCAAACGTCGATGGCGCGCTGGTCGGGGGCGCCAGCCTGAAAGCGGATGAGTTCCTGGCGATTGCGGCCTGCTATCGCTAGGAATGGTCTCATGGCCGCACGCCGAGCCGCTATGTTTCGCAATCGCCTGACGATCGCGCTGACTTTGCTGGCGTTGTCGATGATCGGCGCGCGGGCACAGACCTACGGTGCGCCTCCGGCCAACCTCAAAACCCACCTCGACAGACTGGTGCGGGCCTATCCCGATTGGATCAGCGGATACGACGCGAACGCCCTAATCATGAAGAACGGGCAGAAGTTTGCGATCACCGACAAGTCGACAACCAAGACATTCGATGAGCTGCTGGAAAAGCCCGACATCGACGACATGTTCTTTGCGGACTATCCGGCTGGCGCCACGCCCCAGGCGCCCGCGAAGAATTTCGATCCTGGCCGGGTGCGGTTCGAGCCGCTTTTCATCGCCATGTATGGCGACTGTTTCAAAGCCCAATTCAGCAAAAACCTTCGCTCCGTCGCCTGGCTTCCCAAACATCAAGGCGGCCAGGTGAGGATCACCACTGCCAATGGCGTCGATAAGGCGCTGGAAGCCGTGTCGCGGGAGCTCGATGAGTTGCCCAGCAATCTCATGGGGTATCTGAAACCGAACTCCGGCACCTACAATTGCCGCCGCATCGACGGCTCCTCTGCGCGGTCGATGCACGCCTATGCGGGCGCGATCGACGTAAACGCGCAGTACGGCAATTATTGGCGCTGGTCGATGCGCCCGGGCAGCGAGCCGAAGTGGGAAAACAAGATTCCGGTTGAGATTGTCCGCATCTTTGAAAAGCACCGCTTCATCTGGGGCGGCCGCTGGTATCACTACGACACGCTGCACTTTGAGTATCGGCCAGAGCTATTGCCGGAGTGAAATGGGCCGCTGACTGCGCCTTCCGGCTGGTTCAGGCCTGAAAACCCGCGGAAAGGCCGCTGGACGGCGCGCAAACCCCAGGGTGGAAAACCTCCAGGGGATCGTGTAGAGACGCCCGCTAATTCCTATATGGCATAGCGGCCCGGGCCGTTTGACCCGGCCCGGGCTTTCAGTGGATCGTTCATGCACACCGTCCTCATCGTCATTCACCTCATGATCGTGCTTGCGATGGTGGGGCTTGTGCTGCTGCAGAAGTCCGAAGGCGGCGGCCTTGGCCTGGGTGGCGGAGGAGGCGGCGGTGGCGGCTTCCTGTCGAGCCGCGGCACCGCCAACGTGCTGACCCGCACCACCGCAATTCTGGCGGCGGCGTTCTTCGCGACGAGCTTGCTGCTGTCGGTTTTGGCCGGTTACGAGCGCAAGCCGCGGTCGGCTCTCGACTCCTCCGTGCCGGCGATCCCAGGGGCGCCAAGCGTGCCCGGGACGCCCAGTGCGCCACCGGCCGCGCAAACCCCCGCGGCACCCGCCGAACCGCAGGTGCCGACGTCGAGGCCGCAGCAGTAGAGGAAATCAGGGGCCGGGTGACCGGCCCCTTCGCTTTGGGAAACGTGATGAAATCGGCGAGTGGCATCGTGAGAATGCACATCAAGGGTCTGTCGCAAGCCGCGAAAAACACATGATGATTTTGCGGTATTCCCAAGATGCATACCGCAACCGCACCGGCAGCCTCGTCGAATCGGCTGAGCGGGGTTAAAGCTTGGGCCCCATGGCGCGGTACGTCTTCATCACCGGCGGCGTGGTCTCCTCACTCGGCAAGGGTCTCGCGTCCGCGGCACTTGGCGCGCTACTGCAGGCACGCGGCTACACCGTGCGCCTGCGCAAGCTCGACCCCTACCTCAACGTCGATCCGGGCACGATGTCGCCCTACCAGCACGGCGAGGTGTTCGTTACCGATGACGGGGCCGAGACCGATCTCGACCTCGGCCATTACGAACGCTTCACCGGCAACCCGGCCAAGCGCTCCGACAACATCACGACCGGGCGCATTTATCAGGACATCCTGACCAAGGAGCGGCGCGGCGATTACCTTGGCGCCACCATTCAGGTCATTCCGCACGTCACCAACGCGATCAAGGATTTCATTCGCGACGGCAATGAGGATTACGACTTCGTGCTGGTGGAAATCGGCGGCACGGTCGGCGACATCGAGAGCCTGCCGTTCCTCGAAGCCATCCGTCAGTTCGGCAACGAACTGCCGCGGCACCACGCCGTCTATATCCACCTCACGCTGATGCCCTACATCCCGACCGCGGGTGAACTGAAAACCAAGCCGACCCAGCACTCGGTCAAAGAGCTGCTTTCCATCGGCATCCAGCCCGACATTCTGCTGTGCCGCACCGACCGCGAAATTCCCAAGGAAGAGCGTCGCAAGCTCTCGCTGTTCTGCAATGTGCGCGAAACCGCGGTGATCGAGGCGCGCGACGTGGACAACATCTACGCGGTGCCTGAGGCCTATTCGGCCGAAGGGCTCGACGCCGAAGTGCTGGCCGCGTTTGGGCTCGACCCGGGCCAATCGCCCGATCTGGCGCGCTGGAAGCTGATCAACGAGCGCATCCGCAATCCGGAAGGCAACGTCACGATCGCGATCGTCGGCAAGTACACCGGCATGAAGGATGCCTACAAATCGCTGATCGAAGCGCTGTCGCACGGCGGCATCGCCAACAAGGTCAAGGTCAACCTCGACTGGATCGAGTCCGATGTGTTCGAGCGCGAGGATCCGGCGCCGTTCCTCGAACACGTCAACGGCATCCTGGTGCCGGGCGGCTTCGGCCAGCGCGGCGCCGAAGGAAAAATCCGCGCCGCGCAATTCGCGCGCGAGCGCAACGTGCCTTATTTCGGTATCTGCTTCGGCATGCAGATGGCGGTGATCGAGGCGGCGCGCAATCTGTGCGGCATCGCGGAGGCGAATTCGACCGAGTTCGGCGAGACGTCGGCGCCACTCGTCGGCCTGATGACAGAATGGATGAAGGGCAACGAGCTTGAGACCCGCCGGTCCGGTGGCGATCTCGGCGGCACCATGCGGCTTGGCGCCTACAAGGCCAATCTCAATCGCGGCAGCCGCATCTCGAACATCTATGACGGCGCGACCGAGATTTCGGAACGCCACCGCCATCGCTACGAGGTGAACACCCGCTACAAGGATCGCCTTGAGCAACACGGCATGCGGTTCGCCGGCATGTCGCCCGACGGGCTGTTGCCGGAAACCATCGAATACGAGAACCATCCGTGGTTCATCGGCGTGCAGTTCCACCCCGAGCTGAAATCGCGGCCGTTCGAGCCGCATCCGCTGTTCTCGTCCTTCATCGGGGCGGCGGTCGAGCGCAGCCGGCTGGTGTAGGCTTGCGGTTTGTGCCACGCGAACGCGCGTTCGATAAAGGCGCGGCGTTACAGCATATATTTTGGGAGGAACGTCGTGATCTACGAGCAACGCATTTATTCCTGCATTCCCGGCCGCCTGCCGGCGCTACTCAAACGGTTCGAAACCCAGACGCTGAAAATCTGGGAGAAACACGGCATCAAGCAGGCAGGCTTTTGGACCGTGCTGGTCGGCGACGGCAACAACGACTTGCACTATCTGCTGGCCTGGGAGTCGCTTGCCGACCGGGAGAAGAAATGGACCGTGTTCCAGTCCGATCCCGCTTGGATCAGCGCGCGCGCCGAGAGCGAGAAGGACGGACCGATCATTGCCAACGTCAAAAGCGCCTTCCTGCAGCCGACGTCGTTCTCCGCGGTGAAGTGACATAGGCGCGTTACATGGCGCGCGGCATCGATCACATCGTCCATGCGGTGCGCGATCTCGATGCCGCGGCCGCGATCTATCGGCGGCTCGGTTTCACGGTCGGCGCGCGCAACCGTCATACGCCGGCCTGGGGGACGCAGAACCACCTCGTCCAATTCCCTGGTTGCTTCATCGAAATCTTGAGCATCGCGGACGCCACCCACATCGCGCCGCATGCGCCCGACCATTTCTCGTTCGGCGCGCACAACCGCGATTTCCTTGCGCGCCAGCAGGGACTTTCGATGCTGGTGCTGGGGGGCCACGATACGCCGGCGGAGGCGGCGGCGTTCCGCGCTGCAGGCTTTGGCGATTTCAAGACCTTCGATTTCGAACGCGAGGGCAAGCGGCCGGACGGCACGCCCGTGAAGGTCGCGTTCTCGCTCGCATTTGCGCGCGATGCGCAGGCGCCCGACATCGGTTTTTTCACCTGCCACCAGCACTATCCCGAAAATTTCTGGAATCCGGCGTTTCAGGACCACGCCAATTCGGCAACCGGCGTCGCCGCGATCGTGCTGGTCGCCGAGAACCCGGCCGACCATCACGTCTTCATCGCGGCCTTCGCAGACGAACGCGAAATGCTTGCCACCTCGTCCGGAATCACGCTGAAGACACCGCGCGGTGAAATCCAGGTGATGAATCCCAAAGCCTATGCGGATCATTTCGGCGTGGCGCCGCCCGATCTTTCGCGCGGCGCGAGGCTGGCCGCAATCCGGTTTTCGGTGCGTGATCGCGGCCGGGCCACGGCTGCGCTGACGAACACGCCATTCCAAAAACAGCAGGGCTGGCTTGTCGTTGGCCCCGATGCCGCGTTCGGCGCGACGCTCGCGTTCGAGGCGGCGTAGCCCGTTGACCCGGACGGCGCCGCGACGCATGGTCCGGCCACGAGGAGACACTGCAGGAATCATGACGCAACGCGATTCCGTCGCCAAATCAGTGGTCGCCGTAGGACAAGCGCGCTTCGGCAATGCGCTGCCGCTCGCGCTGATCGCAGGCCCCTGCCAGTTGGAGAGCCGCGCTCACGCGCTCGAAATGGCGTCGGCGCTCAAGGAAATCGCGGCGCGGTTGAAAATCGGCCTCGTTTACAAAACCTCGTTCGACAAGGCCAACCGCACCAGCGCCAAGAGTGCACGCGGCCTGGGACTCGATCAGGCGCTGCCGATCTTCGCCGAGGTGCGCGAGAAGCTCGGCGTGCCGGTCCTGACCGATGTGCATGAGATCGAACAATGCGCGCGCGCGGCGGAAGCCGCCGATGTGCTGCAAATTCCGGCCTTCCTGTGCCGGCAGACCGATCTGCTCATCGCCGCGGCCAACACCGGCAAGGTGGTCAACGTCAAGAAGGGCCAGTTCCTCGCGCCCTGGGACATGAAGAACGTGGTGGCCAAGCTCACCGGAGCCGGCAACGCCAATGTGCTGGTCACCGAGCGCGGCGCGTCGTTCGGCTACAACACACTCGTCTCCGACATGCGGGCGCTGCCGATCCTGGCGCGCGAAACCAACGCGCCGATCATCTTCGATGCGACGCATTCGGTGCAGCAGCCGGGCGGGCAGGGCACATCGTCGGGCGGCGAGCGCGAGTTCGTGCCGGTGCTGGCGCGCGCAGCGGTCGCGGTCGGCGTCGCCGGCGTTTTCATCGAAACCCACCAGGATCCGGACAAGGCGCCGTCCGACGGGCCGAACATGATCGCGCTCAAAGATATGGAAAATTTACTGCGCACGCTTCAAGCATTTGACCAACTCGCCAAATCGCGCCACTAGAGTTTGAGCATGATCTTTTCCGAAAACCGGTATCCACTTTTCGGGATCATGCTCTAAGCGCTCCACAGACCGGGGAGGCCACAATGGTCTTGCAGTCGCTGTCGGGATTGCCGGCGTTCCTTGCTTATTTCTGCGTGTCTGCGGTCGCGGTCATCGTCTATCTGCTGATCTACACCCGCATCACGCCGCACGATGAATTCGCCCTGATCGGCAAGAACGTGCCGGGCGCTGCCATTGCGCTCGGCTTGAGCCTGCTCGGGTTTGCGCTGCCGGTCGCGAGCGCGGTCGCACACGCAGCCGACATCGTCGATTGCGCGATCTGGAGCCTGATCGCGATCTTCGTGCAGATCGTTGCCTATTATGTGGCGCGCATTCCGGTGTCCGACCTGTCGGCACGGATTGCGGCCGGCGAGCTCGGCGCCGCCATCTGGCTTGGCCTTGCTTCGCTGACCGCTGGCTTGCTCAGCGCCGCTTCCATGTCGCTGTGAGGCGGCCATGAAGCGCTCGTCCCAGGTTGCGCTGCTGCTGATGGGCACCGCCGGCATCGGCGCCGGCGCCTATGCGATGACATCGCCGCGCACCGATTGCGTGACGCCCAGCACGCCCGCGAGTTCCACCGTCGCGCCCGCGATCGGCAGCAAGGCTACAACCGAGCCATGTCAGCCGCGCCGCTCGACATCGACCGGCTATCATTATTGGTACGGCAGCCATTGGTCGCGGCCCATCTTCTGGCGCAGTTCCAGCACGGCCTCGACAACGCCGCCGGGTTCGGTCGCGCTGACAAGCCGCGGCGGAACGCCGAGCAGCAGCTCGTCGTCGTCCAGTTCGGTTTCGCGCGTGGGCTTCGGCACCACCGGCCACGCCATGTCGTCGTCGAGCTGATCACGATGCGGCGCATCTCCTGCGACGAGCGTGCGGATTGGCGCGCGGCCGCGGAGCAGATGGGCTTTGACTTTCACACCCTCGATGGCGAGCGCTACTGGGACGAACGCGCCTATTACGCGTTCACGCTCGAGGAGATCGAGCGCGACTTGGAGGCGCCCACCGCCGAACTCGACGCCATGTGCCGCGAGCTGGTGTCACGCGCCGTTGCCGACGAGCGGATGCTCAAGCTTCTGCGCATCCCGCCGTCATACTGGAATTGGCTGGCGACGAGCTTCAAGCGCGGCGACCCGAGCCTCTACGGCCGCTTCGATCTTCGCTACGACGGCAGCGGACCGGCGAAACTCCTCGAATACAATGCCGACACACCAACCGCGGTGTTCGAAACGGCGGTGTTCCAATGGAAATGGCTGGAAGACGCCAAGGCGCGCCGCATCGTCCCGAAGGACGCCGATCAGTACAACTCGCTGCACGAACGTCTGATCGCGGGCTGGCAAGACATCGGCAAGGGCAGGCGGCTGCACCTCGCCGGCATGACCGGCAATGCGGAGGATCTTGGCACGCTGACTTATCTGGAGGATTGCGCGCGGCAAGCCGGCCTGCAAACCACGATCGTGGCGATGGAAGCGATCGGGCGCGCGCCGCGCGGCGGCTTCGTCGATATGGCCAACGCGCCGATCGAACTGATGTTCAAGCTCTACCCGTGGGAATGGATGATGCGCGAGGCGTTCGGCTCGTCACTGCCCGGCGCAGCGACCCAATTCGTCGAGCCGCCCTGGAAGGCGATCCTATCCAACAAGGGCATCCTGCCGCTGCTTTGGTCGATGTTCCCGCGCCATCCGAACTTACTGCCAGGCTATTTCGAGGATGACGAGAAGGCGGCTGAGCTCGGCAGTTCCTATGTGCGCAAGCCGCTCTACTCGCGCGAGGGCGCCAACGTGGAACTGGTGGTCGCGGGCCACGCCGTCGACCAGGACGCTGGCCCCTATGGCGCCGAAGGTTTCATCAGGCAGGCTTTGAGCCCGTTGCCCCAACTCGACGGCAACTACGCCGTGCTCGGCTCCTGGTTCGCGGCCGGTCAGCCCTGCGGGCTCTCGATCCGGGAAGACTTGAGCCCAATTACCAAGAACACATCGCGCTTCTTGCCGCACGCCATTGTCGGATAGGTGGGTTGCGCAAATGGCCGTTGTGGCCTACGCGAAGCCGTTGTCCAAAGCGGCGCAATTCCAGACATTGGCCGTGATCGAACGAGCCCCGCCATCCCGCCCGTCCTGAAAATCGTCTGCCTCGTGGTGTTCGCGCAGACCCTGTTCACGCGCGCGATCGATCCGGTGATTCCAATGATCGCGTCGGATCTTGCGATCGACGTGAAGACCGCGGCGCTGCTGTCGACCGCCTTCGCGTTTCCTTACGCCATGGTTCAGCCCGTGCTCGGCGTCACCGCCGACTTCGTCGGCAAGACCCGGTTGATGAACGCCTGCGTGTTGATCGTGGCGCTGGCGGCGCTCGCCTGCGCGCTGGCGACGAGTTTTCCGTTTCTGGTGGCGATGCGGATTCTGGCGGGTCTCGTCGCTGGCGGTGTGTTTCCAATTGCCATGGCGCTGGTCGGTGACCTGGTGCCGATCCATCAGCGCCAGGTCGCTATTGCGCGGCTCCTTGGCGTAGCGCTGACCGCCAACGTTCTGGGCTCTTCGATTGCCGGCGTGATCGGCGACGTCTTCGGCTGGCGCGGAACGTTCTGGGTGCTCGGCGCGTTCGCGCTCGCGACTGCGATCCTGGCCTATATCGCGTTCCAGAACATCAAACGCCCGGCGCCGAAACCCTTCAACCGCGAAGCCGTCGCAGCAAACTTCCGCAGCATCTTTGCCGACCCGCGCGCCAAGATTTGCTTCGGCTCGGTGTTCCTCGAAGCGATCTTCATCCACGGCCTGTTTCCCTATGTGGCGATACTGCTGCACAAGGCCGGCGAGATGCGTGCCTCGATCGCGGGCTTGTTGATCGCGTGCTTCGCGATCGGCGGCATCGTCTATTCGGTGTTCATCCCGTACCTGATCCGCCTCATTCCGGAGCGCCGCCTGATGCTGCTCGGCGGCGTTTTCGCCGCAACGGGCCTTGCGTTGATCGCGTTTCACTTCCCCTGGCAGGTGCAGATCGCGGTGTTCATCGTGTTCGGCCTTGGTTTCTATTTCCTCCACGGCTGCATACAGCTTCACGTCACCGACCTGTCGCAGACAGCGCGCGGTGCCGCCGCCTCGCTGCACTCCTCGAGTTTCTATATGGGGCAGGCGATCGGCCCGGTGATCTACGGTTTTGGCTTCGCCCACAGCGGGCCGGAGCCGACGATCTTCTTCGGCGCCTTCGTCATCCTCGGCATCAGCCTGGTCTGCTCGCGGCTCCTGCGCCATCCGGTGCGGACCGCGCAATGAACCGCACGCTCAATGTGGTGAGCTTCCTCACGTTTGCTTCCGCGCTCTCGGTGCGCGCCGTAGATCCGGTAATACCGCAGATCGCCACCGACCTCGGCGTCACGCCGACCACCGCCGCCATGCTGGCGGCGGGCTTCGCGGCTTACGGTCTCGCGCAGCCACTGCTCGGTCCGGTGGCCGATGCGCTCGGCAAGGCGCGTGTGATGATCGCGTGTTTGGCATTGCTCGCGGCCGTGTCGTTTCTCTCCGCGCTCGCGACATCATTTTCGCAATTGCTGGTGCTTCGCATCCTGACGGGCGTGGCCTGCGGCGGCAGCTTTCCGATCGGCATGGCGATGATTTCCGATCTGGTGCCGGTGGCGCAGCGGCAGGTCGCCATCGGGCGGCTGCTCGCCGGCACCATCTCGGGCAATCTGCTCGGCGCAGCGGCAGCTGGCGTCGTCGCGGACGCGATCCATTGGCGCGGCACGTTCGTGCTGCTCGGCGTCATTACGCTCGCCGCCCTTGTGCTCAGCATCCTCGGTCTGCGCCATGTTCCGGCCACCGAAAGGCATCCGCTTCACATCGGCGCGGTGGCGCGCCGCTACCGCGAAATCTTGCGGATCCACAATGCACGTATTTGCTACGCGACGGTGGCGCTGGAAGGCTTCTTCCTGTTCGGCATCTTTCCTTACGTCGCAGTGCTGTTGCTGGCGGGCGGCGAGCCGCGCGCTTCGATTGCCGGCCTCGTGGTCGCGGCCTTCGCGGTCGGCGGCATGGTCTATTCGCTGAGCGTGCGCCAGTTGCTCAACTGGTTCGGCCAGAAGCGGGTCATGATGGTGGGCGGCGGGCTCGTCGCGCTTGGGCTGCTGGTGGTTGCGTTCGGGCCGTCCTGGCTGGTGCAAGCGCTGGCCTTTGCGGTGATGGGTTGCGGCTTCTACATGCTGCACGCCAGCATTCAGGTTTATGTCACGGAGTTTGCCCCGGCGACCCGCAGCTCGGCCGTGGCGTTTCACACCTTCTCGTTCTTCGTCGGCGGCGGCTTGAGCCCCATCGTCTATGGGCTCGGCATCGAGACGCTGGGTCCGGCTGCCACGCTCACCATCGCGGCGGTCGCCATGGCGATTGTCGGCGTGGTCAGCGCGCAGCTGTTGGTGAAGCCCAAAATCTAGCCGCCGGTTCCCGGCGCACCGCGGGGCTTGCCGGGGCGGGCGAAAACCGCGATCATACCGGCTCGCCTGGGGTGTCGCGCAGATGCGCGGCTGAGATCACACCCATCGAACCTGTCTGGCTCACACCAGCGAAGGGAGGCGCGGATGCTACAGCCGCCGCGACGCAATTCAGACCAGCCGAAAACCGCCGTCATCGGCGGCGGTATCATCGGACTTTCCATCGCATGGCGGCTGGCGCAATGCGGCGCGGATGTCACCGTGTTCGACAGCGGCGCGACGGGCCACGGCGCGACACATGCGGCCGCCGGCATGCTGGCGGCCTGCGCGGAAGCAGAACCTGGCGAAGAACGGCTGATCGCGCTGTGCCGCGAAGGCCAAGCTCGCTGGCCAGCCTTTGCGGCCGAATTGGAGGAGGCGAGCAGGCTTTCGGTCGATCTGCGGCGCGAGGGCACGCTGGTGCTCGCGCCGACCGCCGACGAGCAGGCGCGGCTCAAACATCAGCTTGAATTCCAACACAGTCTTGATCTTCCGGTGGAATGGATTTCGACCGCCGAGTTGCGCCGCCGCGAGCCGCATGTGGCCAACATCGCGGGCGCGGTGTTCAGTCCCGAGGATCATCAGGTCGACAATCGCAAGGTCGCAACCGCGTTGCGGGCTGCCGCCGAAGCCGCCGGCGCCGTCATCCGCGAGCACACGCCGGTGCAGGAAATCGCCATCGCGGGTGGGCGCGTGTCGCATCTCGTGCTCGACGACGGCAGCCGCTTTGCCGCCGACGCGATTGTGCTCGCTGCTGGCGCCTGGTCACGCTCCATCGCAGGCCTGCCAGCCGAAGCACGCGTGCCGGTCCGCCCTGTGAAGGGACAGATGATCTGCTTGCAAATGAATGCAGCGCAGCCGCTGCTGAATCACGTCGTCTGGGCGCCTGGCGTTTATCTAGTGCCGCGCCGCGACGGCCGGCTGCTGGTCGGCGCGACTGTCGAGGAGAAGGGCTTCGACACATCGCTGACCGCAGGCGGTATCCTGGCGCTGCTTGAAGCCGCCTGGCGGGTCATTCCCGCCATCGAGGAACTGCCGGTCGCGGAAATGTGGGTCGGACACCGGCCCGGCAGCCGCGACGATGCGCCTATCATCGGCCCAAGCCTGATCGAAGGGCTGATCTATGCCACCGGCCATCACCGCAACGGCGTGCTGCTGGCGCCGCTCACCGCCGACGTCGTCGCGCGCTGTGTGTTGGACGGCACGCTCGATCCGATCGTGCGTCCGTTCGGCCTCGACCGCTTTGCCGCCGCGAAGGCCGCGTAGGAGAGGCGCACCATGACCGACGCAACGATCCGCGTGAACGGCCAGGACGAGCCGCTGTCGGCCGCGACCTTGGCAGCTCTGATCGCCGAACGCGGCATCACGCCGGAAGGGCGTGGCATTGCGGTCGCCCATAATGGCGCGCTGGTGCGGCGCGCCGACTGGACACAGACGCGGCTCGCGGCCGGCGATCAGATCGAGATCGTGCTGGCGAAGCAGGGTGGGTGAGGTGATGACAATGACCGACACGCTCAAGATCGCAGGCCGTGAATTCCGCTCTCGGCTGTTTCTCGGCTCGGCCGGCTATCCCAATCAGCAGGTCATGCTGGACGCCGTGGCGGCAAGCGGCACCGAGATGGTCACGGTATCGATCCGGCGCATGAATCTTGCGGGCGAAAGCGAGAGCATTGCGGAGCTGCTGACCGGGCGGGCGCAACTCCTGCCGAACACCGCCGGCTGCCAGACCGCCAAGGATGCGGTGCTCACCGCAGAGCTTGCGCGCGAGGCGCTGGCGACCGATTGGATCAAGCTCGAGGTGATCGGCGATCGCGAACTGCTCTACCCGGATGTCGAGCAACTCGTTCAAGCCACAGCGACGCTCGCGGCCAAGGGCTTTATCGTGCTGCCCTATTGCAACGACGACCCGGTCACCTGCCGCAAGCTTGCCGACGCCGGCGCCGCTGCCGTGATGCCGCTCGGCGCGCCGATCGGTTCCGGCTTGGGGGTGTGCAATCCGCATCTGATCGAGCTGATCTGCACACGCTCGACGGTGCCGGTGGTGCTCGATGCCGGCATCGGCACTGCGTCCGAGGCGGCGCTTGCCATGGAGCTCGGTTGCGCGGCCGTGCTTCTCAACACCGCGGTGTCGAAAGCCCGCCACCCGGTGCAAATGGCCGCGGCCATGCGGGATGCGGTCAGCGCCGGCCGGCTGGCCCGGCTGGCCGGCCGGATTCCGCGACGAACCCACGCGGAGCCATCGAGTCCGCAGTTCGGCCTGGTCGGCACTTGAGGTTGCCTGAGCCACCGCTTCTACTGATTACAGACCGCGCGCAGGCGCGGCGGCCGCTGTCCGATATTCTGGAAGAAGCGTTTGCGGCAGGCTGCCGATGGGCGAGCCTGCGCGAAAAGGATTTGCCGATTGAAGAGCAGATCGCGCTGGCGCAAAGCCTCAAGCCGGTGGCGCAAAAGTTCGGCGCCAAACTAACCCTGCACGGCGATGCCAGCACGGCAGTCGCCGCAGGCATTGACGGGGTACACCTTGGCGCTGGCAGCGATGTTGCAGCGGCGCGAGAACTGCTGGGTCCTCGCGCGCTGATTGGACTGTCGATCCATGGAGTGAGCGAAATCGAACAGCTCACTGCGGCGCCTGACTACCTTGTCGTCGGTCCCGTATTCGAGACCGCCAGTAAACCGGGCTATGGGCCTGCGCTTCGCCCGGCCGGACTCGCGGAGGTGATCACGCAATCACCGATGCCCGGGCTTGCGATTGGCGGGATCACGGCTGGCCGCGTTGGCGAAGTTTTGCGTGCCGGCGCTCATGGCGCAGCCGTAATGGGCGGCGTGATGCGCGCGTCTGATGTGAAGGAAGAAATCGGCGGGTTTCTCGCGGCGCTTGCCGCGGTACGCCTTCAGCCGCGACCGCGATAGGGCGCGACGCCCTGATCCGGCACCCAGACGCCTTTGGGCAATCGTCCGGTCTGCCAAAACACGTCGATCGGGATGCCGCCGCGCGGATACCAATAGCCGCCGATGCGCAGCCACTTCGGCTTGAGCAGGCTCGCGAGCCGCTTGCCGATCGCGATGGTGCAGTCTTCGTGGAAGGCGCCGTGATTGCGGAAGCTCGCGAAATAAAGCTTCAGGGACTTCGACTCCACGAGGAAACGCCCCGGCACGTAGTCGATGACCAGATGCGCGAAGTCCGGCTGCCCAGTGATCGGGCAAAGCGTGGTGAATTCGGGCGCTGTGAAACGCGCCACGTAATTCGTATCGGGATGCGGATTGGCGACCCGGTCGAGCGCGGCCTTCGCGGGTGAGACGGGCAGAACAGAGGGCCGGCCGAGATGCGTCAGCGAGCGAGAATTGCGAGCCATCGATGTTTTCCGTGAGCCGCCCGCGCCAAGTAACCTGTCCAATGGGTCACCGGTCCAATGAGTAACCCATTGGTAGCCACGGGCAAGAGATTCTCTCCTTCCAGCGTAAGGCTGTCGTTACCAACGGTAGATAGGATTAGGCCCGCGCGAGGCCATTGGACCATGCCGGTTATCGTCCTGATCGTAAGCACATTGGCGTTCTGGGTGCTGTTCTGGTTCGTCCGGATGGGCGGCATCGAGCACTTCCGAATGCAGTCGGCGCAACGCAAAGAAGAGGCGCGCCGGCAAGCGGCTCGCGAGGCTGCACGCGCCGCACCGTTGCGAGCGGTGGACGATCCGCGCGATGCGGCAGCCATCTTGATGCTGCTGGTCGCATGCCGTCATGGCGATCCGACCCGCGAGCAGATCGCGGCGATCGAGAATTACCTTCGCGAGGTGTTCGGCTTCGATCAGGAGTTGACCGAGCGCATCACACATGCGCGGTTTATGACGCGCCATGCCGGAAGCTTCGAGCAAGCGGCCGCCGTTTTCGCCGATCTGTTCAAGCAGCGGCTCAGCCTCGACGAACGCCTCCAGCTCATCGATATGCTCGATGGCGTCGCGCAAGCCGATGGCCCGTCCGAAATCCTCCTGGAGCCGGTCGAAGCCTTCAAGCGCCAGATCGGCCTCGCGCCCGCCCGCTAGGCGGGCCAACCAGCCCTCGACGGCTGACGGCAGGCTTTTCGGCGCTCAGCCGATCCGATAGAACGCCCCGAAAGCCGGGAGCTTCTATGACCGCCATTACCGATATCATCGGCCGCGAAATCCTCGACAGCCGCGGCAACCCAACGGTCGAGGTTGAGGTGACACTCGCCGACGGTTCGCGCGGCCGCGCCGCTGTGCCGTCCGGCGCCTCAACGGGCGCGCATGAGGCGGTCGAACTGCGCGACGGCGACAAGAAGCGCTATTTCGGCAAGGGCGTGCAGAAGGCGGTCGCCGCGGTCGAGGCCGAGATTTTCGACGCCATCGGCGGCATGGAGGCCGAAGGCCAGGCCAAGATCGACGAGACGATGATTGCGCTCGACGGCACGCCCAACAAGGCGCGCCTCGGCGCCAACGCAATCCTCGGTGTGTCGCTCGCGGTCGCCAAGGCCGCGGCCGTCGCCAACAAACTGCCGCTTTACCGCTATGTCGGCGGCACGCAGGCGCGTGTGCTGCCGGTGCCGATGATGAACATCGTCAACGGCGGCGTGCATGCCGACAACCCGATCGACTTCCAAGAATTCATGATCATGCCGATTGGCGCGCCCACCTATGCGGAGGGCCTGCGCTGGGGTGTCGAGGTCTTCCAGACCCTGAAGAAGGCCCTGTCCGACGCCGGGCACAACACCAACGTGGGCGACGAGGGCGGCTTTGCGCCAAACCTGCAATCGGCCGAGGAGGCTTTGAGCTTTGTCAGCCGGGCCATCGAAGCGGCCGGCTACCGGCCTGGCCACGACATCGTGCTGGCGCTTGATCCAGCTTCAACCGAATTCTTCAAGAACGGCAGCTATGTCTATGAAGGTGAGGGCAAAACCCGCTCCAAGGAGGAGCAGGCCAAATACCTTGCTGAGCTGGTGTCGCATTATCCGATCGCCTCGATCGAGGACGGCATGGCAGAAGACGATTTCGAGGGCTGGAAGCTCGTCACCGACCTGATCGGCAAGAAATGTCAGCTCGTTGGCGACGATCTGATGGTGACCAACGTCAAGCGGCTGACCGAGTGCATCAACAAGGGCATCGCCAACTCGATCCTGGTAAAGGTCAATCAAATCGGCACGCTGACCGAGGCGTTGGCCGCGGTCGAAACCGCGCACAAGGCGGGCTACACCGCGGTGATGTCGCACCGGTCGGGCGAGACCGAGGACGCGACCATCGCCGATCTCGCGGTCGCCACCAACTGCGGACAGATCAAGACTGGCTCGCTGGCGCGCTCCGACCGGACCGCCAAATACAACCAGCTTCTCCGCATTGAGGGCGAGCTTGGGCCACAGGCGAAATATCCGGGCCGGGCGGCGCTGAAGGCGCTGCGGACCTGACAACTCTCCAGTCTCTCGATGCCGCTGCTCGTCCACATCACGCCCGAGAAGAACGTCGCGGCCATCCGCCGGAGCGGTATCGGTATTGCGCGACACATGCAGGGGGTGTTCGCAACGCCCGTGCTACCGAATTTTGTCGTCACCCACCAATGGCTGCGCGAGTTGAAGCGATTTCGCGTGCTCATCGACGGCCACGCGGCCCACACAATGTGGGGCGTCTATTTCCGGGTCCGCGATGACGAGCCGGTGCTGTTCGGGCACTTTGGACGCGAGCCCATGACGCTGCCGGCTGCTCGTGCGGTCGGCGAATTCATGGCCGCCGCCGATCCGCTTGGCATGGAAATCGTCCTGCCGCGCCGGATCGCCGCGAAGGAAATCCATCGTATCCGCCGGCTGCCGCGTAACGTCGGCTGGCGATACGAGCCGAAGGTCCGCGAGCGCTTCTTCTGCCGCTGCGTCGTATGCAACCCAGCGGGTTCGATCAATTCCAAGCGCAAGTGGCGGGCCTGGGAGGACGGCCAAGCCTCGGCCGAATCCTAAGCCGGCCACTCCGGCGCATGGGTGCCGAGCGGCACGGACGGCCGCGCCCAATGCGGCGGCGTTTCCGACAGCGTGGCCGCGTGGCGCACCGACGTCAGGCGCCCGAAGCCTGACGGGCCCTCATCCAAACGATCCCGCACGTCGTCGAGGCCAGGGTCCGGACACGCCAGACCCTCGATGCGTCCAAGATTGCGGAACCAATGACCGGTCTGGGCCAGCGAGACGCGCACATGCCAGCTTCCACTCTGCGTCGCCCGACGCGCCAGCGCCGACATCGCGGCAAACGCCATCAAGAAACCGGTGGCGTGGTCGAGCGCCTGCGTCGGCAGGGGCTTCGGCTCCGTTGCGGCTGCGGCTGCGGCTTCGGCCATGTTGAGGCCGTTGGCGTTCTGCACCAGCGAGTCGAAGCCGCGCCGTCCCGCCCACGGACCCACGTGGCCGTATGCGCTGAGCGAGACGCAGACGATGCCCGGCCGGATGCGCGCCAGCTCCTGCGGCCCGAAGCCATGTCGCGCAATGGCGCCGGGCCGATAGCCCTGCACGAACACATCGGCCTGCCGCAGCAGCGCTGTAAGCCTCGCGCGCGCACTGGCCTCGCGCAGGTCGAGCGATGCCGACAGCTTGCCGCGTCCGTTGTCGACCACCAGCGGCATCATGGCCGGCAAATGCGCGGCCGTGACCGTCAGCACGTCGGCGCCATGGACCGCGAGCGTGCGCCCGCACACCGGGCCGGCGATGACGCGAGTGAGGTCCAGCACCCGGATGCCCGCAAGTGGCCGGTCGCCCGCGGACAGAGGCACGGGCGGCGCATCGCCGATCCGTTCGATGGAGAACAGCGGCAAGCCCGCGACCGCGCGCCCCTGCGGATGCGCATCCCATTCCGCGAACGATCGCGTTGCCGTCGCCACGAGGCCCGCCTCGGCCGCCGCGGTTTCCAATGCCTCGGTCTGCCATCCTGCCAATGCGCGCTGCACCGACGCGCGGTCGTAGTCGCAGCGCAACAGCGCGAGCAGGCCATTCCGGTGGTGCGCAAAATTAGTGTGCACGCGCACGAAGCGTCCGTCGCCGCAGCGGTACAGGCCCGCGATCTTGTCCCAGGTCTCGGCCACCGGTTTGCCATCCACGCGCACGTAGTGGTCACTGCGGAACTCGATTGCGGCAGCGCGCATATCGACGCGGATCGATTGCCGCCGGCCGGTGCGCAGCCGCCACAATTCGCTGGCCGCCAGCGCAGCCGCCGCAATGCTGGCCTGCGCCGCGGTGCCGACCGCGAACGAGGAGGGCAGCGCCGGCTCGGCGCCGGTGAGTTCGACGTCAGCCAATGCGGCTTCGGGCTGGTCTGTGAGTCGCCAGAGCGCCGCTAAAACTTGCCGGGGATCGGGTGCAGTCAGCTTCGCCCTCGAGTTTTCCAGCGGTAACGCCGCCTTAACGCGGCACCCGGCATTTTGGGCCCATGGTCACCCGTCGCAAGCTCCGATCCTTCCTGAGTGCGATCGGCCTCTATGTCGGGGTGGCGTTGCTGATCGGCTATTTCGGGGTCAACGCCTACACCGGCGACCGCGGCTTGCGGGCCAAGCAGGACCTCGACCACCAATACACCGACATCAGCAGCGATCTTGCCCAGCTCAAGGGTGAACGCAAAGAGTGGGAAAAACGGGTCGCTCTACTCAAGGCCGAGAGCATCGACCCGGACATGCTCGATGAACGCGGCCGGGACATGCTGGGCTACCTGGAGCGCAACGATCTGATGCTCATCCTCAAGCCGCCGGCGGCCGCCGCAGCCCGATAGCAGCGCCCAATATGCCCTGCGGATAGCAGTTTTTCGGACAATTCATATTTTCAAGCAGGCCCTTGTGGCCCGCGCGTTACGTTTTTCAGGGGCGAAACCATGCGCTTCCGCCTGACCGCGAATTACGCTAAGGATTCAATGCCGTCGCTCGACGGCGACTTGCCCGAGGAGAGCCATGGCCGTCGCCAAGGACAAGGCGCAGCCCGAAGCTGTGCGCCGCCCTGCCGCCGCCAAGGCGGGGAAATCGGCTGAGGCGCCGCCGGAGCTCACCAAAGAGCAGGAAATCGCCGCGTATCGCGAAATGCTGCTGATCCGGCGTTTCGAGGAGAAGGCCGGCCAGATGTACGGCATGGGCCTAATCGGCGGCTTCTGCCATCTCTACATCGGCCAGGAGGCCGTGGTGGTGGGGATGCAGATGGCGCTGAAGCACGGCGACCAGATCATCACCGGCTACCGCGACCACGGCCACATGCTGGCCTGCGGCATGGACCCCAAGGGCGTGATGGCGGAACTCACCGGCCGCCAGCATGGCTATTCCAAGGGTAAGGGCGGCTCGATGCACATGTTCTCGGCCGAGAAGGGGTTCTTCGGCGGCCACGGCATCGTCGGCGCCATGGTGCCGCTCGGCACCGGTCTCGCCTTCGCCAACAAATATCGCGGCAACGACCACGTCGCGCTGACATACTTTGGCGATGGCGCCGCCAATCAGGGCCAAGTCTATGAGAGCTTCAACATGGCCAAGCTCTGGAAGCTTCCGGTGATCTACATCATCGAGAACAACCAATACGCCATGGGCACGTCGATCCAACGCGCCTCGGCCACCGTCAATCTCGCCAAGCGCGGCCAATCGTTCGACATTGACGGCGAACAGGTCGATGGCATGGACGTGCGCGCCGTGAAGGACGCTGGCGAACGAGCGGTGAAATGGTGTCGCGGCGGCAATGGGCCGATCATCCTTGAAATGCTCACCTATCGTTATCGCGGACACTCGATGTCCGACCCTGCCAAATACCGCACGCGCGAAGAGGTCGAGAAGGTGCGCACCGAGCACGATCCGATCGAGCAGGTGCGCCAGCGTCTGCTGGAGCGCAAACGCGCGAGCGAGGACGAATTGAAGAAGATCGACGCCGGCGTGCGCAACGCGATCAACGAGGCGGCGGAATTCGCCACCAACGATCCTGAACCCGATCCGTCCGAGCTTTATACGGACGTCTACACCAACGCGGCGCGTTGAGGGCCAAAGCGCGATGCCGATCCAAGTGCTGATGCCCGCGCTGTCGCCCACCATGGAAAAGGGCAACCTCGCCAAATGGCTCAAGAGCGAGGGCGACAAGGTCAAGGCCGGCGACGTCATCGCCGAGATCGAGACCGACAAAGCCACCATGGAGGTCGAGGCCGTTGATGAAGGCACGCTCGGCAAGATTCTGGTGCCGGAAGGCACCGCCGATGTCGCCGTCAACACGCCGATCGCCGTAATCCTGGGCGAAGGCGAGGACAAATCCGCGATCAAACAAGCTGGCCAGCCGGCCGCTCCGCCAGCCGCCGCCGCGAAGCAAGCCTCGGCCCCAGCCGCACCAAAGTCTGCCGTGGTCGAGCCGCCGCCGGCCAAAGCGCCTGAGCCCGATCCCGACCTGCCGGAAGGCACCGAGATGGTCACCATGACGATGCGCGAAGCGCTGCGCGACGCCATGGCGGAGGAGATGCGGCGCGATGAGGCCGTGTTCGTGATGGGCGAGGAGGTCGCCGAGTATCAGGGCGCCTACAAGGTCACGCAGGGGCTGCTTCAGGAATTCGGACCGCAGCGCGTGGTCGATACGCCGATCACCGAGCACGGCTTTGCCGGTCTCGGCGTCGGCGCGGCGCTCGCGGGTCTCAAGCCCATCGTCGAGTTCATGACCTTCAACTTCGCCATGCAGGCGATGGATCAGCTCATCAATTCGGCCGCCAAGACGCTCTACATGTCCGGCGGGCAGATGAAATCGTCCATCGTGTTCCGCGGACCGAACGGCGCCGCTGCCCGCGTCGCCGCCCAGCACAGCCAGGACTACTCGGCTTGGTACTCGCACATCCCGGGCCTGAAGGTGATCGCGCCGTCGAATGCGGCCGACGCCAAGGGGTTGCTGAAAGCTGCGATCCGCGATCCCAATCCGGTGATCTTTCTCGAAAACGAAATCCTCTACGGCCAAAGCGGACCGGTGCCGAAGCTCGACGACTTCGTACTGCCGATCGGCAAGGCGCGGATCGCACGCAGCGGCGGCGACGTCACCCTGGTGTCGTTCTCGATCGGCATGACCTATGCGCTCAAGGCTGCCGACGAACTCGCCAAGGACGGCATCGCAGCCGAGGTGATCGATCTTCGCACGCTGCGGCCGATGGATTCCGGCACCATCATCGAGTCGGTGAAGAAAACCGGCCGCATTGTGACGGTCGAAGAGGGCTGGCCGCAGTCTGGCATCGGCGCCGAGATCGTGGCGCGGGTGATCGCAGCAGCCTTCGACTATCTCGACGCACCGCCGACGCGGGTGGCTGGCAAAGATGTGCCGATGCCCTATGCGGCGAACTTGGAAAAACTTGCGCTGCCTTCGGTCGCCGAGGTGGTCGAAGCGGCCAAAGCAGTCTGTTACCGGTAGGGTTTTATGGCTGACGACGATCCGCGGGTTTATCAGGCGCTCGCGCTGCCCAACGAGGCGCTGGAGAACGGCGGCCTCGAGATTCTGCGCGCCGGCATCATCAACGATGAGCTTTATGTCACCGCGCTGCGTGCGTTCGAGGATGCCGGCAAATGGGGCGAGGTGCTGGGCGACATCGCGCGGCGGCTCGGCGCGATTTACGCAGCGCAAGTGCCGGGCCTGACCAAGCAGGATGCGACGGTGGCCATCGTCGAGGCATTCGCAACCGAGATGGGCGCGAAAACCGTGAAGGCGCCTGCGGCGGCGAAGCCGCGCGGCGCAAAGCGCAAGCCTGCGAAACAGAAATCCACGGCGCAGCGGCGCAAACGCCGCTAGACCGATGAGGGTGTCATGAGCTCACAGATCAATCCGAATGCGCCGCGGGGCTTCGAGCCCTTGCAGGTGCCGCCCGCAGCGGTCGAGCGGGGCGGCGTCGAAATCCTGCGCGCCGCCATCATCAACGACGGCTTGCACGTCACGCTGCGCCCGGTGTTCGATGACACCCGCATGTGGGGCCGCGTGCTGGCTGACATCGCACGCCAGCTCGCGCACGCCTACGAGCATCAGGAGCGCGGCAGTGCGGCCGAAGTGATGGCTGGCATCCGGGCCGGTTTCGATGCCGACATCGAACAGCCGCCGGAAATGCACAGCGAGATCAAGCCGCTGACCTGAGCGCGCAGCACCATGCCCACCAACATCCTCATGCCGGCGCTGTCACCCACGATGGAGAAGGGCAACCTCTCCAAATGGCTCAAGCGCGAGGGCGACAAGGTCAAGGCCGGCGACGTGATCGCCGAGATCGAGACCGACAAGGCGACCATGGAGGTCGAGGCCGTCGATGAAGGCACGCTCGCCAAGATCGTGGTGCCCGAGGGCACCGCGGACGTGCCGGTCAATCAGGTAATCGCGGTGCTGGCCGGCGAGGGCGAGGATGTCAAAGCCGCGGCCGCCGGTGCCGGCAAGGGCGTGCCGGCTCCCGCGCCCAAAGCACCGACACCGCCTGCGGCCGCACCGCAGGCTGCCGCAAAGGCTGCCGCGCCTCCCGTTGCTGCTGCAGCTCCGCCGAAGGCTCCGGCGGCCGAACAACATGCGCCCGCGAGCGGCAACCGCACCTTCGCTTCGCCGCTGGCGCGCCGATTGGCGAAAGATTCCGGCATCGACGTTTCGCGCATCCAGGGCTCAGGCCCTCACGGCCGCATCATCGCGCGCGACGTCGAGGCGGCGAAATCCGGCAAGGGCTTGCGCGCAGCATCTGCTGCTGGCGCGCCCGCCACCGCAACGCCCGTGGCGGCCGCGCCCTCGATGTCCGACGCCCAGGTCCGGGCCTTGTTCGAAGAAGGCAGTTACGACGTCGTACCGCACGACGGCATGCGCCGAACCATTGCGCAACGGCTGACGCAATCGACGCAGACCATCCCGCACTTCTACCTCACCATCGACTGCAACATTGGCAGGCTGCTTGGCGCGCGCGAGGAGATCAACGCCGCCGCGCCGAAGGATAAGGACGGCAAGCCAGCCTACAAGCTCTCGGTCAACGACTTCGTCTTGAAGGCTTTGGCGCTGGCGCTCCAGCGCATCCCGAATGCGAATGTGAGCTGGACCGAGGGCGCCATGCTCAAGCACAAGCATTCCGACATCGGTGTCGCGGTGGCGCTGCCGGGCGGACTGATCACACCGATCGTGCGCAAGGCCGAGACCAAATCACTCTCCACCATTTCCAACGAAATGAGAGATCTGGCGGCACGCGCCCGCACCCGTAAGCTCAAGCCGACGGAATATCAGGGCGGCACCTCGGCGGTGTCCAACCTCGGCATGTACGGGATCAAGGATTTCACCGCGGTGATCAATCCGCCGCATTCCACCATCCTCGCGGTCGGCGCGGGCGAGGAACGCGCGATCGTGAAGAACGGCAAGATCGAAGCCGCTCACATCATGAGCGTGACGCTGTCCTGCGATCACCGCGCGGTCGATGGCGCACTCGGCGCCGAACTGATCGGTGCATTCAAGGCGCTGATCGAGAATCCGGTGATGATGGTTGTTTAAGCGGAATGGCCGGCCCGGCTCGCCGGCATTCGTCAGGGCAAGTCTTCGTCAGGGCAAGTCAGAGAAGGCCGTCATGGGCACCACGCTCGCGCTCATCGCCACGCTGCTGCTCTCGATCGTGGTGGCGCTGATGGCCGCCTTGCAACTCGCCGATTTCTTCCGGGCGACCGAGGAGTTCATTGTCGTGCTGGCGGCTATTCCGGTGTTCGCCGTCATCACGATGCTGGCCTTTACGGTGGCCTATGCGAGCGCCAGCGACGCGCAGGTGTTTCACCGCGTTGCGATCGTCTTCGCCGTCATTGCGGCTGGCATCGTGGCGACGCCGATCCTGCTCGGGCTCGGCGGCTCCGGCCCCACGGGACCGAGCGCCAAAGACATCCAGATCACGCTCGAACTGTTGGTTCCGGCGCTGATCGCCATCCTGATTCAATGGGGCCTGGTGCGGCACCGCTGGCTGCGCATGCACGGGCAGGATTCGCTGTCGCGCTGGCCGTGGATCACAAGCGTGGTGGGAGCGCTCGCGATTCTCAATCCGCCGGTGCTCGATCTGATCGGCTGGTCGGTGCGGCAATCGCCCGCCGATTTATTCCGCGAACTTGCAGCGACGACAACGATCATCGGTTTGGCAGCGCTCATCGCGGTTGCATTGATCGAGTGCGCCATTCGCACCCGCATGCTGCGTCGCCGCCTTGCCGGACACTCTGCAGTTGGCCCCGGACCGAACCCATGATGCTACCCATGATCCTTGCCCCATGATTCTTGCGATTGCTGCCGGCCTTGCGCTGGTGATCTCGCTGCTCGGCACCGCAGTCCTTGGGCTGGCGCTGACATTTGCGTTTGGTGTCCCCTTCGTCGTCGCGCTTCCGATGCTCATGGTCGCTTATGTGGGAGCCTGGTTCGTCATTCCGGTGTGCCTCACCGTCAATCTCATCTGCGCGGCCGTGAGCCGCAACGACATGCCGATCCATGTCTCAGCCGTTGCGATCGCGGTGCTGCTGTGGCTGCTCTGGGGTGCGCTGTTTCCGAACCGGACCACGGGCAACCTGCCGTATGTCCTCATCACCGCTTCGGCGGCCATCGTGGCGATCCCGGCCCACTGGGCCATGTTCCTGTGGGCGCAGCGCCGGCGCCGCGGCGAGGCTGTCATGCCGCAGGCAGCGCCTTGACTTGATCGACCATGTGGCCGTCACACCAAGCATTGATCCGATGGCTTGTCAGCGCCAGGATGACAACAACATTTCGGGTTTGAGAGGGCATGATGGCCGACACACGGGAATCCAGGGTTCGCGCCGTCCTGCTCGGCTATTTTCCGATGTTCATCGCGACGTTGTCGCTGCTCACCTCGATCTACAATGGCTATCTCAACAGCAAGTTCGTCGATCTGATCCAGCGCAACGTCGGCCGCGTCGAGTACATGCGAACCTGCAAAGAAGTCATCGATGCCTACTTTCAGGTGAAGGTCAGGCTCGGCGCGCTCAACACCGCGGGTGAGCGCGCCACCGGGCCGGAGCAGGCCGATGCCGCCAATACGGTCGCCAAATTTGCGGCGCTAGGCACCTATCTGGCGAACTTACGCAATGAGACAATTCGGGCGCGTTACACCGAATTGTCGGCGGAGCTCCAAAGCCTCGTGCGCGAGGCTCAACGCATTTCCGGCGCGGATTTCGAGCGGCGGATTGGCGAGACCGACCGGCGCTTCAGCGAAATGAACGACGATTGTGTGAAATCGGCAAAAGAAATGCCCATTTAGGGATAGCCCATGGTAGGGCCGGACACGAAAAGCAGGCGAACACAGCATGGCTGACACGAGCTTCGACATCATCATCATCGGGTCCGGCCCCGGCGGCTATGTCACGGCGATCCGCGCGACGCAGCTCGGCTTCAAGACCGCGATCGTCGAGCGCGACTATCTCGGCGGCATCTGCCTGAACTGGGGTTGCATCCCGACCAAGGCGCTGCTGCGCTCGGCCGAGATTTTCCACTACATGCAGCACGCCAAGGATTATGGACTCTCCGCCGACAATGTGACGTTCGATCCGGCGGCCATCGTCAAACGCTCGCGCGACGTGTCGAAGCGGCTCAACGACGGCGTCGGCTTCCTGATGAAGAAGAACAAGGTCGCGGTGATCTGGGGCGACGCTTCGATCGAAGCGCCCGGCAAGGTCACAGTGAAGGCTTCCAAGAGCGAAGCGCCGAAGGGCGCGCTCGGACCGGGCAGCTATCAGGCCAAGCACATCATCGTAGCGACCGGCGCGCGGCCGCGCGTGTTGCCGGGACTGGAGCCGGATAAGAAGCTGATCTGGACTTATTTCGAGGCAATGGTGCCGGACAAAATGCCGAAGTCACTGCTGGTGATCGGCTCGGGCGCCATCGGCATCGAATTCGCCTCTTTCTACCGCACGCTCGGCGCCGAGGTGACGGTGGTCGAGGTGCTGCCGCAGATCCTGCCGGTCGAGGACGCCGAGATCGCGGCGTTCGCCCGCAAGGCGTTCGAGAAGCAGGGCATCAAGATTCTCACCGGCGCAAAGGTCACCAAGCTCGACAAGAAAGCCGACAGCGTCACGGCCACCATCGATGACGGCAAGGGCGGCACGCAAACGCTCACCGTCGATCGGGTGATTTCCGCAGTCGGCGTCACCGGCAATATCGAAGGCTTGGGCCTCGAAAAGGTCGGCGTGAAAACCGAGCGCGGCACCATCGCAGTCGATAATCTCAATCGCACCAGCGTGCCGGGCATCTACGCCATTGGCGACGTCTCTGGCCCGCCGATGCTCGCGCACAAGGCGGAGCATGAGGGCGTGGTCTGTGTCGAGGCGATCAAGGGCCTGCATCCGCATCCGATGAACAAGAGCATGATCCCGGGCTGCACCTATTGCTCGCCGCAGATCGCCTCCGTCGGCATCACCGAGCAAGCCGCCAAAGACAAGAAACTCGACGTCCGGGTCGGCCGTTTTCCATTCGTCGGCAACGGCAAGGCAATTGCACTCGGTGAGGACCAGGGCCTGGTCAAGGTGATCTTCGACAAGAAGACCGGGCAGTTGCTGGGCGCCCACATGGTCGGCGCCGAGGTGACTGAGCTGATCCAGGGCTACGTAGTGGCGATGAATCTGGAGACCACCGAGGAAGAGCTGATGCACACCGTGTTCCCGCATCCGACTCTTTCGGAGATGATGAAGGAAGCCGTGCTCGACGCTTACGGGCGCGTCTTGAATATGTAAGCGGACACGCCCGTGCCGATCATCGATATCCACACTCACTGCGCGCCGCCGCGGCCGCCCGGCGATCGCTTCGGCGTGCAGGAGGCGTTGCGCGGCACGCCGGTAGGCAAGGACATGGTGACGAATTACCGTGGCTTGCCAGCGGTGGCCTATCACCAGATGGGCGATTTCGAGCTGCAGCAGGAGGCCTGCGCCAAGGCCGGCATCACCGGCCGGATCATCTCGACGCCGTTCGCCGTCGAGGTGATGACCGCGATCTCGTCGTCGCCCTCGATCGACATCTGCAAGGCGATCAATGACGGCATCGCCGGCATCGTGGCGCGCCAGAAGACCAATTGGGGCATGGGCACGCTCAATCCACTCGACGCCGGCCAAGTCGCCGAGGGCGAGCGCTGCCTCGGCGCGCTTGGCTTCAAGGGCCTGCTGATCTGCTCGAGCTGGCATGAGCGCTTCATCGACGGCGAGGATTCGTTTGCGTTCTGGGAATGGGCGGAAGCCCGGCAGGTGCCGGTCTTCATCCATCCGCCGCGCGTGCCGATCGGCAACGAGCAGCAGATGAACCAATTCAAGCTCGACGAGTTGATCGGCCGGCCATTCGACACCGCGATGGCGCTGGCGCGCATGATCCTGTCCGGCCTGTTCGACCGCTACCCGCGGCTGAAGATCGTGGTCGCGCACATGGGCGGCGGCTTGCTGCCGTGCATGGGACGGCTCGATTTCGGCTACCGGCTTGGCTGCGACGGCATGCCGGAGGATTCGGCGATCCGCTGCAAGCGAATGCCGAGCGAATATCTAAAACTCCTGCATGTCGACACGATGGGCTTTTGGGCGCCGCACGTGCGCGAGGCGGTCGAGGTGTTCGGCGCCGACCGCGTGATGTTCGGCACCGATTACGGTCCGGTGCCGATCGACCCGAAAGAGCACGTTGATATTGTCGAGGGCTTGGCGCTCCCGGCCGCCGATAAGGAGAAGATCCTGTGGCGCAATGCGGCAACGCTTTTCAATCTGGATGTCGCAGGCCGCAATTAGGCGCCCGTGTGGGGAGCCGCTTGCCTCACTCCACCGTCATCACTCCACTGTCACTTGGGCGAGCCGGATCACCGCCGCCCATTTCTCCACCTCGCCGGGCAGCATCGCGGCCATCTCGGCCGGCGTCTTGAGCGCAACTGGCAGACCCTGACGCGCCAACGTCGCGCGCACCGAATCCTTCGCTAGCGCGGCTGCGACCGCACCATAAAGCCGCTCGATCACCGCCGGCGGCGTCTTGGCCGGCGCGAACAGCGCGGACCAGGCGTCGGCTTCGACGCCCGCGACACCAGCCTCCGCAAAGGTCGGCACCGATGGCAGTTGCGCGGTCCGCTGCGCGCTCGCAATGCCGAGCGCGCGCAGGTTGCCGCTCGCGATTTGCTGCGCGATCAGCCCCGGCAGCGGCGCAATCGAAAGATCGACGCGGCCCGCCAGCAATTCGGTTGTCATCGGCGCGAGCCCTTTGAAGGGCACGTGCAGCATGTCGATGCCGGCCTTGGTCTTGAACAGCTCCGCCGCCAGATGCGCGCCCGAGCCGTTGCCCATCGAGCCAAACGTCAGCGCGCCGGGTTTGGTCTTCGCGTTCGCCACCACATGGCCGACGCTTTTGGCTTCGAAATCCTTGCGCACCACGAGCACGTGCGGCATCGCGGCAACGCCAGCGACCGGCGCGAAATCGCGCACTGCATCGAACGTCCAGCTCTTGATCAGGCTTTGGTTGGTGGCGTGGGTCTGATTGGTGCCAAGGATCAGCAGATAGCCATCAGGCTCGGCGCGCGCCACCGCGCCGGTGCCGACAATGCCGGACGCGCCCGGGCGGTTCTCGACCACGATGGACTGGCCGAGATCGCCCGACGCCTCCTGCGCGATCAGCCGCGCCAGCGTGTCGATCGGGCCGCCCGGCGGGTAAGGCACCACGATGGTGATGGTTCGGCTGGGAAAGCTCTGCGCGTGTGCTCGCGAAGCAAATCCGCAAGCCGCTAAGGCGGCGAGCGCAGCGCGGCGCGTCAGCATGACGAACTCTCCCCCCAGACCCAAACCCAAGCCTAATCCAACGCCAGTCTATCCGGATTCGATTCCGCCGGAAGCGACCGGTCGCCGCGTGCTATAATGGTGGGCCTGAAAATTGAGATGGGTTTCATGGGCGTGTTTTCCTGGATCGTCATCGGCCTGATTGCCGGCTGGCTCGCGGCCAAGGTCACCGATGCGCCACGCGGTCTGCTGCGCAATCTTGCGGTCGGCCTGGTGGGCGCGATCCTGGGCGGCTTCCTGGCTCAGAAGCTCGAAATCCAGGTGACGCCTGGTTTCTGGGGCGAACTCATTACCGCGATCGCGGGTTCGGTGATCTTCCTGCTGATCTGGCAGGCGATCCAGCGTCTTCGATGAGGCCGTTGCGGCGGCGCATCCGGGTTCGTAAGTAAGTGGGGCACCACCCATGACCAACGTGCTCGACCACACCGCGGGACGGCCGCGGCACCCCGAAAAGGCGCATCGGCCGGACGCCGCCTCGCCGAAGAAGCCCGATTGGATTCGGGTGAGGGCGCCGGTTTCGCCGGGCTTCGTGGCGACCGCCAATATCGTGCGTGCCAACGGCCTGCACACGGTGTGCGAGGAAGCCGGCTGCCCCAACATCGGCGAATGCTGGAACAAGAAGCACGCGACCTTCATGATCCTGGGTGACACCTGCACGCGCGCCTGCGCGTTCTGCAACGTCAAAACCGGCCTGCCGGGCCCGCTCGATGCGAACGAACCAGCGCACATCGCGGAGGCGATCGCCAAGCTGGGCTTAGCCCATGTGGTGATCACCTCGGTCGATCGCGACGATCTCGGCGATGGCGGCGCACAACACTTCGCGCGGACCATCACGGCGATCCGGGCAAGTTGTCCACGCACCACCATCGAGGTGCTGACGCCAGATTTTCTCCGCAAGGATGGCGCCCTCGAAACCGTGGTGGCGGCGCGGCCCGACGTGTTCAACCACAATCTCGAAACCGTGCCGTCGCTTTACCTGACGGTGCGGCCCGGCGCGCGCTATTTCGCGTCCGTGCGGCTGTTGCAACACGTGAAGGAAATCGATCCCGCGATGTTCACCAAGTCCGGCATCATGGTGGGCTTGGGCGAAGAACGGAACGAAGTACTGCAGGTGATGGATGACCTGCGTGCCGCGAATGTCGATTTCCTCACCATCGGGCAATATCTCCAGCCCACCCGCAAGCACCATCCGGTGATCCGCTACCTGCCGCCGGACGAGTTCGAGGCGCTGAAAACTGTCGCCTATGCGAAGGGCTTCACGATGGTGTCAGCGAGCCCGCTGACTCGCTCCTCGCATCATGCGGGCGACGACTTTGCGAAGCTGAAGGCCGCGCGCGAAGCGAGTGTCAATCGCTGATCCATGCCTTCATTCACCACCAGGCGCCGGGCGCGCCATTCCGCCGCCGACATGTTCGAGCTCGTTGCTGACGTCGAACGCTATCCGGAGTTCGTGCCGCTGTGCCGCGAGTTGAAGGTGCGCAGCCGCTCGACCGACGCGGACGGCAAAGAGGTGCTGGTCGCCGACATGGGGGTCGCCTACAAGCTCGTGCGAGAGAGATTTCGCAGCCGCGTCACGCTCGACAAGCCAAACCTGCGCATCCTGGTGGAATATCTCGAAGGCCCGTTCAGCCATTTGGAAAACCGCTGGAGCTTTAAGCCCGCAGGCGAGAGCGCCTGCGAGGTCGAGTTCTTCATCGATTACGAATTCCGCAGCCGGACGCTGGGCCTGCTGATGGGCGCCATGTTCGACGCGGCGTTCCGCCGCTTTGCCGGGGCGTTCGAGCAGCGCGCCGACAAGATTTACGGACGTAAAGCAGTTTAGGATTTGGCTGGCTCGCTCGTGGCGAGTTCGGACAGCATCGACAGGGCTTCCAGCACCGACTTGCGCCGCACTTCGCCGCGTCCGATATCGCCGTAGCGTTTTTCCCGCGCGATCAGACGGCCGCCCCGCGACGCAGTCGCGAAGTGCACCAGCCCGACCGGCTTTTCGGCCGAGCCGCCACCGGGCCCGGCGATGCCGGTGATCGACACCGCAAGATCGGCCGGCGCATGCGCGAGCACGCCCTTGGCCATGGCTTCCGCGGTCTCACGGCTCACCGCGCCGTGCTGCTGCAGCGTGCCAGCCGGAACGCCGAGCATCTCTTGCTTGGCCTCGTTGGTGTAGGTCACGAAGCCGCGGTCCACGACCGCCGACGATCCCGCAATATCGGTGAGCGCGCCGGCCACCAAACCGCCGGTGCAGGATTCTGCGGTCGCAATCATGAGCTTCTTGGCCTTGCATAAATCCAGCAAGGCGATCGCGGCGGCCTGCGTTTCCGCGTCCGCCATCACCAGGACCAGGGCAACCGGATGGTCGCACTCGCCATCGCGGCGATGCCCTCGCGGCGGCCGGTGAAGCCAAGCTGTTCGCTGGTGGTCGCCTTGACGCCGACGCGATCGACCGAGATTTCGGCGATCTCGGCGATACGCTTGCGCATGGCATCGCGATGCGGGCCGATCCGCGGCGCTTCGCAGACGACCGTCAGGTCGAGGTGAGCGACACGGCCGCCGCGCTTTTGCACGCGCTCGATCGCGAATTTCAGGAACTGATCGGACGAGGCGCCACGCCAGCGCGGATCGTTCGGCGAGAAATGGTGGCCAATGTCGCCGTCGGCGAGCGCGCCGAGGATGGCGTCCACCAGCGCGTGCAGGCCGACGTCGGCGTCGGAGTGGCCGGTAAGGCCGCGGCTGTGCGGAATCTTCACGCCGCCGAGCCAGACGTGATCGCCGTCCGCGAAGGCATGGACATCGAAGCCGGTGCCGGTGCGAAGATCCGCAAGGCTCGCGAGCCGGCGTGCTTCGGCGCGGGCAAAGTCTTCTTCGGTGGTGAGCTTCACATTCCCAGGTTCGCCGGCAAACACCGAAACTTTCGAGCCGGCCCATTCGCTCAGCGCCGCGTCGTCGGTGAAATCCTGGCGGCCGGCAAGCGCCGCCTTGCGATGCGCTTCGAGCAAGGCATCGAACCGGAAGGCCTGCGGCGTCTGTACGCTGCGCAGCTGCGCGCGATCGAGCGTGCCGGTCACCTGGCAGGCGCTGTCGACGCTTTTGATCGTGTCGGTGACCTCCAGTCCCGGAATCGCCGCACCGGTCACGGCGGAGGCCTTGATCGCCTGAGATACCAGGGTGGTCGAGCAGAACGGCCGCGCCGCATCATGCACCAGTACGACGTCCGGCTTGCGTGCGCTCAGCGCTTCGAGACCGGCCCGCACCGAAGCTTGGCGGGTCGCGCCACCAAACACGGGTGGCAGAATGTTCAGTCCCCGTGCCGCCGCCTCATAACGCGCCACGTCGTCGGGATGGATCACCGGCTGAACCAGATGGACCTCACCGTGCCAAGCATAGAGCGACAGGCTCGCCCGGATCACCGGCTCCCCGGCCAGCAATCTGTATTGCTTTGGGACTTCGCCCCCGACCCGCGAGCCGCGCCCGCCTGCCACAATTACCGCCGCGACCGACGAAGCCATATCCCGCACTGCCCAAAAGTGAATGCCTGGGAACGCTTTAGCGCGTCACATGCGCGGCGGAAACGGATTTCCACCGCAGTTCACTTTGTTGCAATGCAGCACTTGCGTAAGGGCACGAATTGGCTAAACTCTAAGCAGTCCTGATGTGGCCTAAATTATAGGCAACGGTATGAACGTAAGCGCGACCGCCACTGATGCCCTACAAATCGGCAGCATCGCACTCGCCAATCGCGTGGTGCTGGCGCCGATGTCTGGCGTCACCGATGCGCCGTTTCGCCGGCTGGTGGCACAGCTTGGCGCAGGCCTGGTGGTCTCCGAAATGACTGCGAGCGACGCGCTGGTGGAAGGCGATCGCTTTGCGTTGCTGCGTGCCGAGGGGCAGGGCTGCGGCGCCCATGTGGTGCAGCTCGCAGGCTGTGAACCTCACTGGATGGCGGAGGGCGCACGGATTGCGGAGGCGGCCGGCGCCGACATTATCGACATCAACATGGGCTGCCCGGCCAAGCACGTGGCCAACAAGCAGTCAGGCTCAGCGCTGATGCGCGACCTCGATCACGCGCTCACGCTGATCGAAGCGACCGTTGGCGCAGTCGCAATCCCGGTCACGCTCAAGATGCGGCTCGGCTGGGACGATCGCACCATCAATGCGCCCGAGCTGGCGCGCCGCGCACAAGCGGCCGGTGTCCGGCTCATCACAGTGCATGGGCGCACCCGTTGCCAGTTCTATACCGGCGCTGCCGACTGGTCCGCGGTGCGGGCAGTGCGCGCCGCGATCACCATTCCGCTCGTCGTCAATGGCGATATCCGGCGTTTCGACGACGCCGATGCGGCGCTGGCGGCATCCGGCGCCGATGCCGTCATGATCGGCCGCGCCGCGCAGGGGCGGCCGTGGTTTCCGGGGCAGGTCGCGCGCTATCTCGCGACCGGCACGCGCGAGCAAGCGCCGCCGCTGGCGCAGCAGTTCGCCCTGATCGCTGCGCTCTACGAAGAGATGCTGGAGCATCATGGGCTGCGCATCGGACTCAAGCACGCGCGCAAGCACCTCGGCTGGGCGCTTGACGCCGCGGCCGCAAGCGCTGGCATTGCCATCGACACGCTCAAACGCTGGCGCGGCGCTGTGCTGACCAGCGAGAACCCGGCCGATGCACGCGACCGGCTGGCGCAAGCCTATGACGCATTCGCCTGCGGAGCGCCGGCATGAACGACGCCGGGCTGCGCACCGCCAAGATGAACAAAGCCTCGGACGCGGTGCTGAATGCGCTGCCGCTGCCGGTCATCATGGTGTCGGCCGACGGCAAGATTGCCGACGCCAACGTGGCGGCCGAGACCTTCTTCGAAGTGTCGGTGTCGCTGCTTCGCCGCCAGATGCTGCGCGACCTTGTGCCGTTCGGCAGCCCGCTGCTGGCGCTGGTGGATCAGGTGCGCCATCGCGGCGCGGCCGTGAACGAATACAAGGTTGACCTCTCGACGCCGCGCAACCCAGGCGACCGCCTGGTCGATCTGCATGTCGCGCCGCTACCGGAGCAGCCCGACCACGTCGTGGTCATGCTTCAGGAACGCACTATCGCCGACAAAATGGATCGCCAGCTCACGCACCGCGGCGCCGCGCGCTCGGTCAGCGCACTTGCGGCCATGCTGGCGCACGAGATCAAGAATCCGCTGTCTGGCATTCGCGGTGCGGCGCAGCTCTTGGAGCAGTCCGCCAACGACGACGACCGCACGCTGACGCGCCTCATTTGCGACGAGGCCGACCGGATCGTGAAGCTCGTCGATCGCATGGAGGTGTTTTCCGACGAGCGGCCAATCGACCGCGAGCCGGTCAACATCCACGTGGTACTCGATCACGTGAAGCGGCTCGCGCAATCGGGCTTCGGACGCCACATCAAATTCACCGAAACCTACGATCCGTCGCTACCGCCAGTCTTTGCCAACCGCGACCAGCTGGTGCAGGTGTTCCTCAATCTGGTGAAGAACGCGTCCGAATCCATCGGTGAAAACACCGCCGAGGGCGAGATCATGATCTCCACCGCGTTCCGGCCTGGCGTGCGCCTGCAATTGCCGGGCTCGAAAACGCGCGTGTCGCTGCCGCTCGAATTCTGCATCAGGGACAACGGGCCGGGCGTGCCTGAAGACCTGTTGCCGCACCTGTTCGATCCGTTCGTGACGACAAAACCGACGGGATCGGGGCTGGGCTTAGCCCTGGTCGCCAAGATCGTCGGCGATCACGGCGGGATCATTGAATGCGAATCGCAGCCTCGGCACACAACCTTCCGTGTGCTGATGCCCATGTTCACCGGTGACGGTGCCGGGCCGCCACCCGCTCGAGGACCCGAGTACCGATAGAGGGACCCATGCCAGCGGGAAGCATCCTGGTCGCCGACGACGACGCGGCGATCAGAACTGTTCTGAATCAGGCGCTGTCACGCGCCGGATACGAAGTGCGCTCGACCGGAAACGCCGCGACGTTGTGGCGTTGGGTCAGCCAAGGGGAGGGCGATCTCGTCATCACCGACGTGGTGATGCCGGACGAGAACGCCTTCGATCTGCTGCCGCGGATCAAGAAGCTGCGGCCGAACCTTCCGGTGCTCGTCATGAGCGCGCAGAACACGTTCATGACCGCGATCCGCGCTTCCGAGCGCGGCGCCTATGAGTATCTGCCCAAACCATTCGACCTAAAGGAAGTCATCGCCATCGTCGGCCGTGCGCTGACGGAGCCGAAGGAGCGCGAACGCGCCCCGAGCAAGCCGGACGACTTCGACGCGATCCCGCTGGTCGGCCGTTCGCCCGCCATGCAGGAAATCTACCGCCTAGTTGCGCGTCTGATGCAGACTGATCTCACCGTCATGATCTCGGGCGAGTCGGGCACCGGCAAGGAACTGGTTGCACGCGCGTTGCACGACTACGGCAAGCGACGCTCCGGCCAGTTCGTCGCGATCAACATGGCGGCGATCCCGCGCGATCTCATCGAGTCGGAATTGTTCGGCCATGAGAAGGGCGCCTTCACGGGCGCCAACACGCGAAGCTCCGGCCGTTTCGAGCAGGCCGAAGGCGGCACGCTGTTCCTCGACGAAATCGGCGATATGCCGATGGAGGCGCAGACGCGCCTGCTGCGCGTGCTGCAGCAAGGCGAATACACCACGGTCGGCGGCCGCACCCCGATCAAGAGTGACGTGCGCATCATCGCGGCGACCAACAAGGATCTGCGCGTGCTGATCCAGCAGGGCCTGTTCCGCGAGGATCTGTTCTTCCGTCTCAACGTGGTGCCGCTGCGGCTACCGCCGCTGCGCGAGCGCACCGAAGACATTTCCGACCTGATCCGGCACTTCTTCACCCAGGCCGAACGCGAAGGCCTGCCGCAAAAGCACATCGATCAGGCCGCGCTGGATCGCCTCAAGCGCTATCGCTGGTCCGGCAATGTGCGCGAACTGGAGAACCTGGCACGACGGCTCGCCGCGCTCTATCCGCAAGAAACCATCACGGCCGCGGTGATCGACGCTGAACTCGCCCAGCCGGCCGCCGCCGTGGCCGAGAAGGCGCCGACCGAGGACAGCCTTTCGTCGGCCGTCGAACGCCATCTCACGCGCTATTTCTCAGGCTTCGACAAAACCCTGCCGCCGCCCGGCCTCTATCATCGGGTGCTGCGGGAGCTGGAATATCCGCTGCTGTCGGCGGCACTCGCCGCCACCCGCGGCAACCAAATCCGGGCCGCCGACCTGCTGGGGCTCAACCGGAATACGCTGCGGAAGAAGATCCGCGACCTCGATATCCAGGTGATCCGCACCAGCGAGTAGCCCCGGCCGGGCGCATTGCTATCGCGCCGCCGTCGCGTGTGTTGCCGATCGTACGCCTGGTACCCGGTTCTGGGGCTTGCGCAGCGCCGTGGAAATGTCTCAATTTGGCAACATTGTTGTATAACTGCATCAGTGTGCCGGGTTGCTAGGGACGGGCACCCCAGTTTCGGGGCTTATGACAAGCGTCACAGACGTCGAACAAGTCACCACCACCGATCTCGCTGTAACGGCTACGCCGGCAGCGGCCAGGGTGCTTCGTGCGCTGGGTCCTGTCGCGGCCGGCCTCGCGTTGCTGTCAGCGTTCGTGACCTTCGTGGTGCTCGCCAATCTCACGCCGATATCGCCGACGCAGCGGGTCGTCGTCACGTTGCTGGCTGTGAATGCGGCCACCATTCTGGCCTTGGTCGGCATTATCGGCCGCGAAGTCTGGTTGGTGATCCTGGCGCGTCGGCGCGGGCGCGCGGCGGCACAACTGCATGTGCGCGTGGTCGCCCTGTTCTCGCTGATCGCGGCGGCGCCAGCGATCCTGGTGGCCGTGGTTGCCAGCATCACCCTGGATCGCGGCCTTGATCGCTTGCTTTCCAGCCGCACCAAAGCAGTGATCCAGAATTCGGTAATGGTCGGCGACGCCTATCTGCGCGAGAACGCACAGTTGCTCCGCGGCGACATCCTTGCGATGGCGTTCGACGTGGCGCGCGCCAAGCCGCTGTTCGACCAAGATCGCGAGCGGTTCCGCCAATTCCTCACCGGCCAGGCACAGGTCCGCGGATTGTCCAACGCCACGATCATCGGCAGCGACGCTGCCATCATCGAACAGGCCGACGTGAAGAGTGGGCAGATGATCACGCTGCCGACCGCCGCAGCGCTGGTCAACGCCAGCGAGACCGAACCGGATATCGATGTTCTGCTCGGCTCCAACATGGTCGCCTCCTACATCAAGCTGCGCGGCTATGAGAATGTCTATCTGCACGTGACACGGCCGCTCGACCCGCGGGTGGTTGCGCAGATGCGCGACACGCAAGCAATCGTCGGCGACTTCGTTGCGCTGGAGACCATCCGTCTCGGCTTTCAGCTTGCCTCCGCGATGATGTACACGGTGATTGCGCTCGCGGTTCTTCTCTCGGCGGTTTGGCTCGGGCTTAACTTCGCCAACCGCCTGGTCGCGCCGATCCGCCGCCTGATCGGCGCCGCCAATATCGTGTCCACCGGCAATCTCTACATTCAGGTGCCGATCCAGCGATCGGAAGGCGATCTGGCTCAGCTCGGCGAAACCTTCAACAAGATGACCAACGAGCTGCGCACGCAGCGCGACGATCTCATGCGCGCTCGCGACGTCATCGACACCCGCCGACGTTTCACCGAGGCGGTGCTGGCGGGCGCCAGCGCCGGCGTGATTGGCGTCGATGCCCAGGGTCGCATCAGCATCCTCAACCGCTCCGCCGAACGGCTGGTCAACCGGACGGAATCCGAGGCTACCGCCAAGCCGCTGATCGAGGTGGTGCCGGAGCTTGGCGAAATCTTCGCCGACGCGCAGTCCAACCCGCAGCGGCTGACCCAGGGCCAGATCACCATCACGCGCCAGGGGCGCGATCGCACCTTGTCGGTCCGCGTCACCACCGAGCAGTCGGGCGATCCCGAGCATGGCTACGTGGTCACGCTCGACGACATCACCGAGCTTGTGACCGCGCAACGCACGTCGGCCTGGGCCGATGTTGCGCGCCGCATTGCCCACGAGATCAAGAACCCGCTGACGCCCATCCAGCTTTCGGCCGAACGGCTGCGCCGGAAATACGGCAAGTCGATCACCGACGATCCCGCGGTGTTCGAGCAATGCACCGCCACGATCATACGGCAGGTCGATGACATCAAACGCATGGTCGATGAGTTCTCCAAATTCGCGCGCATGCCGAAGCCCGTGATCGAGGCCGAGGACGTCGCCGACACCGTGCGGCAGGCCGTGTTCCTGATGCGCGTCGGCAACGCCGACATCGATATCGACCTGGAATTGGCCGAAGACCCGATGCCAGCGCGGTTCGACCGCCGGCTGATCTCGCAGGCGCTCACCAACATCATCAAGAACGCAACCGAGGCGATCGCCGCTGTCCCGTCGGCCACGCGCGGCCGTGGCCACATTCGCGTATTCGCGGCGCGCGACGGCGCCGATGTCGTCATCGACGTGATCGACAACGGCATTGGCTTACCCAAAGAGAATCGCAACCGGCTGCTCGAGCCTTATGTCACGACCCGCGAGAAGGGGACCGGCCTCGGCCTCGCCATCGTCGGACGCATTGTCGAGGAGCACGGCGGGCAGATCGAACTGAAGGACGCCGCCGAACGCTTCCCCGGCGAGCGCGGCGCGTGGATGCGGTTGCGCATTGCCACCATGCCTACCGCCGAACCCAATAAATTCGACCGAAGTAAAGTGATCAGCGAGCGTTGAACATGGCCTCCGACATTCTCATCGTCGACGACGAAAACGACATCTGCGAACTTGTGGCTGGCCTGCTCCAGGACGAGGGCTATAACACCCGCACGGCGCGCGACAGCGACACCGCGCTGAACGAGATCACAAGCCGCCGGCCGAACCTGGTGTTCCTCGACATCTGGCTGCAAGGCAGTAGGCTCGATGGCTTGCAACTCCTCGACTCGGTGAAGGAGCAGCATCCCGAGTTGCCGGTGGTGATGATTTCCGGTCACGGCAATATCGAGACCGCGGTCGCGGCCATCAAGCGCGGCGCCTACGATTTCATCGAGAAGCCGTTCAAGGCCGACCGCCTGCTGCTGGTCGCCGATCGTGCGCTCGAAACATCGCGGCTGCGGCGCGAAGTCAGGGAGTTGAAAGCGCTCGGACCGCTGCCGACCAGCATGGTGGGCCATTCGTCCACGGTTAATCAATTGCGCCAGACCATCGAAAAGGTAGCGCCGACCAACAGCCGCATCCTGATCGTAGGCCCGTCGGGTTCGGGTAAGGAACTGACAGCCCGCACGCTGCACGCTCATTCGTCACGCGCGAGCGGCCCGTTCGTCGTCATCAACGCGGCTGCGATCACGCCCGAGTCCATGGAAATCGAGCTGTTCGGCGGCGAGCAGACCAACGGTACGCAAGCCCGCAAGGTTGGCGCGCTCGAAGAGGCGCATGGCGGCACGCTGTTCATCGACGAAATCGCCGACATGCCGCGCGAAACCCAGAACAAGATACTGCGCGTTTTGGTCGATCAGACGTTCCAGCGCGTCGGCGGCGCGACCAAGGTCGCGGTCGATGTGCGGATCGTGTCGTCAACCAGCCGCAACATCGAGGCCGAGATCGGCGCCGGCCGATTCCGCGAAGACCTCTATCACCGGCTCTCGGTGGTGCCGATCCGCGTGCCGCCGCTCGCCGAGCGGCGCGAGGACATCCCCGATCTCGTGAACTATTTCATGGAGCAGATTTCGCAATCGACCGGCCTGCCGCAACGCACGATCGGCGCCGACGCTATGGCGGTGCTGCAATCGCACGATTGGCCGGGCAACGTGCGTCAGCTTCGCAATAACGTCGAGCGGCTGATGATCCTGGCCGGCGGCGATCCGTCAGCGGTGATCAATGCCAGCATGCTGCCGCAGGACGTCGGCTCCATGGTGCCATCGATGCCGAACGGCAACGGCGGCGAGCAATTGATGGGTCTGCCGCTTCGCGAAGCCCGCGAACTGTTCGAGCGTGAATATCTGCTCGCTCAGATCAATCGGTTCGGCGGCAACATCTCGCGCACCGCCGAGTTCGTTGGCATGGAGCGCTCAGCACTGCACCGCAAGCTGAAGGCGCTCGGGATCGGCTAAGATTTTTTCTTTCGCTTGTTGCGCGCCGGTTTGCCGGCCGGCTTCGCGGTCGTCCTGGTATGTTTCTTTGCACGCTTCTCAGCCTCTCGCAGACCCTTGGGATCGAACACCATGGCTTCGAGCTTCAGCCCATCGGGATCGAGGAAATAAACCGCGTAGTAGCCGCCTACGTAGTAATCGTCCGGCGGATCGACCACCTCGACATCGAACCTCTGCAAAGCCTTGTAGAGATCGTCCACGTCCTTGCGCTTGCTCAACTCGAAGGCATAGTGATGCAGCCCGACGTTGCCGATCCGATGCCTGTGCCGTTTACCTTCGGCGTCTGCTTCGGTGATCCAGAACAGCGTCTTGCCGTTGCTCCAGCCGGCGTAGTTGGCAAGATCGTGCTTCAGCTTGAATCCGAGCGCGCCGAGCACGTTGCGGTAGAAGGCTTTCGAGCGCTTGAAATCGCTGACGCAGATCGAAATGTGGTCGATGCCGACAACCTTGACCATGAACACGCTCCTGTTGCGGCAAGCCGTGCCGATTTGCATGATAACGCAAGACATCCCTGAGGGTTTCCCGTGTCCCGCATCGCCTATGTGAATGGCCGCTACCTGCCGCAGCGCGACGCCTCGGTGAACATCGAGGACCGCGGCTATCAATTCTCCGACGGCGTTTATGAGGTCTGCGAGGTGAGCGAGGGCCGGCTGGTGGACGAGCGCCGGCACATCGAGCGATTGCAGCGTTCACTCGCGGAGTTGCGCATCGCCATGCCGATGTCGCCTGCGGCGCTCGGCGTCGTGTTCCGCGAAGTGGTGCGCCGCAACCGGGTGCGTTGGGGAATCGTCTATTTGCAGATCACCCGCGGCGTGTCGCGGCGCGATCATGCCTTCCCGCCGCCCGGCACCGCACCGAGCATCGTGGTCACGGCGCGCAACCTCGATTTCGCCAATGCCGAAAAACTCGCGGCCGATGGCGTGGCCGTGGTCACGGTTCCCGAGAACCGTTGGGAGCGCGTCGACATCAAATCGGTGTCGCTGCTTCCCAACGTGCTCGCCAAGCAGGCGGCGCGCGAGCAGGGCGCCCGCGAGGCCTGGTTCGTCGACAAGGAGGGCAGGGTGACGGAGGGCTCGTCGTCCAACGCCTGGATCGTCACGCGCGACGGCAAAGTGGTCACCCGCCAGGCGGATCACGCCATCCTGCGCGGCATCACCCGTACGGTTGTGCTGGAAGTTCTCGCCGCACACGGCCTCAAGCTCGAAGAGCGCGCCTTCACGGTCGATGAAGCACACGCAGCACGTGAGGCGTTCGTCACGTCGGCGAGCCAGATCGTGATCCCGGTGGTGCGGATCGACGGCCGTCCGGTCGGTAACGGGGCACCTGGATTAATCGCCAGCGCATTGCGGCGGGATTTCCACCGGCACGCC
Organism: Rhodoplanes serenus; assembly: GCA_945893145.1. Taxonomy (GTDB): domain Bacteria; phylum Pseudomonadota; class Alphaproteobacteria; order Rhizobiales; family Xanthobacteraceae; genus Z2-YC6860. The sequence goes on along the minus strand of CAMDDZ010000016.1, from coordinate 27,337 downwards.
GAATTCTCCTGAGATTTCTGAGCGAAAGCCCGGATTCGCGCACCGTTGCCGCGAACTTGCTCTTGCGTGGCGTTCGGGGGTGCCATCTAATACCTGGGCCCCAAGTCCTATGGCCCATAAATCAAACGCCAAGCGACTTGAGAACAACAACTCGCGGCAGGGGTCCGCGAGCTATAACGGAAACAACGGCAATGGCAGCCGAACGCGCGCAAAACTTGCAAGACACCTTTCTCAACCACGTTCGCAAGAGCAAGGTCCCACTCACGATCTTCCTCGTGAACGGGGTGAAGCTACAAGGCGTGGTGACCTGGTTCGATAATTTCTGCGTGCTGCTGCGGCGAGACGGTCACTCGCAACTCGTTTACAAGCACGCCATCTCCACGATCATGCCGGGTCACCCGATCCAGCTGTTCGAAGGCGCCGAGGAGGCGCCCGCCGGAGAAAAAACCTAATTGGAGCCGCGCCCGCGCGACCAGCATTCGGACGTCCTGAGCTCTCCGGGCTCAGGCAGCGGACGCGCGATCGTCATCGGGCCCTATCGCCGGCCGCGGCCGGTGCGCGATGCGGCTCACGCCGAACCGGAACGTAGCCCAGCGGCGCGTCTCGAAGAGGCGATCGGGCTCACCCGCGCCATCGACCTCAATGTCGCCGAGGTCGGCATCGTGTCGCTCAACGAGATCCGTCCTGCGACCTACATCGGCAAGGGCAAGGTCGATGAGCTGGCTGGCTTGGTCAAGACGCTGGAAGTCGGCGTCGTGATCATGGACTGCGCACTCTCGCCGGTGCAGCAGCGCAATCTGGAGAAGGCCTGGGGCGCCAAGGTGCTGGATCGCACTGGGTTGATCTTGGAAATTTTCGGCCGCCGTGCACGCACCAAGGAAGGCGCGTTACAGGTCGAACACGCCCACCTGACCTACCAACGCAGCCGCCTGGTTCGGTCCTGGACTCACCTTGAGCGCCAGCGCGGCGGCTTTGGCTTCCTCGGTGGTCCCGGTGAAACGCAGCTTGAAACCGACCGCCGCCTGATCGACGAGCGGCTCGCCCGCATCGAGATCGAGCTCGAGAAGGTGATGAAACGGCGGAAGCTGCATCGCGACGGCCGCGCGCGGGTGCCGTATCCCATTGCGGCGCTGGTCGGATACACCAACGCCGGCAAATCAACGCTGTTCAACCGCATGACACACGCCAGCGTGCTCGAAGCCAACATGCTGTTCGCAACGCTCGATCCGACGTTGCGCGCCGTGGCGCTGCCTGCGGGATTGAAAATCATCCTCTCGGACACCGTGGGTTTTATCTCCGATCTGCCCACCATGCTGGTCGCGGCGTTCCGCGCCACGCTCGAAGAGGTGATCGAAGCCGACGTGATCCTGCACGTGCGCGACGTATCTCATGAAGACACCCTGGTGCAATCGCGCGACGTCGAGGAGGTTTTGCGCGCGCTCGGCATCGATCTCGAAGACGAGCAGCGTCTGATCGAAGTCTGGAACAAGATCGACCGGCTCGATGCCGATGGCCGTGTGCGGGTCAAAAACCTCGCCGAACGCCAGCCGGCGGGACGCCGGCCGGTGCTGGTGTCCGCTGTGACTGGGGAGGGGGTCGATCACCTGACCGCAGCCATCGAAGCGCGCCTGAGCCAGCGCCGCGTGGTGCTCGATCTCGCGCTCGATCCCGCCGATGGCGCGGGCGTGAGCTGGCTGCACCGCCACACCGAGGTGATGGCGAAGGCGCTCGACGCGGAGGGCCGCCTCGCCATGACGGTGCGGGTCGATCCGGCGCAGGCTGGCGCCGTCACCGCCAAATTTCCGGTGCGCGCGGTGAGCGAGGCGGGGCGGAGCGATTCGTGAAAACCCGTGTCCTTGTTGCCGTCGCAACAGCGCTCTGGATCGCGCTACCGGCAACCGGACAGGCCGAGCCCGTCACGCTGCGGTTCGGCCAAATCCCTTCGACCGTGCGAAGCATGTCGTCGGTGTATCTGTTCGTCGCTCAGCAGAAGGGCCTGCTGGCGCGCGAAAACATCAATCTTGAACTGGTGCCGATCGAGGGCGGCACCGACAAGATGGTGGCAGCGCTGGAGCGCGGCACGGTCCATGTCACGCAAACCGCGACGCCGTATCTGATCCAGGCCGCGCTCAACGGCTCAGATGCCATCGGCATCGCCAGCGAAACCTCCAATCCGATCTACAGCCTGATCGTGAAGCCGGACATCACGAGCTTTGCCAACCTGAAGGGCAAGCAGCTCGGCCTGTCGCTGCCGGTCGACACGATCTCGATTTCGATGCGCAAACTCTTGGCGCTCAATGGTCTCGCGCCCACGGACTACCGGGTCAAGGAACTGGTCGGCTCGCCGGTGCGTTTCGAATGTCTCAAGCGGGGCGAGTGTGACGGCGTGCCGCTCGGCCAGCCGGACGACCTCATTGCGATCTCGCAAGGATTCCGGCGGCTCGGCCTGTCGACCGAAGCGGTATCGACTTTCCAGTTCCAGCTTGTCGCGGTGAAACGCGGCTGGGCGGAGAAAAATCGCGACACAACAGTGCGTTTCGTGCGCGCGTTGGCGGCGTCGTTCCGATTTATCCGGGAGCCCACCAATCGCGCCGAGGTCATCCGGGCGATCGTGCAGGTTACCGGCTCGACCGAGGAGATCGCGCGGCAGACGCTGGCACTCTATTTCGAGCCGGATCGCGGCGTGCTGCCGAAGGCCGCGGAGATCAATCTGGCGGGCCTCGCGCAGGTGATCGCCTTCATGGAGGAGGGTGGCTCCATCAAACCGCCGCTGCCTGCGCCCGAGCGCTTCGTCGATCTGCAATATCTGAAGGCCGCGGGCGTCGAGTAAAAGCTACGTCTCCGCCGCCTTCGCGGCATCCCACAGCGCATCCATCTCGGCCAAAGTCGCGTCCTGCGGCCTCTTGCCCTTGGCGGCAAGCGCACGCTCGATCGAAGCAAAACGGCGCTCGAACTTCTGATTGGCGCCGCGCAGCGTCGCTTCCGGATCGATAGCCAGGTGCCGTGCGAGGTTGACCACGGCGAACAGCAGATCGCCGGTTTCGGCTGCCGCCTTGTCGCGCTGGCCGGCTTGGATCTCGACTTCGATCTCGTCGCACTCCTCGCGGATCTTCGCCAGCACCGCCAGCGGGTCGTTCCAGTCAAAGCCGACCTTGCCGGCCTTGGCCTGGAGCTTGAGCGCGCGCGTCAGAGCAGGGAAGCCGACCGGCACGCCAGCCAGCGCCCCAGTCGGCCCGGCCGGAATTCCGCGCTCAGCCTTTTCTTCGGCCTTGATGCGCTCCCAGTTGGCGTTGACCTGCTCGGTGGTCGCAGCCTTGACGTCGCCGAAGACGTGCGGATGCCGGCGGATCAGCTTCGCCGTGATGGCCTCGACCACGTCGCCGAACTCGAATGCGCCTTGCTCCTGCGCCATCCGGGCGTGGAACGCGACCTGGAGCAGGAGGTCGCCGAGCTCCTCGCGGAGATCGCCCAGATCATGGCGCGCGATGGCGTCCGCAACCTCATAGGCCTCCTCCAGCGTGTAGGGCGCGATGGTCTCGAAATTCTGCTCCAGATCCCACGGGCAGCCGCTGCCAGGCGTGCGCAGCGCCGCCATGATCTCGATCAGCCGGGCGATATCGCGGGAAGACTTCATGGCGCGAGAACGTAACAGAGGGCCCAGGCAGGGGCGATAAACGGAAAACGCGCCCCACAGAAAAGGGGGCGCGTTTATCCGGCCGAAACTCAGGGCAGGGTTAGTGGCCGCTGTTGCTGGCGTTGCGCGCCGCCTCGAACAGGAACCATGTGCGCTTTTCGGTCTGGTCGATCCAGACCTCGATCAAGCTCGCGCTCGCGATATCGTCGTGCTCGTCGCAAACCTCGTGGGCCTTGCGCATCGCATGGGCGACTTTCTTGTTGTCGTTCATTAGCTCACTCAGCATCATGGCCGGCGGCACGAAATCGGCGTCATTGTCCTCGATGGCGGATTGCAGCTGCGCGATATGGCCGATCGAGCGCAGCGTGGTGCCGCCGATCTTGCGGACCCGTTCCGCCATGTCGTCGGTGGTACCCAGGATGTCGGTTGCCTGGTCGTCGAGCAGCAGATGGTAGTCGCGGAAATGCGGCCCGCTGACGTGCCAGTGGAAGTTCTTGGTCTTCAGATAAAGCGCGTAACTGTCGGCGAGGAGCCCGTTGAGGGCTGCCGAGACAGCCTTGACGGCCGCGGCATCGAGGTCGGTCGGCGTATCGAGCGCGGCGGCCGGCTTAGTGTTGCGGGGTTTAAGCTTGGTCACCTTGTTGTTGCTCACAGAGGGCTCCTTCGGGGATGTCGGACATTGGGGCGGGCGGGCTCGCGCCGGGACGCGCGCCCTTGGTTCCCACAACCAACCACCACCACATCCGTTCCAAGCCCATTTCGTTCGAGGGCCATAGGCTTGATTCGCATAAGACATATTATGGAATATTACTGTTCAGCTTGTCATGGCTACTATCGAGCCGCCAACTCTTTGATAGATGAGGATCGGTATCCAATATACTGAAATTGCGTCGATATTTATGTAATTGATCGAAATCTTGCGTTGACGCAAAAGCCTACTGAACATCGTATAATCTGGCAGATTGCTCAGAAGTCAGATTAGCCAGCCACAGTGCCGCTGATGCCGTCGAAGCCGGGCTCCACGCCCGCCGGCAGTTGCCCTCGCAGCGCCTCGTAGTCCAGGTCGGCGTGCAGATTGGTCAGGATGGCGCGCCTGGGCTTCAGGCGCTCAATCCAGCCGAGCGTATCGGAAACCGACCAGTGGCTGGGATGGGGCTTGTAGCGCAGCGCATCGACGATCCAGACCTCGAGCCCGGCCAGCGCCGCAGCGCTGGGTGCGGGCAGGCCGCTCAGATCGCAGGAATAGCCAAGCCCCCCAAAGCGGAAGCCGAGCGAGGGGATGTCGCCATGCTCCTGGAGGATGGGCAGGGCCTCGATCGGGCCGCCCTCCCCGGAGATGATCAGCGGCTGGCCGGCTGCAAGCCGATGGCCGGTCACAATCGGCGGGTACTCGCTGCCCGACGGGGTCTCGAAGCAGTAGGCAAACCGGTTGCGCAGCACCGCCGCGGTCGGCTCGTCCATATAGACGTCGACCGGCCGGCGCTTGGCGATGAACAGGCTCCGAAGGTCGTCGATGCCGTGGATATGGTCGGCATGGGGGTGCGTATAGAGCACCGCGTCGAGCCAGTTCACCCCAGCGTCGAAAAGCTGGTCGCGCAGGTCAGGCGAGGTGTCGACCAACACGCTGGTGAGGCCGCCCGTGGCGCTACGGCGCTCGACCAGCAGCGAAGTGCGGCGGCGGCGGTTCTTGGGGTTGTTCGGGTCGCAAGCGCCCCAGCCGAGCGCAGCCCGCGGCACACCACCGGAAAACCCGCAGCCCAGAATGGTGAATTTCAGCGTCATGCGGCCGCCGCAGCAGCCGGCCGCGGCACCTTGCTGAACAGGCGGAAGAAGTTGTCCGTGGTCTGCCGCGCGATCTCGTCAGGCGAAACACCGCGCGTCTCCGCCAACACCTTCGCGGTCTCCACCACATAGGCTGGCTCGCAGCGCTTGCCGCGATAAGGAGCGGGCGCGAGATAGGGCGAGTCCGTTTCCACCAGAATGCGATCCGCCGGCAGGTCCTTGGCGATCGCACGCAGGTCGTCGGAGCGCTTGAACGTCAGAATGCCGGTGAACGACACATAGAGCCCAAGCTCGATGCCGGCGAAGGCCAGTTCGCGGCCGCCAGTGAAACAATGCAGCACAGCCGGGAAGGCGCCCTTCCCCATTTCGTCGCGCAATATCTTGGCCATATCGGCGTCGGCGTCGCGCGAATGGATCACCAGCGGCAGGCCGGTTTCCCGCGCCGCCGCGATATGCACGCGAAAGCCCTGCTCCTGCGCGTCGCGCGGCGAGTTGTCGTAGTGATAGTCGAGCCCTGCCTCACCGATCGCCACCACCTTGGGATGGCGCGTGAGGGACACCAGATCGGCGGCGCCGATGTCAAGTTCCTCGTGGGCATGGTGTGGATGCGTACCGACCGAGCAGAACACGTCGGGAAACCGTTCCGCGATCGCGATGAGATCGGGCTGACGGCGCACGCGCGTCGAGATCGTCACCATGCGTCCAACGCCAGCGCCGCTGGCGCGCGCAACGACCGCGTCGAGCCCGTCCTGAAAGTCCGGAAAATCGAGGTGGCAATGGCTGTCAACCAGCATCGACCGCTCGTTAAGGCGCTGTGGCAGCGTCATTTTTCAGCGCTACCCATACGGAATTTCGGCTGTCTGGTCGAATAAAAAATGCCCGCTCATGAACCGAGCCGCAAGTTCAATCGACCAATGCGCATCGGCACGAATCCGCGAGGACGCCCATGCGCAAGCTCATTCTCGGTCTGATTCTTTCAACGCTCGTCGTTGCTCCCGCACTCGCCTGTGGCCCAAGACCAGCCAACAATCCGGCGGCGCAAACCAACATTCCGCCGCTCGGCGCGAGCCTCGATGACACGATCTCGGAGGCCAAGCCGTCCCCGGCGGATGCTGCCAAGGTCAAGGAACTGCGCGCCAAGATGACGAAGCTCGCCGCCATCGGAAAACAAGATGCGGCGCGCGACGCCGAGGCAGAAGCCATGCGCATCCTCGGCTATGAGAAAGCCTACATGCGCTGCGGTCCCGGCACGTTCATGTGGAGAAAAACGCTTTCCTGACGCCGCAACGCCGCCGAACCGCCGGCCAACGAAGCGATTGCGAAAACCGCGATCACGCCTTCGCGGCGGCTTCCGGCTCGACGTAGCGCGGAAACACCGGGGCCGGCGGGGGCAGCGTGGTGCCAGCCGCAATCCTGGTGCCGCCTTTGCCGAGCCGGTCAAACCCGCGCTCGCCCGTCGGAATGCCAAGGATATCGAGCAGCTTCGCAGCCGACGCTGGCACGAACGGCTGGCACAAGATTGCGACCTGCCTGATCACCTCGCCGGTGACATAGAGAACTGTGCCCTGCTTCGCCGGATCGGTCTTGGCGAGCGCCCAGGGCGCTTCGCCCGCGAAATAGCGGTTGGCATCGGCAACGACAGCCCACACCGTGTTGAGCACCTGGTGCAGTTGTTGCGTCTTCATGTGCTCGCGCGCCGTACCGATCATCGCGTCGGCGGCGGCCAGAATGGTGTTGTCGGCAGCACTAAACGCACCTGGCTTCGGCAGCACACCGCCAAGCTGCTTGTTGATCATCGACAGCGAGCGCTGCGCCAGATTGCCGAGATCGTTGGCAAGATCAGCGTTGATGCGGTTGACGATCGCCTCATGGCTGTAGTTGCCGTCCTGGCCGAACGGCACTTCGCGCAAGAAGAAATAGCGGAACTGATCGACACCGTAGTGGTCGGTCATCGTGAACGGATCGACCACATTGCCGACCGACTTCGACATTTTCTCGCCGCGGTTGAACAGGAAGCCGTGAGAGAAAATATGCCGCGGCACCTCGATGCCGGCCGACATCAGGAACGCCGGCCAATAGACCGCGTGGAACCGCACGATATCCTTGCCGATCACGTGCAGATCGGCCGGCCAGTAGCGCTTGAATTTCTCGCCGTTGTCGTCGGGAAACCCCGCGGCCGTGATGTAGTTCGTCAGCGCATCGACCCACACATACATGATGTGCTTCGGATTGTCCGGAACGCGCACACCCCAGTCGAAGGTCGTGCGCGAGATCGAAAGGTCCTGCAGACCGCCTTTGATGAAGCTCGCGACCTCGTTGAGCCGCTCCTTCGGCAGCACATAGTTCTCGCGCTCATAGAGCTTGAGCAGCTTGTCCGCATAAGCCGAGAGCTTGAAGAAATAGCTCTCCTCCTCCACCCATTCGACCGGCGTGCCGGTCTTGGTGGCGATGCGGACCTTGTGCTCGTTCAGATGCGTCTCGTCCTCGGCGTAGTACGCCTCGTCGCGCACCGAGTACCAGCCGGCATATTTGCTGAGGTAGATGTCGCCGTTCTTCTCCATCCGCCGCCAGATTTCTTCCGACGAGCGGTGATGCCGGTCCTCGGTGGTGCGGATGAAATCGTCGTTCGAGCAGTTCATCCGCTCGACCATCGCGCGGAATTGCTTGACGTTGCGGTCGACCAGTTCTCGGGCGGTGATGCCCTCTTTTGTGGCGGTTTGCTGGATCTTCTGGCCGTGTTCGTCAGTGCCGGTGAGAAAGAACACGTCATAGCCATCGAGCCGCTTGAAGCGAGCAATGGCATCGGTCGCGATCACCTCATAGGCATGCCCGATGTGCGGGGGGCCGTTGGGATAGGAAATCGCCGTGGTGATGTAATAGCGGGGCTGCTCGGACATGTGGTCCCGTAGGTATCAACGGGCCGCCGCCTCGGCAAGCATGCCAAACACCGAGAATACGAACGGTTTGCGGTCGAGATTGTAGGTTTCCGTGTCGATTCCGGCGCGATTGACCTTCTCCCAGGCCTCGGCGACGCGCGCGAGGCTGCGCTTGTCCCGCGCGCCCGCGGCGAGTTGCGCCGAGAGCCAGGAATTCACCGTGTCCATGAAAGCGGCCAGCGTCTCGGCCTCAGTGCCGGCCAATTCGTCGCCAAGCGCATGCAGCGCGCGTGGATCGAGCTTCGGCAAGCTTTCCAGCAGGCCAACGATCTGCTGACGCAATTGCAGTGCATCGCCCTCAAGGAACAAAAGCGCGCGGCCGACAGAGCCGACAGCCGCCTCAGCCGCGGCGTGGACGTCAGGGTCGTTCGCCTTGCGGCCGATCGCATTCGCGGCCGCACGCGCCACATCGTCGGTGGCGAGCGGACGCAGCATCAACGCCCGGCAGCGCGAGCGGATGGTCGGCAGCACGCGACCCGGCGAATGGCTGACCAGCAGCAACAGCGAGCGCGGCGGTGGCTCCTCGACGATCTTGAGCAGCGCGTTGTCGCCGAACCGATTGAGTTCATCGACGGAATCGACCACCGCGACGCGCCAGCCCCCCTCGCCCGCCGTTGAGCCGAAGAACGACACCGAGCGGCGCACGTCCTCCACCGCGATGTCCTGGCGCAATTTGCCCTTGTCATTCAGTGTGCGTTCGAGCACCAGCAGATCGCTGTGCGCCTGGCCCGCGATGCGCCGCGCCACCGGGTGATCGGCCTTGACCGCAAGTGACTTCGCCTTCTGCACAGCCGGCATCGCCGGCTCAGGGTTTGCCAGCACGAACCGCGCCATCCTGTAGGCGAGCGTGGCTTTGCCGATGCCGCGCTCGCCGCCGATCAGCCAGGCGTGCGGCACGCGGCCGGAGCGATAGGCATCGAGTAGGGTCGCCTCAGCATCGGCGTGGCCGAACAGCTCGGTCGTCACGCGCGGATGCGGGACATCGCCGGACAGATCGTCGGTCTTCTCAGGGCTCACGGATCATTCCCGGTCCGGGGGTTTAGGGCGAAACGTCAGCGAGTTGGATCGGCGCAAGCGTCGGCTCAAGCCGATCGTTGACCACGCGCCAAATCTGGTCGGCGACTTGCTCTTTCGGCAAGGTCGCGTCGATCAGCACGCAGCGCGCCGGTTCGTTGGCCGCCAGCGTCAGGAAACCATCCCGCAGCTTTTCATGAAATTCGATCGCCTCCGCCTCGAAGCGATCGCTCGTCTCAGGCCCGCCAGGCTTGTCACGGCGCTTGGCGGTCCGTTGCATACCCTGCTCGGCCGGCACGTCCAGAATGAACGTCAGATCGGGCATCGTGTCGCCCACAATGACGCGTTCGAGCGCGCGAATGGCGCGCGGATCGACCTGGCCGACCGCGCCCTGATAGACGCGGGTCGAATCCGCAAAGCGATCGCACACCACCCAAATGCCGCGTGCGAGCGCCGGCCGGATCACCTCGGTGAGATGATCGTCGCGCGCCGCCGCAAACAAGACTGTTTCGACCTCCGGCCCGAGCGGCTTCGCAACGCCCGAAAGCAGGATGTGGCGCATGATCTCGGCGCCCACCGAGCCGCCTGGCTCGCGGGTCAGGCGCACGCCGAGGCCGAGCGATTTGAGCCGCGCCGCCAGCGTCGCCGCATGGGTCGACTTGCCGGTGCCCTCGCCGCCTTCGAAGGTAATGAAGCGCCCGCGCATCGCTCAGTCGGTCTCGCCGTTTGTTGTCTGTGCTCCGCGTCTCGCGGCAGAACAGCGTTATATCTGGCCGGTGCTGGAGCGGAACAGGCCAATCACGAGCTCCACCGCAGCATCGAAGGCCCGTCTTATGGTGCCGCCGACTTCGACACTTTCGGCCGCTTGCAACGGCACTTCGAGCGCCTTGAAATCGTTGCGCCACACTTGCAGTGTGCCGATCCGCTGGCCCTGCTGCACGGGCGCGCGCACTGGCCCGGTGTAGACGAGCTTGGCGGTAATGCGGTCGTTCACACCGCGCGGGATCATCAGTTTGATCTCGCTCGGGCCGACAAGCGGCACGCTGCCTTGGGTGCCACCAAACACCTTGGCGTCAGCCACGGTCTGACCTTCAGCGAACAGAAGTCGTGACTCGAAGCCCTTGAAACCCCATTCCAGGAGTTTCCGCGATTCATCGGCGCGCTCCTTGGCGGTGCGCGCGCCGGCCACCACCAGGATCAGGCGAAGCCCGTTTTGCACCGCCGAGCCGACCAGGTTATAGCCCGCCTCCGACGTGTAGCCGGTCTTGAGTCCATCCGCGCCGATGTTCATGGCCAGCAGCGGATTGCGGTTCTGCTGGCGGATCTTGTTCCAGGTGAACTCGCGTTCGCCGTACCACGGATAGAATTGCGGATAGGTGCGGATGATGTGCTGCGTCAGTTTGGCGAGCTCCCGCACCGTCACGCGCATGTCTGGATCTGGCAGGCCATGCGGATTGGTAAAGTTCGATTTGGTCAGCCCAAGCTCGCGCGCGCGGTCGTTCATCATGCGGACGAAATTGTCCTCGTTGCCGGCAATCCCTTCCGCCAACGCGATGCATGCGTCATTGCCGGACTGAATGATGACGCCGTGCAAAAGGTCCTCGACCCGCACCCGGCTGCGGATCGCCGCATACATAGCGGAGCCGCCGGACGGTGCGCCGCCCTTGCGCCAGGCGTTCTCGCTGATGACGAATTCATCGTCGAGCTTGATGTTGCCGAGCGTAAGCTGGTCGAACACGGTTTCGACCGTCATCAGCTTGGCAAGGCTCGCCGGCGCGATTGGCTGATCGGGAGCTTTCTCGTACAGCACCGTGCCACTATCGGCTTCGATCAGGATGACATTGGGGATCGACGTTTGAATGGGGTCGCGGCTTGGTGCCGGCGCGGTCAGCGCCGCGCTCACCAGAAGAGTCGCCAGAAGTCCTATCAGGATCAATGATTTAGGTATGACGAGCCGCATCGCGAACTCCCGCCGCGGATGCTTAGCAAGCCTTGGCGGGCAAGAAAATGGCCGGTGTGGACGCTTTTAGTACAGGCCTCGGCCGGTGAGCACGCCTTCAGGCCGGGCCGGCGTGCCTGGCGCATAGGCCGGCACCGGCTCGGTTGAGGTGTTCCCGACCGACGGCATGGTGGTCGAACCGAAACGCGATTGGAACGATGTCGAGGGTTCGGCGGCCGCGGTCGCGGGCGGTTGCGGGTGGTCGGACGTCGGCGGACGTTGAGTCAGCGGCCGCGGATCGAAATATTCCGAATTGAGCGACCGAGACGGAGCGGTCGCCGCCCGAGAGGCCGGCGGCATCGCGACAACACGCGTGCGCGCTGGCGCCACAGGTTCGGGCGTGGCACGCGCAATCGCGACCGGCGCCTGGTTGCCTTCGCGGAGCGTCGCCGCAAGCTTGTTGTCGTCGGAGCCTTCGAGCGCGGCGCGGCCGACATATTCGACCCGCACGCGCGCCGTGCCGCTTGAGTGGAAGCCGAGCAGCTGTGCGGCGCGCTCCGAGACATCGATCACGCGACCCGGGTGATAGGGACCGCGATCGTTGAGGCGTACGATCATCGAACGCCGATTGGCAAGGTTGGTCACGCGCACGTAGCTCGGCATCGGCAGCGTGGGATGCGCGGCCGAGATCGACTGCATGTCAAAGACTTCGCCGTTGGCGGTCAGCCGGCCATGGAAGGCAACGCCATACCAGGACGCGAGCCCTTCGGCGTTGTAGCCCGGGTTCTCCTCCGGCACGTAGGTGTGGCCAGCGACCGAATAGGGCTTGCCGACGCGATAAACACCGCCGCCTTTCGGCACGGGTTCACCCGGCTCGACCACGCGCCGGCTTGCAGTCACGCCGTATTTCGAATCGACCTTGGAATTGCTGCAACTGGCGAGCGCCAGCGATAGCACAACGACCGCGCCGCCCGACGCGATCCCAACGGCCGCACGCACCCCACGCAACCCCATCGGTCCCCAACGCTACAGAGCGCGCCACAAACGACAGCGCGTCCGACCCCATCAACATCGACCGCCAACATACCGCGGTTGGATTAGGGTAAAACAGAGGCCACCCATCCGCGTTAATGCAGATGGTAAACGCGGAGTTCGTGGCCGCGCCGCAGCACTGCTTTTACCGAGGAATCCGCACTCGCTTGCGCCCTCCGCCTTCGGAAAGGCCGGGCGTGCCGAGACACGGAACTCAATATCAATCGATTGTGTGGATGTTGCAGGCGTTCTGCAGAAATCGCCGGACGCGAGCAAGTGGCGGAAGGGGTATCCGCTAAATCAAATCAGCTGCTACGGCGCGGTGGCACCTCTCACCAAACGACGCGTGCTTAAACGCGCGCGCCGGTGGTCGAGTAGGCGGCCTCCGCTGACCTCTGAAGCTGGTCGAGCACGAATGCTGCGCCGACCGCAATCACGACGGCCGCCACACAGGCAACGACGAACGACTTCATGGCGTCCTCCAAATTGATCTTTGTAACCGCCCGGCGGCCTCCCGCCGGGCGTCGTTTCAAACGGGTCGGCGTTACTCGGCGGGTGTCGCCGCCGCCCGCGCCTGGCTTTCCGATTCATTCGGACCAGTGCGGGCCTGCTCCTTTTCGAGCCATAGCGAGTGGTGCTGCTTCGCCCAGTTGAGGTCCACCTCGCCCGTCGCCATGGCTTCGAAGGCGCCTTCCATGCCGATCGTACCGATGTAGATGTGCGCCAGCATGGCAGCGACGAACAGCACCGCGACCGTGCCATGGACGATCTGGGAAAGTTGCATCCCCGCAATGTCGGTGACGTAGAACGGGAACATCAGCAGATAGCCGCTCGCCGCAACCGCACCACCACCGAGCACGACGATCCAGTAGATCATTTTCTGGCCGGCATTGAAGCGATACGCCGGTGGATGGTCGTTGCCGACGATACCGCCGCCGCGCTTGATCCACTGCAGATCGATGCTGTTCGGGATATTGCCGGCGATCCATATCAGCAGGATCAGCACCACGCCGAGCGTGAACGGGAAGCTCAGGTAGTTGTGGGCGTACTTACCCCACTGCGACCAGCCGCTGAACATCTCCGGTCCCATCCAAGGCAACAGCAACGTCTTGCCGAAGGTGATGTTCAGTCCGGTGACAGCAAGGACAATGAAGCAGGACGCCGTCATCCAATGCACGAACCGCTCGAATGCGTTGAAGCGCACCAGCGTGCGGCCCGAACGCCCCGCCTGGATGCGCACCATGCCGCGGATCAAGTAGAACAGCACAAGCGCCGCGAGCATACCGATGATCGCGATGGCGCCGATCCAATGCAACGTGACGTCGTGAAACTGGCGCCAGTCGCGCCCAGCCGGCTGCTCGAGATTGTAGGACTTGGCGTCGGGTATGGAGCCCCGGCCGTTGATGATGCGCATCTGCTGGAGGAGTTGGTCCTCCTTCACCGAGCTCGCGGTCGGGTTGACCGAGTTATCGGGATTGCGCTGCTGCGCAGCCGTTGGCATCGCCATCGCCACGACAAACATGAGCGCCAGCGCGCCGATGATGAAACGAGCGTGCGCAAGCAATCTCGCCATGCCACGTCCTCCTTGTTCTTGTGCCCCCTAGAACATCAGACGGCGCTGCGATCGTTCCGCAACGCCGCCCGTCGATCGCTTAGGTCGCGATGGTCTCTTTGTAAGCCGTCTTCCAACCCCAAGCGCCGGAGCTGTAGCCGCGCCGGACCACGCGCTCCTTGTAGATCTGGGCGATGATCTCGCCGTCGCCGGCCAGCAGCGACTTGGTCGAGCACATCTCCGCGCAGAGCGGGAGCTTGCCCTCGGCCAGCCGGTTCGAGCCGTACTTCTCGTACTCTTCCTTGGAGTGGTCCGCCTCGGGCCCGCCTGCACAGTATGTGCACTTGTCCATCTTGCCGCGCGAGCCGAAGTTGCCGACCTTCGGATACTGCGGCGCGCCGAACGGGCACGCATAGAAGCAGTAGCCGCAGCCGATGCAGAGGTCCTTGGAGTGCAGCACCACCGCGTCGGCGGTGGTGTAAAAGCAGTTCACCGGGCAGACCGCCGCGCAAGGCGCGTCGGTGCAGTGCATGCAGGCCATCGAGACCGAGCGCTCGCCCGGCTTGCCGTCATTGATGGTGACGACGCGCCGGCGGTTGATGCCCCACGGTACCTCGTGCTCGTTCTTGCAGGCGGTGACGCACGCGTTGCATTCGATGCAACGATCGGCGTCGCAGAGAAATTTCATACGGGCCATGGTCGTTGCTCCTTATGCCGCTCTGACCTGACAGAGGGTCGCTTTGGGTTCTTGCATGCCGGTCACCGGATCGAAGCCGTAGGTGGTGAGAGCGTTGACGCTCTCGCCCAGCACGATCGGATCGGTGCCGTATCGCTTGCCGTTGGAGTCCATCCCACCCGGATAGTTCCCGCGCTGATCGACGCCCTGGAACCAGCCAGCAAAGTGGAACGGACACCAGGTCACGCCCTTGCCGACACGCTCAGTGACGAGCGCCTTCATGCGCGCCTTGGAGTCGAGCTCGGCACCCGTGACCCAAACCCAGGCACCGTCCTTGATGCCCCGCTCGGTCGCGTCCGCCGGATTGATCTCGATGAACATGTCTTGCTGCAGCTCGGCGAGCCACTTGTTGGATCGCGTCTCTTCGCCGCCGCCTTCGTACTCGACCAGCCGGCCGGAGGTGAGGATCAGCGGGAACGCTTTAGCGATCCCCTTCTCCACCGCCGCCTTCTGCACGTCGAAACCAACGTTCGGCATGCGGAACTCACGCCGGCTCGGCAGCGTCGGGTACTTGGCGACGAGTTCGGGCCGCGGCGTGTAGATCGGCTCGCGGTGCGTCGGGATAGCATCAGGCAATCCGAAGGCATTCGCCCGCGCCTTGCCATTGCCGTACGGGACGCAGCCGTGCTCGATCGCCACGCGCTGGATGCCGCCCGACAGGTCGATCGCCCAGGATACCGCGTCGGGTGTGGTCGGATTGATCTTGTTGATCACCGCCAGTTCCGCCTCGGTCAGATCTTTGTCCCAGCCGAGCTTTTTCAGCACCGCCAGGGTGAACTCCGGGTAGCCGTCCTTGATCTCGGAGTCCTTGGAGTAATAGCCATTGCCAAGCAGGCTGACGGTGCGCTTGGTGCCGTCGGGGAGTGTCTCCTCGCGCTCAAGGCCGAACCGGGCACGGAACGTGCCGCCGCCTTCCTTGATCGAAAGGGTGGTGTTGTAGAGCAGCGGTGTGCCCGGGTGCTTGAACTCCGGGGTCCCCCAACACGGCCACGGCAGACCGTAGTAATCGCCCTTGTTGGGACCGACCGCGGCCTTCTGAGTGAGCATGTCGAAGTCTTTTTGGTTCGCCATATGCGACTTCAGCCGCTCCGGCGATTGGCCGCAGTAGCCAGTCGACCAGCCGCCGCGGTTGATCTCGCGGAGGATGTCCTCAGCCACCGGCACGTTGTTCTCGACCTTGATGTTCTTGAACATCTGATCGGCGAAGCCGAGCTTCTTGGCGAGGAGATACATCACCTCGTTGTCGTCTTTCGACTCGAAGATCGGCTTGACGATCTGCTCGCCCCACTGGATCGCGCGATTGGACGCCGTACGCGACCCAGAGGTCTCGTAGCTGGTCGCGATCGGCAGCAGGTAAGTGTTGTTCTTGCGGTTGGGGGCCAGCGCCGCCCAGGTGGTCGGATGCGGATCGGCGACCACCAGCAAGTCGAGCTTCTCGATGCCCTCTTGCGCCTTGGGCATGCGAGTCACGGTATTGCCGCCGTGACCCATGACGAACATGCACTTGATGTTGTCTTTCTGCGACACGTCCTTCTTTTCGTACAGCGTCGCGTCGAACCATCGGGTCGAGGGAATACCCGGTGTGTTCATCGTATGGGTGACTTTGCCGTCCGCCGCGGTCGCTTTGTCGAAGCGATCGACAAACCACTGGTAGTCGACCTCCCAGACGCGCGACCAGTGCCGCCAGGCGCCTTCGACCAGGCCGTAGTAAAGCGGCAGCGTCACGATATCGAGGCCGAGGTCGGTCGCGCCCTGCACGTTGGTGTGGCCGCGGAAGATGTTGGCGCCGGTGCCTGGCTTGCCAACGTTGCCGGTGGCGAGCAGCGCGATGCAGAACGCGCGCACGTTCGCGGTGCCGACCGTATGCTGGGTCGCGCCCATGCACCAAATCAGGGTCGAGGGCTTCTCGGTCGCGAACATCTTGGCGACGCGCTCGAGCTGAGCGCCCGGAACGCCGGAAATGCGTTCGACCTCTTCAGGCGTATATTTCGCGACCTCCTTGCGGATGTCGTCCATGCCGTACACGCGCTGCTCGATAAACTCCTTGTCCTCCCAACCGTTCTTGAAGACATGCCACAGCATCCCGTAGATCACCGGGATGTCGGTGCCGGACCGAATTCGCACATATTCTGTGGCATGGGCCGCGGTCCGGGTCATGCGCGGATCGATCACGACCATATTTGCGCGCTGCGATTCTTTGCCTTCCAGCACGTGCTGCAACGACACCGGATGCGCCTCGGCGGGGTTACCGCCCATGATGACGATCGTTTTGGCGTTGCGGATGTCGGTGTAGCTATTCGTCATCGCGCCGTAGCCCCAGGTGTTGGCTACGCCGGCGACGGTGGTCGAGTGGCAGATGCGCGCCTGGTGGTCCGAGTTGTTGGTTCCCCAGAACGCCGCGAGCTTGCGATTGAGATAGGCCCCTTCATTGGTGAACTTGGCGGAGCCCAGCCAATACACCGAGTCCGCGCCCGACTTGCCGCGGATTTCCGTGAGCTTGTCGCCGATCTCGTTGATCGCGACGTCCCACGAAATACGGGTCCACTTGCCGTCGACGAGCTTCATCGGATAGCGCAGGCGGCGGTCGCCATGCACCAGTTCGCGGGTCGCGGCGCCCTTGGCGCAATGCGATCCGCGGCTGATCGGGCTATCCCAGCCCGGCTCCTGACCGACCCATACACCATTCGACACTTCGGCGATGACAGTGCAGCCGACGGAGCAATGCGTGCAGATGTTCTTGCGGATCGTGGCGCCTGCGCCAGGATTGCTGCCGAAGGCTTCGGCCTTGCGCACGCTGGTCAGCGGCAACGCGCCGACGGCCGCGAGGCCGCCGACCGTAAGGCCGGACCGGCGCAAGAATGTGCGGCGGTCGAGAGTTCCGGCGGATTGGTTTGACAGCGCGGCGGCGAGCGTGCCGCGACGTGCCTGACGTTCTGTTCTCTTGATCAGCACGGGCGCCTCCTTATGACTTCGCGGGATACCGGTTCACGCTGTAGAACTTCTTCACGTGATCGGTTTCCTGATAGCGGGCCTTCCGCTTCTCATCGTTGTTTTCGCTGTCGGCCTTGGCTGCCGTTGCAAGCGGCGCAGCGGCTGCGACGCCCGCTCCGGCTCCAAGTGCGCGAAGGAACTCACGACGTCCCACCGACGTCTTGCGTTCTGTTTTCATTGTCGTTCCCTCCTGGTGTCGTCTGAAGTCTCTACGCCGCGCCGTTTACGATGGCAGCGCAAAGGCCTCGGTCTCGATGTCGATGAATACGCGTCCGAGCGTGCCGACATGGCGATAGAACTTCGCCGCGTCCACGCGCTCGAGATCGGCGAAGAAGCGCCCGATCCACGGCGCCAAATGCCTTTTGAAAACTTTTTGATCGCTCCCGGCCGGTGCACTGAAGCGGCCCAATGCCAAACCCGCCATGATCTCGCAGAGGATCGCGGCATGATCTTCCGGCTCGAATTCGTCTTCGACTCGCTGGATACCGAGCGCATGGAGATCCTCGCGCAGACGCGCGAGCGGCCGCTCATGCAGGAAGCCCGTGAGGTAGTAGGAGCCGTAGGGCAACAACTCGCCGCGTCCGAGCCCGATGAAAAGATCGAAGTACTCGCGCTCAACGCGCTCGACCGATGTCTGGGACGCCGCCTCGGCGAGCGCCGCGTGCGCGATACCGAGCGGGCTCGGATCGCCGCGAAGCTTCGAGAGCTTCTCGATCAGGGCTGCATCCGGCGTCCGCGCCAGCAGCACGGACAGCAGGGTATATTCCTGAGCGCGCGCAACATCGATCTCGTCGACATCGCCGGCGGGCTCTGTTCCGAACAGGTCCGGTCGCAGGACGGCACGGTTGACGCCAGTCGCGCTCTCGACCGTGAGCACGCGCTCCGCGGGAATGCGATCCCAACTCGAAACCGATGGCTGCGAGATGCCGATCCGGCGCGCCAATTCGCTGACGCTGCCAGCGACGCGAATTGCTTCTTGCAGACCAAGATCCCGCATTTCGAAATTGCTCAGAGTTTCGGCACGCCCATGCCGATAAGAATAGTTCGAAACTGTAATCTCCGCGCAATTGCGTAGCAATAGACCTATAGACGCAGCCTATACCCGCCCACTATTGCGGCAGTGCACCACCATGACTGCGCTTCGTCGGCTCAACACTGTCCGGATGCTTTGCGTTTTGCTGCGGCGCAACATTTTCGTCTTGGCTGTGGGCAGGATCACTAGTGGTCATCGACGCGATGGCAGGTTGTAACTCTTGCGGTTCGGATTTTGACGAATCGCGCAGCGTCTCGTCCTGCGTCGGCGCCGCCAAAGCATGGGCGTCCTGAGCGGTTTGAGCTTGCTCCTCTGCCGGCAGGTCCGGAGCGCGATACGCTGGCTCGGCGACCGGCGGCTTGACGCTCCCCTGGAACAATTCCGCGACCATCCGGCGCACGTCGTCGGACGCTTCCAGTGGGCCAAAGCCTGGAAGGTCACTGCCGGTGGCGAAGTCCCACTGGTTCTCGGCGATGCCGATGAAGTCGCGGATCGTGGGATCTGCACTCCACGCGCGTCGAAGCGCCGCACGGCTCAGTTCGAGCGGAACGCCTTTCTGCAGAAACGCCCGGATGTCCGTGCCGACACCGATTGATTCGACCGGCGGCAGGCTCGACAGATCGACCTCGGATGGCACCTTGTCGTCGTGCGCGGTTTTGCTTGCGGATGTTTCCAATTCTGCAGAAGGCTGGGGTTCAGTCTCCGGCGCGCTCTCATCGCCGGCCGAATGACTCGGCTGGTCGGCCTCGTGTTCCGCCTCCTGTTTACGGCGTGACCAGCGCGCCAGGAAGTTTTCCGGCTCGCTCATTCGCTGTCCTTGTCCACACGGCCACGGCGGCCCAGAGCCTCCGGGTCCGCGCGATTGCGTTTGCGTTTGTAGAATTGTTGCTCGACGTGGTGCTCGGCGATGAAGGCATCAACCACATCCAAGATCGGCTTCGGCATCGGCACATCTTCGACGATGTCGTTGCCGGCCGCGGTGAAACCTTCGCCCTCAGAGCCATCAGCGGTGACACAAACGACTTCGAACGGTGGCTGCGCATCGGTCGGGCGCAACACCACCCACAGCTTCGGATCTCCGGTCGACAGGTTATCCCGGTAGTTTGAAGTATCGCTGGCGTACAACCCCACCTCTGCTCGACCGGCATAAAATACCGTGATTTCCGCGTTCTCGCTGAGCACCGTCCAGGCGCTTGCTTGCGGTTCTCCAGGGAGAACAGCGACCGGCCGCCAAGTAAAATCAATCCAGGGCGACACCGCCTTGCGTCGCTCCACGACCACGCCAACCGGAACGCGTACCAGCGCACTCATGTCATGCCTGCAACTGTTGGATTGGAAGCCCGGTCACCAGATTCTGCGGCTTGAAACGCAACACCTTCTCGGCGCCCATCGCCAGGATCAGATAGACCGGCTCCTCACCCAAAGCTTCAATGACGCTTGACCGATCGCGGAACCGGAGCCGGTAAAGACCCACGATGCTGGTGCGAACGGCATCTTCCATCTCCTCACCCTTCCACAGCGCGTCGCCGATCTTGGTGCCCTCCGCATCGAGGCCCGTGTACCAGGTGAAATTGGCATCACGCACTTCGGTGAAGGGCTCAATGTCAACTTCGATTCCATGCAGATGCCGAACCCAATACGCCATCGCTTGCGCCAGCGCCTGATGCCCGCGCCGGCCGCCGCTGAGATCGAGCGCAACATGGAATTGGTCGCTGTGCTCGAAATAATGATCGGCATTATCGTCGTTCATGATGTCGATTTCAGCTTCGGCAGGTATTCCGAGCATCGAAACCAGCGGTGACACCGGCGCGCCGCTTTTGCCGGCTATTGTCTCCTCGTCGCCTGCAATCAGCGCCCCTTCGTGCAGCGTCATGCGTTGGGGACGGAAGAAAATCTCTGCGGCACGCAAAACGAAAGGGTCCTCGCAGCCATTGAGAGCATTGCGGAGGATGACGTGGACGAGCTGGTTGAGAAATAGATGTGGCACCTTGATGCCACGGCGCACGACATCGAGATAGGCGGCTTCGAGCGTGCGGTGCTTCATCAGCAGGTCGCGGAACGCCAGCATCACCTGCCAGTTCTCCCGGGCATCGGGATCGGCGATGGCCGCGACCTCGGCAGGCTGCAGTGGCTTGCGGGGATCGGCCAGCAATGCGGCATGCAGGTTTCGCTCGACGGCACACGCCTCCGGCGGCGGCACAAGCTCCGGCCGCGCCAGATAGACTTTCAGGAAATCGTCGGTCAGCACCAGACCGCCGCCCTCGTCACGGTCGAGCAGGTGATGCCCGCAGGACAGCCAGAAGTCCCTCATTACTTTTTACTCTTCTCTTGACCGAGCGCCGCCAGGTCAATCTCGTCGCCGGGGTCGCCCTCGCCTTCCACCTCGAGGAACGCAAAGGCGCGGAGCGGCTTGGGTCCGCCTTTAGGCTTCAGACTGCGAAACGTCTCGCGAATTTCACCACCGTCCTGTGTCCGATGGACCGCGATCAGCGTATCGGCCGGGTGGGTGCAAAGCGAATTCGCGAAGTTCAGTTCCTCCTCGGCCGCGGCGCGACCATCGTCCATGGTCGGCGCACCGAAATTCTCAACGAGCTGCTTGGCCAGCATCTCAACAGCAGCCCGACGATCATCGTCGCTCGCTTCGACGATCTGAACCAGCGTGGACCACCCGAGCGAGCCAACCCCAAGGAAGCCACCGCGAAACGCCGCCCGCGCCTTACCTTGAAGCTCGCCGGCGACGCTATCCCAAAACATGAAGGAGCCGGACACCGCCCACTCGCCCGGCTCGGCCGCGCGCTCGAATACGAACGTATCCGAGGGATCGAGCCGGATGGTGCGCAAGAGCTTCACCGTGGAGCCTTCGACTTTGGGTCGAGCCAACTCGGCTGGGCGAGACGCGGCAGCAACTCGCGACGTTCGAGGTCCGCCTTGCCGGTGCGCCGGGTCAGCAGATCGCCGTTGTCGGCGATGCTGCGGCTGACGCCGCCTTCAGGTGCGAGCCGGGCCAAATAGTCTCTCGCAACCGCGCCAAAACCCCGTTCCTGCCACGCATCGACCGTCGTCATCAGATGGCGAGAAAAACTCTCCGCCAGGCGCCCAGACTCCAGGCCCTCGAATCCCTCCTCCTCCAGCGCGGTGGCAAGCGGCCGCAAACCAGGATCGCCCTCGAGCATCGAGACAGTGCGGATCATGGCGCCGAACACCAGCCATTGTGCGGGCTCATCCTCCGGCCCGTCCGACCAAGCCAGACGCCCGCCACCGACGAGGCCTGCATCGACGTTGATCGCATCCGGCCAGGCGAACTCAATCGGCTTTTCGGGCGGCGCGTGGGCGGCCAGCGCGTCGGCCAGCGCCGACATTCCTGCATAGAACGCGCGGCGTGCGGTCACCAGCGGTTCGTCCGGTTCGAGCACGACTGCAAATTCGGCAAGGTCGAACCGGCCGACAAACACCAATGTGCCCGCTCCCAACTCCGCGGCATGGGTTTTGGCATGCACAAACGCATCGCCGACCTCACGCAGCGTCACCAGGCGGAACCCTGGCGGCAGGCTGAGCTCAGTCCCTAACGGCCCTCTGGCACTGATTTCGGTCGGCATTCGGCCTCGGATTGGCGCTTTGTGTTTGGAATAATTATAACCTAATCCGCACGGCGGCCATGGGACGTTCTATGGGGCGTTGGCCGGCGCATTCCCTTGGAGATCGAGTGGCGGAGAAACGAACCATCCTGGTGTGTTCCTGCGAGGACACCATGCCGCTCGACGTGGATGCAATCCGGCGTGGCTGCAAGGGCGCGACCATAGGGACCGCACGTTTTCTATGCCGTGACCAACTCGACGTGTTTCGCAAGGCAGCCGGTGCCGGCGATCCGCTCACCGTGGCTTGCACCCAGGAGGCCCCGCTGTTCTCCGAACTCGCGGGCGACAGCGCCACCATCGTTTTCGCCAACGTGCGCGAGACTGGCGGCTGGTCGAACGATGCCGCAAAGGCTGGCCCGAAAATGGCGGCGCTGCTCGCGGCCGCCGCTGAACCTTTGCCTGAGATTGCCTTCGTCAGCCTCAAAAGCGACGGCGTCATCTTGATTTACGGTTGCGACGAGAAAGCCATCGAGGCGGCGCAACTGTTGACGGACCATCTTGACGTCACGGTTTTGATTTCGAGGCCGCGCGATCTCTCTCCGCCACGCGTCACCGACTTTCCCGTGGTGACAGGCACCATCCGGTCAGCGAAGGGGCACCTCGGCGCTTTTGAGCTGGTGGTCGACAATTACGCCACGCCAGCGCCGTCGTCGCGCGGCGCGTTGACGTTCGGAGTGCCGCGCAATGGTGCGGTGTCGCGCTGCGACGTTGTCCTCGATCTCTCAGGTCTTCCGGCGCTGTTCCCGGCCGCTGATTTGCGGGACGGGTACCTTCGCGCCGACCCGGCCGATCCCGCGGCGGTGCTGCGTGCGGTGCTGAAAGCGCGCGACATGGTCGGCACCTTCGACAAGCCGCGCTACATCACATTCTCGCAAGACCTTTGTGCCCATTCGCGCTCGCAGATCGTCGGCTGCCGCCGCTGCCTCGACCTTTGTCCGACTGGCGCCATCACGCCGGCGGGCAATCATGTTGCGATTGACCCGCAGGTCTGCGCCGGGTGCGGACAATGCGCCGCAGTCTGTCCAACCGGCGCGGCCGCCTACGCGTTACCGCCGGCCGATGCATTGATGCGCAAGCTTCGCGTCATGCTCTCGACCTATCGCGAAGCCGGCGGCTCGCATCCCATCCTATTGTTGCACGACGATGCGCACGGCACGGAGCTCATCGATGCGCTCGCCCGGCACGGCAGCGGCCTGCCGGCGAATGTGCTGCCGCTTGCGGTGAACGAAGTCACGCAAATCGGCCTTGAAACGATTGCCGCAGCGTTCGCCTATGGCGCCAGCACGTTGCGTTTTCTGCTGCGCGCCAGGGCGAAGCACGACATCGAGGGACTGAAGAAGACAATGGCGTTGGCAGAGCCGATCCTTGCCGGGCTCGGATTTGGCGAGCACCGCGTTGCGGCCATCGAAACCGACGATCCCGATGCCCTCGGCGAAGCGCTGCGCGCGATCGCGCCACAGGAGCCAGCGCCCAAGCCAGCAAGTTTTGCTCCGGTCGGTGGCAAGCGCGATGTGCTCCGTCTGGCGTTGCGCGAATTGCACCGCGCTTCGCCGGCGCCAACCGATATCGTGCCGCTGCCGGCTGGCGCACCGTTCGGCACCATCGAGGTCAACGTCGAAGGGTGCACACTTTGTCTGTCATGCGTGTCGGCCTGTCCGACCGGCGCGCTGCGCGATGATCCTGAGAAGCCGACGCTGCGCTTCGCCGAAGACGCCTGCGTGCAATGCGGACTCTGCGCGGCGACCTGTCCGGAGAAAGTGATCCGCCTCAAGCCGCAGATCGACTTCCGCGCCGCCACCGCTTCGGCGCGCCTGATCAAGCAGGAGGAGCCGTTTCCCTGCATCAAATGTGGCAAACCGTTCGGGGTCAAAAGCACGGTCGAGCGCGTTGTCGCCAAGCTCGAAGGCAAACACTGGATGTTCAAAGGCTCAGCGCAACGTCTCGATGTCATCAAGATGTGCGAAGACTGCCGTGTTACGGCAATGACCGAGACGGATTTCGATCCCTATGGCGCGCCGCGCGCCAATCCGCGCACCACCGACGACTATCTGCGCGAACGCGAGCGGCTGAAGCGGGAAAACGAACGCAAAAGTGAGAGCTGATCGCGAAAGCTGACAGCGCGCTATTTTGTCGTCGCCTTCTTGAGAAACTCCACCAGCGCCGCGCGGTCCTCGGCCGAGCCGATTTTCTGCTCCGGCATCTTGGTGCCGGGTGTGTACTGCATCGGCCCGACCTCGAAGAGCCGGGATACCGTCTCGGGAGTCCAGACGATATTGAGCGTCTTCAACGCGTCGGAAAACCTGTAGCCCGACAGAGTCGCGATCTTGCGTCCGAAGATGCCGTGCAGTGTCGGGCCCGCACGGTTTCCTTCGTCGGGCGTAAGTGTGTGGCAGGCCACACAGGCGCGATAGACCTCGGCGCCGCGATCGCCCGCGTAGGCGGCCAGCGGATCGTCGGTGCCGGCCAGAGGCACGTTGCCGATGTGGTCGCCGGTCACCGCATTCCACCGCCGCACCATCCGGTCGGTGCCGCCCGTGATGAGTGTGCGATTGTCGGGAAGGAACGCCACCGCCCAAACCGGAAGACCCGGACCCACCAAGGTTCGCACGAGCTTGCGCGATTTTCGATCGATGATCGCAACGGAACCGCGAATGCCCGCGGCCGCAACCAGCGTTCCGTCCTTCGAGATTGCAACGCTAATCAGCGGAGTTTCGGTCGCCGTGACCTCGCCGCGAGGGGCGCCCTCAGGCGAAAAGAAAAACGCTGTGCCGTCGGCACCGCCAGCAACGATTTCGCCATCGTTTGCCACCGCCACGGAGTTGAGCGGCGTCGCGAGCGTCATGATCGTGGCCGGTCCGCCATCGAGCGGCCAAATCCGGACCTCGGGATCGTGGCTGACGCTGACCAGCGACTTGCCGTCGGGCGTGAATGCCACGCCATTGACGTTCTGCCGATGGCCTTCCAGCACCAGCGGCTGGCCACCGTCGACCGGCCACACCCGCACCGTGCGATCCCATGAACCGGAGGCGATGCGCCTGCCGTCTGGCGACACCGCGAGCGTCACGATGGGCGCGGTGTGACCCGAGAGCACGCGCTGCGGCTGAGCCGCGCCCGGCAGCCAAATCGCGATCTTGCCGTCCTCACCGCCCGTCACCAGGCGGCCATCGGGCAGCAGCGCCACCGCGTTGACGGCGCTCTCGTGGAACCGCAGTACGAGTTCGGCGGAGTCGCGCCGCAACGACCACAAGATCGCAGAGGTGTCGAAGCTGCCGGAGAGCGCCTGCGAGCCGTCGGCCGAGACCGCGAGCGCGCGAACCGGCCCGCCATGTCCGCGCAGCTGCGCAGCGGCGGAGGTCGGCGCGGCGATCAAGGCGAGCAACAGGGTGGCGGCAAAGACGCGGACCCCAGGGCAGACCGTGCCACTTAGATGTCTCACCACCGCCTCATCGGTAGAGCGCGCTCGGGGCAGAGCATAACCATAACCCTGCCAAAGGTTTTGGGGCGCGGAACCACGCTTGCGCAATACGGCCGGGCACGCCCGCTACCCCGCACAGATGCAACGTAATTCGCGCAGGCGCGTTGTGATTGAGGATTTCAAAGGAGAAAGCCATGCGCAAGGTGCTGTTGTGGAGCGCGATGACAGTTGCGTTGCTTGGTGCGTTGCTTGGACCCCATAACGTGTGGGCTCAGAACAACCCGCCAGCGGACGCCCAACCCCAGACGCCGAGCCCAGCAGCAGCGCCCGATTATACGGTGCCACCGAATGCGCAACCGCAGTCTCCCCTCGCCGATCAGGCGGCGCCGGCGGCGGTCGGACCCGCGCAGGCCAATACGGCCAGCACCATCGAACACAAGGGGCCACCCGGCGCGACGCCGCAGACCATTCCTTCGACCATCTCGGCCGAGAATGCGGCGCTCGACAAACTGCCCACCACCGCACTGCAATTGCCGCTCAATGACGAACAGCGGCGGCTGATTGCCAAGAGCCTCGCGGCAGCGCCGCAGACACAGACGAAAGCCGATTTAACCAATGTCCACGTCGCAGGTTTTTTGCCGACGGGCGTCCCCATTCAAGGTTTCTCAAGCGAGCTGACGAAGCAATATCCGCCGATGGGCCAGTACAAGTACGTGAAGCTCAACAATCGCGTGCTGATCGTGGATCCGCCCAATCTGACCGTGGTGGGTGAAATCCCGCTCTAAGCAGACACGTTGAGCTGGCGCACGAAGTCTTTCGCTCGTTGGAAGGCTAAATCTATTCCCGGCTCGGAAGCATCCTGGGCTTCGGCAAGCGCCATGGTCACTTCCTGGTCAAAGCCGTTAAATTCCATCGTGCTGCTGTCTGCGTAAGGGCTGGTCCCATCACAGGTGATAAAGCGTAATCCAGCAAGGCATGCGAAGGGTACAAGCTCTCCATCTATTATTGACGGATTGGCAGTGGCGTCCTGTAACTGGTCGTCCAGTTCACTGAACCAGTATTTGAACACTTGGGCTAAAGGCTCGAAGCCTGGCACTTCATTGGCCGCGATAAGCCTATACACTGCCGCCATCATCTCACGGCCAAATTCGTCGCCGAATCTTTGCTGTGCGGCCAGACGAAAACGCCATGCCACGTAAATCATTATCCAGGCCACAACAAGTTTTCGATGTTGCTCAGTGACATTCCGCGTGGCGCTCGCAACGCTTTCTTCGGAAATGAGAGGGCGATCCGGGCCGACGAATTGCCAAAGGAGAACTCCACCAAGGAAGTCAGCCTCACTCTTAAATCTGGCACTCGTAAATCTGGCACTCGCGTTTGCCGTCGGCTTTGTTTTGCGGCCGAACAGATTCCCGAACCACGACATACGAATCCCCTGTCGGCAATCCCTAGAAGCCACGCACTTTTGTTCAGTATATCGAGGTGCGCAGCGTAAGCCGGGAGAAGCCTATGAGCTATGACAGAAGCGAATGTCGTGGGAAGAATTGTGGGTATACCCCGTTCACGTCACAACCCGAAAATCCTTTGGATTGATGATGCGGAAGTTGTCGGTGACCGAATCGCGGAATCGCGGCCAAT
>CAMDDZ010000015.1 GCA_945893145.1 Rhodoplanes serenus | reverse complement strand
CGATGATCGGCTTCGGTGTCCCGGCCGGCGCCATAAGCCCGTTCCACGTGACGACTCGATAACCCGGATAGCCCGACTCGGCGACGGTCGGAACGTTCGGCACCTGCCGGGCGCGCTGGTCGCCGCTCACCGCCAACAGCCGCACGCCGCCGTTCGACGCCTGCGGCAGCGCGTCAGCCAGACTGGAGAACATCGCTGGCAGGTGACCCGCAACGACATCCGCCATGGCGGGCGCATTGCCCCGATAGTGGACCGCCGTCATCGCGACCCCGGCGCGTTTCAGCAGCAGCTCCATCGCGAGCTGCGCCACGCTGCCAAGCGCGCTCGACGCATAGCTCGGCTTGGTCGGCTGCGCCTTGGCCCAGGCGATGAATTCGGCCACGGTCGTGACCGGCAGCTTGCCATTCACCACCAGCACAAACGGATTGGTGGCGAGCACGCTGATCGGCGCCAGATCTTTGACAGGATCGTAGGGCACTTTGACCATCGCAGGCAGGATCGCGATCTGCGGCTGCACACCCCACAGCAGGGTCAGACCATCGGCCGGCGCGCGGGCGACCATTTCGACCCCGAGCGCGCCGCCTGCGCCGCTGCGGTTCTCCACCACGAATTGCTGGCCGAACACTTCGTTGAAGCGCAGCGCCACGATGCGCGCCATGCCGTCGGCGTTGCCGCCGGGCGCGAACGGCACAATAATTTTCACCGGCCGCTGCGGCCAGTCCTGCGCCTGCGCGGCTTGGAGAAAAACCCAGGCTGCAACAACAAGCAGCGGCATCAGCAAGAGTTTTCGAACCCGCATGACTTTCCCCTGGGCCGATGAGATGGGCTGCTTGAGCTTACACATTGTCAGCCTCATCCGGCGGCGAAATTCCGCGGCGGATCAGCGCTCCGTCTTCGCCACCGGCAGCGCGACGCGGAAGCAGACCGGCGCATCGGCACGCGATGCGATTGCGGCATCGCCGCCGTGCAGGCGGGCGATCTGGCGCACCAGGGCGAGACCCAGTCCCGTGCCTTGCGAGTCGGGACGCAGCCGATGAAACGGCACAAACACCCGCTCACGTTCGGCTTCCGGAATGCCTTCGCCGCTATCCATCACGTCGAGAACAGCCTGACCGTCCATAGAGTGGACCTCCGCCCGTACCGGCGGCTTGCCGTGCCGCGTGGCGTTTTGCAGGAGATTTCGGATAAGCCGCCGCAGCAGCCGCGGATCGCCGCGAACCAACACGGCCTCGCCTTGCGGTGAAACGTCGTGACGCGCGCATTCTTCCGCACACAGCGCCAGCAGATCGATATCCTCGCGCTCCGGTAACGTGCGTGTCGCGTCGAGCCTGCTCGCCAGCAGGATTTCGTCGATCAGCTCGTCGAGCTCCGCGATGTCCCGCGACAGTTCGGCTTTGTATTTTTGATCGCCGCTGTCCTGATAGAGCTCGATGCCGAGCCGGATGCGCGACAACGGCGTCCGCAGCTCGTGCGATGCATTGGCGAGCAGCATGCGGTGCGCGTTCACCAAGTCCTCGATGCGCACCGCGGCACGATTGAAGCTTTCAGCGAGCCGCGCTACTTCGTCGCGGCCTTCGACCGTCACGCGCGCCGCGAGGTCGCCGGCGCCCATGGTTTCGACGCCGTTCTGCAATCGCTCGAGACGCCTGGTTAATCCGCGCACCACCGGATAGGCGCAGACCGCGACTGCGAGCGCGATGGTGCCAAGCAGCAGCACGAAGCCCAGCGCCGGATGGCCGCGCCTGGCAGGCAGCTGTGCGACGATGGCCCGCCCATCCGGCAGCCGCACGCTCCAGGCTGGCCCGCCTACGGCATGAATCCAGCCACGACGCTCGCGCAGCGGCTGCGGCAGCGGCCCGCCAACGCTGGCGATCAGCGAACCATCGGCGCCATGGAGCGCGAGGCTGAGGTCGAGTCGCTGGGCCAAGCGTTCCACCACCTCGCGCTGGACTGCGGCGGGCGCGTCGGATGGCGGCAGGGCCGCGGCCGCAAGCTCGCTGGCCACCTCGAACGCCCTTCCGGCCGGCGTCGAATCGAAGCCGATGCGCCAGAACGCGCCGGACACCGCCACCACCACCAGCAAGCTGACGATGATCGTGAGATAGATTTTCTGGTAGAGCCGTCGCATTGGCGTCAGCTTTGATCCTTGGCGAATACGTAGCCTGCGCCGCGCACGGTGATGACGCGGCGCGGCTTGCTGGCATCATCCTCGATCGCGGCGCGGATGCGTGAGATGTGCACGTCGATCGAGCGGTCGAAGGCTTCGAGCGGTTCGTTCTTCACCTGATCCATCAATGCGTCGCGCGACATGACGCGGCCGGGATGTCGCGCCAGCACAAGCAGGAGCGCGAACTGATGGCTCGTCAGCGACACCGCATTGCCGTCGAGCCGCACTTGGCGCGCACCGACGTCGATCTCCAGCCGGCCGAAGCGCAGCACCTCCGCAGCCTGCTCGCCTCGGGTGCGCCGCAGGATCGCACGGAGCCGCGCCAGCAGCTCGCGCGGCTCGAACGGTTTGGCGAGATAATCGTCGGCGCCCATTTCCAGACCGACGACACGATCCATCGGCTCGCCGCGCGCCGTCAGCATCAGGATCGGCGTCGCGGCGCGCGCCCGGATGCGGCGGCAGATTTCGAGGCCATCCATGTCCGGAAGCGTGAGGTCGAGCACGACGGCATCGAACGCCTGCCTCGCCTCCATCGCAATTCCGGCCGCGCCTTTCGGCGCCACCTCAACATGGAATCCGGCCCCGCCGAGATAGTTCTTCACCATCTCGGCGAGGCGGGAGTCGTCCTCGATCAGCAGGATGCGGTCGGCCATGGCGGCATTGTAGAGCGTGATCCGATTCGGATCAGCCGCGATGCCAGCCGTGCCAGCGGTTTCGCAGCCAGGTGACCCGGTCGTCGATCTTACGGCGCTGCTCGACCGTCAGCACCTCGGCGGCGTCGCCGAGCGCCTGGGCGAAGCGCCGGCTGGCCTGATCGGCGAGCGCCATCTGCTCGGCGCGCAGCGCCTCGATCGCCGCGCGATCGATGGCCGGCTGGGTGAGCAGCACATGCCCGCGCTCCCGCGCGGCCTGCGCCTTCTCGCGCAGCGGGATCAGGTCCTTTACCGCGGTCTTGGCGATGGCGCGGAGCTTCTCCTGCTGATCGGCGTTGGCGTCGATCTCGATGGCGAGATGACGGATCATCCGGTCAACGCGATCCTCGACAGCGGCCGGACTGAACGACCCCATCATGAACGCGCCAGGCCGCCAAAATGGGCCATGGTCCAACGCCTTGGTCGCGACCGCGCCGGTGACCACGGCGGCAAGCGTCGCGACACCGGCCAGCGCCCATCGCCAGCGCCTGCGGCCGGGCTGCGGAGTATCGACAAGAGCCTTGGAATGGGACGGATCGGAGTGAGTCATAGTGCTCTCCTTGCGTTGCGATCCCGGGCGGGATCCGGTGACCGCAAGATGAGAGCGTGCCGTTTCCGGCGCTTGTCCGCTGTGTAAAGTTTTGTAAAGCGTTAGAGGATGATCCCGAAAAGTGGATACCGGTTTTCGGAAAAGATCATGCTCCAACGAAAAGCCTGCGCCGGCGGCCTGCTCTACACTCTATTGCCCGCGCTCCAGCTCCAGAAATCGCGGCCTTCTTCGCGCATGAATTTCGCCAGCACCATCTTGTGCACCTCGTCTGCGCCATCGACGAGACGCGCCGAGCGGGCGTGGCGATAGACCCATTCGGCGATGGTGTCCTTGGAGAAGCCGCGCGCGCCTTGAAGCTGGATCGCGACGTCGGCGGCCTGGTGCAGCGTGTTGGCGACGTGCACCTTCGCCATCGACACCTCTTTGCGCGCGCGGTCGCCCTGGTCGAGCTTCCAGGCCGCGTGCATGGTGAGCAGCCGGCCGATCTGGATGTTGTGCGCGACCTCACCAAGCTTGATCTGCACGCTCTCGCGGTCGGCCAGCTTGACGCCAAAACCTTCGCGCCGGCCGACGTACTCCTGCGCGATCTCCATGCAGCGTTTCGACCAGCCAAGCCAGCGCATGCAGTGCGTCAGCCGCGCCGGGCCGAGCCGCACCTGCACGACCTTGAGGCCGTTGCCGATGCCGCCGAACACGTCGTCGTCGTGGACTTCAAGCCCGTCGAACTCCAATTCGCAATGGCCGCCGTGCTCCTCTGGCCCGAGGATCGGGATGCGGCGGACGATGCGCCAGCCCGACTGATCCTTGTGATAGAGGAACGTGGTGATGCCCTTGCGCTTGTCGTCGGACGTGCGCGCCGCGAGAATGAAATGCGAGGCCGCGGCCGCGCCGGTGATGAACCACTTGCGGCCGTAGATTTTCCAGGTGTCGCCCTTCTTCTCCGCGTAGGTCTTGATCATGCTCGGGTCTGAGCCGCCACCGGGCGCGGGCTCGGTCATGGCGAACGACGAGCGCACCTTGCCGTCGATGATCGGGCGCAGCCATTTCTCTTTCTGCCGCGGCGTGCCGAGGATTTTCAGCACGTTCATGTTGCCGTCGTCCGGCGCCATGCAATTGAAGGCGAGTGGCCCAAACAGCGAGCGCGCCGCCTCCTCGTACATCACCGCCCAGGCGACGATCGGCAGGTCCATGCCGCCGTATTCCTTGGGTGATTGCGGCGCCCACAGGCCCGCCTTCTTCGCCTTCTCGCGCACCGGCGCGAGCCGCTCGTCGGGGATGTTCTCGTGCTCGGAGAAATTCACAGGATCGGACTCGAGCGGCAGCACGTGCTCGTCGACGAAGGCGCGCACGCGGACGCGGAGGGATTCGATCTCGGGGGAAAGCGTGAAGTCCATTTTGGATTTCCTTCCAACTAGCCGCGCAGCGCCACCATCTGGCCGCCGTCGCACACGATGGTCGCGCCGGTGATGTAACTTCCGGCATCGGAGGCGAGCAGCAGCAGCGCGCCGTCGAGGTCGCCGTCTTGACCAAAGCGGCCGACCGGAATTTCCCGCGTCTTGGCCCGGCCCAGTTCGCTGGCCAGATAGTCGCGGTTGATGTCAGTGACGAACCAGCCGGGCGCAATCGCGTTGACGCGCACGCCCCGGAAGCCGAGCTCGAGGCCAAGCGCCTTGGTCATCTGCACCACACCGGCCTTGGCGGTGGCGTAGGCGATGGTGCCCTTGGAGACCCCAAAGCCCAGCACCGACGCGATGTTGACGATTGCGCCCTTCTGGTTGGCCTTGAGCATCCGCCGCGCCGCCTCTTGCGCCCAGTAGAACACGGCGTCGAGATTGGTGCCGAGGACGCGCCGCCACTCTTCCTCCGAAAGCTCGACCGCTCGGGTCGAGTGCGCGACACCGGCGTTATTCACCAGGACGGTGACGGTGCCGAGCGCCTGCTCGGCTTGATCGAAGGCGCGCACCATCTGGGCGCGGTCGAGCACGTCGGCTTCGATGGAGATGGCTTTGCCACCGGCCTTTTCGATCTTGGCCTTGGCCTCGTTCAGCCGATCCATCCGCCGCGCCACCAGCGCCACCGCGGCGCCGTTCGCCGCCAACACCTCGGCGAAACGCAGGCCCAGGCCGCCCGACGCGCCGGTGACCAGCGCGACACGGCCTTTGAGATCGAACAGTTCAGCGGCTTTCATGGAGCCTCCTTTACCGCCCGCCATAGAGCGCAAGTGGCAGCGCCGTCGCAAGCCCCGGCACGAACCACAGCACCACAAGGGCGAACAGCTGAATCAACACAAACGGAATGACGCCGACGTAGATGTGCCAGGTGGTGATCTCGGGCGGCGCCACGCCGCGCAGGAAGAACAACGTCGGCCCGAGCGGCGGGTGCATGTAGGACGTCTGCAGGTTGAGCGCCATCATGATGCCGAGCCAGACCGGATCGACACCGTGCATCGCGAGCAGCGCGGGCGCGACGATCGGCACCACCACGAAGATGATCTCGAAGGCATCCATCACGAAGCCAAGCAGGAACATGGCGATCATGGTGACGATGATTGCGCCTGCCGCGCCACCCGGCAGGTTGCCCAGCGCACGATGCACCATGTCGTCACCGCCGAGTCCGCGAAACACCAGGCTGAACAGCGTCGCGCCGATCAGGATCACGAAGATCATGCTGGTGATTTGGGCGGTCTTGCGCACCGTCGGCCCGAGCGCTTCGGCGAGGCGTGCGCGCCGCGCCGTGAGCAGGATCGCGCCGACCGCGCCGACCGAAGCGGCCTCGGTCGGCGTCGCGATGCCGCCGAGGATCGAGCCGAGCACCGCGAGGATCAGCAACAGCGGCGCCACCAGCACCTCGATCACGCGGCGCGCCATGGCCAAGCCCTTGGGCGCGGCCGGATCGGGCGGGATGGCCGGCGAAGTCTTCGGAAAGAACACCGCCATCGCGATGAGAAAAAGACAATAGAGAGTGACCAGGCAGAAAGCCGGCACCAGCGCACCGGCGAACAAGTCGCTTACCGTCACCGAGGCGGGCGCCAAGGTTCCTTGTGACAGCTGCGCCGCCTGATAGGCGGTGGACAGCTGATCGCCGAGCAGCACCAGAACGGTGGCGGGCGGGAAGATCTGCGCCAGCGTCGCCGTGGCGGCGACGGTGCCGGCGGCGAGGCGTTTGTCATAGCCGTAGCGCAACATGGCAGGCAGCGTGATCAGCCCCATGGTGACTGTGGTCGCGCCAACCACGCCCTTAGCCGCCGCAAGCAGCGTACCGACAATGACGACCGAAAGCCCCAAGCCGCCGCGCAGCGTGCCGAACAGCCGGCCCATGGTTTCCAACAATTCTTCCGCGATGCGCGAGCGTTCCAGCATCACACCCATGAACACGAACAGCGGGATTGCCAGCAGCACCTCGTTGGTCATCACGCCAAAGACGCGCTGCGGCAGCGCGCCGAGAAACGAGAAGCTCATGGCGCCAAGGACGTGCCCGATCACCGCAAAGGCCAGCGACACGCCGCCGAGTGTGAGCGCCACCGGATATCCCGCCATCAGCAGCGCGCAAACCGCGATCACCATCAGGATGGCGAGAACTTCAGCGAGGCCCATGGATCAGCGCTCGCCCGTGCCGGCGAGCACATCAGCAGCCCGGATCGCCTGCGCAATGCCTTGCAATGCCATCAGCAGCGCGAACAACGGGATCAGCGTCTTGAGCAGAAACACCGCCGGGATGCCGCTGGTCTCGCGCGAGCGCTCGAGCAGCGCCCAGGAGCGCCCCACATACGGCAGCGCGAACCACGCCAGCACCAGCATGAACGGCAGCAGCAGGCAGAGCGAACCCGCCAGATCGATCCATGCCTTGGTGCGCGGTGACGCATCGGCGTAAAACACATCGACCCGGACATGGCCGCCCTCGCGCAACGTCCAGGCCGCGGCCAGCACAAACAGCGTGGCATGGCCGTACATGATCGACTCGGACAGCCAGATCGAGCCGAAGCCGAAGGCGTAGCGCAGCACCACGACCAGAAACTGCATCAGCACGATGAACAGCGCGGCCCAGGCGGCGGAGCGCCCGATCGCCGCATTCATGCGGTCGATCCGGCCCGCGACGGCCATGATGCGGGAGCGTTGCGTCATGCTATATTGTACCCCAAATCAGATGCCGGAGGTTCCATGGCCGGACACGACCACGATCACGACCATCACCACGATCATGACCACGACCACGGCTCGGAGCTGTCGGAAACGCAGCTGCGCGTGCGTGCGCTCGAAACCGTCCTGACCGAGAAGGGCTATATCGACCCGACCGCGATCGACGCCATCATCGAGGCGTACGAGACCAAGATCGGCCCGCGCAATGGCGCAGTGGTCGTCGCCAAGGCCTGGACCGATCCGGCGTTCAAGAAGGCGCTGCTCGAAGACGCCACCAAGGCGGTCGCCTCGATGGGCCACATGAGCCGCGTCGGCGACCATCTGGTGGCGGTCGAGAACACGCCGCAGCGGCACAACATGATCGTCTGCACCCTGTGCTCCTGCTACCCGTGGGAGGTGCTCGGCCTGCCGCCAGTCTGGTACAAATCGGCGCCCTACCGGTCGCGCGCCGTCAAGGATCCGCGCGGCGTGCTGGCCGATTTCGGCATCTCAATGCCGAAGGACACCGAAGTGCGGGTCTGGGATTCCACCGCCGAAACACGCTTTATCGTGCTGCCGATGCGCCCCGCCGGCACCGAGGGCTGGAGCGAGGACAAGCTCGCCGATCTGGTCACCCGCGACTCCATGATCGGTACCGGCCTGCCACTCAAACCGTCTGAGACGAAGTGATGGACGGCGTTCACGACATGGGCGGCATGGATGGCTTCGGCAAGGTCGAGCCGGAGAAGGACGAGCCGGTTTTCCACGCGCCCTGGGAGGGCCGCGTGCTCGGCATGCAGCGCGCCATGGGTTACGCCGGCGCCTGGCATATCGACCATTCGCGCTTCGCGCAGGAAAAGCTACCGCCGACGACTTATCTCGGTGTGTCGTATTATCAGCGCTGGGCGCTGGCGATGGAGAGCAACGTCACCGAGCGCGGCTATGCGACGCCCGAGGAACTGAAAGCCGGACACGCGCTGACGCCCGGCAAGACGCTGCGGCGTAAGCTCACCCCTGACGTGGTGCAGGCGAGCCTGACCCGCAATTCGTTCTATCGCCAGCAGCAGGGACCGCAGCGCTTCAAGCCTGGCGACCGCGTGCGCACCAAGAACATCCACCCGGCAACCCACACGCGATTGCCACGCTACGCGCGCGGTAAGCTCGGCGTGGTCGAGCTGTGCCACGGCTGCCACATGTATCCGGACTCGGTCGCCACCGACCGCGGCGACAATCCGCAATGGCTCTATACGGTGGTGTTCAGCAGCGAGGAGCTGTGGGGGCCGGACGCCGATCCGACGATCAAGATTTCGATTGACGCCTTCGAGCCGTATCTCGATCCGGCCTAGCCGCCATGACCACCATCAATCCCACCGCCGCCAAGCGCGCGACACAAGCCATTCCGAGCATCCCGTGCGATGCGGAAGGCCCCGTTTTCCGCGAGCCCTGGGAGGCGCAGGCCTTTGCGATGACGCTTGCGCTCTATGATCGCGGGCTGTTCGCCTGGCCGGAATGGGCCGCGATCCTCGGCGATGAGATCAAGAAGGCGCAGGCCGCGGGCGACCCCGACACCGGCGAGACCTACTACCGGCACTGGCTCAACGCGCTCGAACGCATCGTCGCCGAGAAGGGCGTCACCGACGCCAAAACGCTGGCGCGCTATCACGACGCCTGGGATCACGCCGCCGATCGCACGCCGCACGGCAAGCCGATCGAGCTGAAGCCGGAGGATTTCGAGTAACTCGATCCGTCATCCTGAGGTGCTCGCCCGCAGGGCGAGCCTCGAAGGGCGACGGACAAAGGCAGTGCTCCTGGCTACCCCACCCGTTCCGGCGTCCGAATGTGTTCCGGCCGCACGCCGAGGCCGACGATCCGCGCCGGAATGCGCCGAAGCAACGGCAGCCATCGCATGAGCCGCAGCACGAATGGCGGCTTGGGCCGCTCACGGCCCGACAGCGCGGGCGACAACAGCCGGCTCTGCACCACGATCTGCATCCGCTGAATAACCTTCATCGGAAATGTACGGCGCGCCTGCACGGCGGCGAGATGCTCGTTCGTGACCGCGCCGGACCGCAGCGGTTCCGCCAGAATGTTGGCGGCCGCGACCGCATCCTGCACCGCGAGATTGACGCCGACGCCGCCGACCGGCGACATCGCGTGCGCCGCATCGCCGATGCAGAGGACGCCCGGCCGGTGCCATTGCGGCAGGCGGTCAATCTTGACTGTCAGAAGCTTGATGTCGTCGAAGCTTTTTAGCTCGCCCATGCGGTCGCGCAGCCAAGGCTCCAGATCGGCGACACGCTCGCGGAACGCCGGCAGACCCTCGCGCTTCACCACCTCGATGCCGCCCTTCGGGATCACATAGGCGCATTGCCAATAGTCGTCGCGGTTGAGCATCACCATCATCTTGCCGGCCTCGATGTGGCCGCCGGTTTCCTCGGTGTCGCTGCTACGCCGCGACAGCCGGAACCACAGCACGTCGATCGGCGCGCCGACGTCCTCGACCTTGAGGCCCGCGCGCTCGCGCACCGTGGACTGCCGGCCGTCGCAGCCAACCACCAGCGACGCTTTGATCTCCAAGGGGCCGTCCGGCGTCGTGGCGCGCACGCCCACAACGCGGCCGCCCTCCTCGATTAGCTCCTTCGCCTCGGCCTGCATCCGCAGATGGAACGCCGGATAGCGTTTGCCTTGTGCGGCGAGGAAATTGAGAAAATCCCACTGCGGCATCAGGGCGACAAACCGGCAGTGCACCGGCAGATGGCTGAAATCCGCCATTTGAATGCTTTCACCACCGAACTGGACCCACAGGCGGGACACCTTGTGGTGCGGCAGCTTGAGAAATTCATCGACCAGCCCGAGCTCGTACATCAATTCCAACGTCGAGGGATGGATGGTGTCGCCGCGGAAGTCGCGCAGAAAATCGGCGTGCTTCTCCAGCACTGTCACGTCGATGCCGGCGCGCGCCAGCAGAAAGCCGAGCATCATGCCGGCCGGTCCGCCGCCGGCGATGCAACAGCGCATCGAGATCGTTTCAGCCATGGGGCCCCCCGGACGGAAAAGCGTCAAACGCGTTTCGCTGCGACGCGACCGGACTTGGATCGGAAAAGCTGGGTCAGAAACAGGCGCCGCGCTCGGCCGCCATGTAGCCCAGCAGCAGCAAGGTGCCGAACGTCAGCACCAGCACCGCCGCGCCAACCTCGATGCCGCGCAACATCAGCATGCCGTAGCCGGACCGCGATTGGGCGATCTGTTGAGCCGCCGAACGGAAGCCGACCGCAAGCGTCGCGATAAACGCAACGGTGATGGCGGTGCCGAGCCCCATCACAAAGGTCGCGGCGACGCCGGCCCAGAAAAGCCCCTGGGCCAGCGCGAACACCAGAACGATGATCGCGCCTGAACACGGCCGCAAACCCACCGCGACGATCGCGGACAGGCCGCGCCGCCAGCCGCCGGGACCGGCCAGTTCTTCCGGCTCCGGCCCATGCGCATGACCCCACGCCGACGCGTGCTCGGCGTGGTCGTGATGATCGTGATCGTGGTGATGATCGTGCGCGTGGCTATGGCCGTGATGCTGATGGTCGTGGTGGTGGTGATCGTCGTGCTTGTGATCGTGCGGCGGTGTCACCGCAGCGCCGACCGCATGCAACGGCCGGTTCAGGCCGCGCGCGGCCTGGAGAAAGCCTTTGCCTTTGACCCAGATCAGCCGGGCGCCGACCAGCGCGATCAGTGCATAGCTCGCAAGCTCGATGACCCGCTCGGCGCTGCACATCTGGCCAGCCGTGGCGTTGAGCAGCACCGCCGCGATGCCGACGATCGCCACCGCCACGAACGCCTGCAACAACGCGGATGCAAACGACAGCACGATGCCGCGCCGCCACGTCTCGTTGTTGGCGACGAGGTAAGACGAGATCACCGCCTTGCCGTGGCCCGGCCCCGCGGCATGGAAAATGCCATAGACGAACGAAACGCCGAGCAGCGTCCACACCGCGCTGCCGTCGGTCTTGGCGGCACGGATGATGCGCGACATATCGCGGTAGAACTCCGCCTGCTTGGCGAACATCCAGCCAAGAATGCCGTCCGATGGCGCCGGCGCGGCGCGTGGGCCGCCAAACGGCGAATTCTGCGCGAATGCGGCGTCGATCGCGCCCGACATCAGCAGCGCGGACAGAACCGCGACGCCAATCGCAAGCGCGATGACGGTGCGCTCGGAAACGGACCGCGTCACGGGCATTTCACCGAGATCTTGTTGGAGAACTGCGCGCCGAAATTCAACGTCTCAGGCTGGTTGGCCTGAGCATCCGGCAAGCGCTGCACATTCGGCTGCGAGGGTTGTTGCGGACCCTTGACGGTCAACGCGCAATTTTCCGGCGCGCCGCTCAACGACGCCGGGTCCTTCTCGGCCAAGGCGAAGTCGACGAAATAGGTCGGGTCGAACACTTCGAAATCGAAGCTCTTCACCTGCGCCGGCTTTGCCAGCGGCAACATGAAGTGCAGCGTCATCACCGAGTCTTTGTATTCAAGATAGTAGTCGGTCGGCTCAACGAACTTGACCTTCCTGCCGTTCACCTTGGCGTAGGTGAAGAAGTCGTATTCCTTCAGCGAGGACACGTTCACCTCGGCGAGCGGCTGAAGCTGCTGGCGCGTCAGCCCGAGCTTGGGATCGACAGTTGGCGGATTGTCCTGCGTGTCGGCCTGCGCTTGCAGCCGGGCTTGGACCTGCGACGGCTGCGTTTGCGCGGCGGGCGCGCTCGCGGTCTGCGGTGTCTCGCTTTTCGAGCCGAAAAGCCAATTCCATGTCGAGCCGAGCCACGCAAAGAAACCCTTGCGTTCCGGCTTGGCCGCGGTTGCGGCAGGCTTCGGCGGCTCGGCGGGCTCGAGCCCCTGAATTGCAAAGGCGGTGAACATGTCGTCGAACGTCCAGGCGTGGCGAACGCCCGTCACCGTGCCGTCCGGCGCGTAGACGACTTCGCTCTTCATCGTGATCCAGACATGCGGATGCGCGGACGCAGCCTCGGCCGCAATCAGCAGGCCGATCGACGCGACAACAACCGTGCGGAGAAAATGGATCATGCGAAGCGGAACCATATCATGGACTAGGGCAGAATGGAGGCCATATCGAGCTCGTTGCGGAACCAGTAGGATCATACGCACAAAACAAGACAATCCGATGCAAGTCCCGAATTCGTCCGGCACCGCCCCACCCCGGCTCAAGGCGCCACTAAACGCCTGCGATTGTCATATGCACATTTACGACGGCGCGCGCTTTCCGCCGTCGCGGCCGGGCGCACGGATGACCGAGAACGCGGGCGTCGCCGAATACCGGCGGTTCCAAAAGCGTATTGGCACAAGTCGCGTCGTGGTGGTGCAGCCCGCCGCCAATCACACCGACAACACGGTCACGCTGGATGCGCTGGCGCAGCTTGGCGCGCAGGCCCGCGGCATCGCGGTGGTACATCCGACTGTCACGGACGCTGAATTGAAAAGCATGGCGGCGCAGGGCATCCGCGGCATCCGCTTCACCCAGTTCGACCCGAAAACCGCGGCGACCACCATCGACATGATCGAGCCGCTGGCGAAGCGCGTCGCGCCGCTCGGCCTGCATGTACAGATCCACTGGCGCGCCGATCAGATCGTCAGCGGCGCCGACCTTCTGCAGCGGCTGCCCGGAACGCTGGTGTTCGATCATCTCGGACGGCTGCCGCAATCCACTGGCACGCGCGATCCGGCACTCGGCGTGCTGCGCCGCCTGCTTGATAAGGGCAACAGCTGGATCAAGCTCTCCGGCGCCTACATGATGAGCGGCCCGCCCCGCTACCCCGACGCCGCCCCGATCGCGCAGGCCTATATCGCGGCCGCGCCCGAGCGCGTGGTGTGGGGCAGCGACTGGCCGCATCCGACCGAAGGCGACACGCTCAAGCCCGACGACGCCGCGCTGTTCGACCTGTTGTCCGATTGGGCGCCGGACGAGAAGACGCGGAATAAAATTTTGGTCGAGAACCCAGCCGCGCTTTACGGATTTCCAAAATAAACGTTCCAACAAGGAGAAACACATATGGACATCAAACCCGCCGGTTCGATGCCGTCGCGAAAATCGCCGGCCGATTCATTCACCGGCACGGTCTGGCAGGACCCGATCATCGAGGCGCCGGAGCCGGCGCGCACCCGCTCGGCCTGGGTGCGCTTCGAGCCCGGCGCGCGCACGGCCTGGCACACCCATCCGCTCGGGCAGACCATCCACATCACCGCCGGCATCGGCCGCGTGCAGGCCTGGGGCGGGCCGATCAAGGAGGTCCGCCCGGGCGACACGGTGTTCTTCGCGCCGAACGAGAAGCATTGGCATGGCGCCGCGCCCAACATGGCGATGACGCATCTCGCCATCCAGGAGGCGCTCGACGGCAAGCATGTGACGTGGATGGAGCACGTGACGGACGCGCAGTACGGTGGGAAAGCTGGTTAGCCGCGCACCACAACCTCTCTCGGCCTCATGGTGAGGAGCGCCGCATAGCGGCGCGTCTCGAACATCGCAAGTCGGGTCTACCCGACTTGCGCACTCACATGCCGATCTCAGGTAAACCTGAGATCGGACAGGCCGCCCATCCTTCGAGACGCGGCCTACGGCCGCTCCTCAGGATGAGGGCGTATAGAGCCAGCGCCTTTAAACCCCCGCAGCACCACCATCCGCGCGCGGGTCGTGCGCGCCTTCGAGCGTGCCGTTTCGATGCAGCAGCACCGCGCCGGCGTGGCCCATCGTGTCGGAATAGGGCTCCGGCAGCACTTCGACGTCGTGGCCCGCCGACAGCAGCCGGTCGATCACGTTGCCGTCGAAACGCTGCTCCATCCGCAGATTGGTGACGGTCGAGCCCCAGGTGCGGCCCAACAGCCAGCGCGGCGCGTCGAGCGCCTGATCGAGCGGCTTGCGATGCAGCACGTGGCGCGCGAACAGCATCGCTTGCGTCTGCGGCTGTCCGTCACCGCCCATCGCGCCATAGGCCATGACGCGGCCATCGGCGAGTTCGGCCAGCGCCGGGTTGAGCGTGTGGAACGGCAGGCGCCCGGGCGCGAGCGGATTGACCGCTTTGGGATCGAGCGAAAAGCTCGAACCGCGATTTTGCATCAGCACGCCGGTGCGCGGCAGGACACAGCCGGAGCCGAACTCCCAATAAAGCGACTGGATATAGGACACCGCGAGGCCAGATGAATCGGCCGCGCCCATCCAGATCGTGTCGCCCTCGCCGGAGCGCGCAGGCCAGGCGGCCGCCTTGCGGCGGTCGATCTTCTGCGCCTCGGCGTCGAGGAATTTTGCATCGAGATAACGGCCGGGCGGATGCGGCAGCCGCGCCGGGTCAGTGACGAAGCGGTCACGCACGCGGAATGCGCGTTTAGTCGCCTCGACCAAACAGTGCGCGAAGTCGAAGCTGTCAGCCTCGGCCACGCGGAGCCGCTCGTACAGCGCCAGGATGATCAGCGAGGCGAGCCCCTGCGTCGGCGGCGGCGTGTTGTAGAGCGTGCCGGCGTTCAGCTTCACGGACAGCGGCTCGGCAAGCACGGCGCGATAGCGTCGCAAATCGTCGCGCGTCACCGGGCTGCCGATTTTATCCAGATCGGCTGCGATCTCACGCCCGACATCGCCCTGGTAGAAGTCGTCGAGACCGGCGTGCGCGAGTTGATCGAGCGTTCCGGCCAGCGCGCTCTGCTTCAGCGTCGAACCCGCGGCTGGCGGCTTGCCGTCGACCAGGAATGTCGCC
The DNA here is from genome assembly GCA_945893145.1 of Rhodoplanes serenus. Classification (GTDB taxonomy): domain Bacteria; phylum Pseudomonadota; class Alphaproteobacteria; order Rhizobiales; family Xanthobacteraceae; genus Z2-YC6860. The sequence continues at coordinate 66,424 of CAMDDZ010000015.1, read as the reverse complement.
ACGAAGCCCGGCGCGGTTTCGAGCTCGGCATATTTCTCCACCGTCAGCCGCGCCTGGCTGCGGGTCACCACATAGCCGTCGCGCGCCTGCCGGATCGCGGCGCCCAGCAGCATGTCGAGCGGCATCCGGCCATCGAGTGCCTTCGCGATCTCGAGCGCCAGCATCCAGCCGCCGATCGCGCCCGGCACGGTCAGCGCGGCGAGCGGACCGCGCGCGGGGATCGTTTCGCGGTCGCGATAAATCTCAGGCCGCGCATTGGCGCCGGCAAAGCCCGCCGCCATGATGGCGCGGACGCGGCCCCTCGGCTCGCGCACCAGCCAGAAGCCGTCGCCGCCGATGTGGTTCATGTGCGGATAGACCGCCGCGATGCTCGCCGCCATCGCCACCATGGCTTCGATCGCGTTGCCGCCTTCGGCCAGCACCGCACGGCCGGCTTCGGCCGCGGCGGCATGCGGGGCGGCTACGACGCCGCGCTTGTGTCCTGCGCTGTGAAGCTCGGCCATGGTCAGGCCGCGCCCGCGAAGCCGCGCTTCTTCAGCAGCGCCTGCGGGCTCGGCAGGCGGCCGCGGAACGCGATGTAAAGCTCGGCCGGATCGCGCGAGCCGCCGGCGGACAGAACGTGCTCGCGGAGTTTCTTTGCGATCGTGGGATCGAAAATATTGCCGGTCTCCTCGAACGCCGCGAACGCATCGGCGTCCAGCACCTCCGACCACATGTAGCTGTAGTAGGCAGAGGCGTAGTAGCCGCCCGAGAACACGTGGGAAAAGTGCGGCGGCCGGTGGCGCATGCCGATTTCGGCCGGCATGCCGATGCGATCGAGCGTCGCACGCTCGAAAGCATTGATGTCGAGCGCGCCCGTGGCGTCGCGCGAGTGCAAATCGAGATCGACCAGCGCGGAGGCGATGTATTCCACCGTCTCGCAGCCGCGGTTGAAATTGCGCGCCGCGAGCAGCCGCTGCATCAGTTCTTTCGGCATCGGCTCGCCGGTTTGATAGTGGCGCGCGAACTGGCCCAGGATTTCCGGCTGCTGGAACCAGTGCTCGTAGAGTTGCGACGGCAATTCGACCCAATCGGTCAGCACGCTGGTGCAGCACACGGTCGGATAGGTCACGTTCGAGAGCAGGCCGTGCAGCGCGTGGCCCATTTCATGGAACAGCGTGCGGGCGTCATCGAACGACAGCAGCGTCGGATCGCCTTTGTTGAAGTTCATCACGTTGAGCACGATCGGCCGCACACTGCCGGTGAGCTTCTCCTGGTCACGCATGGTGCCCATCCAACCGCCGGAGTGCTTCGACGGCCGGGCGAAATAGTCGCCATAGAAGATACCGACGTGGCTGCCGTCGGCGCCGCGCACCTCCCAGGCTCGCACGTCCGGATGCCAAACCGGCACATCAACGCTGGTAAATGTCAGGCCGAACAGCCGCTGCGCGGTGTGGAACGCCGCTTCGATGATGCGATCGAGCTGCATGTAAGGCTTGACCGCGGCCTCCTCGATGTCGCAACGGCGCTTGCGCAGCTTCTCGGCGTAGTAGCGCCAATCCCACGGCGCGAGCGCGAAGTTGCCGCCCTCCTCGCGGATGATCTCCTGCATGTCGTCGCGGTCGGCGAGCGCACGCTGGCGCGCCGGCGCCCAGACGGTTTCGAGCAGACCGCGCACCGCCTCCGGCGTTTTCGCCATGGCGTCATCGAGCCGGTAGTGCGCAAAACTCGGATAGCCGAGCAGCTTGGCGCGCTCGGCACGCAGCGCAATGGTCTCGGCGATGATCGCCTTGTTGTCGGTCTTATCGTTGTTGTCGCCGCGGGCGATCCAGGCGCGGAACACCTTCTCGCGGAGATCGCGGCGCGACGAAAATTGCAGGAACGGCTCGACGCTGGAACGCTGCAGCGTGATGGCGTGCTTGCCCTTCTGGCCGCGCTCGTCGGCGTCGGCGCGCGCGGCCGAACGCACGAAGTCCGGCAGGCCCGCAAGCTCGGCCTCGGTCTCGATCACCATCGAATAGGTCTGCTCGTCCGCCAGCAGGTTCTGGCTGAACGCGGTGCCAAGCTCGGCCAGCCGTTCCGTGATGGTGGCCAGACGCTTCTTCTTGTCCGCATTGAGGGCCGCGCCGGCGCGGCGGAACGCGGTGTGATGACGCTCCAGCACGCGGGCCTGTTCGGGCGTCAACTTGAGCTGATCGCGTTTCTGGAACAGCGCATCGACGCGCCGGTACAGCGCCCCGTTCATGCGGATCGTGTTCCAATGCGCTGCGAGCCGCGGCGAGATATCGCGTTCGATCTCGAGCAGCGCGTCGTTGCTGGTGGTGCCGACCAGTTGGCCAAACACGTCATCGACCCTCTGCAGGGCGCGGCCAGCATTCTCCAGCGCCACCACGGTGTTTTCGAACGACGGCGGCGCCGGATCGGCCGCGATCTTGGCGACCTCGGCCTCGTGCTCCGCAAAGGCGCGCGAAAAGGCCGGCTCGAAATGCTCAGGCTTCATGCGCCCAAACGGCGGCACGCCGAACGGGGTGGTCCAGGCCTCGAAGAACGGATTATCGGATGCTTGGCTTGTCATGGATTCCAGCGGAATAGCGGGTTCTGTGATCGACGGTTCTCTAGCGGTATGGCGCAAGCCAGTCTATCGTCCCGCCAAACTTAAAGCTCAGGAGGATATCGTGGCTCAACTACCGCAACGCGCGCTCGGCAAGAGCGGAATCAATGTGTCGGCACTGGGGCTCGGCTGCATGGGCCTGTCCGGCGTCTATGGCGAGGTCGACGACAACGCCAGCATCGCGCTGATCCACGCGGCGCTCGACAGCGGCGTCACCATGCTGGATTCCTCCGACCTCTACGGCAACGGCCACAACGAACAGCTGATCGGCAAGGCGCTGGCCGGCAGCCGCCGCAACGGCGTCATCGTCGCCACCAAGTTCGGCAACCTCGGCGGCAAGGGCGGCAAGTTTGCCGATGGCCGGCCAGAGTTCGTCGTCAGCTCCTGCGAGGCAAGCCTCAAGCGCCTCGGCATGGATGTGATCGACCTCTACTACCAGCACCGCATCGATCCGAACGTGCCGATCGAGGACACGATCGGCGCGATGGTCAAGCTCAAGGAGCAAGGCAAGATCCGCGCGCTGGCGCTGTGCGAGGCCTCGCCGGAGACGATCCGGCGCGCCCACAAGGTGCATCCGATCGCCGCGGTGCAGAACGAATATTCGCTGATGTACCGGCAGGAGGGCGAGGAGACGATGAAGACGACGCGGCCGCTCGGCATCGCCTTCGTGCCGTATTCGCCGCTCGGGCGCGGCATGATGTCGGGCCACATCGCCGATCCCGCCACGCTCGCCGACAGCGACTCGCGCAAGCGCCATCCGCGCTACGCCAAGGACAATCTGGAGCACAATCGCAGCCTCGCGCAGAAGGTCGACGCGATCGCCAAGCGCAAGGGCTGCACGCCGGCGCAGTTGGCGCTCGCCTGGGTGCTGGCGCAGGGCGACGACGTCATCCCGATCCCGGGCACCAAACGCAAGGATCGGCTGGCGGAAAATCTCGGCGCGCTGAACGTGAAGCTGAGCGCCGCCGAGGTCGCGGAGATTTCCAGCGCGGTGCCGCCCGGCGCCGCCAAGGGCACGCGCTATCCGGAAGGCCAGATGGCGAGCCTTTATATCTGACGATCTAACGCCGCCGACATGCCGAAGCGCCCGCCCCACGGCGGGCGCTTTGTATTTGGTTGAGCCATAAATGAAATTGGCTAAGCTATTGGTTGATATTCAGGAGCATTCTACCGCATGAGCGACGAAGAGATCGCCAACTATGACAAGGTGATTGCTCGCCTCGGTACGGCGACCGAACTGCCGCTGCGCCAAGAGTTCGCCCGCGCGCTCGTCGACAAGGGGCGCGCGCTCGTCCAGATGGACAAGAGCGGGGAAGCGATGGTCGCCTTTGACGAGGTCATTGCCCGCTTCGACACCGCAACCGAATTACCATTGCGCGAACAAGTCGCCCGTGCGCTCGTCAACAAAGGTTCCTTGCTCGACGATTTGGGCAGGTATAGGGAAGCGATCGCGATCTTTGATGACGTGATCGCCCGCTTCGGCACGGCAACGGAACCCTCCCTGTACGTGTCGGCGACCCTCGCGCTTTACAACAAGGGCAACTCCCTCAGGGATATGGATGAAAACAAACAAGCGATTGCCGTCTATGACGAGGTGATCGCCCGCGTCGGCGATGGCACCGGGACCGAATTGCTGTTGCGCACCGCCGTCGCGCGCGCTCTCGTCAATAAGGGTGTCCTGCTCAGCCGGATGGAAATGTTCAGCGAGGAGATTGCCGCCCATGACGGCGTCATTGCCCATTTCGGCACCGCAACCGAATTTCCGCTGCGCAAAGAGGTCGCCAAGGCGCTTTTCAACAAGGGCAACAGACTCTGCCAGATGGATAAAAACAAGGAAGCGATCGCCGTCTTTGACGAGTTGATCGCTCACTCCGGTGGCGCGACAGAATTGTCCCTACGCGAAGTGGTCGCCAGCGCACTCGTCAACAAGGCGATCATTCTCGGCCAAATGAACCAAACGGAGGAAGAGATCGCCGTCTATGACGAGGTGATCACCCGCTTCGGCGGCGCGACAGAATTAACACTGCGCGCACAAGAGGCCCGCGCACTGGGTTGCAAAGCCATGCTACTCGACCTGACGGACAAGCGCGACGAAGCGATTGCCATCTATGATGACGTCATCGCCCGCTTCGGCGGCGCGCCGGAACCAGCACTACGCGAAGTCGTCCACAAAGTACTCTTCAACAAGGCGGCGGCATTGAGCCAGATGAATAAGCGCGAAGAAGCGATCGCCGCCTGTGATGAGGTGATAGCGATCCTCGAAGAAGAAGACGAAACGAGTCCGTTCCTGGAATTTGCGCGGGAGATCAAAAAAAGCACGATGGACGAGAAATTGAGGGGCCCCGACGTCACCGGGAGTACAGTGAAAACCGGGAGTACAGTGCAACGGGTGTTTTACGTAGCGGAACCCCCGCGCGACCGGAACCGCTGAATCGCGATGCCCGACCACAAAGGCAAGCGCGTCGAATTCGACACCGACACCTGGCAGGCGCTCGACCTCTTGGCGCGCGAGCGCATGATGACGTTTCAGGAATTGGCGGATGAGGCCTTCCGCGACGTGCTGCGGAAGCACGGGCGGCCTTACGACACCCGCGATGCGTTCAAGCTGAGCGCCAAAGAAGCCAATAAGGAAGCCGACAAAGCGGTGGACCAGCAAGCAGGCAAGATATCCGGTAAACAGCGTCCCAAAAAGAAAACGGCCCGCCACGGACGTGGACGGGCGCGTTCCTGATCAGCTTCCCCACTCCAAGCGCTCTACCCTCCAGTACATCCGTGGTAAGGCGGCACTTCGGAGTTGGGGCCGCGGCCGAAGCCACGGGACTGTCCGACCTTAGATAGGGTGGCCGGGCGCTGATTCAAGGGACATAACGCGGCAAAGCCGCCGCGGTTCCGGCCCGTCTCCGGCCCTGCAACCGGCGCATGACGCGCCGTCGTCGCACCCACTTGCCTCGGCGCGCCTGCCGACCCGAGACTGGCGAAAAAGCCGGACACCGGGAGGATCGATGCGCATCACAACAATGGCAGGCGCCCTGTTCGCCTGCGCGCTCGCCGCGACCTCCGCGGTCGCGCAGGACTGGCCGAACCGGCCGGTGACGCTGATCGCCCCATTCGCAGCCGGCGGTCCGCTCGACGCGCTGGCGCGCATCCTGCAGCCGACCCTGAGCGAAGCGCTCGGCCAGCAGATCGTCATCGAGAACGTGCCGGGCGCCGGCGGCACCACCGGCTCGCTGCGCGTATCGCAGGCCGCGGCCGACAGCCACATGTTCGTGCTCGGCTCGATCGGCACGCATGCCATCAGCCACTCGATGCACAAAACGCCGCTCTATCACCCGGCGAACGATTTCCAGCCGGTGAGCTTCGTCGCCGACGCCCCGTTGCTGCTGATGACGAAGAAAGACCTGCCGCCCAACACGCTCGCCGAGTTCATCGCCTACACCAAACAGAACCACGCCAAGATGGTGTTTTCGTCGGGCGGCACCGGCACGTCGTCGCACATCGCCTGTGTGATGCTCGACCAGATCATGGGCGTCAACGTCACGCACGTTCCCTATCGGGGCGGCGGACCGGCATTCGCCGACCTGATTGCCGGCCGCATCGACTACATCTGCAACTACGTCTCGATCGGGGTGCCGGCCGTGAAGGCCGGTCAGGTCAAGGCGCTGGCGATGCTGGCGCGCGAGCGCACGCCGCTGCTGCCCGATCTCCCCACCGCCAACGAACAGGGCCTGAAGGATTTCGACGTCTCGGCCTGGAACGCCATCCTGCTGCCGAAGGCCGCGACGCCCGCCATGGTGGCGAAGCTCAGCGCCGCGGTGAGCAAAGCGCTCGACGATCCGAAGCTGCGCGCGCGGTTCGACGCCATCGGGCTGATCCCCGCCGCACCGAACCGGCGAGGGCCGGAATATTTGCGTCAGTTCATCGACTCCGAAGTCGCGAAATGGGCCGGGCCGGTGAAAGCCGCCGGATTGGTGATGGAATGAACGCCGCGCATTCTCTTGGATTCGCTGGACTCGCTGCCGCGCTGACGGCGCTGGCGCTCCCCGCCCACGCGCAGGACTGGCCGCCATCGGTCGCGGTGCGGGTCATGGTGCCCTACGCGGCCGGCGGACCGGTGGACATGCCGGCGCGCCTGATGAACGAGCGGCTCTCGGCGCAGACCAAGGGCACCTTCATCCTGGAGAACCGCGGCGGCGCCGGCGGCACCATTGGCGCGCAGGTGGTGGCGCAGGCCGCGCCGGACGGCGCGAGCCTGTTGTTCACCACCTCGTCGATCGCGATTGCGCCGGCGCTTTATCCCAACCTGCCGTTCGATCCCTTGGGGCTCACGCCAATCAGCCTGATCGCCGAGGTGCCGATCATCCTCGCGGTGCGCGGCGACAGCCCGATCCGCACCTTTGCGGATTACCTCGCCAAGGCCAAAGCGGAGCCGGGCCGGATCACCTACGGCAGCGGCGGCGTGGGCTCGGGCAATCACCTGTCGGGCGAATTGCTCAAGACCATGGCCGGCATCAACCTGTTGCACGTGCCGTTCCGCGGCATGGCGCCCGGCATGACCGCGCTCTACGCCGGCGACATCGACTCGGTGTTCTCCAGCACCATCGAGGCGCTGGGGCCGGCGCGCGATGGCCGCATCCGCGTGCTCGCCGTGTGCTCGCCACAGCGCCTGCCAGAATTGCCCGATGTGCCCTCGATCGCCGAACTGGTGCCGGGCTATTCGATGGCCAATTGGTATGGGCTGTTTGGTCCCCGTGGCCTGCCACAGACAATCGTGGCGCGGCTCGAACGCGAGCTCGCCGTGATGCGCAGCCACGAACTGATGGTGCAGCGGACGAGCGCCGCGGGCATCACGTTGAAGCTGAGCGGCGCCGATGTGCTGCGCGACCGGATGGCCGCCGAAGTACCGCGCTGGAAGCGGATTGCGGCCGATCTGAAGCTGAAGCCGGAATAGTTCTCCGAAATCACCAGCCGTTTGCGTCTCCGGAAAAACTTGGGCAGCATTCAGTCCATTGCCGCGCCATCCTGGTGAGTGGTCGAAGCGATGCCGAAAATGCCACCCGCGGCCTTGCAGGGCACGCTCAGCCGGGCTTACGCGGCGTTTCAGATGGGCCGGGCCGCCGAGGCCGAGGCGATCTTCAGACAGGTTCTCGCCAGCGACAAAAAACAGTTCGACTCCCTGCACATGCTGGGCCTGATCGAAGCCCAGCGCGGCGATTTCGCGGCGGCGCTTCCGCTTATGACGGAAGCGGTCCGGGTCAATCCGAACGCGGTCGATACGCTGGTCAACCTCGGCCGGGTGCAATTCCAGCTCGGCGACCACGCCCGCGCGGTCGCGAGTTACGAGAAAGCGCTCCGGCTCAATCCCAACCACGCGCTCGCTCACGCGAACTTCAGCGCGATCCTGCGGCACCAAGGCCGCTTCGAGGACGCGCTGCGCCATTGCGATGCGGCGCTGCGGATCGAAGGACGCTTTGCCGACGCCTGGAACAATCGCGGCAACGTGCTCTACGACCTGGGCCGCTCGGATGAAGCGCTGGCGAGCTACGAACGCGCGCTGGCGCTCAATCCCAACTTGAGCTCGGCCGCAACACAGCGGCTGCATATCCAGATGCAGTTTTGCGACTGGCGCGACTTCGAGCGCCAGCGCGACAATTTGATCAAGGCGGTTCGTGGCGGGGCCGCTGACGTCGTGCCGTTTCCGTTCCTCGCAATATCGGAAACGCCGGAGGACCAATCCCAATGCGCGCGGGTTTTTGTCGCGCAGAACTACCCGACCCCGGTCAAGCCGTTTTGGAACGGCGAACGATACAGTCACGACCGCATTCGGGTCGGCTACCTGTCGGCGGATTTCCGCAATCATCCGGTCGCCCATCTGATGGTCGGCATCATCGAGCAGCACGACCGATCGCGCTTCGAACCGATCGCATTTTCAATTGGCGTTGACGATTCCAGTCAGGTTCTGAGCCGGTTTCGCGCCGGCTTCGAGCGATTCATCGACGTTCGCGCCAAAAGCGACGTCGAGGTGGCGCGCCTGATGCGCGAACAGGAGATCGATATCGCCGTCGATCTCATGGGCCACACGTCCGGCTGCCGGCCTCTGATTTTGGCGATGCGGCCCGCGCCCATTCAGGTGAACTATCTGGGCTTTTCCGGAACGCTGGGCGCCAAGCACATCGACTACGTCATCGCCGACCGGATCGTGATCCCAGAGGCGCAGCGGCCGCTGTACGTCGAGCAGGTCGCCTATCTGCCCGACAGCTTCATGGTCAACGACGCCAAGCGTGAGATCGCCGAGCACATCCCGGCGCGCACCGAGCTTGGCCTGCCCGAGACCGGCTTTGTGTTCTGCTCGTTCAACAACAGCTACAAGATCACGCCGCGCATCTTCGACATTTGGATGCGGCTCTTGTCCGAGGTTCCCGGAAGCGTGCTGTGGCTGTCGGGGACCCGCGAAACAACCGTTGCCAATTTGCGGCGCGAGGCGGAAGCGCGCGGCGTGCAGGCGGACCGGCTGATCTTCTCGCCGCGCGTTGCCCGCAACGAAGACCACCTGGCGCGGCACCGCCGCGCCGACCTGTTCCTCGATACGCTGCCGTTCAACGCCCATAGCACCGCCGCGGATGCGCTGTATGCCGGACTGCCGGTGCTGACGTGTCTTGGTCAGGCGTTCGCGGGACGTGCCGCGGCGAGCCTGGCCACGGCAGCGGGCCTGCCCGAGTTGGTCACGGCGAACTTGGCGGACTATGAGGCGCTGGCGCTGAAGCTTGCGCGCGATCCAGCCCTGCTCGCCGAAAAGAAGGCCAAGCTCGCCGCCAATCAAAAGACCGGCGGCCTGTTTGACACTGCGCGCTTCACCCGCAACATCGAGGCAGCCTACCGGACCATGTGGGACACTTGCCAGCGCGGCGAGCCACCGCGCGGCTTCAGCGTCGAAACGAATCGTTAGAGCCCACCAAGCGCCCGGACGCCTCGTTACATCTTCCGTGGCGGCAGTTTGGGATTGAGCACCCGGCGCGCGCCCTCGGCGCCGCAGACCGGGAGGTTCGCCGGATTGAGCAGCCCGATCTGCACCAGCACGCTGGCCTGATCCCAGTAGATATGCTCGTGGGAGATCTTGCCGTCCTTGAATCCGACAATGACCGCGACCGCCATCTCGACGGGCTTGCCGGTGGGCGCAACGCCAGGCAGCAGCCAGTCGATCACCATGGTGTGGGTGAAGCTGATCACCAGCTCGTCGACCACCTGATTGACCCCCACGGTGCGCGACACGTCCGTCATCTTCACATCCGGCGGAAAGAACTTGCCGACCAGATGATTGCGGTAGAACGCCCGCACGCCGTCGCGCCCGGCGCCGCCGACCATCGACGGCACATTGTGCAGGTGAGGGTCGTCGGTCATCGTCGCCATGGTGGTGTCGAGATCGCCGGCGAGTTCCGCCGCCACATGCCGCTGGAACAACGCGACCATTGCTTCCTGTTCGGCTGATAAGCCTGCCATGGGAGCCTCCGTGTGTGGCCGTTGATTCGGCGCTTCCGAATCTACGCCTTAAGGCTGACGCGTGCCGCGGCCGGCGGCACCTCAGGCTCCGGCGGGCTCGAATCCAGCTTTCTTCCAGGCCGCGTGCATGTCGGGCTTGGTGAGCGCCGCGATGAAATCCGCCGCCGCCCCCTTCGCGCCGCTCGCCGCCATCACGGCCGCGCAATAGATCGTGTCCTGGCCGAACGGCGGCGGCAGCGCGCCGGCGATCGCGGCGCCCTCGACCGAGGCCACCTCACCGGACAACGTCAGCCCGAAATCGGCCTTGCCCTCGACCACGCGCTTGGCGACCTCGACGCCGCTCTGCTGCGGCAGGCTTTTGGCCTTCATCAGCGGGCCAAGCCCCTCCTGCTCGAACATCTTGGCGAGATAGACGCCCGCAGAGCCGCCGACCGCCGGATCGCTGGTGGCGATGGCGCGAGCCTCCGCCAGCACGCGCTTAAACGACTCGGCAGTGCGGAAGTCGGGCACCGGCGCGCCGGCGCGAATGCAGAGCGCAATGAAGGTCTTGGCCACGTTCGCCCGCGAGCCGGGCACCACCGCGCCCGCCTGCTCCAGCTTGGCGATGGCCGGCACCGACAGAATCACCACGTCGGCGGTGTCGCCGGCATCGAGCTTGGCTTGCAGCGCGCCCACCGTGCCGAAGTCGAACGCGACCTCATGGCCCGCGCTCGCCGCAAACGCCTTACCGAGCGCGCCGACCGCCACATGCATCGAACGCGCGCACATCACCTTGAGCTTGGCCACCCTGTCGCTCCTCCCGCATACTCGCCTCGGTATAGGACAATGGAGCGTGAATTGGAAAAGCTCAGTCAACTCATCAAAGGCCCCGACCTCATCGTCGCGCCGTGCGCGCTCAATCCGATCATGGCGCAGATGGCGATGTTGGCGGGCTTCAAGGCCGCCTATCTGAGCGGCGGCTCGCTGGGCTGGTACAAGGGCGTGACTGAGGCCGGGCTGTCACTCACCGAGATGATCCAGGTCGTGGTCGATATCCGCACGGTCTGCAAAATCCCGGTGGTGCTCGATGCCGGCGGCGGCTGGGGCGACCCGGTCCACATCCACCGCACCGTCGCGATGTCGGAGGCGGCTGGCGTCCAGTGCATCGAAATCGAGGACCAGCTGCTGCCGCGGCGGGTCGAGCACCACGTTGGCATCGACAACCTGGTGACCCCGCAGCTCGCCGCCGACCGAATCCGCGAGGCGGTCGCGGCCCGCAACAATCCGGACACAATCATCGTCGGCCGCACCAACGCGATCCGGGTCGGCGGCATGGACGACGCGCTGCGCCGGGCCGAGGCGATGAAGAAGGCCGGCGCCGACATGCTGTTCGTCTGGGGACGAAAGCCGGAGGAGATGCGCCACATCGCCGAGCGGTTGCCAGCCCCGCTGATGACCTTCGCGCCGCCCGACGGCTGGTCCACCTTCCCGGTCTCCAAGGCCGAGATGGTCAGGATGGGCTATCGGCTCGCCGCCTCGTCCGGGACGGCGTTCGCCGCGATGGTTAAGGCGGTGCGCGGCTCCTACGAGCACCTGGCGACGGACACCATGGACCCATTCCTCGGCCCGGGCGGCGCCGAGCGCGAGATGAAGGCCGCGCATAAGGTTACTGGCCTCGACCGGCTCCTGGAGATCGAGCGCCGGACCATGAAGGAGGCATGAGACGCGGCGCCACCGCAGGGCTTGTGGCCTTGATCCTGCCGCCCATATCGGGGACATTGCGGCCGCACCGCTGCCCCTCGATGGGCTAGAGCCTAGGACTTGAGTCGATGAACGCCACCACCCAGAAGCCGCAGGGCACCCGAGTCATCTGGCTCAACGTGGTCACCGTGATCAGCGCCGCCATCCTGATCGGCGCCGAGGTGTTCGGCGCGGCCTTCGCAGGCGGCTGGGCGCTGGAGAGCCTCACCGGCTTCGGCAATTTCCTCGTCGGCCTGGTGCAGTCTCTGGTGTCGCTGGTCGGCGTCGAGTTTTCGCCGCCGGAGAGCACCGGCGTCCATGTTTTGCAGGCATTTTTCTTCCTGGTGGGCGTCGCCGTGATGGCGCGCTTCATCGTCAACGCGCGCCTCATCGAGCCGTTCACCGCGCGCGATTGAAGCCAGCATCGCCGCGCGCTGCGATCCGTAAAAAAATCCTTAAGCAGAGTCGCGCCCGCAATCTGTTGGGGGTCCGCGCGCTTCACCCACCAAAAAGGTTGACTCTGAGTCAGATTCGATTCATTTGTTTCTTGCCCAATTTCGCACGTGCCTGTGGCCGCGTGTCGATCGGTGGGGTCCGGACAAGAGGCCGGACAGCCGCCTACGGAAGAGAAAAAGTTTTTCTCTTCCTTGCTAGGTGTCTCAGCGGGACATGTCCTGATGAGGCGCCGATGTGATCGGCAAGCCGGAGGCGAAACCGGCGCACCCCGCGCTCAACGGGGGACGCGGCTTAAAGCAACGACGGAAGGGCTTTTTTGGTTACTGCCGGCGCGAATGCCGGGGACACCGAAGAGGCTTGTCCATCTTTGCCAGCAGTGCGGAACGGGATCTCCCTTATCCGGACCAAGGCAGCCATCGATGTGATGTCCGCAACCGCGCGAGCGGTCGGTCATCACAGCAGGTTCACCTGAGGCGGCTCAGAGCCGCGACCGGATAGAGGAGCATAGGTCGAAATGACCGCACGCATTCGCGAATTCCTGAAATACCGCAAATCTGAAGGTCCGTGTCTCGTGGTCGACCTCGATGTCGTCCGCGATAATTACGTTGCCTTCGCCAAGGCCCTGCCGGACACCAAGGTGTTCTACGCGGTGAAGGCCAACCCGGCGCCCGAGATCCTCAAGATGCTCGTCGCGCTCGGCTCGTGCTTCGACGTCGCCTCGGTCGCGGAGACCGAAATGGTGCTTGCGGCCGGCTGCACGCCCGACCGCATCTCCTACGGCAATACCATCAAGAAGGAGAGCGAGATCGCCTCGGCCTTCCGGCTCGGCATCACGCTGTTTGCGATCGATTGCGAGGCTGAGGTCGAGAAGGTCGCGCGCGCCGCGCCCGGCTCGCGGGTGATCTGCCGCATCGTCTGCGACGGCACCGGCGCCGAATGGCCGCTGTCGCGGAAGTTCGGCTGCGAGCCAGACTATGCCGCCGACATCCTCGAACACGCCCACAAGCTGGGGCTCGTCGCCCATGGCATCTCGTTCCACGTCGGCTCGCAGCAGCACAACGTGGAGGCCTGGGACCGTGCGCTCGCCTCGACCGCGTCGGTGTTCAAGACCTGCGCAGAGCGTGGCATCAACCTGTCGATGGTCAACCTCGGCGGCGGCTTCCCGGCGAAGTACATCCGCAAGACGCCGCGGCTGGAGAGCTATGGCAAGGCGATCTTCAAGGCGCTGCGCAAGCACTTCGGCAACAACATCCCGAACACCATCGTCGAGCCGGGCCGCGGCCTGGTCGGCAATGCTGGCTTGATCGAGGCCGAAGTGGTGCTGATCGCCAAGCGCTCGCCGGAAGACGAGACGCGCTGGGTCTATCTCGACATCGGCAAGTTCCACGGTCTCGCCGAGACCATCGGGGAGTCGATCCGCTACCCGATCAAGACCACGAAGGACAAGGACGAGATGGCGCCATGCGTCATCGCCGGCCCGACCTGCGACTCGGTGGACGTGCTCTACGAAAAGACGCCCTACCCGCTGCCGGTCACACTTTCGATCGGCGACAAGGTGCTGCTGGAGGCGACCGGGGCCTATACGACGACCTACTCGTCGGTCGGCTTCAACGGCTATCCGCCGCTGCGTCAGTATGTGATCTGACGGCAGCGCAGCGCTTAAGCAAAAACCCCGGGCTTCGGCCCGGGGTTTTTATTTGCTCTGAGTTGTCGTCAGCCCAGTTCGATGACGCCCGCCTGCCCGTCCTCGGTTCCCCAGGCCAGCAGGCCACCGTCCGCGCTCCAAGCCAGCGCCGTTATCGATGCGCCAGCAGCCTTGCGGCCTAACACCTCGGCGCCGTCGTCGACGCGCACCAGCAGCACGGTGCCATCGGCATAGCCCACCGCAGCCACCTCCTGCTTCGGATGGCAGGCAACCGCCATGGCGCGCACCGCAAAGGCCGCCGCCATTTTCGGCGTCTTGCCCATCGGGCCTTCCTTGCCCTGGAACGGCCAGCACACCAGCTGCTCGGAGCCGCTGGTGGCGAGCCACTTGCCGCCGGCGGTCCAGCCGAACGACCGCACCCGCGCCGAGTAGCCGGTCATGCGCATGTGTTTGGCGTCGACCACCCGCCAGCCGTGCAACGCAGGCTCCTGCATGGCGGTGACGACGAAGCGGCCGTCCGGGCTGAATTGCACGTCGTGGTGCGAGCCCTTCCACTCGAGCTTCTCGGGCGCCATTTGGGCGTTCGGAAACCACAGCGAGACGCCGCCGTAGTGGGCGATCGCGAGACGCAGCCCCTTGGGCGCGAACGCCAGTCCGCCGACCGTAGAAACGACGTCGAGCGAGCGCGGCTCGCCCTTGGTCCCCACCATGTAGGCCGATTTGCCAGCCGACCATGCGAGCGCACCGTCCGGCCCGGTGGCGACGCAATCGATCCAGCGATGCTTGGCATCGGACCCAACGAGCCGGCTTTCGCCCTGTACGCCGGTCACAAAAACCTTGCCGTCGTCGCCGCCGGTGATCACCCAAACGCCGTCGCTGGCGGACGAGAGAATGCCGCCGCCGTGGATCGCAACCCGCCGCGCTTCCGCCTGGCCCTCGACCAGCAGCACGGCCTCCTCACCCAGCACGAAGGCCGCGGTGCGGCCGAGGAAATGCACGCCGACCACCGGCGCACCTGCCTCGACGAGGCGGGTGCGATCGGCAACGGACGGGGTGTTGGGGGCAGTGTTGGTTGGTGTGTCAGACACAATCTATCTCCGCCTCATCCTGAGGAGCGGTCCGAAGGACTGCGTCTCGAAGGCAACGCAAGTCGGCTTTAGCCGACTTGCGCACGTTCCCTGCTGGATGAAGGCAACCATTGTAGCGGCACTAAGCGAAGCAATCCTCAAAGCCCTTCCGGATTCTTTCCTCCGGCAGATTGCGGCCGATGAACACGAGCTTGCTGTCACGGGTCTCGCCGTCCTTCCAGGCCCGCTGGTGGTCGCCGTCCAGGATCATGTGCACGCCCTGGAACACGAAGCGCTCCGGGTCGTCCTTGAAATTGAGGATGCCCTTGCAGCGCAGGATGCTCGGGCCGTCCTTGGCCACCAGGTCCTGGATCCACGGGAAGAACTTGTCCGGGTTGAGCGGCTTCTCGGTCTTGATCGAGAACGATTGCATGTCCTCGTCGTGATAGTGCTTCAGACCGTGACCATGGTGGTGATCGTGGTCGTGCCCATGATCGTGATCATGGTGATGATCGTGATCGTCGGCGTGCAGGAAGTCCGGCTCGATGTCGAGGATGCGGTCGAGATCGAAGGCGTTGCGGCCGAGTACCTGGTCGAGCGCGATCTGCGAGCGCTGCGTGCGATGGAGCTTGGCGTAAGGATTGATGCCGCGGATGCGGGCCTCGACCTCGCGCAGCTCGGCCTCGGTCACGAGGTCGGTCTTGTTCAGCAGGATCACGTCGGCGAAGGCGATCTGGTTCTTCGCCTCGGGCGCGTCCTTGAGCCGGTCCTTCAGCCATTTGGCGTCGGCGACGGTCACCACCGCATCGAGCCTGGTCCTGCGGCCGACGTTCTCATCGACAAAGAAGGTCTGCGCCACCGGCGCCGGATCGGCGAGGCCCGTTGTCTCCACGATAATCGCGTCGAACTTGCCCTTGCGCCGCATCAGGCCCTCGATGATGCGGATCAGGTCGCCGCGCACGGTGCAGCAGATGCAGCCGTTGTTCATCTCGAACACTTCTTCGTCGGCGCCAACCACCAGCTCGTTGTCGATGCCGATCTCGCCGAATTCGTTGACGATGACGGCGTATTTCTTGCCGTGCGGCTCCGACAGGATGCGGTTGAGCAGCGTGGTCTTGCCGGCGCCGAGGTAGCCGGTCAGCACCGTGACGGGAAGTTTTTCAATTTTTTCGGTTTGGGACGCTTCGGACATGGGGGATAGGGCTCCTTGGCCGAGAACATATAGGGGGTCGGCGGCAGGTATGCAAAAAGGTGAGGCTTGCCCGTTGAACCCGAGCGCGCGCCGCCACGATGACGACGCCTTACGCCTCGAGATGACGGCCCGGGAAGAGCCGCCAGATCAATCCGCCAATCCGCCCGAACAAGATCGAACCGACGTACAGGACTCCGGCCACCAGCGTCACGGCCGGTCCCGATGGAATTCCGGCGTGAAAGGCAAACAGCAATCCGGCAACGCCGGCCAGCAAGGCGCTCGCCATCGCCAGCACGATCATCGCCGAAATGTCGCGCGTCCAGAACCGCGCGACCGCAGCCGGGATGACGATAATGCCAACGCCGAGCAGCGTGCCGAGCGCATGAAAGCCGCTGATCAGGTTGAGCACCAAAAGTCCCAGAAAGGTCAGATGCGCGATGCCACCGGCGCGGCTCACCGAGCGTAAAAACCCCGGGTCGACGCAATCGAGTGTCAGCGGCCGATAGACCAGCGCCAGCGCAATCGTGCTGATCGTGGTGTTGATGGCGATGACCAGCAGCTTGTCGGCGTTCATTTTCGCCGCGGTTTCGCCGAACAGAAACTCCATCAGATGCTCGACGTCGATGCCGTTGATCGTCACGATCACCACGCCGAGCGCCAGCGACAACAGCAGAAACACCGCAAACGAGGCATCCTCTTGCAACGCCGTGGCCCGGCTCACCGCGCCGGCCAGCAGCGCAATGAGCAAACCGGCGGTGAGGCCCCCGAACGTCATGGCGAAGACATTCAGACCGGCCGCGAGAAAGCCAATCGCCACGCCGGGCAGAATGGCATGCGACATCGCATCGCCAACGAGACTCATGCGGCGCAGCATCAGAAACACGCCGACCGGGCCGGCGCTCAGCGCGAGTGCCAGGATCGCGACCAGCGAGTGACGGACCGCCTCGTCGCGGAACGGCTCGAGAAAGATGTGAGACAGCATGGCGCTCAGACGCCCTCCGCCACGACGCAAGCCTCGGCCTGTTCGTCGAAGGCCTCGCACATGCGGCGCGCCTTGGCGATGTTGTCAGCCGTGAGCACGTCGGCGGTCGCGCCCCAGGCCACCGGCGCGCGCGCCAGCAGCAGCGCTTGCGGGAAATTCGCCCGCACCAGATCGAGGTCGTGCAGCGCCGCCAGCACGGTGCGCTTCTCGTGGTGCCAGTGTTGCACCAGCGCGAGCAGATCGGCGGAGGATTTGGCGTCAATGGCGTTGAACGGTTCGTCCAGCACGATCACGCGGGCATCTTGCAGGAGCAGCCGCGCGAACAGCATGCGCTGCATCTGGCCGCCCGAGAGCGTGCCGATGGCGCGGTCCTCGAAGCCGGTGAGGCCGACGGTCGCGATGGCGGCTTCGACGGTGTCGCGCTGCTTGCGGCCGATGCCGCCGAACAGCCCGGCGCGGCGCCACAGGCCCATCGCCACCATATCGTAGACGTTGATCGGGAAGCTGCGGTCGATCTCGGCGACCTGTGGCAGATAAGCGATCTCCTGCGGCAGCACGCCGTGGCGCTCGATCCTGCCGGCGAGCGGTTTGATCGCGCCGACCACGCCCTTGAACAGCGTCGATTTGCCGGCGCCGTTCGGGCCGACCACGGCGGTCAGCGATCCCAGCTCGATCGCGCCATCGAGGTGATGCACGGCCGGATGGCGATCGTAGCCAAGCGTGAGATTGCGGAAATTGAGTTGCGCGCTCATCGGCGGATTCTCACGTCATCGCCCACAGCACCGCACCCCACAGCAGCGCGATGACAACGGCCGCAGCACCGAGCCGCTCAAGCACCGACAGCCGCAGAATCGACGCGTGCAGCGCCGCCGGTGGATGCACCTGCCCGGCGTGGTGATGATGCTCGTGCTCGTGATGATGGTGATGGGTCATCGGCAAAATGGTGCTTTCGCGGAGTTGTTATAATATAACATTTCGATTGCCGGAAGGGAATCCAACCCACTGTTTTTGCTCAGGAACTCTTTGGCGCCGATAGACCCAACAGCCGAACCGCAAAACCCATTCACGTCAGCCCGAAGCCATTTCGCCCCAAGCCTTGGCCTCCGTGGCTCATCCATGCCCAGCACAAATTGCAGTAGCGGCAAACACCGGCGGCTGCGTCAACGTGTTCAACGTTGTCGCTGCGAGTGGGCTTGGCCATCGAATGGGACGCCGTCACATCGAGACATTCATATGGAAATGAGCAGATCCGTCACGCGTCCGCGACAATTGCCAAGCCGCCTTCGTCCCGCCATGCTGCGCGGGAAATTCAGGCTCAGTGCCGCTCGTCAGTCCCGTCAGTTCGTAAAACCACTCAGTTCGTAAAGTCATATGGGCCGGAAAGCCGTGAGCGATCAGAGAACCCGCGTCATCGCCATCGGTGAAGTCATGGTCGAGATGGCGCGCGGCAGCGACGGCCGCTTTGGCATGGCCTGCGGCGGCGATACCTTCAACACCGCGGTCTATCTCGCTCGCGCCGGCATCGACGTATCGTATGCAACCGCGCTCGGCGACGACCCCTATTCGGACGGCATCCTGTCGCTGGCTGCGGCCGAAGGGGTGAAGACCGAATTGGTCTTGCGCGCACCCGGCCGCCAGCCCGGCGTCTATCTGATCGAAACCGACCCCAAGGGTGAGCGGCGTTTCTATTATTGGCGCGAGAACTCTCCCGCGCGCGACCTGTTCGAACTGCCGGACTGGGGCCGCATCGCCGAGACGCTGCTCACCGCACGGCTGATCTTTTTCTCCGGCATCACGCTCTCGCTCTATTCCAACGTCGGGCTCGGCCGATTCCTCGCCGTCATCGAGATGGCGCGCAAACAGGGCGTGCGGATCGCCTTCGATGGCAATTTCCGCCCGCGCGGCTGGAAGGGCGATCTGGCGCGCACCCGCACCGTGTTTCTGGAGGCGCTCAAGCGCTGCGACATCGCACTGCCGACCTACGACGACGAGGCCGTGCTGTGGGGCGATCCGAGCCCCGAGGCCACTGTGGAGCGGCTGCAAGCCTTTGGCATCGCCGAGATCGTGGTGAAGAACGGACCCAACAGCGCTCTGATCGCATCCGGCGGGCGGCAGGAGTTCATCCCCGTCGAAGAGGTGGTGAAGCCGGTCGATACCACCGCGGCCGGCGATAGCTTCAACGCCGGCTACATGGCGGCGCGCCTGTCCGGCGAAAATCCCGCCACCGCAGCCGCAGCCGGCCACCGGCTGGCGGCCGAGAAAATCCGCCACCGCGGCGCCATCATGCCGCGCGCAGCGCAACTGGTTCACTGAAGAATTCAATCAAACGGAGGACGTCTGAATGTTGGCGCTTTATTACGGTCCCGGTGCGTGCTCGATGGCTTCGCACATCGTGCTGGAGGATAGCGGCGAGAAATACGAACCGCGGAAGATGGACCTCGCCAAGGGCGAGCAACGCACGGACGAGCACCTCAAGCGCAACCCGCTCGGCCGCGTGCCGGTGCTGCAGCTCGACAACGGCGAATTCCTCGCCGAGAACACCGCGATCCTGCCGTATCTCGGCAAGCGCTTTAAGATGTGGCCCACCGATCCGGTGAAGGAGGCCAAGGCGATGTCGACGATCGGCTACTTCGCGTCGAGCGTTCATCCGGCGCACGCCCATGTCGGGCGGCCGGAGCGCTACACCGCCGACCAGTCCGCCCTGCCCGGTATCAAAGACATGGGGCTGAAGACCTTCCACACTTATCTCAAGCAGATCGACGGCATGCTGGCCGGCCGCGAGTGGTTCGGCGACAGCTATTCGGTGCTCGATCCCTATGGCTTCGTGTTCTACACCTGGGGTGTGCGCCGCGAATTGCCGATGGGCGAACTGAAGAACTACACCGCCCACAAGGACCGCATGCTGAAGCGGCCAGGCACGCAAAAGGTCGTCGAGGACGAGAAGATCAAGGTCTAGGCGCCAAGATCTAGGCGCTAAGCGCGCCACGGACCTGATCGATGACGGCGCCGGCACCCACCGGCGCCGTTTCGCTGCGCCAGGCCACGTGGCCGTCGGGACGAACCAGCACGAGCTTGCGTTCGTAGAGCGCCGCCGCCTCCGGCGCATCGAGCGTCACGGTGCGCAGCGGCAAACTGCGCGCCCGAGCGGCCGTTTCGAGCGGCTTACCATCCGGCGCATCAGCGCCGAAACGCAATAGCGTGAAGCCCTGCCCGAACAGATCGAGCATCGAGCGGCCATCCGCCAGCACGGCGTGCGGCGCGCGCGACCCGGGACGCGCCGAGGCGACAAAATTGTCCGGGCTGTCCGGCGGCGGCGGCGTGCCGTCTGGCACGCAAACCGGCGAACCGTCGTAGCGATAGCCGATCTGCATGCCGATGGTGCGGAACATGGCGCCGACGTCGCGCTCGAGCTTGCTGCCGAGCCGTGCCCGCAGCGCGCGGCCCGCCTCGCTGTCGTCATCGATAGCGCCGAGGCCGTCCTCGAAGCCGCCGTGGGCGAGATAGAACTCGGCCGCCATCCCGACATTGCGGTGACCGATCGGGCGGCGCTCGGCGTCGTAGCTCGCGAGCAACCGAGGCCCGCCCCAACCCTCCAACATCGCCGCAAGCTTCCAGCCGAGGTCGACGGCATCGCCGATGCCGGTGTTCATGCCGAGCGCGCCGGTCGGCGAAAGCTGATGCACGGCGTCACCGGCCATGAACACGCGGCCCTTGGAATATTGCTTCGCCACCACGCTGCGCCGGGTCCAGATGCTCAAGCCCACCCATTCCACGTCCATCGCCCGGCCGACCGCGCGGCGGATTAGGGCAGCTTTGTCTACGCTCTCCGGCGTCTGCTTGCCGTCGCTGTCGAGCACCATCAGCCGCCACAGTGCATTGACGGGATCGATGATGCGGATGTTGGCCCACAATCCGTCACGGTCGATGGCGAGGAAGAACGTCCCGTCTTCTTTGCCGCAGTTCTTCAGCAGATCGGGCGCGCGGAAGAACAGATGCAGCGGATGCCCCAGCACGCCGCCCTCATCGCCCTTGCCGTCGAGCCCGATGCCGAGTGTGCCGCGCACCATGCTGGTCGCACCATCGCAGGCCACCAGATAGTCGGCGGTGACGCGCTCGCGCGCGCCGCTGGCGAGATCAACGAGATCGCAGGTGACGCCCGCGCCGGTGTCCTCGAAGGTTTCGAGCCGCACGCGGTGGCGCAGCTTCACGCACGCATGAGACTTCGCGAAGTCGCGCAGGATCGGATCGAACCAGAGCTGCGAGCAGGCCTGCATCCGCATCGGGCTGTAGGCGTCCGGCTTTTGGCGGGCGCGCGACGGACGGCGCATGCGGCCGAGCTCGTGGCCGCCGAGGCTCGTAACGAAGACCACATCGAACGGATAATCCGCCGGAAACGGGCAATTGAGCACCTGATCGGCGATGCCCCAGCGCCGGCAGAACTCCATGGTGCGGACGTTGACCTCATTCATCTTCGGCGCCGTGATGGCACCGTCGGTCTGCTCGATCAGCTCGCAGCCAATGCCGCGCCAGCCGAGATCGGCGGCGAGCGCGAGGCCGACGGGGCCACCGCCGACGATCAACACTGGAACTTTGCGATTGCTCGGCACAGGCACTGGGGTTCGCTCGATCGCGCTCAGTCGACCCGCACGCCGGCGGCCTTGCCGACTTCGACCCACTTCTGGTGCTGGGCCGCGATATAGGCCGCGAACTCGGCGGGCGTGTTCGGCTTCGCCTCGCTGCCCAGCGCCGTAATGGTCTTTTGCAATTCCGCGGTGGCGAGGCCCTCGTTCATGGCATCGCTGAGCTTCTTGATGATGTCCGCAGGCGTGCCGGCCGGCGCCACCAGGCCGAAGAACGTGTTGGCCTCGCAATTCGGCACACCGGCCTCCGCCATGGTGAGCATGTTCGGCAACAGCGGCGTGCGGCTCTTGTTCTGCGCACCGAGCGCTCGCAGCTTACCGTCGGCGATCAGCTGGCGCAGAATTGCGATGTTCTCGAACGTGGCCTGGATCGACTTGCTCAGAACACCAGTCGTTGACTCGCCCCCGCTGCGATAGGACACGCCGGTGAGCTTCGCACCGGTGCGCAGCATGAACAGTTCGCCGGCGAGATGCGGCAGACCGCCCGGCCCGGTGTGGCCGTAGTTGATCTTGCCGGGATTGGCTTTGGCGTCGTCGACGAATTCCTTGACCGTCTTCCACGGCGAATCCGGGTGCACCACGAGGATCTGGAAGCCCTCGTTGATGCGGACGATCGGCACAAAATCCTTCACCGGGTCGTAGCCGGCGCTGACCGACACCGCGGGGATCGCCGCGAGCGTGCTGGTGTTGCCGATCAGGAGCGTATAGCCGTCCGGCGGCGAGCCCGCGACCACGCGCGCCCCGAGCGCACCGCCCGCGCCGGGACGGTTTTCCACCACGGCAGGCTGGCCGAATTTAGCGTTCAGAATCTGCGACGCGATGCGGCCCGGCAAGTCGGTCGGGCCGCCGGCGGCCGCCGCCACGATCAGCTTGATCGGCTTGTTTGGAAAGTCGTCAGCCGCACGCGCCAGGCGGGGCAAGCCAGACGCCAGCAGCGCGGTGGCAGCGGTAGACAAAACAGCGCGGCGCGTGACCGACATGAAGCCTCCCGGGGACGTCTTTTGCGCAATGCTAACATCGGCCCTGGCGGCGCGACCAGCATCCTAGCCAGACATCGTGTCACGGCCGCCCGAGCAGCATCGCAATGGCGGCCGCCAGAAACGGCAACGGCAGCGACGCCACGGTGCGCAGCAGCACCATGCGCGATGTCATGACCGGCATTTCCCACATGACGACCCGTTGCACCGCATAGAGCGCCCAGGCGGTGGTGTAGGCGATCACCTGCGGCGTGCCGGCGCCGCCCTTGATCGCGGCCGCGCCAATGGAAAAGCCGATCACCGGCCCGCCCGGCGTCAGCGCGCCGCCGATCACCGCGATGCAAAGACCCGTGAAGCCGGAATCGGCGCCGAGCCAGTGGCCAACGGTCTCCTGCGGCAGCAAGGCCGCGATGTAGCCGGAGCCGACGACGCCCAGCAGGATGCGCGGCAGAAGCTTGATACAATCGAGCGTGCCCAAGCGGGCGCTGTCGCGCAGCAACGCGCGGCTGCGCGACGCAGCAATCAGCGCCAGGGCAATCGCGATCGCCCAGAGCAGTCCGTCGACGACGAAGATCATCGGCTGCTGTCCTTGCGATCCACGATCAGCGTTGCGACGAAGCGCCCCAGCAGCCCCGCGATGATCGGCAGCGGCAAGGCGGCGATGCTGCGCCAGATCACGAACTCGGGCCCGAAGAACGGCAGCTCCCACACCAGCGCGCGGCTATAGCCGAGCAGCGTCCAGCTCGTCATGAACGCAATGGCCGCGCCGACGTCAGCACCGATGGTGATGAAGGCCGCCGCGACCGGGAAGATCGTGATCGGGCCGCCCGGACAGATCGCGCCGGCGATTGTCGCGATGATGAGGCCCAGCAGGCCCGACTCGGCCCCAACCCAGCGCAGCACGGTTTCGCGGGGCATCAGCACCGCCACGAACGCCGCGATCAGGCAGGCGGCCAGCACCTTGGGCAGGATGTCGAGGAACAGGATGAAATCGCTGCTAAGGATTTCGAGGAAGCGCGCCTGCCCGTCGCGCCGATAGACGACGATGGCCGAGCCGACGACCGCAACCGCGATGAAGGCCGTGGACCAGTCGAACGGCCTGCGCGGGCGACGTTGGAGGGGGGCTTCTGACAAGGAGATGCGGGAGTTGATGCGGAAGCCGCATCAAAAGCACTTGGCTGCACGCCGTTCAAGCGGGGTCCTTGGTCCGCAACGCAGCCCTGCGCGATCGTGACCGAAAGCGCGCGCCGAGCAACAAGTCAGCGCCTCTGACGAAGCCCCGTCGCCGTTTTGGCAAGTGCCGTAATGCGCGCGAAATCGCCTGCAGCGATGGCCTCCTGCGGCACCGTCCAAGACCCGCCGACCGCGATTACGTTGCGCAGCGCGAGGTATTCCGCCGCGTTTGCCGCATTGACGCCGCCGGTTGGGCAAAAGCGGATATGGGGCAACGGCTCGGCCACGGCCTTCAGCCAGCGCACGCCGCCCGACGGCTCGGCGGGAAAGAATTTCAGCACCGGAAATCCCTGCTCGGCGAGATCCATCGCTTCCGACACGGTGGCGCAGCCGGGCAACGCCGGCACCGGCGCATCGGCCAGCGCCAGGGCGAGATTCGCAGGCGTTCCGGGGCTGACCAAGAACTCGGCGCCCGCATCCACGGCGCGCGCCACCTCGGTAACCTTGGTCACCGTGCCGACACCGGCCACGACGTCTGGGATCTCGGCCACGATGGCGCGCAGCGCATCGAGCGCCGCGTGGGTGCGCAACGTCACCTCCACCACCGTGAGCCCGCCGGCTGCCAGCGCCCGGACGAGCGGCACCGCATCGGCCACGCGCTCGATGGTCAGCACCGGAATAACCGGCGTCGTCAGCAACGCGGTTGGATCGGCAAGACGCATTGTTATGATGTGGGCGCTGCCCCGCATCGCGCGCAAGGGGCAGATCGCCGCGGATTGACCGGCCCGTACCTCCCCGCTAGCTTTTCACGCGATGGGGATGGGCTTCCTGATCGTTTTCCTCGGCGGCGGCATCGGGGCGGCGCTCCGCCACGGCGTCAACCTCGTGAGCGCGCGGCTGTTCGGCACCGCCTTCCCCTACGCCACCCTGATCGAGAACGTGAGCGGTTCGCTGGTGATGGGCCTGCTCGCGGCCTATTTCGCATTCAAGGGCGGTGGCACGCAGCACTGGCGGCTGTTCTTCACCACCGGAATCCTGGGCGGCTACACCACGTTCTCGGCATTCTCGCTCGACACCGTGCTGCTTTACGAGCGCGGCGAGCTGGGCTTGGCGGCGCTCTATGTGCTGGCTTCGGTCGCGCTGTCGATCGGCGGCTTGTTTGCCGGGTTGGCCTTGATGCGGCACTTTGCGTGAAACGACGGGTTGAGCGCGGCGCCGGCGCTTAGCGGTCCATCGGCCGCAAGCCGAGCTTGTCCAGCAGCCGCATGTCGCGGTCGCGCTCGGGGTTGGGCGTGGTGAGCAGCTTTGGCCCGTAGAAGATCGAGTTGGCGCCGGCGAGGAAGCAGAGCGCCTGCGTCTCCTCGCTCATGTCTTCGCGCCCGGCAGAAAGCCGCACCATCGACTTCGGCATGGTGATGCGCGCGACCGCGATGGTGCGCACGAATTCGAGCGGATCGAGCTTCTGTTCGCCCATCAGCGGCGTGCCTTCGATCTGCACCAACATGTTGATCGGCACGCTCTCCGGATGCACCGGCAGGCTCGCCAGCGTGGCGATCAGACCGGCGCGATCCTCCGCGCCCTCGCCCATACCGACGATGCCGCCGCAGCAGACGTGGATGCCGGCCGCACGCACGTGGTCGAGCGTGTCGAGGCGGTGTTGGTAGGTGCGCGTGGTGATGATCGCGCCGTAAAACTCCGGCGAGGTGTCGAGGTTGTGGTTGTAATAGTCGAGGCCGCTGCGCTTGAGCCGTTGCGCCTGCTCGGCGGTGAGCATGCCGAGCGTGGCGCAGGTTTCGAGCCCCAGCGCCCGGACACCTTCGACCATTTGGCAGACGTTCTCGACGTCGCGGTCCTTCGGCTCGCGCCACGCCGCGCCCATGCAGAAGCGGCTGGCGCCGGCCGCCTTGGCGGCGCGTGCTTCAGCCAGCACCGCATCGAGCGCCATCAGCTTCTCGGCCTTGACGCCGGTGTCGTAGCGCGCCGCCTGCGGGCAATAGGCGCAGTCCTCGGGGCAGCCGCCGGTTTTGATCGAAAGCAGCGTCGAGACCTGAACCTCCGATGGATCGAAATGCAGCCGGTGCACGCGTTGCGCCTCGAACATCAGATCGGGGAACGGCAGTGCGAACAGCGCGGCCACCTCGGCGCGCGTCCAATCGTTGCGGACGAGGCCGGGCGTGGCGGCGGAAAACGGTGATTCAACAAGCGACATGGCGACACCATAACGGCGGCCGCCGGTTGGGCCAAGCGGCCGCTCACAAGCGGCCGGTCAGGAGCCCAAATAGCCAGCCGCCTCCCGCCCCGCAATCCGGCCGAACACAAAGGCGCGCAGCACCGAAACCGCATTCGGCGCGGTGCCATAGAAATGCCCGGTGATTTCTCCAGCCGCATAGAGGCCCGGGATGGGTACGCCGTCCTTCAGCACACGGGCGCGCACGTCGGTGGCAAGCCCGCCAAACGTGTAGGCGATGGCGCCGATCAGCGGCCAACAGAGGAACGGCGGCTCGGCGATGGCGCGCGCCCAGTTCGACTTCAGCGGCTGCAAGCTGCCAGCGGCCGCGAGCCCGTCACAGCGCGTCGCGTCGAATTTTTGCGGATCGCCCGTGCAGGCCGCGTTGTAAGCAGCGACCGTGGCGGCGAGCCCGCTAGCATCGACGCCGATCAGCTTGGCGAGCCCGTCCAGCGTATCCGATTCGAATGGCGGCACCTCCGAGCGCGTGGCACGCTGCCAGTCCGGGATATCCAGCGCGCGGCGGTCGAGCACCGCATAGGCTTCGCGGCCTTCCACTCCAAAATGGATCTGGCGCGAGAACCATTCCCAGGTCTCGTGGACGAGGCCTGCGCCCTCGTCGAAAAAACGCTGACCGGCGCGATCCACCACGATGCCGTAGGGATAGAGCAGCATGACCGGCGCCTGGTTCCGGCTGCGCGGATCGACCGGTTCGCTATGCATGCCGTCCCACTCGCCGGAGGCGTCGGCTCCGAGCGCGCGCGCCATGGCGATGCCGTCGCCGGTGTTGTGCCGCGCTCGCGGCGCCAGCAGCGGCACCACATCGCCGCCCGCTCCGAAATGCTCGCGCATCATCGCGGCGTTGCCCTGGAAGCCGCCGCAGGCGAGCACCACCGCGTTGGCCGGGACGATCTCGCCGTCTGCAAGCCGCACGCCGCGAATTGCGCCGTCCTGGCTCACCAGCCCTTCGGCCGCACAGGAATGGCGCAGCGTGACGCCAGTGGCCTCAGCAGCACACGTCAACTCGCGGAAGATCGACGCGCCGCCGCCAACCGGTTGGATGCGCGGCGGGCCTTTGGCGAGATAATAGGTCGGCTGGTGGAATTCGACGCCGTGCGCCGCGATCCATTGCACGGTCGCGGGGGCCTCGCGCGCCAAGTCGGCGAAATAGCTCTCGTCGCCTTTGAATTGCGTCGCCTCAAGCATGTCATGGACGAAGCTCGGCTCGACCCGGTCGGGCGCCGCCATCCGCATATAGGCCGGCGTCCAGCGGGTGTTGCCGCCGGCGTCGTCCACGGACGCCTTGTCGATGAGCGTGACGCTGACGGACAACTTTTTGCGGCGTACCTCCTCGGCGGCCGATAGTGCGGCGGCGAGGCCGGCCGCGCCTTGGCCGACAACCACGATCTGGAAGGTTCGCTCGCCCATCTGTGCGTCGGTTTGCTTGCCTATGCCCTGGCGATCCATCTATAGCGAAGAAGAAGCTGCGCGGGTCAAGCCTGCGCCACCGCGGAGACTGCCATGTCCGACGACACGCCGCCCGACCGCCTTTCCACCAATCCACGCAGCCCGCATTTTAACGCCGAGGTGCTGACGCGCGACGTCGGCATCCGCTTCAACGGCGTCGAGAAGACCAACGTCGAGGAATATTGCGTGAGCGAGGGCTGGATCCGCGTCGAAGCCGGCAAGGCCAAGGACCGCTACGGCAATCCGCTGACGATCAAGCTCAAGGGCAAGGTCGAGCCGTATTTCAAGACCAAGCCGGAGGCCTGACGACCAGCCTCAGTGCAGCATGCGCGACGGACCGACGTCGCGCAGTTCGATCGTGCCGATCAACTCGGCGCGGCGCGCTTCGGCAGCGGCAAGCTGATCCGCCGTGTTCTGCGCCGTGCTGGCGTTCGAGCCGAGCAGCACGATGCCACCCAACACCGCCGCGACGGCCCCCGTCATCGCCGTCGAATTCGCAATGATCGCGCCGAAAATAATCGCAATCAGCAGGGCGCCACCCAGCGCAATCGCGATCCTGGCGGCAAGCCCAAGCTTGCGGCAGTTCTCGAGCTTGGCCGAAAGCTGCTCGATGCTCTCCTCGAGGCGCTCGATCTCGGAATGCGGATCAACAGTGGAATCGTCCATGTCCGCATCTTATCGCGCTGCCGGGCGCGTTGAAGCTGTCTTGACCCCGGTCGCCGCCTCGGCAAGATGCGGCCCGCATCCGCGTCCCGCCCCTATTCCGCGCCAAGGCGTTCCTCCCAATGGAATGGCAGCTTTCGACTGATGTCGTGGTGATCGGAGCGGGCGCTGCGGGCCTCGCAGCCGCCGTCTCGGCGCGGGACCATGGCGCCGCCGTGATCGTGGTCGAGGAGAATTTCGACATCGGCGGGCACGCGATGCTGAGCGGCGGCCGTGTCCATCTCGGCGGCGGCAACGCCTTGCAGAAGAAGTTCGGTATCAAGGACAGCCCCGACCAGATCTTCGCCGATTGGGTCAACCACAAGCGCGGCGACAGCCGCTATAACGACCGCGACCTGGTCCGCGCCTTCGCAGACGAATGCGAGCCGACCTTCCAGTTTCTCCTCGACAACGGCGTTACCTTCATCGAGAAGCCGATTGTCACGCCGGACGCCTCGACCGTGCCGCGCGTCTTCGTCACCCACGAATGGCACATCCCTGGCGAGGTGATCGCGCCGCGGCGCAATCGCAACGGCTCGGGACTGGTTCGCCGCCTTGCCGAAAGCGCGCGCCGGAAAGGCGCGCGGATCCTGCTCAAGCACGAGATGAAAGAGATCGTGCGGGGCAATGGCAAGGCCGCGAGGGTGCTCGGCATCGTGGCTCAGGCGGATGGCAAGGACATCGCCATCGAAGCCCGGAAGGGCATCGTCATCGCCACCGGCGGCCACACCGGCAACGTCAACTTCCGCCGCATGTTCGATCCCCGCCTCACCGAAGAATATCAGCAGGCCGGCCTGCCCTATTCGTTCCAGGGCGCCGACGGCGAGCTCGCGGCGATGGATGTCGGCGCGTCGCTGTGGGCAACCGGAACGCAGACCAGCGAGGTCGGCCCGGCCATCACCAAGACCCGCCATGTCGGGACGCGCTGGGGCTATCTCAGCCTGTACTTCGAGCTCGACAGCCCCATCTTCCATCTCTGCAAGGCGACCGGCTTGACGGTGACCGACTGGCAGGAGGCCATCCTGGTCAATCAGTTCGGCAAGCGGTTCTGGAACGAACTCGACAGCTCCTACGACTTCATCAATGCGGCGCTGGGCAATCACGGCGACACGACGAAGTTGAACGGCGGGGGCCCGCTGTGGGCGATCTTCGACGCCGACGCGGTCGCCCGCCAGAAGTGGAAGCCGAAGCCGCCGCACGTCGACCCGGACGGATATTTCGCCAGCGCGGATACAATTTTCGAGCTGGCCGGACGAATCAAAAATCCCTACCAGAAGCAGCCGATTTCCGGCGCGGTGCTGCAAGAGACGGTGAACCGCTACAATTCGTTCGTAGTCTCAGGCGCCGACACCGACTTCAACAAGCCGACGCCGCTGCACCCGATCGCCAAGCCGCCATTCTATGCCGCATGGGCAACGCCGATTCTGCATGACTCGCTGACCGGACTGCGCACCGATATCCATGCGCAAGTCATCGATACGCGCGGCGAGGCAATCCCCGGACTCTATTGTGCGGGTGAATCCCAAGGCGGGTTTGCCCAGCACGGGCTCGGCCGCTGCCTGGTGTTCGGCCGCATCGCCGGCCGCCACGCGGCGCAACGGAATTCGTGAGGAGCGCGCCGTGAGCGATATCAGTCTCGCGATCTGGGACGTGCCAATGCCGGTGGTGGCGGGCGAGCGGTTCACGATCATGGCTGGCGCAACGGCGGCGGCCGGGAAAAAGATCGAAGTGTGCGATGCCGGCGGCAAGCTGCTGGCGTCGGGAACGCTCGGCGATGAACCGCTGGCGGGCACCGAGGCCTTGTTCTGGACGAGCCTCGACGTGCCCTCACCCGCCGCTCACGGCGTCGCGGAATACGCCGTCCGTATCGGGGGCCATCCGGCGTCGGCGCGGTTCAGCGTGGCGGCGGCGAGCAAGCCGGAACACACATTGACCGTGACGGTCGTGGAGCGGGACAGCAAAGCTGCGCTCGATGCCGTGGAAATCCGGCTTGGGCCGTTCCAAGCCCGCACCGACAAGGCCGGGCGCACCCAACTGCGCGTCGCCAAGGGCGAGTATCAGCTTCAACTCTGGCGCACCGCGCATCTCGCGCAGCCAGCGCCGATCCGGATCAGCGGCGACACGAATGTCGAACTCACCATGCTGCACGTGCCCGAAGAGCATCCGGACGCGCGCTGGGTCAGATAGGCACACCCGGTTTACAGCAGCGGCGCAATCAGAGACGATCTGCGAGCGGGATCAAACAGGGTGCGTAGACCATGCTGATGAGATGGAACAATTTGCGTCTTGGCGCAGCTTTCATCCTGACGGCGCTCGTGCTGTCCGGCGCCTATTCGCCGGTCCGAGCGCAGGATTGGCCGACGCGAGCGGTCAAATTCATTCTGCCGATCGGCGCCGGGTCAGGCGCCGATGTCGCCGCGCGGGTCATCGCGGAAAAGCTCAGCGCCCGTTGGGGCCAGGCTGTGGTGATCGAGAATCGCCCGGCAGGTGATGGCTTCGTCGCTCTCACCACGTTCCTCAGCGCGCGCGACGACCATACGCTGCTGTACGCTCCCTCGACGACCTTCGTGGGACATCCCTATTTTCACGCCAAGCTGCCCTACAATCCGCGCGAAATTGCTCCTATCGCGCGCGTCAGCTCGACACTGGTCGCGATTGGGGCCGCGCCATCGCTGGGCGCCGCTTCACTCAAGGAGGCTTTCGATAAAGCCCGAGCCGAACCGGGAAAGCTCAACTGGGCGACGACCGCCGGAGCTGTCGATCTCATCGTCAACGCGTTTCTCAAGAACGCCGGGCTGACGATGACGCGCGTACCCTATCGCGACGCCGTTCAAGCGCAGAACGACGTGGCCGAGGGCCGCCTGCATCTCTATTGGGCGGCCTATGCCATCATCCAGGCGCAGGTGCAGGCCGGACGGATCAAGCTCCTGGCCGTGACATCGAGCGAGCCGAGCGCGATCGTGCCTGGCACGCCGACCGCGATTCAGGCGGGCTTTCCCGATTTGACCTTGGACGGGCTGGTCGGCCTGTTCGGCACACGCGACATGCCGGCGGCATTGCGCGAGCGCATCTCCGCCGACGTCAGAGCGACGCTCGCCGACCCCGCGGTCCTGCAGCGATTGACGGCAACGGGTCAGACCGTAGTGCCGGGATCGGCGGCCGAGTTTGCCGCCGCTATCGAGAAGCAACGTGAGGCGCTCGCGGGATTTGCCAAGGTGCTGGGCATAACAGCGGCCGTAACCGAATAGCCGCCACCGGGAATTCTTGATTCTTCTGTGTAGACGCGTTTTCTACGGCGAACCGGAAGTCCACTTCGCCGGAAAACGCTCTAGCCCTGCCACTGCGACACCGGGTCATAGCTGAAGATGAAGCGAAAGACGCCGCTCGTCGTCACACCGTGGCGCGTGACGAACGTCATCTGACGGCGCAGGCGATCCCAGCCAGAGTGTTGCTTCTTGAAGCGAACTTCGGTGCGCGAGAGCTGCTGGACTTTGGTCGCTCGCGGCTTGCGGGCGGCTTCGTAGCCGGCCAACGCCGCTGCCGGATCGTCGGCCTTGGCGCTGAGCCATCGAGACAGCACATAGGCGTCCTCGAAAGCCATGTTGGCGCCTTGCCCGAAGGTCGCAAGCATGGCGTGCGCGGAATCGCCGAGGAGCGTCACGCGATCCTTGGTCCATTGCGGCGCGTGCTCGCCGGTAAACTGTCCCCACTTCGAGCAGGACGTCGCCTGGGCCATCATATGGCGCAGTTTTTCGCCGGCGTGCGGAAAGGCCGCCAGCATTTCGTCGACATTGCTGGGGACCGACCATGACTGCTCGGTCCAGCCCGGCTGCTGGCGGACGCAAACGAAATTGATGAACTTCCCCTGCCGGATGTAGTAGCTGATGATGAACCCGCCGTCGCCGGACCATTGGTTCACGTGCCGGTCGTGATAGTCCTTCGGCAACGCATCGGTGGGCGCCAGCGCACGCCAACACATCGTTCCGGCGTAGTGCGGGCCTTCACCGCCGAAAACACTGGCGCGAACCGCCGAGCGGATGCCGTCGCAACCCACAACGACGTCGGCTTCGACGCTGGTGCCATCGGCGAAGCTCAGCGAAGCCGTTCCATTCCGGGATTCCGCCGCCGTGCAACGCTTGCCGAGATGAATGATCTCCTGCGGCAGCGCCTCCGAAAGCAGGCGATGCAGATCGCTGCGATGGGTCACGTAATACTTGCCGCCGTAGCGCGTCTCAAAATCGACAAAGGGCAAACGATTGTGGATCGTGTCCGAGCCCCAATCGCGCCACGTCAGTCCGGTGGGCTCGGTTCCGATCGCGTGCAGCTTGTCAGCCAGATCGAGCGCGCGAAAGACCTTCACCGAATTGGGGCTGAGGTTGATGCCGGCGCCGAACTCGGCGAGTTCGGTCGCCTGCTCGTAGATTTGCACCTCGAAGCCCTGACGGCGGAGCGCGATGGCCGCCGCTAACCCGCCGAGGCCGGCCCCTACGATA
This sequence comes from Rhodoplanes serenus, assembly GCA_945893145.1. Lineage (GTDB taxonomy): Bacteria > Pseudomonadota > Alphaproteobacteria > Rhizobiales > Xanthobacteraceae > Z2-YC6860. The sequence goes on along the minus strand of CAMDDZ010000015.1, from coordinate 33,600 downwards.
GCGATCCGACGCGCACGTCCCATGCCACCTGCCCTGCCCGTGGCAGGTTAGACCGCCACGGTCGCCGCTGCCACTCGCTCTCAGCATGGGATGATTGCGCGGGATCATTCCTCCCCCGCTCGCGCTGGCGAGCGAAGCGAGCGGCCAGCGCGAGCACCTTCTCGTGGCCGCGCTGGCTCCTCGTGTAGCTTCGCTCCACTCGGCAGCGCGGCGAGCGGGGAGAGATCGCTGTGGCACAGCCAGTGAGGGAAACGAACGCCTTACTCGGCCGCGATCCGGCTCGCCGGGTCGACCGCCTCGACCTTGGCGGCGCAGAACTTGAACTCCGGAATCTTGCCAAACGGATCAAGCTTCGGATTGGTCAGCAGGTTCGCGGCCGCCTCGACATAGGCGAACGGGATGAACACGACCCCGTCCGGTATCGCGTCATCCTGGCGCGCGAACAGTTCGACCACGCCGCGGCGGGTGGTGACGCGCACCGGATCGCCGGGCTTGATGCCGAGCTTTTCGATGGTGCCGCGCGAGAGCTGCGCAGTCGCAGTCGGCTCCAGCGCATCGAGCACCGTGGAGCGGCGCGTCATCGAGCCGGTGTGCCAATGCTCAAGCTGACGGCCGGTCGAGAGGATGAACGGATACTCCGCATCCGGCACCTCGTCCGGCGGCTGGAGTTTCGTCGCAACCAGCTTGGCGAAGCCGCCCGGGCGCGGGTAACCTTTGTCGAACACCACGTCGCGGCCTGGCTTGTCCGGGCCGTCGGTCGGATAGGTGACGGCGTGCTCGCGGTCGACGCGCTCCCAGGTGATGTTGGCGAGCGCCGGCATCATCGACGCCATCTCGTTGAAGACTTCGCCGACGTGCTTGTAGTTCCAGCCGCAGCCCAAGCGGTTGGCGATTTCCGTGATGATCCAGAGGTCCTGGCGCGTATTGCCCGGCAGCGGGATCGCCTGACGGCCCATCTGCACCTGGCGGTTGGTGTTGGTGACGGTGCCGTCCTTTTCGGGCCAGCCGGAGGCCGGAAGGATGACGTCGGCATAGACCGCGGTCTCGGTGAGGAACAGATCCTGCACCACGAGATGCTCCAAATGCGCGAGCGCTTCGCGGGCGTGGTTGAGATCGGGATCGGACATCGCCGGGTTCTCACCCTCGATGTACATGCCCTTGATCTCGTCAGCGTGCACCGCATCCATGATTTCGACGACGGTCTTGCCGCGCTTGGGCGGCAGCTTGACGCCCCAGGCCTTCTCGTACTGGCCGCGGATTTCCGGATTTTCCACCGACTTGTAATCGGGGAAGAACATCGGAATGAGGCCCGCGTCGGACGCGCCCTGCACGTTGTTCTGGCCGCGCAGTGGATGCAGCCCGGTGCCGGGCCGGCCGATCTGGCCGGTGATCAGCGCGAGCGCAATGAGGCAGCGCGCGTTGTCGGTGCCATGGGTGTGCTGGGAGACGCCCATGCCCCAGAAAATGATCGAGCTTTCGGCACGAGCGTAGGCGCGCGCAACCTCGCGGAGCGTGTCAGCCTCGATGCCGCAGATCGGCGCCATCTCCTCGGGCGTGAAGTCTTTGACGTTCTCCTTCCAGGCCTCGAAGCCCTCGACGTAGGTCTGGATGTATTGCTGGTCGTAGAGCTTTTCCTCGACGATGACGTTAAGCATGGCGTTGAGCATCGCAACGTCGGTGCCGTTTTTGAACTGCATCATCTTCCAGGCGTGGCGCTTGAGCGCCTGGCCGCGGGGATCCATCACCACCAGCTTGGCGCCGCGCTTCGCCGCCTGCTTGAAGAAGGTGGCGGCGACCGGATGGTTCTCGGTCGGGTTGGCGCCGATGACGATGATGACCTCCGAGTTCTTGCACTCGTTGAAGGTCGCTGTCACGGCGGCAGAGCCGACGCCTTCGAGCAGCGCCGACACCGAGGAGGCGTGGCAGAGCCGCGTGCAATGGTCGACGTTGTTGGTGCCGAAGCCCTGGCGGACGAGTTTTTGGAACAGATAGGCCTCTTCGTTGGAGCCCTTGGCCGAGCCGAAGCCCGCCAGCGCGTCGGAGCCGTCGCGGTCGCGGATTTTCTTCAGGCCCCCGGCGGCGCGGTCGAGTGCCTCCTCCCAGGTCGCCTCACGGAAATGGGTCCAGGGATTCGACGGGTCGATCTGCTCGTGCGGTACCTTCGGCACGCCCTCTTTCCGGATCATCGGCTTCATCAGCCGCTGCGGATTAGCGACGTAGTCGAAGCCGAATCGGCCCTTCACGCACAGCCGGTTGGCATTGGCGGGGCCGTTCTTGCCGGTGACGGCGACGATCTTGTCGTCCTTGATCTGATAGGTGAGCTGGCAGCCGACGCCGCAATAGGGGCAGACGCTATCGACCGTGCGGTCTGGCTTGCCGAGATAGACATTGTTCTCGTCAACCATGGTGGACGGCATCAGCGCACCGGTCGGGCACGCCTGCACGCATTCGCCGCAGGCGACGCACGTGCTGTTGCCCATCGGATCGTCGATGTCGAACACGATCTTCTCAAGATGGCCGCGGCCGGCCATGCCGATGACGTCGTTGACCTGCACTTCGCGGCAGGCGCGGACGCAGAGGTTGCACTGGATGCAGGCGTCGAGATTAACCGCCATCGCCACATGGCTGCGGTCCGGCTCCGGCACCTTGATGGCTTCGCGCTTGGGGAAGCGGCCGGCTTCGAGCTTCTGGCGTTTGACGATTTTCCAAAGCTCGGAATCTGGATCGTGCGCCACTTCGATGGCGGGCTGATCGGTCAGCAACAATTCGGCGACCATCTTACGCGCCGTCTTGGCACGGTCGGTCTGCGTCTTCACCTTCATGCCGGGCGCAGGCGTGCGAATGCAGCTTGCGGTCAGCACGCGCTCACCCTCGATTTCGACCATACAGACGCGGCAATTGCCATCCGCGCGATAGCCGGGCTTCGGCGAATAGCACAGGTGCGGCAGCTTGATGTCGAGGCGGCGCGCGGCGCGGAAAATGCTTTCGCCGTCGCGAATATCGACCTCGCGATCGTCGATGAAAAATGTGTTGGGCTTCTGTGCAGGTGTATCGCTCATCATCGCCTCTTGCTCACCAACGCCCCATCGGCTTGGCGAGTTCATCAGGGAAATACTTCAAAACGCATAACAGCGGGTTTGGCGCCGCCTGGCCAAGCCCACAGATCGACGCATCGCGCATCAGCGTCGACAGTTCGGTGAGCAGCGCCGGGTCCCATGGACCTTGCTCCATCATCGCCGCCGCCTTCTCGGTGCCGACGCGGCACGGTGTGCACTGGCCGCAGCTCTCATCCTCGAAGAAGCGCAGCAGGTTGAGCGCCACCGCCTTCATGTCGTCCTTCTCGGACAGGATCACAACTGCGTGCGATCCCACGAAGCAGCCGTACTTTTCGAGCGTGCCGAAGTCGAGCGGCTCGTCCGCCATCGAGGCCGGCAGGATGCCGCCGGAGGCGCCGCCCGGCAGATAGCCCTTGAAGATTTCGCCGTCGGTCATGCCGCCGCAATATTCGTCGATCAGCTCACGCACCGTGACACCCGCGGGCGCGACCACCACGCCGGGCTTCTTGACGCGGCCCGATACCGAGAAGCTGCGGAAACCCTTGCGCTCGCGGCGGCCCTGCGAGGTCACCCACTCGGGGCCCTTCTCGACGATGTCGCGAACCCAGTAGAGCGTCTCGACGTTCTGTTCGAGCGTCGGGCGGCCGAACAGGCCGACTTGCGCCACGAACGGCGGGCGATGACGTGGCAGACCGCGCTTGCCCTCGATCGATTCGATCATCGCCGACTCTTCGCCGCAAATATAGGCGCCGGCGCCGCGGCGCAGATGCAGCTTGGTGTGTTTGGCGAGACCCGCGCGCTCAAGCTTGGCGAGCTCCTGCTCCAGCATCAGCCGGATCTCGGGATATTCGTCGCGCAGGTAGATGTAAGTCTCAGTCGCCTCGACGACCCATGCCGCGATCAGCATGCCTTCCAGGAAACGGTGCGGATCCTTCTCCAGATAGAAGCGGTCCTTGAACGTGCCGGGCTCGCCCTCGTCGCCGTTCACTGCCATCAGGCGCGGCCCCTTCTCGGCGCGCACAAAGGTCCATTTGCGGCCGGTCGGAAAGCCCGCGCCGCCGAGGCCGCGCAGCCCCGCGTCGCTCACGATCTTGATCAACTCATCGCGGGTGCGCTTGCCGCTCAGCGCCTCGCCGAGCACGCGATAGCCGCCGGCCGCGAGATAGTGCTCGAAGTCGACGTGATGCTTCCAGGCATGCGCATGCTCCGGCGCCGCGGCGGCCTTCGCCATCTTGGCTTTGTCCGCCTTGAACACCTGCACGTGGCCGACCGCGCAAACCGGCGCGCGGTCGCAGGCGCCCATGCAGGGCGCACGCACGACGCGCACATTTGCGCCAAGCGTCTTCGGCAATTCCTCTAGAAGGTGCTCAGCGCCCGCCATCGCGCAAGACAACGAGTCGCACACCCGCACCGTGACCGGCGGCGGCGGCGTCTGGTCTTCCTTCACCACGTCGAAGTGCGCGTAGAAGCTCGCGACCTCGTACACTTCGGTTTGCGCGAGCTTCATCTCGGCTGCGAGCGCCGCAAGATGCGCGCTGGAGATGTGGCCGTACTTGTCCTGGATCAGATGGAGATGCTCGATCAGCAGATCGCGACGGCGCGAGCGATCGGTCAGCAGCGCCTGCACTTCGTCCAACGCTTTGGGATCGACCTGACGGCCTTTGGGCGTACGACGGGGGCGATTCCGGGTCCGGCCGACCGGCTCGGACGGCTTGTCGATCACGTTCATGAGGTCTCCGAAGGCGCGAAATTGAACGTATCTAAACTGCGGCACAATCCCGTAAGGCCCATCGCTCGATAGAAAAACTCTATCAGAATTGCTAAGTTACCTTGCGAAACTTGAGTGTGGCGCCCGGACGTGCCCAACTAAGCCATTGAACTGAAAAGACTATCGAATGATCGATAAGCTCGATTTCATTTTGGCCCTGGCGCGGGAAAAGCATTTCGGCCGCGCCGCCGAGGCCTGCGGCGTAACGCAGCCGACGCTATCTGCCGGCGTCAAACAGCTCGAAGAACAGATGGGCGTCCTCCTGGTCAACCGCGGCTCCCGATTCCAGAGCTTCACCCCGGAGGGCGAGCGCGTGCTCGACTGGGCGCGCCGCATCGTCGGCGACACCCGCGCCATGCGTGAGGAGGTCAACGCGCTACGCCGCGGTCTGTCGGGTCAGCTTCGCATCGCCGCGATCCCCACAGCGCTCGCGATGGTGGCGGAGCTCACCACGCCCTATCGCGAACGGCATCCGAACGTGCGCTTCACCATCTATTCGCGCACCTCGATTGAGATTCTCGATCTCCTGGAAAATCTCGAGATCGACGCCGGCATCACCTATCTCGGCAACGAGCCGCTCGGCCGCGTCAATGCGATCCCGCTCTATCACGAGCGCTACCGCCTGCTCACTTCGGCCGATGCGCCGCTCGGCAATCGCGACACCGTGACATGGGCCGAGGTCGCGCAGGTGCCGCTCTGCCTGCTCACCCCCGACATGCAGAACCGCCGCATCATCGATCGGCTGCTGCGAGGCGCGGGCAGCGAATCGCGCCCGACGCTGGAATCGGATTCGATGATCCTGCTGTTCTCCCATGTGCGTACCGGCCGCTGGGCGAGCGTGATGCCAGCGAAGCTCGCCGAGACGCTCGGCCTCACCGACACGCTGCGCGCCATTCCGATCACCGATCCGGAAGCGGTGCAAACCATCGGCCTCGTGGTGCCGTCGCGCGAGCCGATGATGCCGGTGACGGCCGCGCTAGTGGAGCAGGCCAGGCGGCTGGTGCCCATGCTCGACGCTTGAGCCTTACGAGCCCTCCCCACCTTTGTTATCGTTCCCCCATCACGGCCGCCCAGGGCGAGCCGCAGGGAAGGGACTGGCAATGACGGACGGCGCGCCGCGTTTTTCGCAGCTCAGCATGGAGCAGCTCGACGACACCCAAAAGCGGGTGGCCGAGCGCGTGTTGAAGATTTCCAGCGCCGGCCTCGGCGGTCCCTACGCCATGCTGCTGCGCAGCCCGAAGCTGCTCGAACGCTATCTCGGCATGACCGACTACCTGCGCTTCGAGACCTCGCTGCCCAAGCACCTCAACGAGATGGCGATCCTGATCGAAGCGCGGCTGTGGGACGCGCAATACGAATGGTGGGCGCACCATCCGATCGCGCTCAAAGCAGGCTTGCGCGAGTCGATCGCCAACGACATCCGCGACGGCAAGCGGCCGGCCGGCATGAAGCCGGACGAGGAAGTCGTCTATGACGTCTGTATCGAGCTCCTGCGCGAGCGTAACCTGACTGATGCGACCTTCGAGCGCGCCAAGAAAATTCTTGGCGAGCAGCAGACCATCGATCTGGTCGCTGTCGCGGGCTTCTACGTGATGGTCTCGACCGTGATCCACGCCGGCCGCATCGGCGTCCCCAACAACGGGCCCAATCCGATGCCCGCGCTGATGAAAAAGTAGAGGGAGCGCGCCATGAACGTCGAGACACCGCGGCCGACGGGCTCGCGCGAGCGCACGCTGGACGAGGTCAAGGCCGAGTTTATGCGCCGCGCCGGCCGGCTCAATCCGTTCGAGGACATCCGCCGCGAGGACGCGGAGCGCGTCATGGATGCGCTTAGAGATCTCGACAAGGACCATTGGGCCGAGGAGTGGAGCAAGATCGGCCTCGGCTATGAGGCCAAGGCCGACGAACGCGCCAAGGCCGGTGCGCCCGGTCCGGAGCTTGCCGAGACCTACATGCACGCGTTCGACGCCTGCCGTGTCGGCCGCTATCCAACGCCGAATTCGCCCGGGAAACTTAAGGCCTACCAGCATTCGCTGCGCATGTTCCGCAAGGCCGCGAAGCACTTCGATCCGCCACTCGAAATCATCGAGCTGCCGTTCGAAGCCAAAAAGCTCATCGGCTATTTGCAGAAGCCGCCGGGCGTCGCCACACCGCCGGTGGTGCTGCATTGGGGCGGCGTCGATGGCTGGAAGGAAGACCGGCTTCGCATCGCCAGGACCGTGATGCAAACCGGCGTGGCATCGCTCACGATCGACATGCCGGGCTCAGGCGAGAACCCGGTGCTTTACGGCGATCCGGCGGCCGAGCGCACGTATTTCGCCTGGCTCGATTATCTGCCGGCGCGCGCCGACCTCGACGGCCGCCGCGTCGCGGTGTGGGGCGGCAGCTTCGGCGGGTACTGGGCGGCACGGCTGGCGCACACAGCGGCGAACCGCATCAAGGGCGCGGTGTTCCACGGCGGCAACGTGCACTACGGCTTCCAGAAGGAATGGCTGGTGCCGGCCTTCACCACCGGCGGCGGCACCTATTTGTTCGGCGCTCAAAGCCTGCTCGACGCGCGCGGTCGGGCAATGGGAACGAAGACGCTTGAAGAATTTCTGGAGGCCGCGCCAAAACTTTCGCTCAAGACCATGGGACTGCTCGACAAACCATCGGCGCCGCTGCTCGGCGTCAACGGCAAGCTCGACGACCAAGCGCCGGTGCAGGACATCTATCTCCTGATGGAGCACGGCAGCCCGAAGTCGGCGCGGATCTACACCGACGGCCATCACATGGGCCGCACGCCGGGTCAGCCGGCCGAGCACATCACCGTCACCATCGTGGATTGGCTCAAAGCCCAGCTCGTGCCCGCATGAGCAACGATCCTGCCCATATCGCCGACAGCAAGCGCCTGACCAACGCGGGCGCGCGGCAGATGATGACGACCGCCATCGCCAAGGCGCGCGAGGCCGGCATCACGATTTCCTGCGCCATCGTCGATGCCGGCGGCCACGTTATTCTGGTCGAGCGGATGGACGGCGGGCGCTTCCACACCGTGCATTCGGCCACCACCAAGGCGGTCTGCGCCTCCTCCAACAAGCGCGTGACGTCGGCTCAGGGTGCGGTCGGTCAGCCGCTCGACGCGCAGCACGCGATCGGTCTTGCGCTTGCGGCCGGGCCGGAGCGCTGGACCGCGATGGAAGGCGGCGCGCCGGTGCTAGTTGGCGGCGAGTGTATCGGCGGCATCGGGGTCAGCGGGGGCGACTGGCAGACCGACGAGCGCATTGCCCGCGCGGGGGTGGAATCGATCGGAGCCGGCTGGAAGTAACTATTCGGGGCTGATGCCGGCGGCCTTCAAGGCGCCGGCCCACTTGGTTATCTCGTCGGCCAGGAACTTCGACAGATAGGCAGGGCTGCGCCGGTCGGGCGCGGCAACATCGATGCCGTTGTCCTTGAAGCGCTTCTGCACATCGGGGCTGTCGAGCGCGGCGCTGCTTGCGGCGGCAAGCTTGTCTACGATCGGCGCAGGCGTGCCCTTGGGCAGGAACAGCGCGGCCCAGTTCGACGCCTCGAAATTGATGAGCCCCTGCTCATGCGCCGAGGCGAGCTGCGGCAGGCTCGCCGAGCGGGCGCGCGTCAAAATCGCAATAGCCTTGATGGTGCCGCTCTCGATCTGCGGGATCGCGACCGGCGTATCGACGCAGAGATAATCGACACGGCCCGCGACGAGGTCCTGCATCGCCGGTGCGCCACCACGATAAGGCACATGCGTTACCTTCACCCCGATGATAGCGTTGAGCAGCGCGCAGCCGAGATGCGTCGCGGAGCCCGCCCCAGCCGACGCGAACTGCACCCTGTCCTGGTTGGCCTTCACGTAGGCGATGAACTCTTGCAGGTTTGCGGCGGGCAGATCCTTGCGAGCGACCAGCACGAGCGACAGGTCGGCGACCAGCGCGACCGGCGTGAAATCGGTCACCGCATCATAGAGCGGGTGCTTGACGATGCTCTGGCTGACGGCCTGGGTGCCGACGTTGCCAAGCACGAACTGATAGCCGTCGGGCGCGGCCTTGGCGACGCGGGCGGCGCCAGTCATGCCGCCGGCGCCGCCGACGTTCTCAATCACGACCTGTTGGGCCAGCGCCTCACTCAAGCGCGATTGCGGGATGCGCCCGACCGTGTCCATCGGACCGCCAGCCGCGAACGGCACCACCATGGTGACCGGACGCGTCGGCCAAGTTTGGGTTTGGGCCTGGGCGAGTGCCGGTAGCAGGGCTGCGATTGCAGCCAGCATGACGGATCGAAGGGCGCGGGGCATCGTCAGTCTCCTTGCGGTGGTGCCGTCTTAGCGCTGGCCGGGCCGAAAAGCAGAAGCCCCGCATGGCGGGGCTTCTTTTGGATTGTACGCCGAAACCGGTCCGCGCGGCTTAAGCCACCTTCTCGGACAGATGCGGGAACATCGCCTTGAGCGCTTCCTGATCCATTTCGGCCTTGAACTTGTGGCGGTCCTTCAGCGTCATCGCCTTCTGCGCCGCCGGCCGCGCGCTGATCTCATCGACCATGCGCTTGAGGTTTGGGAACTTGGCCCAGCCGCCCTCGCCCAGCACGTTCGGGATCAGCCGCGCCCAGCCCCACACGTTCATATCGACGATCGTGTAGGTGTCGCCCAGCATGTACTTCTGCTTGGCGAGCCGTGCGTCGAGGATGCCGAAGTGGCGCTGCGATTCGAAGGCGTAGCGGTTGATGGCGTAGGGCAGCTTCTCCGGCGCGTAAACGCGGAAGTGCACCGACTGGCCCGCGTAGGGACCGACGCCGGACGACACGAAGAACATCCACGACAGCAGCTCGCCGCGCGCCTTGTCGGTCTTGGCCGGCAGGAACTTGCCAGTCTTCTCGGCAAGATAGATCAGGATTGCGCTCGAATCGAACACGGTGACGTCGCCGTCGACGATCGCGGGCAGCTTGGCGTTCGGATTGATCGCCAGAAACTCCGGCTTGTGCTGCTCGCCCTTGCGGGTGTCGACCGGAATGGCCTCGTAAGGCATTCCGGTTTCTTCGAGGAACAGCGCGACCTTGGTCGGGTTTGGCGCGCCGCTGTAATAGAACTTGAGCATGGGTTGTCTCCTTCTTGTGAATCTGCCGTCATTCCGGGGCGCTCGCGAAGCGAGCGAGCCCGGAATCCAGATGCAAATTTAGAATCCGTGTCTGGATTCCGGGTTCGCGCCTTTGGCGCGCCCCGGAATGACCTGATGGTTAGAACAGCCCGACGATTTTGCCGTCGGCGCCGACGTCGATCGAGTCGGCGGACGGCACCTTCGGCAGGCCCGGCATGGTCATGATCTCACCGCAGATCGCCACGATAAACTCGGCGCCAGCGGAGAGACGAACTTCGCGGACCGGGATCGAGAAGCCGGTCGGGGCACCCTTGGCGTCCGGATTGGTCGAGAACGAATACTGCGTCTTGGCGATGCACACCGGCAGCTTGCCGAAGCCCATCTCCTCCCAAGTCTTAAGCTGATCCTTCACCGCCTTGTCAGCGGTGGCGTCGTCGGCGCGGTAGATTTCCTTGGCGATGGTGCGGATCTTTTCGAACAGCGGCATGTCGTCGTCATAGAGGAATTTCAGGTTGGCCTTGCCTTCGTCAATGGTCTTGACCACCGCCTTGGCGACGTCGGCTGCGCCCGCTCCACCCATTGCCCAGTGATCCGCCATCAAGGCTTCGACGCCGAGCGCCTTGCACTTCTCCTTGACCAGCGCGATCTCGGCGTCGGTGTCGGCCGAGAAGCGGTTGATCGAAACCACCGCCGGGAGATTGAACTTCTTGATGTTCTCGACGTGGCGCTGGAGGTTGGACATGCCTACTTCGAGCGCCTTGAGGTTTTCCTTCTTCAGGTCCTCTTTCTTGACGCCGCCGTGCATCTTCAGCGCCCGGATGGTGGCGACGATCACGACGCAGTCGGGCTTGAGCCCGGCCTTGCGGCACTTGATGTCGAGGAATTTTTCCGCGCCGAGATCGGCGCCGAAACCAGCTTCAGTCACCACGTAATCAGCGAGCTTGAGCGCGGTCGCCGTCGCCGACACCGAGTTGCAGCCGTGAGCGATATTGGCGAACGGGCCGCCATGAATGAAGGCTGGCGTGCCTTCCAGCGTCTGCACCAGGTTTGGCGCAATTGCGTCCTTCAGCAGCGCCGCCATCGCGCCGTGGGCCTTGAGCTCGCTGGCGCGCACCGGCTTACGCTCACGGGTGTAGCCGACGATAATGTTGCCGAGCCGCTTCTTGAGGTCTTCCAGATCGGTGGCGAGGCAGAAGATCGCCATCACCTCCGAGGCCACCGTGATGTCGAAGCCCGCTTCGCGCGGATAGCCGTTGGCGACGCCGCCGAGCGAGCAGACGATCTCGCGGAGCGCGCGGTCGTTCATGTCCATGACGCGGCGCCAGGCAATGCGGCGGCTGTCGAGGCCGAGCCCATTGCCCCAGTAAATGTGGTTGTCGATCAGCGCCGACAGCAGATTGTGCGCCGACGTGATGGCGTGGAAGTCGCCGGTGAAGTGGAGGTTGATGTCCTCCATCGGGATCACCTGGGCGTAGCCGCCGCCGGCGGCGCCACCCTTGACGCCGAACGACGGGCCGAGCGACGGCTCACGCAGGCACAGCATCGCCTTCTTGCCGATGTGGTTGAGCGCGTCGGTGAGGCCGACCGTGGTGGTGGTCTTGCCCTCGCCCGCCGGCGTCGGCGAGATCGCGGTGACCAGGATCAGCTTGCCGTTCTTTTTGTCCTTGAGCGATTTGACGAAGTCCATCGAGACCTTGGCCTTGTAGTGGCCATAGGGATCGAGGTTCTCGGGCGCGATGCCGAGCTTTTCCTTGGCGAGGTCGAGGATGCGCCGCTTGGTGGCGGACTGGGAGATTTCGATATCGGACTTGGGAGTTTGGTGCTGCGAGGCGGGCATGAGGATTGGTCCAGTTAATGTTGAAGCAGAATTTGGGCTGTCATGCCCGCGAAGCGTGTCCCCGCGAAGGCGGGGAGCGGACATCCAGTAAACACGGATGGTGCAGTGGCTACTGGGTCCCCGCCTTCGCGGGGACGACAGCCGAGTGTCATGAGAATCGGGCTTTCACTGCGAGATTGGCGCTCTTCGCCCATTCGCCGGCTTCGATCTTCTTGCCTTCGGCGGGCTGCACACGCGTAACCTTGAAGCGCCCATCGGCGCAGACCACGGTGAAGCCGTCCGCTTCCACCGCGGCGATTTCTCCGACCTTGCCGGCGATGCCCTTCGGGTCTTTCGCGGGCAGCGGCTTGGCGTCGAAAATCTTGAGTTGCTTGCCGTCGAGCGTGGTCCAAGCGCCCGGCGCCGGATTGCAACCGCGAATGAGGCGGTCGATCTGCTCCCAGGGCTTGCCCCAGTCGATCTTGGCGTTGTCGGGGCCGCAGCGGCCTTCGTAGGTGGCTTTCGATTCATCCTGCTTGATGCGGGGCGCTTTGCCGGCCTTTACGAGGTCGACGCCTTCCAGCATGGCCTCGACGCCCATCGGGAACAGGCGATCGAAATAAACCGTGCCGAGCGTGTCGGTATTCGAGATCGGCGTTTTCTTCTGAACCAGGACGTCGCCGGTATCGAGCCCGTTGTCCGGCCAGAAGATCGACAGGCCGGTTTCGCTCTCGCCCTTGATGATCGGCCAGTTGATCGCGCTGGCGCCGCGATAGGCTGGCAGCAGCGACGGATGGTACTGGATCGAGCCGTAGGTCGGCATGTTGAGGAATTCTTCCGGCACGAACAGCGTGACGAAGGCCATAACCTGGAGATCAGGCTTGAGCGCCTTGAACTCCTCCCAAACCGCCGGATCCTTGTAGGAGGCCGGCTGATAGATCGGCAGCTTCGCGGCGACGGCGGCTTCCTTCAGCGGGTCGGCCTTCTGCCCGGGCTTCTCAGGAGCCACATAGACGGCAACGACGTTCTCGCCGCGCTTGAGCAGCGCCTCCAGCACCGCCTTGCCGAAGGCCTGCTGGCCGTGGACCACGATACGCATTGTCGTCTCCTCCCAGAACTCGGATTGTCCCCTCCCCCGCTTGCGGGGGAGGGTTAGGGAGGGGGCAAACCGCACACGATGAGTGCGACTTGCCCCCTCCCGGCGAGCTTCGCCCGCCGACCTCCGCCGCAAGCGGGGGAGGTAAGAAAGAAAACTATGCCGCTTCCGCTTTCGCGGGCTTTTCTGGCGGCGTGATCGCGCCCGACGTCTTGATCTCGGCAAGCTCCTTTGCCGAATAGCCGAGCACCTTGGTCAAAATCTCCTCAGTGTGCTCGCCCAACAGCGGCGAGCGCTTCACCTCGGTGATGGAGTCCGACAGCTTAATCGGATTGCCGACAGTCAGATACGCGCCGCGCGTTGGGTGATCGACCTCGACCACCGTGCCGGTCTTGCGCAGCGACGGCTCCTCCGCGATTTCCTTCATCGACAGGATCGGACCGACCGGAATGTCCTTAGCATTGCACAGGTCCATGACCTCGAACTTGGTCTTGGTCATGGTCCACTCTTCGATGGTGGCGAAGATCGCCTTGAGCCGCGGCAGCCGCGCCGGCGGCTTGGCGTAATCCGGATCGGTCTTCCATTCCGGCTTGCCGATCAGATCGCAGATCGCCTCCCACACCGGCGCCTGCGTGATGAAATAGATGTAGGCGTTCGGATCGGTTTCCCAGCCCTTGCACTTCAGAATCCAGCCGGGCTGGCCGCCACCGCTGTCGTTGCCGGCGCGCGGCGTCGCTTCGCCGAACGGAATGCCCTCACCGTACTGGCTGAATTCGGTCAGCGGACCATGCTTGAGCCGCTGCTGGTCACGCAGCTTGACGCGCGCGAGATTGAGCACGCCGTCCTGCATCGCGCACAGCACCCGCTGGCCGCGGCCGGTGCGGTTGCGCTGATAGAGCGCCGACACGATACCGAGCGCGAGGTGCAATCCGGTGCCGCTATCGCCGATCTGCGCGCCGGTGACGAGCGGCGGACCATCGCGAAAGCCCGTGGTGGACGCCGAGCCGCCGGTGCATTGCGCGACGTTCTCGTAAACCTTGCACTCCTCGTAGGGGCCGGGGCCGAAGCCTTTGACCGACGCCACGATCATGCGCGGATTGAGTTTGTGGATGTACTCCCAGGTCAGCCCCATGCGATCCAGCGCGCCGGGCGCGAAGTTCTCGACCAGCACGTCGCAGTGCTTGATCAGCCGGTCGAGGATTTGCTTGCCGGTGGCATGCTTGCTGTCGATCGTGATCGACCGCTTGTTGTGGTTGAGCATCGTGAAATAGAGCGAGTCCGCGCCTTTGACGTCGCGCAATTGCGTGCGCGTGATGTCGCCGACGCCCGGCCGCTCGACCTTGATGCAGTCGGCGCCAAGCCAGGCCAGCAGCTGCGTGCAGGTCGGACCCGACTGCACGTGGGTGAAGTCGAGAATTTTCACGCCATCGAGCGCCTTGCCGGCCTGACCGAACGGCTTGCCGCTTGGACGCGGCAGACCGTTTGCCACAGCCTTCTTGGCTGCCGGCTTCTTCGCCTTCAACTTCACGACCTTCTTCGCGGCCGCCTTGGTTTTGGCTTTCGCCTTTTTCACTTTCTTCTTTGCCATCGTGGTTTCCTCTCGTTCCGGCTGTCATGCCCGCGCAGGCGGGCATCCAGTACTTAATGACGGTTCGGTGTTTACTGGGTCCCCGCTTTCGCGGGGACGACAGCAAGTTGTTGCTCTATTTCTTTTTGGTCAGCGCGCTTTGCGGGTTGAGATTGCCGATGCGGCCGCTCTCGCTGCCGGCTTTCGGGTCGATCACGGCATTGATCAGCGTCGGCTTGCCGGAATCCATCGCCGCGTTCACGGCGCGCTTCAGCTCATCGGGCGAGGTCGCATTGACGCCGACGCCACCGAACGCCTCGATCATCTTGTCGTAGCGCGAGCCCTTGACGAACACGGTGGGCGCCGGATCGGCACCCACGTTGTTGACGTCGGTGCCGCGGTAGATGCCGTCGTTGTTGAAGATGACGATGCAGACCGGCAGGTTGTAGCGGCAGATCGTCTCGACCTCCATGCCAGAGAAGCCGAACGCCGAGTCGCCCTCGACCGCGAGTACCGGTTTGCCGGTCTCGACGGCCGCGCCGATGGCGTAGCCCATGCCGATTCCCATGACGCCCCAGGTGCCGACGTCGATGCGCTTGCGCGGCTGATAGACGTCGATGATGCCACGCGCGAGGTCGAGCGTATTGGCGCCTTCGTTGACCAGGATGGCGTCAGGCCGCTCCTTGACGATGGTGCGCAGCACACCAAGCGCGCCGTGATAGTCCATCGGAGAATTGTTGTTCATCAGTCGTGGCGCCATCTTGGCGACATTCTCGTCGCGCTTCGACACGACGGTGTTGACCCAGTCCGCGGGCGGCGCAGGCCAGTTGCCGCCCATGCCGTTGAGCAGCGCGGTGAGGCAGGACCCGATGTCGCCGACCACCGGTGCCGCGATCTCGACGTTGGAGTCCATTTCCTTCGGCTCGATGTCGACCTGGATGAACTTCTTCGGCGCTTCGCCCCAGGTCTTGCCCTTGCCGTGCGAGAGCAGCCAATTGAGGCGCGCACCGATCATCATCACAACGTCGGATTGCTGCAGCACGGTCGAGCGCGCCGCGCCCGCGCACTGCGGATGCGTGTCGGGCAGCAGCCCCTTCGCCATGCTCATCGGCAGGAACGGCACGCCGCTCTTCTCGACGAAGCTGCGCACCGCGTCATCGGCCTGCGCGTAGGCCGCGCCCTTGCCGAGGATGATCAGCGGGCGCTTGGCGCCCTTCAGCACATCGAGCGCGCGCTTGATGGCATCCGGCGCCGGAATCTGCGCCGGCGCCGGATCGATCACCTTGACCAGCGACTTGCGGCCGGCGTCGGCGTTCATGACCTGGCCGAACAGCTTGGCCGGCAGATCGAGATAGACGCCGCCCGGACGCCCCGAAACCGCCGCGCGGATGGCGCGCGCCACACCGATGCCGATGTCGGCGGCATGCAGCACGCGGAACGCCGCCTTGCAGAGCGGCTTGGCGATAGCGAGCTGGTCCATCTCTTCGTAGTCGCCCTGCTGCAGATCGACGATCTCACGCTCGGACGAGCCCGAGATCAGGATCATCGGGAAGCAGTTGGTGGTGGCGTGGGCGAGCGCCGTGAGGCCATTGAGAAAGCCCGGCGCCGACACCGTAAGGCAGACACCCGGCTTTTTGGTCAGGTAACCCGCGATCGATGCCGCATATCCGGCGTTCTGCTCGTGACGAAACGACAGCACGCGGATGCCCTCGGCCTGAGCCATGCGGCCGAAGTCGGTGATCGGAATGCCCGGCACGCCGTAGATGGTGTTGAGGCCGTTGAGCTTCAGCGCGTCGATGATGAGATGAAAGCCATCGGTCAGCTCCTGCTGCGCATCGGCTGCGGGCTTTTCCTTCACTGCGGCTTCAGCCATAGGCGTTCTCCCTCAATCTTTTTCGTTCAGTCCAGATAATCGGCGTATTGCGCCACATGGGCCGCGAGGCCGAGCGCGTGATTGCGCACGAGTTCCTCGGCGCGCTTGGCGTCGCGCGCTTCAAGAGCCTCGATGATGTTCATGTGATCGCGGATCGACTTTTCGACGCGGTCCTGCTCGACGATGGTCTTGCGCCTGATCATCCGCATGTGGGTGAACAGATTCTCGGCGAGCGAAATCAGCACGCTGTTGTCGCTCATGCGGATGATGGTTTGGTGGAATTCGATATTGGCCTCGGAATACTCATCGAGGTGCGCACGGATTTCGCCGTTCTCGAAGGTGGCGAACATCTGGCGCAGCGAGGGGACCTGCTCGGCGCTGGCGTTCTCGGTGATCAGACGCGCCGCCATGCCCTCGAGCGCTGCCCAGGCGGTGATCATCTCGATCACCTCCTTTTTGGTCTTGCGCACCACATAGATGCCGCGGCGCGGCACCGAGCGGACGAAGCCCTCGCGCTCGAGCTGAGCCATGGCCTCGCGGACCGGCGTGCGGCTGATGCCGAAATCCTGCGCGAGCTGGCGCTCGTCGAGGCGGATCTCGCTGCGGCTGCGATAGACGTCCATCGACACGATGACGCTCTTCAGCGCCGCATAGGCTTTGTTCTTGAAGCTGAACGAGGTGTCGATCGGATCGATGGCGAGACGCGGCGTGGTTTCGGCCTCGGGCGCGTTCTCCCGGGCGCTCGCGCGGCGCATGATGCGAGGGGTTGTCATATCTGTAATACGTTATTCCACAGGCCGCGGAAGCGCGCAATGGCCCGTTTCTGCTGGGTTAGCAGCCCTTTGATTACGGGAGGATCAGCTTGCTGGCCGGGCCCGCATGCGGCTCCAGGCACCCTGGATCAACGGCCAGAACAGCGAGATCAGCCCAAGCGCCATGATGCTGCCCACCAGGCCATTCGACCAGAACACCGCAAGATGGCCCTGCGAGGCGAGCAGCGACTGCCGGAACGCCTCCTCGGCTTTGTCACCCAGCACGATTGCCAGCACCATCGGCGCCAGCGGGTAATCGCATTTTTTCATGACGTAACCGACGATGCCGAACACCAGCATCATCACCACGTCGAAGGTGGAGTTGTGCACCGTGTAGGCGCCGATGGCGCAGATCACCAGGATGACCGGCGCGATGACGCTGAATGGAATCCGCAAAATCGCAGCAAACAGCGGCACCATGGTCAGCACGATGATGAGACCGACGAGGTTGCCGATATACATCGAGGCGATCAGGCCCCAGACGAAATCCTTCTGCTCGACGAACAGCAGCGGACCGGGTTGCAGACCCCAGATCAGCAAACCGCCGAGCAGCACCGCGGCAGTCGGCGAGCCCGGCACGCCGAGCGAGAGCATCGGCAGTAGCGCCGCGGTGCCGGCGGCGTGGGCGGCCGTTTCCGGCGCCACCACGCCTTCGATCTCGCCCTTGCCGAAATTAAATCCGCGCTTCGATATGCGCTTGGCGATGCCATAGCTCATGAACGATGCCGGCGTTGCGCCCGCGGGCGAGATGCCCATCCAGCAGCCAATCAGGCAAGAGCGCAGCGAGGTCATCCAGTAGCGCGGCAGCTCCAGCCAGGTTTGCCACACGACCCTGGGATTGATGGCGACGGCCTTGCCCTTGAACGCGAGGCCCTCCTCCATGGTCAGCAGGATTTCGCCGATGCCGAACAGCCCGATGACCGCGATCAGGAAATCAAAGCCGTTGAGGAAGTCGGTAAAGCCAAAGGTCAGCCGGAGCTGGCCGGTGACGCTGTCGAGGCCGACGGCTGCGAGCGCAAACCCGATCATCATGGAGACGAGGGTTTTGAATGGCGGTTCCTTGCCCATACCGATGAAGGAGCAGAAGGCCAGGAAAAACACCGAGAATTTTTCCGCAGGTCCAAATTTAAGCGCGAACAGCGCCACCAGCGGCGCGACCAGCGTGATGACGATCACGGCGAACAGCGCGCCGACGAACGACGACGTAAAGGCTGCGGTCAGAGCCTCGCCGGCCCTGCCCTGTTGCGCCATCGGATGACCATCGAATGTGGTGGCAACCGACCACGGCTCGCCCGGTATGTTGAACAGCACCGACGTGATGGCGCCGCCGAACAGCGCGCCCCAATAGATGCAGGACAGCATGATGATGGCCGAGGTCGGCGACATGCTGAACGTGAGCGGGAGCAGGATCGCGATGCCATTGGCGCCGCCGAGGCCGGGCAGCACACCGATGATGACGCCGAGCACAATGCCGAGCACCATCACGGCAAGGTTGAATGGCTGAAGCACGACAGCAAAGCCGTGAAACAGATTGACTACGTCTTCCATCGCTACTAGTCCCCAGACATTTCCTCAGGCGCTTTTGCGCCTTGTCTTGCTTCTTCTTCTTCGTTGACGCGGTGCCCCGCCGCGCTCGAACTCTACAGACCCAACAGATCCTCGATCGGCCCCTTCGGCAGCGACACCAGGAACCACTTCTCGAACATCAAGAAAATGGAGACAGGAACGCCGATCGAAATCGCCAGCGTCAGCGCAATGCCGTAGCGGCCGAGCCATTTCATAAACACGGCGATCAGCACGATCGAGGCCGCATAGATGCCGGTGTAAGGGATCACCGCCACATAGATCGCCGTCGGGATCATCACCGACATGACCGAGCCCAACTGGCCATAGTCCGCGAACAGGTCACCGACAGGCGTTTCGCTTGCGGCCTTGACGACATTGACGAGGCTGCAACCGGCGATGATGAGCCCGACATAAAACGGAAAAAAGCCAGCGCGCGGTCCCTCGACGCCCCAACCGATACCGACTTGCCAGCTGCCGATCATGGTCACGGCACCCAACAGGCCGGTGACCAGAGCCACCCCGATTTCGACGTTACGCTGGGACGGTCCGCGGCGTGCCTGCTGCGAAACTTCGTTCATGCAATCCCCAAATACAGCGCCACCGCCGGCGGACGTTTAGTCTGCCGGCGGTAGCGGCGCAAGCGTCACTTTCCGGCCAGGAAACCCGCGGCCGTCATCAGGTCGCGATGGCGTGCTTCTTCAGCTGCGACCCATTTGGCGTATTCGTCGCCGATCATGAAGGTCTGGTTGAACGCGCCGGTCTTCATCAGGTCTTTCCATTCCGGCGTCTCACGCACCTTCTGCAGAAGGTCAACATAGAACGCGACCTGGTCCTTGGTGACGCCAGCCGGCATGAAGAAGCCGCGCAGCATCACGTATTCCATGTCGAGGCCCTGCGATTTGCAGGTCGGGATGTCGCTCCAGGCCATGTCGGCCGTGACCTTGTCGGTGTAGGGGAGCGGCTTGCCGTCGAACACGCAGAGCGGCCGAACCTTGCCGGCGCGCCACTGCGCCACCGCCTCGATCGGATTGTTGACGGTCGAATCGACGTGACCGCCGACGAGCTGCACCGCCACCTCACCACCACCGCGGAACGGAATGTAGGTGAGCTTCACGTTCGCCGCTTTCTCGATGGCGACGGTGATGATCTGGTCCTCCTGCTTGGAGCCAGTGCCGCCCATTTTGAATTCGCCCGGCCCCTTCGCCTTGATCGCGGTGATGTAGTCTTTGACCGACTTGTAGGGCTTATCGGCATTCACCCAGAGCACGAACTCGTCGAGCGCCATCATGGCGACCGGGGTGAGGTCCTTCCAGTTGAACGGAATGCCGGTGGCAAGCGGCGTGGTGAACAGGTTCGACAGCGTGATGACGAGCTTGTGCGGATTGGCATTCGAACCCTTGACGTCGAGGAAGCCCTCGCCGCCGGCAGCGCCGGCCTTGTTGATCACCACCATCGCCTGCTTCATCAAGTTGTGCTTGGTGACGATACCCTGCACCACCCGGGCCATCTGGTCGGCGCCGCCGCCAGGTCCTGCCGGCACGATGATTTCAACGGTGCGCGTCGGTTCCCAGGCGGCAAGCGCTGCCGAAACGGGGGACACGCTCAATACAGCGGCCCCCAGCAGGGCGGCTTTCAATGCATGTGACATGGATCGTCTCTCCTTGGCTTTCCTGATGCCGTTTGTTCCGGCGGCCGGTTTGAACCGGGCTTGCGGCTGACACTGATAAGAACCCGCCACCTGCCCACTTTCTTCACGAGAGGGCTGCGGCGGCGGATTATTATGTAGACCAAACCAGATTGGAACGTATCCAGTTTCTTGGCCCATGTATCTGGCCATGTGTCGCAGCGACGATTTGGTAGTCCCACACCGTCTCCCAGGTCATTCTAGAGAGCTGATTTTCCTAGTGAATTGGCGAACAAGACACGCAGTGGTTGATAAGTGACGGTGGGCCGCATGGGCGATCCGGCCGTGTGATCCCACGCATGTGGGACGCAGAATCCCACGCCCTTGGGAAATGCATCTCACGCGCCAGCGGAGACCGGCCCCGGCTTAGGCGCGGAGGCCGCGCTCGACGCTTCGTCCCTTTGCTTCGTCTCTTTCTCTGGCTTCGTAATATTCGGGCGAGAGTTTGATCGACCACCGCTCGAAGAACCCGGTCGCTTTTTCGCTAAACCTCTCGGCGCTCCGTTCATCCGCCCGATCATAATGCACCGCGTAGCGTCTGATGATCGGACCGGAGAGCGGGAGCCTCGATAAGCCTTCGATTGTGCGCCTCATCGCGGCCCGCGAGATTCTTCCGATCCACGCCATCACGGTGTTGAGCGCGGCAATCAAAGTGCTGGACAACCAGCCAAGGCCAACGAGGCAGGCGGCGCGCCCGAGGGCATCAGTCGTCGTCACAACAGCGCGTTCGGTTTGCCGGTAGCGATATCTCGATTTCTGCGTGACATG
Organism: Rhodoplanes serenus; assembly: GCA_945893145.1. Taxonomy (GTDB): domain Bacteria; phylum Pseudomonadota; class Alphaproteobacteria; order Rhizobiales; family Xanthobacteraceae; genus Z2-YC6860. Next base: position 12,504 of record CAMDDZ010000015.1, on the reverse strand, counting down.
AAGACGCGCAAAATATCGAAAGCATTGGAAAATCATCTGCACGAATGGATGCTGCTTCGCCTGAGGCCAGGCCGCTGGATACGCCGGCAACACCAGAAGTTTGCTCTTGGCGATAATTGTCGCCAGCGGGTGCAGGAGCTGCATCCAGGCGGGCCAGGAGGTTGCCTTCGCGATCAGGATGGCATGCATGGCGGTCGCCGTCCCAAAGGACACCGGAAGCCAAAGAACCGCGCCGCCGATGACCAACAATGCGGTACGCGGCGTGAGGGTTCGGCATGTTCTGAAGACCCACGCCATGCCGCCTTCAAACGCGTGATGCACCGCGTGTTCGAACGCCTGATAGCTGATCTTTTGCCTCAACCACGACCAGCGCCGGCTGATGGATGCGCGCCACGCTTCGCGTTTCATGCCGGAAATCGGCAAGCATCCGACCGCGCCCCTGACCAGCGCCGCCACGCCATCGCCAACGATGCTGGCGGTAAAGAGAGGGAATCTCACCAATTGAAGAAAAATGGGGAAGGCGTAATCTAAGATATGGATCAGAATTGAAAGCGTGGCCTTAAGCAGCTTCTTCGCGGCCACGGCGAGCAGAACCAGCGGGACGATAACGACGTCGTCAAAGCCGGCACCAAATCGGACCGGCGCCAACAGTGGAGTGTCATCGCTCGATGGGTCGTTCAACGTTCGCTCCGGCGTGGGCTACGCAATCATAGCGCGTCGCCTCTTTGGAGGTGCTCCAGCGCATCGATTTGTGTTCGCCGGCAAGTTGCGCGCCACGCAGCCAATCGAGCGGCACAAAGCCCAATGTGCTGGCGGGAAATGACGATTTTAGCGCATGAAAAAACCCGCTGAGCCAAGACGTAAGGTCTTGAGTCAGCGGGCTTTATTTGGTTGCGGGAGTAGGATTTGAACCTACGACCTTCAGGTTATGAGCCTGACGAGCTACCGGGCTGCTCCATCCCGCGGAAAGGAAGGCCGCGGTGACCTGCGGCGGGGCTTATGTAACAAGCATGATGCCCGTTGGAAAGGGCGCAGAAGTTCCAATTTCGTCAAACTGTCACGAGCCAGCGTCATAGACTTGTCGCATGAACGATAGGCCGGGCCTGCAACCGCGGGAAACGGTCGGCGGCGCATTGCGCGCCGTCGCGCGGTCCATCTTGGCCGACGCCCGCGCCGCCATCGAGGATCGGGACCGGATTGAGGCCGTCGCGGTGCACGACTTCCGCGCCGCGATGAAGGCCTGGCGCGCGTTTCTGCGGCTGATCGAGCCTTTTCTAGATGAGGGCGACCAACACTGGCGGGTCGAGGCGCGCGACCTGGCGCGCGCCCTCGCCGGCGCCCGCGACGCCCAGGCAGCGCTCGATGCCATCCGCGACGTCGAATTTCACGCGGCATCGCACCGGCTGTCCTCGCGCTCTTGGGAGACGATGCGCCAGCGCATCGAGGAGCTGCGTGAGGCCGCCGAAACCGCAAGCCTCAACGCCCCGATGCGGAAGCGGATCGCGGCCGCGCTCGACCGCGCCGACGCCCGGATCGAGCAATGGCCACTCGACGCCGTCACGTTCGAAGATGTGGCCGAACATCTCGCGGCCGCCTATCGCCGCGCGCGGCATGCCGTACCCGACGACTGGCGAGCGGCCAGCGCCGAGGACCTGCATGCGCTGCGCAAACACGTTGTGGTGCACCGCTATCAGATGGAGATTGTCGAGCCGCTGTGGCCGCGGCTCGGCCGGACCTGGGTCAAGGAAGCCCAGCGGCTGCGCAATCGTCTCGGCAAATGCCAGGACCTCGCGGTGCTGACGAACTTCGCCAGCCCGCATCAGCCGCTGGCACGCTGGCGCTCGCCGCTGTCGTCCGTCATCACGCAGCGCCAGGGACGGCACCTGGAATCCGCCAGGCGCATTGCGGCGCGCCTGTTCGCCGAGCGTCCAAAGGCATTTCGCAAGCGGCTCGAAGCCATGTGGACCGGCGCGAGCACGACGCCACCCTGAGACGCTATGGCTTGCTGGAATAGTCCGCAGCGAGCGCATCGCGCATGCGCGCGATCACGCTGTCCCAATCGCCCGGCGCCGGCTGCCGGAACAACCGGGCGTTCGGATACCAGGGACTGGTGTCGCGATCGAGCAGCCAGCGCCAGTCGGGTTGGAACGGCAGCAGGATGAAGGCCGGCCGACCCAGTGCGGCCGCCACATGGGCGACCGAGGTATCGACGCAGACGACAAGATCGGCGAGCGCCAGCACGGCCGCAGTATCGGCAAAATCGCGAAGCTCGTCCCCCATCGGCGCGATGCGCTTGTCGCCTGCGAGCAACGCGGCGTCATCGGGTTTCAGCTCGCGTTGCAGGCTGACAAAGCTCACGCCGGGCACGGCGAGCAGCGGCTCGAGCCGCTTCAGTCCGATCGAGCGATTGCGGTCATTGGCGTGGGTGGCGCGGCCGGACCAGACCAGCGCGACTCGCGGCGCCGGTAAAACTTCAAGCCGGGTGCGCCAATGCGCGATGCGCTCCTCGCTGGCGCGGAGATATGGAATCTCGGCCGGGATGATTGAAAGCTCGGTCTTGCACGCAAGCGGCAGGCTCGCGAGCGGACAATGCAGATCGTGCGGCGGCAGCGGCGCGCCGCGCGCCACGACGGTGTCGGCCAATCCCGCCAGCAAGCCTTTCAGCTCCGGTTGGACTTCGAGCACGACCTTGGCGCCCTGCCGAGCCAGCACCGGCGCGTAGCGCGCGAACATCACGGTGTCGCCCAGACCCTGCTCGGCATGCAGCAGGATCGTCTTGCCGGTGAGCGCGGCCTCGCCAAGCCACAATGGCTTGCGCAGATCCTTGCGCACCGACATCCCGGCGCGTTGCCAGCGCCATTCGTATTCCGGCAGGCCGGCCCGATAATCGCCGAGCGTCAGCAGTGCGGCGCCGGCGTTGAAATGGGCGTCGGCATAATCCGGCTGCAGCCCAACCGCCTTGCCGTAGCTCGCCACCGCCTCGCGATGGCGATTGAGCGCTTGCAACGCAAGCCCGCGGTTGTGCCAGGCCTTCACATGCGACGGCATGGCCGCAAGCGCGCGGTCGTAGGTTGCGATCGCGTCGGCCTCACGGCCGAGCGAGCGCAGTGCGTTGCCGCGGTTGTAAAGCGCCGATGGGTTTTGCGGCTGCGCCGCCAGCAGCCGGTCGAACGCCGCCAATGCCTCTGCGGGCCGGTTGAGATCGCTCAGCAAGATGCCGCGAGCGTTGTGCGCATTGAGATTGTCCGGCGCGATGGCGAGCGCCCTGTCGAGGCTTTGCATGGCTTCGGCATCGCGCTTGAGCGAATGCAGCACCAGCGCAAGGTTCGCCAGCGCGTCAGCTGAACGCGGATCGGCCTTCAGCGCCGCGATGATCAACCGATAGGCTTCGGCCGGCTTGCCGCGCTGATGGTTGAGCATGCCGAGCAGATGCAGCGCGTCGAAATGATCGCGCCGCATCTTGAGAACGCGCGTGTAGAGTTTCTCCGCCTCGTCGAGCCGGCCCTGCCGGTGCAGGTTCAGCGCTTCGCCCAGCGCCTGCTGCGGATTGAATGGCGGCGCTTGCGGCATGGACTACAGGCGATTGATGCGCGCGATCCGCCGCGTCACGTCGTCCGGGGTGTCGGCGTCGGACTTGTTCTTCAGTGCCAGCGCTCGTTTCGCTGCCGGGCGGTCGAGGCAGCGCATCAACCAGGCTTTGAGATTCCGATTGGCATTCAAGACCATGTCCGCGGCACGGCTGATGACAGCTGCAACATTGAGGTCGGCGACGGTAAAATCGTTGCCGAGCAGATACGGCGTCTTCGACACCGCCGCGTCGAGAATGCGAAACGGCTTCTCGATCACCTTCAGCGCCTCGTTGCGCTTGGCAATGTCCTGCTCAGCCTTGGGCAGACGGACGGCGTGCAGCGACCAGATGTTGACGCCGCGATCGACCTCGTTGAGCGCCCACAACGACCACTGCCAGGTCTTGGCTTCGCCTTCGACGGTCGCCGGATAGAGCGTTCCGGTGGCATGTTTGCGGGCCAGGTACATCGTGATGGCAAGCGACTCAAACAGCACGAAGTCGCCATCGACGATCACCGGCAGGCGGCCGTTCGGATTGATCGCCAGGAACTCCGGCGTCTGCGCACCCGCCTCGCCGATCTCGATCGGGATGTGCTCAAACTCGATGCCGAGCTCCATCGCCACCCATAGCGCGCGGAACGCGCGGGTGCGCGCCATTCCGTAGATCTTCACGCCAGCCATCGCAGTCTCCTTGCGGGGCCGGAGCATACTCGACAATCGGCGCACCGAGCCAATACGCTGGCCGCAGCATCGGGAGGGCGTTTTCATGGCAGGGCCAAGTTCGGAACCAAGTCCGGGACTAAGCCGCGTGGTGCTGCTGACCGGAGCCGCGGGCGGCATCGGCCGGGTGATGACGCAAGCGCTGTTGTCGGACGGCCATCGGGTCGTGGCGGCCGACCGCGATGCCGCAAGCCTCGACCAACTCAAGGCCGGCGCCGGCGCACAGCTCGTCACCGTCACCGCCGATCTCGGCACCGAAGTCGGCTGCCTCAAGGCGGTCGAGACAGCGCGCAGCGCGTTCGGCGGCATCGACGCGCTGATCAACAACGCCGGCATCGGCATGAGTGCGATCCGGCCCGACGCCGAAGCGCGCCATCCCGGCATCGAGGAATTGTCGCCGGACATCTGGGACCGTTTCTTCGCGATCTTCATGCGCGCGCCGGTGACGCTGGCCCACGCGGTGCTGCCGATGATGAAGCAGCGCGGCTTCGGGCGGATCGTCAACAACACCACGAGCTATCTGACCATGCTGCGCGTACTGCCCTATGGCTCCGCGAAGGCGGCGCTGGAATCGATGTCCGCGGTGTGGGCGAGCGAGATGCAAGGCAGCCCGATCACCGTCAACGTGCTGGTGCCGGGCGGGCCGACCGACACGGCTCTGATCGCCGACGGCGCCGGCTGGGACCGCAGCAAGATGCTGCGGCCCGAGATCATGGGCCCGCCGATCCGCTTCCTGATTTCCGATGCGGGAGCCGCCTGCAACGGCAAGCGCATCACCGCGGCGCGGTGGGACGAAAAGCTCGCGCCCGCCGAAGCCGCCGAACGCGCCAGCCGTCCGATCGGCTGGCCGGAGCTTTCCAGCGATGCGGTGTGGCTGAAGGGGTAGACCCCCTCGCCTCACTCCGGCTGAATATTCGCAGCCTTGATCAGCGCGCCGCGCACCGCAAGGCCGTCGCTGACGATCTTCGACAGCTCGGCCGGCGTACTCGGCGCCACCAAGAGGCCAAGGACAGCGAGTTTTTCCTTGATCGGCTGATCGAGCAGGATTTTGCGCACCGTCTCGTTGACCTTTGCGATGATCGGCGCGGGCGTCCCCGCCGGAGCAAACAGACCGAGCCAAGACGACATCTCGAAGCCCGGCACCGTCTCACCGATGGTCGGCACGTCCGGCATCCCGGCGTAGCGATTCTTCTCGACCAGCGCGACGATCCGGATCTTGCCAGTTGCCAGCAGCGGCACCGCAGTCGAGAGACTGAGGAACGCCACGTTGATGTGGCCGCCGGCCAGATCGTTGCCGGCCGGTCCGCCACCGCGATAAGGCACATGGACGATATCGATGCCGGCCTTCTGGTGAAGAAGCTCACCGGACAGATGATGCGGCGACGCGGCGCCGGGCGTGCCGTATTTCAGCTTGCCGGGATTTGCCTTCGCATAGGCGATGAACTCCGGCACGGTCTTCACCGGCAGTTCGGCATTCACCGCCAGGCAGATGATATTGTTGCCGAGCACGGTCACTGGCGCGAGATCCTTGACCGGATCGAAACCCATATTTTTGTAGAGGTACGCGTTAGAGGTCATCAACGCGTCGGTGCCGATCAAGAGCGTGAGACCGTCTGGCGCGGAGCGCGCCGCAGCGGCGGCACCGAGGTTGCTGCCAGCACCAGGCCGGTTATCGATGACGATCGGCTGGCTCCAGGCGGTCTGCAGCGGCGCCTGTAGCGTGCGCGCCAAGAGGTCGCTCGATGCGCCCGGCGCCTGCGGCACGAGCAGCGTGACCGGCCGGCTCGGATAATCCTGTGCGATAGCGGCCGCCGACAGCACCGCGAATGCGACGGCGCCGAGCGCGACCGAACGGATCAGCATTTTCATGTCAGCCCCCTAAGCCAGTAGTTCTGCGATCGCCTTGCCGGCCGCGACCGTATTAGCGGCGCCGCCGAGATCGCGGGTGCGCAGTTTCGGATCGGTCAGCACCTTCTCAATCGCGGTCACAATCGCCTTTGCGGCATCGGTCTCGCCAAGATGCTCCAGCATCATCGCGCCAGACCAGATTTGCCCAATCGGATTGGCGATGCCCTGCCCCGCGATGTCTGGCGCCGAACCGTGCACCGGCTCGAACACCGACGGGAATTTCCGCTCCGGATTGATGTTGCCGGACGGCGCGATGCCGATCGTGCCAGTGCAGGCCGGCCCGAGGTCGGACAGGATATCACCGAACAGATTCGATCCTACCACAACGTTGAAGCGGTCGGGCTTAAGCACGAACAACGCGGTGAGGATATCGATGTGGTACTTGTCCCATTTGACGTCGGGATAGTGTTTCGCCATCGCCTCCACGCGCTCGTCCCAGTACGGCATGGTGATGGCGATGCCGTTCGATTTGGTGGCTGAGGTGAGATGCTTCTTCGGCGTCTTGCGGGCGAGCTCGAAGGCGAACTTCAGCACGCGATCGACACCGATGCGGCTCATCACCGTCTCTTGCACCACGACCTCACGCTCGGTGCCGGCGAACATCTTGCCGCCGATCGCCGAATATTCGCCTTCGGTGTTCTCGCGCACCACCCAGAAGTCGATGTCGCCGGGCTTTCGTCCCGCGAGCGGTGACGGTACGCCGGGCATTAGCCGCACCGGGCGCAGGTTGACGTACTGGTCGAACTCGCGGCGGAACAAAATCAGCGAGCCCCACAGCGAGATATGGTCCGGCACCTTGGCGGGCCAGCCGACTGCGCCGAAGTAGATCGCGTCGTGCTTGCCGATCTGCTCCTTCCAGTCGTCCGGCATCATCTTCTGATGCTTCTCGTAGTAGTCGCAGGACGCGAAGTCGAACCAGTCCTGCCGAATCTCAAAGCCGAATTTCTTCGACACCGCCTCGAGCGCACGCACGCCCTCCGGCACGACTTCCTTGCCGATACCGTCGCCCGGAATGACGGCGACGCGATAAACCCGGTTGGTGGCCATATGCCCTCGCTGTTTGCGCGGTCACTTTATCAGGCAAGCCGGCAGTGAAAGAAAGCCGCCGCTGGCGGGCGCCGGCACGCGATCCGAACCACGAGGGGTTATTGCCAGCCGCCGCTAGGCGGTCCGTAACACGCTGTCAGCATTGGAAAAATCGAGATCGACGCCGAACGCCGCCGCAAGCCCGGAACGGCCGGCGGGCGTCAGCTCCAGCGCACGGGTGTCGCGCTTACGCCGAATCCAGCCGCGATCGAGACAGCAGCGGCAGAGCTCGGCGCCGACGTGGCCGGCGATGTGGTAGCGCCGCTCGCTCCAATCGAGACAGGGGCGGCAAAAGATGCGCTTGCCGGCTGGCCGCGCCAGATTCGCCCCGAACGCCACAAGCTCGCGCGTGCCCATGTCGGTGACTGCGCCGCCGTCGTCATCGAGCGTGACGGTGCCGCGCGCGACGAGCGCATCCGCAATTGCAACGCCAAGCCGTCCGGCGATGTGGTCGTAACAGGTGCGGGCAAAGCGCAGCGCATCCTCCTGCGCCGAGCGCGGCTGATGGCGCGCCGGCGTCTCGATGGCGGCAACCGCCTTGATACTTTCGAGCATGCGGGCGACCAAGGGAGACGCGATGCGGTAGTAGGAAAACCGGCGCTTCCTGGTGACGGCGAGGAGCCGCGCCTCGACCAATCTGCCGAGGTGCTCGCTCGCGGTCGAGCGTGAGATGTGGGCGAGAAACGCCAGCTCGCTCGCGGTGAGCGACTGTCCGCCCATCAGCGCCGCCAGCATAGTGGCACGCGCAGTGTCACCGACCAGCGCTGCGACTTCGACCACGTTGGCTGCTGCGACCATGAGTTATTTTACCGCCGCGCTCGCCGCACCGGCAAGCAACAACAGTTCGGCGCACGCCGAACCGTTCATACGCGACAGCAGGCGCGGATTGGGCCAAGTTTCGCTCTCAGCAAATAGGAGAGCCGCCATGAAGCGCACATCGCTCCGCGTCGAGCCGATTTCGACCTATCTGGAACGCTATCGAAAAGGTTCGAAGGCCTATCCGGTCGCCATCGCGGGCGGGACGGTCTACGTCTCGGGGCTGCCGCCGTTCGATCCGGAAACCGGCGACATCAAACCCGCGCCGTTCGCGCAGCAGGCCGAGCGCGTGCTCGAACAGATGAAGCGGTGCCTGGAGGCTGCAGGCACGTCGCTCGACGGCGTGCTCAAATGCAACGTCTATTGCGTGCCGGGCGACGGCCGTTTCCAGGCCTTCAACGAAGTCTATGCGCGCTACTTTCCGGGCGAGTCGCCGGCGCGCATCTTCATGCATGTGCCGTCGTGGCCAGGACCGTTCGATCTCGAGATCGACTGCATCGCGGCGATCTGACGGCTGAAACGCCGAAAGCCGCCGCGGGATCCGCGGCGGCTTTCGTTTGTGTGATCGGCGGCGCTTCGCCGGCTTATTCAGCCTTGTGCTTACTCAGCTTTGGCGGGCGGCTCCACGAGCAGGCTCGACTTCGCCATGTCCTTGCGGACCGCCAGCATGATGCTTGAGCCCTGGCCGTAGCCGATCCGGAAATCCATCTTCGGCGCATTGAGCTTGCGGAACAGCTCCGCCAGCTTCGGCTGGTTGGTCCCCGGGAACAGCCCGATCGGGCCGCGATAGACGCCGAACGGATAGAAGTCCCACAGATCGGCCTTGAACGCCGAGAGCGGAATGCCGGAGTCGTCCTGCACGACCGATTGCGCATGAGCCAGTACGAACTCGCGCACCGTCGAGAAGTTGCCGCCGTGCATGAGATAGGACGCGCTCTTGTGCAGCGCGTGGCCCTTGCCGAGCTTGTCGGCGAACGCCAGGAAGCCCGAAGCCTTCACGCCAGCGTTCGCAACGTCGGTGCGGAAATAATAGATCGTCTGCGGCGGACCGTTGCCCGCCTTCACGGTGATTTTGACGCCCGACGTCGAGCCCTTTTCATTCGTCGGCGGCTGCTGGACGTTGCCGTCCTTGTCGAGGCTGATGAGCGTGATGTCTTCGATCGTTTTACCTGAGCGCACCGCATACACCAGGATGATCGGCAGCGTGCCGGCGAGATCGCCGCCGTGCAGCTGCGAGCTCATGTGGCTGGTGATGAAGAAGCTGAGCTTAATCGAGGTCCCGATCGAGGACAGAATCCGCGGCAGCGACGCGATCGTGCGTTCGGTGACGTTCGGAATCGGCCCCACCATCTCCAGCCCGCTCATCAGGTAGGTGCTGGCCTGCGGGAAGAACCCGTTGGCGTAGAGGAAGTCGGGGCCGCTGAACATATAGTACAGCGGGTCCGTCCGGTTCTTCAGATGCTGTTCGGACCAAGCGCGAACCTTGGAGAGCTGGCGCTTTTCCAGTTCGTCCCAGTTCGAATTGAACGACTGCGCATAGCGCTGCCAGTTCGGATTCCGCGTTAGCGGTATGAGCGGCGATCCCTCAGACGGCGGCAAGCCGGCGATGAACCGCGCCATATCGTTGGGAGTGACGCTGCTTTGAGCGACTGCGGAACAGTGAACCGCTACGATGCTGACTGCACCAGCAACAAACGCGGCAACCCGATTCATACGCGACATTGACCCCTGCCTCGCGCCATATTTTAGGATAATTCCGGACGTACTAAGTCCGACGGACCCCGGACGGGAATGCTTATAGCATGGCGGGTGTTACTGCGACATAAGAGTCTTAACTCCAAGGTTACTATAATCCGCCTATGCATTCACCTTCCGTTCAGCTTGAGTCTAGTCGCGCCTCATCCCGCGTCCCGGGGCGGGCATTTGCGGGAACCGGCCGGACGAGCCGCGGAGCATCCCTGACGTGAAGGACACGCGATTGCAGCCTCGACGCTGGCCCACGGCGGCGGCTATTGTCGCGACTGCAATCGCTGGTGCAGCGGCCTGCTGGGCGCTGCCGCCGATGCCAGTGTCGCCGGCGCTGGCGGAAGTGGCGCCCAAAAGAACACCACGGCCGGTGGCGCCACCGCTGGTGACCGAGGCCAAAACCAAGCTCGTCGAGTTCGAGAACGCGCCGTTCCCGTTCGACTCCGGCGCAGCGCCAAGAGGCCGGCTGCGCGGCGATCTCTCGCGCTACAGCGATCCCCGGGTTTTGCTGCACATTCCCAAGGGCTTCAACGTCAAGAAGCCCGGCGCGATCGTCATTTTCTACCACGGCCACCGGGCCAACCTGACGCGCGACGTGCTCGACCGGCAGCGCGTGGCCGACCAGATTTCGCTGTCGCACGCCAATGCGGTGCTGGTGGCGCCTCAGTTCGCGGTCAACGCCTCGGATTCGAACGTCGGAAACTTCTGGAACCCGGACCTGTTCAAGTGGTTCCTGCAGGACGTGTCGTCGGAACTGTCGTTCCTGCACGGCGACGGCGTCGCCGGCATCGGGCTGCGCGACGATTACGAGAAACTCGACATCATCGCGGTGGGATACAGCGGCGGCTACGCCCCGGTCGCCTGGTCGATCTACCACGCGCGCAATATGCCGCGCCTGCGCGGCGTGGTGCTGCTCGACTCGCTCTACGGCGAGATGGACAAATTCGAACAGTGGATCCTCGGCGACCGCAAGCGGCGCTTCTTCGTCAGCGGCTATCTCGGCTCGACGCGCAACCGCAATCTCCAGCTTCAGAGATTCCTGAGCGACAAGCGCATTCCCTACAACATGGCGCTCGAGGACCGCATTCTGCCCGGCAGCATCACCTTCATCCCCGGCACCCATGGCGAGCGCCACAACGACTACGTCACCCGCGCCTGGGTCCCCAATCCGCTGGCCGACGTGCTCAATCGCCTGGCCGAATATCCGCGCTGAAAGAAGCGTGTGGCCCGCGCACGCTGGGCAATCCCAATCTGCGCAAACCCAATCTGCGCAATCCAAAGGCCACAAACGCAAAACGGCCGCCCCGAAGGGCGGCCGTTTGATATCTGATCATCGTGTCGAGGAATTTTCCGTTCTTAGCAGACCTGGCAGCGACCTACTCTTCCAAGCCTTGAGACTTAGTACCATCGGCGCAGGGGAGTTTAACGGCCGAGTTCGGGATGGGATCGGGTTCAGGCTCCCCGCTAATACCACCAGGTCGGCAAAGAACGGAAATACCAACTCACCACGCGTCGCATCCGCAATCGCGGACACGCGCGCAGTGAAATGGTTGAAACAAGCTGGTTTGCGTGTCGTGCTGATCGCGGCACGCACGCTGCGCAGAGATGTGCGCATTGAAGATAAGAGCGATCAAGTCGATCGAGCTATTAGGACCGGTAAGCTCAACACCTCACGGTGCTTACACATCCGGCCTATCAACGTGGTGGTCTACCACGGCTCTGTTTAGGGAGACCTCGTTTCGAGGTGGGTTTCTCGCTTAGATGCCTTCAGCGATTATCCCGTCCGCACATAGCTACGCTGCGCTGCGGCTGGCGCCACAACAGCTACACCAGAGGTGCGTTCATCTCGGTCCTCTCGTACTAGAGACAAATCCTCTCAAGTCTCCGACACCCACGGCAGATAGGGACCGAACTGTCTCACGACGTTCTGAACCCAGCTCACGTACCACTTTAAATGGCGAACAGCCATACCCTTGGGAGCTGCTCCACCCCCAGGATGTGATGAGCCGACATCGAGGTGCCAAACGATGCCGTCGATATGGACTCTTGGGCATCATCAGCCTGTTATCCCCGGCGTACCTTTTATCCGTTGAGCGATGGCCCTTCCACGCGGGACCACCGGATCACTATGTCCGACTTTCGTCTCTGCTCGGCTTGTTGGCCTCGCAGTCAGGCAGGCTTATGCCATTGCACTCAACGAGCGATTTCCGACCGCTCTGAGCCTACCATCGAACGCCTCCGTTACTCTTTGGGAGGCGACCGCCCCAGTCAAACTACCCACCATGCATTGTCCCGGCCCCGGATAACGGGACGCGGTTAGAGATCCATAACCACTAGGCTGGTATTTCACATTTCGACTCGACCCGAACTAGCGCCCGGGCTTCAAAGTCTACCAGCTATCCTACACAAGCAGTCACGAATACCAATGCAAAGCTATAGTAAAGGTGCACGGGGTCTTTCCGTCTGACCGCAGGAACCCCGCATCTTCACGGGGAATTCAGTTTCACTGAGCCTATGCTGGAGACAGCGGGGAAGTCGTTACGCCATTCGTGCAGGTCGGAACTTACCCGACAAGGAATTTCGCTACCTTAGGACCGTTATAGTTACGGCCGCCGTTTACCGGGGCTTCGATTCAAGGCTTGCACCCCTCCTCTTAACCTT
>CAMDDZ010000014.1 GCA_945893145.1 Rhodoplanes serenus | reverse complement strand
CTCAACCGCTGCCACCACCCGTTCGCGTAGATCAATGGAATAGGCTCGACCCATCGGATACTGGCCTCCGGCCCAGCCAGCATCTTGAATCAGAAACCAACTGATTTGGGAATCCAAAATCGATTCAGAGTAATGTCATGCTGCTTTAGAAGCGATAGAATTTCGCTGGCGTGTCGACCATGATCTTTTGGCGCATGGCCTGATCGGGCACCCATTTGCCGAACCAGTCGACCAGATCGCCGTCGTTCGGATTGACCACGTACTTGTTGGGGTGCGGCCAGTCGGTGCCCCACATGATCCGCTCCGGCGCCGCCTCGATCAACGCATCCGCAATCGGCGTCACGTCGTCATAAGGCGGCAGATCGGTCGCGCTGACCCGGTTCGCGCCGGAAATCTTCATCCAGGTGTTGCCGCGCTTCATCAACTCAAGCAGCGCCGCAAAGCCCGGCGCCTTCACGCCCGCGGTCGCCGGCTGATAAGCGAAATGGCCGATCGACATTGGAATCTTAATCTTCTCGAACACCGGCATGAGCTGGAGGATGTCCTTGCCCGGGAACAACCACTCGAAATGCCAGCCGAACGGCTTGATGCGCGCCTCAAGCTCACCGATGCGGTCGAAACCAATCGGCATGCCGCCCTTGTTGTCGGTGTTGAGCCGCACACCGCGCGCGCCGGCCTTGTTCAGCGCCTCAAGCTCCTTGTCGGTGGTATCCATCGTGATGGCAACGACGCAGCGCGCGCGGCCGGGCGTCTCGGCGTTCAGCGCGTTCATGCCGTCGAGGATCGCCGAATTATCGGTGCCGTAGGTCGATGGCTGGGTGAACACGACGCGATCGACGCCAAGCGTCTTGTGCAGATGCTTGAGGTCGTCGAGCGTCGAATCCGGCGGGTTATAGCCGCGGTCCGGATTCATCTTGTATTTCGAGCGCACAAACACGTGCACGTGGGTGTCGATCGAGCCTTTCGGCAGCGTGATGCCCGGCTTGCGCGGATTGCGGTCCGGCGCAACGCAGTCGCGAATAACGTTGTTCATTGATTTCCTACTTCACGATCTCGAAATTGTGCGCGAAGTCTTCGGGCGGGGTGGGACCCCACAGGTAGAACGAATCCTCGGCAGGCTGGTCGGCGGACTTCCAGTCGTGATCGACCGGAATGTAGTCGATGTCGCAGGAATATTCGGCGTAGGAACCCCACGGATCGCGGACGTAGTGGAAGTAGTTTGAGCCGAGCACGTGACGACCGAGGCCCCAGCCATAGGCGAAGCCCTTCTCGGCCATGTGCGAGGCGCCGACGCCGATGTCGTTGATCGAGCCGACGTCCCAGCTCAGATGATGCAGACCCGGCCCGTCCGACTTCACGAAGGCGATCATGTGATGGTCGCTGCCGTGGATGCCGTGCATGAAGGCGACCAGATCGCCGGAGCGATCCGACAGCCGCAGACCGAGCACCTTGCCGTAGAACTCGATGGCGCGCGAAATATCGGTGACGAAGAGCAGCACATGCGCCAGCCGGCGCGGCGCCACGCGATGCGCCTTGCTGCGGTTCGGCGCGTTCTGACTGGCGACGTCGCCGCCGCGCATCTCGAAGGTTGCCTTGGTGTTGGGCGAGCTTTTCTCGGCGACACGGATTTCAACCAGAATGCCATCCGGATCGCGGAACCAGAGGCCGTTCGACTCGAAACCCTTCGGCGGGTCGAGTCGGTCGATGCGCAGCGCCTCCAGCCGCTCGCGGAAGCGCGCCATGTCATCCTCGAACGCGCCGAACGACACGTAGCTGAACTTCTTGCGCGCGCCCTCGGAGACCATGCCCCAGCGATGCGGATGGCCGTGAGTGTAGAGCGCGAGCTTGCCGTCCTCTTCCTTGGTGTTGAGGCCGAACTGGCCGTAGAACTTCTCGGCCTGGGCAACGTCGGGCACCACGAAGTTGAAATGATCGAGCGAGTGTACGCCGAGTTCGCCCGGACGGCGCGGCACCGGCTGGCTCATGGAGCGGATCTGGGTCATGCGGCTGGTCCTGTGTTTGGGCGCAAACTATTCGCTTGAACCCGCAAGCGCAAATGCACGGTTCAGCGGTCACCCATAACCAATCGCCGCTCCAGCGGGAACACCTGCCAGCCGAAACGGTCGGCGATCAGACCCCAAATGCCCTTCGGCGCCTTGAGCATGACCACGATCGCGACCGCGCCGAGGATCAGGAGGTAGATCGCGCCGAGGTCGGCGAGCGTCTGCCGCAGTAGAAAGAAGACGACGGTGCCGACGATCGGCCCCTCGATGCGGCCGATGCCGCCGATCACCGTGATGAAAATCACGAAGGCGGTCCAGTCGTTCACCGAGAACGCAGTGTCGGGAGAAATCCTGATCTTTTGCAGGAAGATCAGCGCACCCACCATGGCGGTGCCGAATGCGACCGCCACATAGACCACGTATTTGATGCGCGCCACGTCGATGCCGTTGCTGCGCGCGCCCAATTCGTTGTCGCGGATCGCGGTCAGCGCAAGCCCGTAGCGCGAGCGCAGCAGCCACACGATGGCGCCCAGGATCGCCACGGCCTGCGCCAGCGCGATCCAATAGATGACGAACTCACGCATCTGCCGGCTGCTTGCAATCGAAAGCACCACAGCGGCCGGCAGGCTGGTGCCCGAGCCGCCATCGAGCGCACTGACCTGCGACGCGAGCAGTCGAAAGACTTCCGCCATCACCCAGGAGCCGATGGCGAAGTAGTGACCGCGCAAGCGAAACATCAGCGCCGCGACCGGGATGGAGATGACAGCCGCGGTGAATCCCGCAATCGGAATGGCAACAAGCGGATGGATGCCCGCCAGCATGGCGAGTGCGAACAAGAGGTAAGCGCCGAGGCCGACGTAAGCCTGCTGGCCGACCGAGACGAGGCCAGCGTATCCGGCGAGCAGATTCCACAGGCTCGCAAGCGCAACATAGGCATAGATTTCTGCCAAGAGCCGCAAGCTCGCGCGCTCGGCCCACCATGGCGCGGCTGCGAGCAGCACAAACGCCACGGCGACGATGACAACGCCGACGCGGCTCGATGGATTGGAGTGCTCGACGCGCACGGTCATCCTTGCACCTTGGGAAACAGACCCTCGGGCTTGAGCGCCAGCACCAGCAGAAAGGCGAGATGGCCCGCCAACAGATTCCAGCCGGGATCGAGTTGTGCTCCGATGGCCTGCGCAACGCCCAGGATGATGCCGCCGACCAGCGTGCCCCACAGGCTGCCGAGCCCGCCGATGATCACCGCCTCGAAGCCGAAGATCAGCCGCGCCGGACCGATCGACGGATCGAAATTGGCGCGCACCGCCAGCAGCACACCCGCGACGGCGACGACCGCCAGCGAGATCGCCATGGCGAGGCCGAAGATATGCGCATTGTTGAGCCCCATGAGCTGCGCGACCGATTGATCGTCGGAGGTGGCGCGGAAGGCCCGGCCGAGCGCAGTCCGATAGAACAGCCATTGCAGTCCGCCGATCACCGCAACGGCGAGACCGAACTGCAAGAGCGGCAATGTGCCGACCGCGAGCCCCCCGCCGAGCTGGATGCTCGCGATCTCGATCGCTCCGGCGTTGAGCTTGACGCTGTCGGCGGTGAACAATTCCAGCAGCCCGTTCTGGATGATGACCGAGAGCCCGAACGTCACCAGCAGGGGCGGCAACAGATCATCGCCCAGCGTGCGGTTGAGCAGGCCGCGCTGCAGCGCATAACCGATGCCCGCCATCGCCGGCACCACGATAATCAGCGCGACCAGTGGATTGACGCCGAGCGCCTGCACAGTCACCAGCGCGATGTAGGCCGCGAGCACGATCAGGTCGCCGTGCGCGATGTTGACGAGCCGCATCACGCCGAAGATTAGCGACAGGCCCGCCGCAAACATGGCGTACAGCCCGCCGAGCAGGATGCCTTGCAGGATGGTGTTCAACCACTGCACGTCAGACCCCGAAATAAGCCGCGGAAATTTTTTCCCGCGTGAGCGCGCCAGCCTCGCCCGAAAGCGCGACGCGGCCTTCCTGCAAACAATAAATATGGCTCGCGATCTTCAACGCCTGCACGATGTCTTGCTCGACGATGACTAGCGATAGGCCTTCGGCCACGATGGCGGGAATGCGGGCGTAGATGTCGCGGATGATGATCGGCGCAAGGCCGAGGCTGATCTCGTCGCACAGCAGAAGCCGCGGATTTGACATCAGCGCGCGACCGATGGCGACCATCTGCTGCTGGCCGCCCGACAGCGACGGCGCCGGCTGGTTGCGGCGCTCGGCAAGGATCGGAAACAGCTCATAGACGCGCTTGAGATCCCACGGCCCCGGACGGCCGAGCCGGCCGCCGATCAGCAAGTTCTCCTCAACGGTCAGCGAAGGAAACAACCGCCGCCCCTCCGGCACCAGCGCGATGCCGCGCGCCACCACGGCATGCGCCGCCAGATCGCCGATCGGCTCGCCAGCGAACAGGACGGAGTCGCGGCGTGCCCGCATCATCCCGGCGATGGACTTCAGCAGCGTGCTCTTGCCGGCGCCGTTGGCGCCGATCACGGCGACGATCTGGCCGTGAGCGGCATCGAGCGACACGCCAAACAGCGCCCGGAAGTCGCCGTAGTGGGCGTCGAGGCCGCGCACCTCCAGCAAAGGCTCAGGCATCGGCCTCGATCCCCATATAGATTTCCGCGACCTGCGGGCGGCGGATCACTTCGGCTGGCAGGCCCTCCGCGATCAGCGCGCCGCCGTGCAGCACGACGAGCCGGTCCACCGCCGCGATCAGCGCATGCACGATGTGCTCGATCCAGATGATCGACACGCCCCGCGCGCGCACGTCTTTCACCAGCGCGACCAGCGCCGCAGTTTCGTGCTCGATCAGACCGCCGGCGACCTCGTCGAGCAGCAGCACGCGTGGCTCGGTCGCAAGCGCCCGCGCAAGCTCGAGCCGCTTGCGATCCAGCAAGGCGAGCGAGCCGGCGCGCCGGTTGGCTTTGTCGGCCAGCCCGCATTGGTCGAGCAGTTCGGCACAGCGCGGATAGACGTCGCGCTCACGTTTGCCCCCGCCGAAAGCTGCCGCCACCACGAGGTTCTCGAACACCGTCATGCCGCCAAATGGCTGCGGAATCTGGAATGATCGCGCGATGCCCATCCGGCAGCGGCGCTCTGGCGCAGCGCGCGTGACGTCCTCGCCGGCGAACAAGACGCGGCCGGAGTCGGGCGCGACCGTGCCGGTGATGATGCCAAATAAAGTCGTCTTGCCGGCGCCGTTCGGGCCAATGACGCCGAGGGCCTCGCCCTCGCCGAGCGTCAGGTCGATGCCATCCGCGACGACGACGGCGCCGAAGCGTTTGGAGATTTTTTGGAGGGAGAGGATCGGCATAGTCATCGACCCGGCGCGGTTCTCCCTCTCCCCGCTTGCGGGGAGAGGGTCGGGGTGAGGGGGCGTCGCCCCAGGCTCAGACTTGCGGCGCAGCCCCCTCACCCGACGCGCTTCGCGCGTCGACCTCTCCCCGCACGCGGGGAGAGGTGAGCAAGGGCTTTACCTAGCTCAACAATTCCAGCTTCCCGCCGGTCGGAATGTTCGGGGCGGGCCGGTTCGCCGTGATCACCAGCTCGAACTTGTCGCCCTTGCGCTGCCACTGGCCGGCGACCAGCGGCGTCTTGGTGACGTTCTTCACCGGCTTTCCGGTCCACTGCACCGGGCCGACGATCGACTGGTAGTTGGTGGCGACGATCGAATCCAGGATCGCCTTCGGCTCGATCGACTTGGCGCGCTTGAGCACGTCGATCGCAACTTCAAAGAGCGCGTGCTGGAAGCCGATCGGCTGCGACCACGGCCGCTTGGTGGCGGTCACATAAGCGTCGGCGAGTTGCTTGCAGCTTTGCCCGGTGAGGCCCGACTTGAACGGATGGTTCGGCGTCCACCAGATTTCCGAGGTGAGCCCGTTGCCGCGCGCGCCGAGCGAGTTGATCACCGAGGGGAACAGCAGCGCCTTGCCGATGGTGACGATCTTCGGCTTGAAGCCCTGCTGCGCGGCCTGCGACCAGAACGTGGCGAAGTCCGGCGGGATCATATTGCCGGTGACGATCTCGGCGTTGGCCGCCTTGAACGCGGCGATCTGCGACGAGAAGTCGTTGTTCATCACCTGATAGCGGCCGGGATCGAGCAGCTTGTAGCCAGCGGCGGCCAGCGCCGGCGGCAGTCCGCGCTCCTTGTCGCCCCAGGCGTTGCCGTCGGCGTCGTTCGGAAACAGGCCGCCCACCACCTTGTTGGTCGGCGCGCCGTCCCACAACGCGAGGAACGCCGCGATCACGTCCTCCAGGCCCCAGAAGAACAGATAGGTCCAGTTGAAGCCTTTGGCCGGATCGCCCTTGCGGCCGAAGAAATACGGCTGCCACGGGCAATTGGTGGCGACGCACGGCACCTCGTTGACCTCGGCCTGGTCGGACACCGGATTGGTGGTGTCGGGTGTGCCCGAGGTGACCAGCAGATCGACCTTGTCGGACAGGATCAGCTCGGACGCCACCTCGGCGGCACGGCTGCCGCTCGACTGGCTGTCCTT
Organism: Rhodoplanes serenus; assembly: GCA_945893145.1. Classification (GTDB taxonomy): domain Bacteria; phylum Pseudomonadota; class Alphaproteobacteria; order Rhizobiales; family Xanthobacteraceae; genus Z2-YC6860. Next base: position 78,820 of record CAMDDZ010000014.1, on the reverse strand, counting down.
GGAGACAATCTGCACCTGATAGGTGCGGCCGCCACTTTGCAGGCCCTTCGCCAGCAGGCCGCGCACCTGTTCGAGGATGAACGTGTCGGCCTCACCGAAGCCGGCCAGCGGACCGGTCTTCGGGCTGACGTGGCCAATCTTGATGACCTTGGCCTGCGCGCTTGCCGAGTTGGCGTTGAACAGCGCTGGCGCCGCGATCGCGGCGGCGCCGGATCGGATCAATGCACGGCGATTGATTTTAGACATGGTCGTCTCCCTGGCTTCAGGCGTCTCGCGCCTTCTTCAGATGTTGCAGCACCTTGGCCCGCAGCGCCGCCTGTTCCTCGCCGCTCCACTTGCGGAAGCCCTCGCCGCTCTTGAAGCCGAGCTTACCTTCCGCGACCAGCCGTTCCAAATAGGGTGACGGGCCAGGCCGGCTCTCAATGTCGGCCAGCACGGTCTTGTGGATTGCCAAAGTCAAATCGGTGCCGACCAGATCGGCGTTCTCCAGCGGCCCAAGCACAGCCAGCCGCCGGCCGAACGCCGCCTTGATGACGGCATCCACCGTCTCGGCATCGCAGATGCCGCGCTCGACCAGCGAAACCGCCTCGCGCCAGAGCGCGTGTTGCAGCCGGTTGCCGATGAAGCCCGGCACGTCCTTCTTCACATGGGCGGGCGTCTTACCGGCATCGGCGTGCAGCTTCATGGTGAAGTCGATAACCTGCTGCGAGGTCCATTGCGTGCCGATCACCTCGACCAGCGGCACCAGGAAGGGCGGATTCCACCAATGGGTGCCGAGCGCGCGCGAGCGGTCGCGCAGGCCCTGCATGATCTGCGTGATCGGCATCACCGAGGTGTTGCTGGCAAGGATGGTGGTGGGCCGGACGTGCTGCTCGATCTCGCCGAAGATTTTTTGCTTCAGCGGCATGTCTTCGAGGATAGCCTCGACCACGAAATCCGCGTCGCGCACGCAATCGGCGAGATCGGCAACCAGTTGCACGCGTTCGACGGCTTTCTCGTCGTCGCCGAGATCGCGCAGGTTGGTGGCGATGCGCTGCTTGACGGTGTCGAGGTTGGGCTTGTGCGCATCCGTGATCGTCACGTCATGGCCGGCCAGCGCAAACACCTGCGCGATGCCGTGCCCCATCAGGCCCGCGCCGATGACGGCGATTTTGGGTTTATTCATGCCGCATTCTCAACTCGAGTCCCGGACGCGGTGCAGCACGAAGTGATGCACCGCTGATCCGGGACCGTTTCAAGCTCCGAATTTGCAACGGTCCCGGGTCTGCAACGCATCGCTCCGCGCTGCATTGCGCCCGGGACAAGTCATTACCCCGCCGTATAGCCGCCGTCGGCGTAGAGGATGTGGCCGGTGTAGAAGTCCGACGCCCGGGATGCGAGGAACAGGAGCGGCCCCGCCAGATCCTCCGGCTCGCCGAGCCGGCCTTTCGGTACGCGGGTGAGAAAGCCCGCCCGCACGGTCTTGCCGCGCTCGTCGTCGGCAAACATCCATTCGGTCAGCGGCGAGCGGAAGACGGTCGGGCCCAGCGCGTTCACCGTGATGCCGGACGCACCGAGTTCGCAGCCCAGCGCCTTGGTGATCCCGTCAATCGCCGACTTCGAGGCGCAATAGGCGGTGTAGCCGGCCGGATGGCCGAGCAGCCCGCGCGCCGACGACATCAGGATGATCTTGCCGCCGGGCTTGCCGTCTTTGCCTTGCTTCAGCATCTGCCGCGCCGAGGCGCGGGCCATCAGCCAGGATTGAGTGACGTTGGCGTCCATCACGTCGAGGAAATCCTCGGCCTTCTGATCGACGATCTTCGCTACCTTGTTCTGGCCGGATGCCACCACCAGGATATCGAGGCTCCTGAACCGATTGGTGGCCGCGTTGACGATGGTCGCGCAGTTTTCTTCCGAGCTCGGACGCTTGGCGACAATCTCGACCTTGCCGCCGAGTTTTTCGCACTCCGCCGCGATCTTCTTCAGCCCCTCTGTGTTGCTGGCGCAGATCACCATATTGGCGCCGGCAGCAGCCAGCGTCCGGGCCGCGACAGCGCCGAAAGCGCCGGTTGCACCGGTGACGATCGCGGTCTTGCCTTTGACGCTGAAGAGAGACAGCGGGTCTTTCAGAAAATCTTCCGACATTGTTTCACCACTTGCTCGCTGTCATGCCCACGAAGGCAACGGATTGTTGAGCCCTGCCGTCACGCTGGTGGTGCTGCGACCGCGACGAAGATGGTGCAGACCTGATTGCTGCGGTTGACGATCTCGCGGCTCTCATTCGGCCCGATGTAGCAGGAGTCGTTCTTCTTCAAGACCGTCTCCTTGCCGCCAACGATGACCGTCAGCTCGCCTTCAAGCACGTAATAGACCTTCTCGGGCGGCGAAGCGTCGGGGCCGGCACCGCCGCCAGGAAGGAAATGCGAAACCCCGGCGATGAGGCCCTTCGAGCCCCCGGCCTCGGCGCCGAACAGGCGCAGGGTCGAGCAAGCGCGGTGGTTCGGGGCGACGTATTCCTTCGCCTCGCTGAGCTTCTTCGCAATCATTTGAACCTCTTGCCGCTTTCGATGCGATACTTGCCCTTGGGATCCATGATGGCGACTAGGCGGATGATGCAGCCGTCGCCGCGATCCCAGTTCCATGGGAAGAACGCGAAGGTGCAGCGCCGGCCCGTGACCTTGTCGAGATCGCCGCCGACATTCTCGATACCGAGGATGCCGTTGGTGAACAGGATGCGGTGCACCGGCTCCCATTCCGGGAAATCGTCCTTCCAGTCGCGGCCGCCGGACCACTCGCGATACTCCTCGGCGAGATGCGGATGCAGCGGCCCGTTGCGCTGCGGGCCGATGGCGGTGGCGAGCGGATGATCGTTGGCCTGGGTGTCGTGGCCGACGACCTTGACCTTCTTATCCACGAACCAATGCCCGGCCGACGACACGAAGCCCGGCGAACGGCAGAAATAATCTTCGCTGTCCTCGTATTGGTGGTGCCAGCCGGTGTTCACAATCACCACGTCGCGCGGCCGCACGATCTTGCCGCAGGCCTTCTCCAGGTCGTCGCCGGTGATCGGCTCCCACTTCTTTTTCGGGATCGACACCACGATGCCGGAACCGAAAAAATGCGGCAGCGGCACCTCGTCGATGAAGGGCGTGCCCTGCACAACGTGAGCGGGCGCGTCGATGTGGGTGGTGTTGTGCATCGAAGTCGTGATGCGCTGCGACAGCACGCCCGACTTCGCCATGTAGTGGATGCGCTCGATCTTGACGTCTTCGAAGTACGGCCAGTTCGGCGACTGGTACCCGAACCGATGCGACAGGTTGTAGAACTCGAGCCCCATATCGTTCTTGAGGTTCTCCTCGAACGCCACGCCGCGGATTTTCTTGGTCAAGGCTTGCTCCTCCGATCGTTTCTATGTCCGCCGCCGCGTTCCGCGCCGGCGCAATTCGTTAAGCCGCGATTGCGCTCCAATCGGCCTGCATGGCGCGCTTGGTGGCAAGCAATCGCTCGGCGATCAGCTTGTGCATCTGCTTGAAGCGCAGGCTCGGCACCGGCACCGAGATTGCAATCGCGTTGCCGAGCGGATCGTGCAGCGCCACGCCGACCGCGCTGATGCCGAGCGTATGCTCCTCGCTGTCATAGGCGACGCCGGTGCGCCGCGCGGCGCGAAGCTCCGGCAACAGCTCGCTGATCCGGGTCAGCGTGTTGGGCGTGCGCGCCTCATAGCTGTGGCCGATCAGCCGCTCGATTACAGCGTCGTCCAGCTGGCTGAGATAGGCCTTGCCGTTCGCGGTGCAGTGCAACGGGAAGCTCTCGCCAACCGCCGAGACCGTGCGCAGGCGGTGCGAGCCGATCACCTGATCGACGAATGTCAGATGGTCTTTGCGCACGGCGGCGAGATCGACGGTTTCGCTGAGCTCGTTCGACAATTTGGTGATGAACGGCCGCGCCCGCGTCACGAAGTCGCCGCGCACCGACGAGGCGAGCTTCAAGATCGCCGGGCCGAGCCGCATCCGGCCGTTTGGCGACGCTGCGCTCAGGAGATTCTCAGCTTCCAGCGAGGCGACGATGCGCTGCACGGTCGAGCGCGCGAGCTCTGTGCGGCGCGCAAGCTCGCCGAGGCTCAGCCCCTGCGCCTCGCCTTCCAGCGCGCGCAGGATGCGCGCGGCACGGCCAATGACCTGGATCTGATTTTTCTCGGACGTGGCGCTCATGGGACACAAAAGGCTTCGACGGGTTGCTTAGCAGCAACCTAAGTTTGCTTGCATGATGGTACAGGCTAGCCCAATATCCGGTACAGCGAGAAGCAGAAAAACGCGCCGCATTGCATTGCGATTATGGGAGGGCAGTTTGGTCAAGAAGATCGCGCTCGAGGAGCATTTCCTCTGCCCGGACTTCATCGAATATTGGAACCCGACGGTCGCCGAGATGCCGGCAGCCAAGCGCGAGCGGCTGCTCGCGCTCAATACCGATTTCGGCGAGCAGCGGCTCGCCTCGATGGACAAGGCGGGCATCGAGCGCGCCGTGCTGGGCCTCGCCGGACCCGGCGTGCAGGCTGAAACGAACGCCACCGCCGCGATCCGCAACGCCAAGGCCGGCAACGATTTCCTGGCCAAGGAAGTGCAGAAGCGGCCTGACCGCTATTCGGGCTTCGCGCATCTGCCGATGCAGGATGCCAAGGCGGCAGCGGACGAGCTAGAGCGCTGCGTCAAGCAGCTGAAATTCTGCGGGGCCATGATCAACGGCCACACCAATGGGCAATATCTCGACCATCCGTCGCTGACGCCGTTCTGGGAGCGCGCCGAGGCGCTGGACACACTGATCTACATCCACCCAACCGATCCGGTGACGGTCGCGCCGGTGCTGCAGGGCCATCCCGGCCTGCGCCGCGCCACCTGGGAGTGGACCTTCGAGACCGGCTCGCACGCGCTGCGCCTCATCTTCGGCGGCGTGTTCGACCGCTTCCCCAAGGCGCGCCTGGGCCTCGGCCACATGGGCGAGACCCTGCCGTTCCTGCTCTGGCGCTTTGACAGCCGCACCGGCCCGGATTTCTACAACGTGGGGCTGAAGCACCCGGTGTCGCACTACATCAAATCGAACATCGAGATCACGACGTCCGGCATGTGCTCGGCCGAGCCGCTCAACTGTGCGATCGCGGCGCTCGGCCACGAGCGCATCATGTTCAGCGCGGATTATCCGTTCGAGAAGGCAGAGGTCGCCGGCCAGTGGCTCGACACCGAAAAGCTCGACGAAAAGGTGCGGGCGGATATTGCGTATAACAACGCGAAACGGTTGCTGAAGTTGTAGCTGCGAAGTGAGCTGCGAGCACCGCGCGCTCCCTCTCCCCGCTTGCGGGGAGAGGGTCGGGGTGAGGGGGAATCTCCGAGCTCTCAGACTCGCGTATAAGCCCCCTCACCCGGCGCTACGCGCCGACCTCTCCCCGCACGCGGGGAGAGGTAACTCGGGGCTAGTCCCGTCGAACGGTCACTTCGGAATCACCGGCAGCAGCAAATGTGATGGCCGCGCGCGGTCGTGATAAATCTTGTGTAGCACCGTTTTGCTTGAGCAAATGTGATACGGCACATATTCCGCGTTGGTCGCGCCGGCGACGCCGGTCGGCAGATCCAGGCTGGTGATGTCGAGGCAGATGCGATGGCCGCGGCGGAACAGATTCGCGGTCGATAGAATCTGGATTTGATACTCCTCGACCTTGCCGGGCTCGACCTTCTTCCACACCTCGCGCGTCAGCGGATGCCACGGCCACCACGGCTTCGAGCGCTTCTCATCGAGAGCGCGGTGCGACGCCTTCAGCCATCCGCGGGTAAGCTCGCGCTCATGCAGGTTCTTCGGCGCATCGCGCTCGCCTTCGCGCACCGACATCACCGACACGTCGGGGCCGACGTCCTTCAGGATGACGATCCAGTTGGTGTCCTCCTGGTCGATCGAAGCATAAAGCGTCAGCACGATAGGCCCTGCCACCAGCACATCCTCCGGCAGCGGGTCGGTCATGTAGCGCAGCCTCTGGATCGTCGAGGTCTGCGTCGGCGGCATCTGCGCGAAGGCATCCGGCGGCTGCACCTCGGTCGCGCTCGAAGGCGCAACTGCGTCCGGCGTCAGCCGCTCCCAGCTCGAGAGGTACAATTTGGTCCATTGCGTTTCCGGCAGCGGCCAGTCGCTCGCGCTGCGCCATTCGTTCGCACCCATGACCCAGAACCGCACCGGCGGATCGTTCATGATCCCAGTGTCGATGCCTTTGAGCCATTGATCGTTCCAGCGCAGCACTTCGCCGTGGAACGAATGATACGGCCGTTCGAGATGTGCCGGCCCAGCCAGCATCAGCTTCTTCGGCGCCTTGATGTTGCGATACCAGTGCTGGCAGCCGTTGAGATGCGTCTTGTAGGTGTAGCCGTACCAACCCGAGCCGGTGTAGGTCGGCACTTTGATCTGATCGAACTCGGCCTCGCTCTTCGTCACCGCCGCTTCGCTGTCGAACGGCTCGACCAGCACGTGATAGTAGGGCGGCATGTGCTGGCCCTTTTGCGCGATCAGATTGTAAACGTGCGGATAAATCTTGTAGTCCGGATTGTTCATCGCCTCCTGCCAGGCCTTCTCGCGCTCCGGCGGCAATGCAGCGGGCGGGCCCTTGTGCTGGTGCATCGCCGAGAAGTGGCCGACGAGATAGCGGAACAGGTGGATGACACCGCCCGGATATTCGTCGCGGAAGCCGCCGAACTCGCCGTAAGCGCCACGCGAATCGAACGGGAAGATCGCCTTCAGGTGCGGCGGCTGCTTTTTTGCGACCGCAAGCTGTTCGGCGCCGAAGCCCGAGATACCGACCATGCCGACGTTGCCGTCGCACCACGGCTGCGCCGCCATCCATTCGATCAGGTCGTAGCAATCCCACTCACGCGAACCGCCGCCCTCCGACTTGCCGACGCCGCGCGGCGAGCCGATCACATGCACATAGCCGCGCGAGACGAAGAACTTGGTGTCGCCCGCCTCCATCGGCCCGGTCCACAGCGGCGACCATGCCGGCTGCGGCGGCACCGCTTCCGCCATGTCGGGGCCCTGGAAATCCTTGTTGTAGATTGCGAACGCCAGCAGCGCCGGAAACTTGCCGGGCGCCTCGGGCCGGTAGACATCGACGCAAAGCTTCACGCCGTCGCGCATCGGCACCATGACGTCCATGTTGCGGGCCATTTTTGCAAACGTCGGGGCGCGGTCGTAATCGCTCGGCGGACGGTCGCCCGCGGACACCAGGGTGGAACCGGTCTTGCTCATGTTCTAGCTCGAATGGGTTTCAGCTCGAAATCGGCGGCCGGAATGGACGCGCGGCAGGAGCCTATGAGACAATGCCAAAATGGCAAAGCGCAAGCGACCTGCAAAGAACAAGACGGCTCCCGCGCCGGAGCCGTTCGACTTTACGCTGCCGAGCTCCGGACCGCAGGGACAAATCGCCGCCGGCGGATCGCCGCTGCATGAGCTGTTCCAACAGCAGGTGCAGCAAGCGCTCGATCAGGCCGAGATGGACGAGCAGGCCAAGCAGGCGATCCTGGTCGCGCTGAACTGTCCGTGCTGCGGCGCCGGCGGGATGAACTACACAGCGAAGATCAAACGGCGGACCTGACATGAAACCGATCACGCGGCGCAAGCTGCTCGAAACCACCGCTGCGGTGCTGGCGTCCGGGGCTTATGGCCTGGCAGGAAGCAACGCGGCCCGCGCGCAAGGCGCGCCGTCGACCGAAGCCCCATGGCCGAACCGGCCGGTGCGTTTCATCGTGCCGCTGGCAGCCGGCGGCGGGCTCGATTTCGTGGCGCGGGTGGTCGGCGAGCACATGTCGCGCGAATTGGGCCAGCAGGTTTTCATCGAGAATCGAACCGGCGCGGGCGGCACGATCGGCATCGATATGGCAATCAAAAGCCCGCCCGACGGCTATTCGGTCCTTATCACCAATGACAACATCGCTGCTGCCCCACACGTGCAGCGGCTGAACGTCGACTATCTGAAAGAGCTGCGGCCGGTCTCTCTGCTCGGCCGGCAGCCTCAGGCACTCGCCGTGCATCCGTCGATTGGCGCGATCAATTCGGTTGCCGATCTCGTGGCATTTGTGAAACAGAAGCCCGGCACCGGCTGCGCGACGTCAGGCGTCGGCTCCAACCAGCACGTTCTGCTGGAATGGTTCGCCAAGCAGGCCGGCATCAAGCTCGACCACGTCCCCTATCGGGGCGCCGGCCAGGCGATCAACGATCTGGTCGCTGGGCATGTGAAGGTCGCCTTCCTGGGGCCGACCGCCTTGATCCCGCACCACAAGGCCGGCACGGTCCGGCTGTTGGCGCAGACCGGCGAAGCACGCTCTCGCAGCTTGCCGGATACACTGACGCTCCAGGAGTCGGGCTTTCCGGGACTGGTGCTGGAATCCTGGTACGCCGCCTTCGTGCCGCTCGGCACGCCGCCGGCCGTTATCGCCCGGATGAATGCGGCGATGAAAGCCGCGACGACCGATGCCAAGACGCGCGAGAAATTCCTGCAAAGCGCCACCGAGCCGGTCGGCAGCGACCCGGATAGCCTCGCCCGTGGCGCTCGCGCGGATTTCGAAAAGTACCAGCGGCTGGTGAACGAACTCAATATCCGGACGAATTAGCGCACCACCGGCGAACGCTCTATCGCGCAGCGCGCAGCTTATCGGTCGCGCCCTTGTCAACCGCAAACGTCTTGGCATCGACCACGACGCCGTAAAGTTCGGCGGCGGCTTTCGGCGACACGTAGCCCTGCCGGACGTCCTCGGCAACCGCCTCAGGCGGCCGTTCGAACGGCGTGCCGTAGCCGCCACCGCCGCCAGAGCTGATCCGCCAGGCGTCCTCGGCCTTGAGCTGCGCGCTGAGCACCTTGGCGTTGGGAAATTCAGTCTTCCATTGCCCGCCGACCCGGAACGCAATCGCATTGCCGGTCGCATCGCCGCCGCCGTCGAGCCCCCACGGCGGACACTTCGACCGGTCGCTCTGGCTGTTGATGGTCATGTTGCTCAGCGCGCGCGTCGTACGCGCAATGCCGAGCCCGCCGCGATGCCGCCCGGCGCCGCCGGAATCGGGAATTAGCTCGAAGCGCTCGACCACGATGGGGAATTTCGCCTCCGCCTGTTCGTTCGGCCCGTTGTGGGTGTCGCCGTCATTGAGGCAGACCGTCGCCGACACACCGTCCTCGGTCTTCTTCGCACCCCAGCCGCCGCCGAGCGGCCCGAATGTGCCGATGAACACCTCGGAGCTTTTCGGGTTGAAGCCGAAGAAGTATGGCGCGACGAGATCGGCATGGTGCCCGGCGATGACGCGATCCGGAATCGCCGGTTGCAGCGCTTTGAAGATCGTGTCGATGATCGTCATCGGGAAGCACATCCACAGCCGCATCGGCGCCGGCCGCGTCGCGCTGACGATGCGGCCCGGCGGGATGATGACCTTGAGACTGCGGAACGCGCCATCGTTGATCGGGTAATCGGTCGGCGACGTGATGCACTTGAAGGCGACTTGGGCGCAACCGTAGCCGGTGGTGATCGCCGAATTGTAGAAGCCGCGCACCTGCTTCGACACGTCGGACAGATCGATCGTCATCTCGTCGCCCTTGACGATCACCTTCACCTTAATCGGGATGCGCTTGCCGATCTCGATGCCATCGTCATCGAGCGACGACTCGGCCTCATACACGCCGTCCGGAATGGTCCTGGTGCGCGCGCGGGCTGCGGCCTCCGCACGGTCCATGATCTCGGCAATCGCGTCGCTCACCGCCTGCGCGCCGTAGCGATCGAGCAATTCGAGGAACCGCCGCTCGCCGGTCTTCACCGCAGTCACTTGCGCGCGCAGGTCGCCCATCGCGCGCGGCGGAAGCCGCACATTCATGCGGATGATGTCGAGCAAATCCTGATTGACCTTGCCGCGGTCTTGATACTTCACGATCGGGATTTGCAGCCCTTCCGAGAAAATGTCCGTGGTGATGCCGCCGAGCACGCCACCGACATCGAGCCAGTGCGCCATGCAGCAAGAGAAGCCGGCGAGCTTGCCCTTATGGAAGATCGGCAGCGTGAACGTGAAATGGTTGAGATGGCTGCCGGTCGTGTAGGCATCGTTGGTAACGTAGATGTCGCCCGGCTTCATGTTCTTGATACCGAAATGGCGGATCTTCGCCTTCACGGTCTCGGCCATGCCGCGGATGAAGGTCGGCAACCCGATGCCAATCGAGGCGGTCTCGCCCTCGGGCGTGAACAGCCCGGTGGTGAAATCGAGCGCCTCGTAGATGATCATGTTGTAGGCCGTGCGCATGAGGTTGGTCTTCATTTCCTCAGTCACGGCGATAACGCCATTGCGGATGATCTCGGTGACGACCGGATCGATCTTGCGGCGCTTGGTTGGCTTCTTGGCAGACTTCTTGGCCATCACTTCGCTCCCGCCGCCGCGATCACGAGATTGCCGTGGGCATCGACCGTCATCCGGTCGCCCGGCATCAGCACCGTGGTCGAAGCGTGCTCCTCGATCAGCGCCGGACCTGCGATTTTGTTGCCAGCAAGCAGCGCGGCACGCGAATAGGTCGGCGCGGCGCGGAACTTGCCGCCGAACGAGACCGGCCGCTTGCCGGTGAACGCGGCCTTCGGCGGCGCGCTGCCGCCTTTCTTGATCCGCTCCTGCGGCGGCTTTTTCATCAGTCCGGCGACGGTAACGCGCAGGCTGACGATTTCGGCGCGCTCGTCCGGTGCCGATGTGCCGTAGCGCTGCAGATGGTCGTCGTCGAAATGCTGCTTGATCCCCTTACGGTCCTTCTTGGCGAACACGCTCATCGGCAGGTCGACCGTCACCGGATGTTCCTGACCGACGTAGCGCATGTCGAGCGCGCGCTTGACCGTGATCTGATCCGGCTTCACTGACGTCGCCGCGATCGCGTCCCTACCCTGCTGCTCGAGTTCGCGGAACACCTTCTCGATACGGTCGAACGGCGCATCTTCCAGAGCCATCAGCGAGGTGCGCACGTAGTCGTAGCGGAGATCAGAGAACAGCATGCCGAAGGCCGAAAACACGCCAGGCGCGCCCGGAATGATGATGCGGCGGATGCCGATCTCGCGCGCCACCGCGGTGGCGTGCAGCGGGCCCGCGCCGCCGTAAGCAACCAGCACGAAATCGCCGGCGTCGAGACCGCGCTCGGTGGTGACACCTTTCACCGCGTAGGACATGGCGGTCGCGGCGATCCGAAGGATGCCGTCGGCGGTCTGCGTCGCGTTCATGCCGAGCGGTTTGCCAGCGCGCGCAAGCGCCTGCTCGGCAGCCTTGACGTCGAGCTTCATCTCACCGCCGAGAAAGCGGTCGGCGCCGAGCCGGCCCAGCACGAGGTTGGCGTCGGTGACGGTCGGCTCCGTGCCGCCATGTCCATAACAGGCCGGTCCGGGTTGCGCGCCTGCGCTCTGCGGGCCGACGCGCAGCGCGCCGTCCTCGACGCGTGCGATCGAGCCGCCGCCGGTGCCGACCTCGAAAATATCCATCATGGCGATCTGCACCGGCAGCGCCTTGTCGTAGCCGCCGATCAGCGCCGCGCCGGTCGTCAGCGCCTCGCCCTTGTAGATCACGCCAGCTTTCGCGGTGGTGCCGCCCATGTCGAACGCGATGGCGTTCTTGATCCCGAGCGTATGGCAGAGCGCCTGCGTGCCGATCACGCCAGCCGCCGGGCCGGACTCCAACATGCGCACGCACTGAGTCTGCGCTTGCACGGACTCGTACAGGCCGCCGGTCGATTGCACGATCAGGAACGAGCCTTTGAAGCCCGCGCTGCGAATATGCCGGTCGATCTCGCCGACGTAGCGATGCACCTTCGGCCCGATGTAGGCGTTGGCGGCAGCCGTGGAGCAGCGCTCGAACTCGCGGTATTCCTGCGATAGTTCGTGCGAGGCGGTGACGAACAGATTGGGATGGCGTTTGGAGAGCAGCGCCTTGGCGCGCGCCTCGTGCGCCGGATTGGCGTAGCCGTTGATGAACATGATCGCGACGGCATCCATGCCGATCTTGGCCACATGATCGCCGAGCGCGATGAGGCCGGCCTCGTCGAGCGGGATCAGCACCTCGCCGTCCGCGCGCATGCGCTCCTTCACCTCGAAACGCAGCGCGCGCTCGATCAGGGGCACGTGCTTCTGGAAGAACAGATTGTAGGCATCCGGCCGGTTGATGCGGCCGATCTCATAGACGTCGCGGAAGCCATCGGTGGTGATCAGCGCGGTCTTGGCGCCGGTGCGCTCAAGGATCGTATTGATGGCAACCGTCGAGCCGTGCAGGAACAGGTTCGCAGCCGCATAGTCGCTACCGGCCTTCTCGACGCCCGCGCTGATGCCATCGACCAGCCGCTGCGGCGTGGACAACGCCTTGCCGAAGCTCAGCCGGCCGCTTTTGTCGTCGAACACCGCGATGTCGGTGAAGGTGCCGCCAATGTCGGCCGCGAGCCGGACGTTGGCGCTGCGGACTGCGCGTGATGCTTTGGATTTTGTCATCGGCCTATTGTGTCTTCATACCGGCGGCTTGCGCCACGGGTTTCCAGCGCGCGGTCTCGGCTTCGAAAAACGCCGTCAACTGCACCGGCGTGAACGCCTTGGCATCGAAGGCATCGCGTTCGAGCCGCGGCTTGATGTCGGGCAAATTCAGAATGCGGATCAGTTCGGCATTGAGCCGGTCCACGACCGGCTGCGGCGTGCCTTTCGGCGCGGCGAGCGAGAACCAAGTGCTGGCGACGAGATCGTAGCCAAGCTCCTTGAACGTCGGCACGTCCGGCGCCTCAGGCCGCCGCTTCTCGGTTGTCAAGGCGAGCGCACGCAAGGTGCCGCCCTGGACCTGACCGAGCGCGGCCCCCCAGGTGAAGGAGCCAAGCGGCACGCGGCCGGCCAGAATGTCGGCGAACGCTGCCGTGTTGTAGGGGATGTGGTTCAGCTTGATGCCCTGCTGTTTCGACACGTACTCCATCACCAGATGCCCGAGCGTGCCAACGCCGGACGATGCATAGCCGGAGAGCTTGCCGGCCTTGGCGGCATCGATCGCGTCCTTCAACGATTTGAGATCGCTCGCCGGGTTGGTCACCAGCACGATCGGCGGCCCGCCGATGTAAGCGATGTGCACGAAGTCGCGCAACGCGTCGAAGCCCGGATTGTCGGTGATCGCGGGCGCGATGATCTGCGGCGCGAGCCCGCCGATCAGCAGCGTGTAGCCGTCGGGATCCGCGCGCGCGACCTGCGTCGCCGCCAGCATGCCGCCGGCGCCGCCACGATTCTCGATCACGACACTCTGCTTCAGCGCAGCGCCGAGCGGCTCGGCGATGATGCGCGCCCAGACGTCAGCCGCGCCGCCCGGCGCGAACGGCACGATCAGCCGGATCGGCTTCGACGGCCAATCTTGCGCGCGCGCCGGCAGCGCTGATAGCGCCGCCAAAGCAAGCAACAGCAGGCAACGTCGCAGCATGGACCGGATCACTTCTCGGCGAAGTAATGCGTTTCCAGCAAGTAGCAGCCGGTCTTGGACGTGAACGGGCCGTGATGGACGCCCGGCGGGCGCACGCAATAGGTCGGGCCCTTGAACTGTTCGCCGCCCTTGCCCTGCGCGTCGCTGCCGCAAACCAGATCGCCCTCCACCAGGAAAACCTCTTCCCAGTATTCGTGCACAAACGGCACGGTCGAATAGGCGCCGGGATCGATGCGCAGGATGCGGGTGCGGTTGCCGACCTTGTTCTTCTCGTCGAGCGAGCCCGCCAGGATGCGCTCCGAGAAGCCCGGCGGGTAACCCGGCACGTTGTGGAAGCCCTCTTTCAGATTGAGGGTGGTGAATTCCATGTGGCCTTTATTGAAGCCCATCGCGGTCTCCTTGGTTATTGCGGCACAGCCACGCCGAGCGTCTGCGCGGCTTTGGCGATACGTTGCCACGTCCCTTTGGCGATAGGAATGCCCGTGGCCTCGCGCTCTGCGCGGATCGCATCGCCGCGTTCCCCGGGAAGCATGATGCGGCTGACGCCCTCGGCGCGGGCCAGCCCGGCAATGACGATGCCGAGCCGCTCGGCCTCGCGCTCGAACTTGTCGCGGTCGCCGAATGCCCCGGGATCGATCGCGATCACCGAACCGTTAAGGAACGGATCGTCGCCGATCGCCCAGCTTTCCAGGTCCGGCGCGATGCGCGGCTCGGATAGCAGCAGGCTGGTCAGGCACTCGATCATGAACGACAGGCCGGCGCCCTTGGCGCCGCCCACCGGCAGCAGCGTCTCGACCGCCTTCGGATCGGTGGTGTCGTGGCCGTCCTTGTCGAGGCCCCAACCGACGGGGATTTTTTCGCCGCGGTCGGCCGCGCCCATGATCTTGCCGTTGGCGACGACGCCGGTGGAAAAGTCGAGCAGATAGGGCCGGCCGCCGCGGCGCGGCACCGCGAATGCAATCGGATTGGACGACACCGCGGGAACGCGCGTGCCCGGATAGGCCATCATCGGCCCCGACGCGCTCATCACGATGGCGGCGAAGCCCTGATCCGCCGCCTGCTGCGCGAAATAGCCGATCGCGCCGGTGTGCGTGGTGTGGCGCGCCGCGCACCAGCCGATGCCGGCGGAGCGCGCGCATTGGATGGCTTCGTTCACCGCCCGCGTCATGCCGACCGCAGCCGGCGCGCGATCGGTTTCCAGCACCACGGCAGCCGCCGTCTTGCGCTCGACCCGGATGTCCGGCTTGGCATTGATCGAGCGCGCGTTGATCAGATCGATGTAGCGCGGAATACGGATGATGCCGTGGGAGTCGGTGCCGCGCAGATTGGCCCAAACCAGCATCTTGGCCCATTCGGTTGCGTGCTCGCGCGACAACCCGACCGCGACGAAGATCGCGCCGACGAACGCTTCGAGCTCGGCCTTGCCGATGCGGATGTTGTCTTGGGCCATTGTTGAGGTGCTACGCGACGAGCTTGTTGCCCGAGGCCGATTTGTACCAGTCGAGGATCTGCACGCCGTTCCAATGCAGCACGCCGGGGAAGCGCCGCACGTAATCGTAGATCGCCTCGAGATACTTGATCCGGTGCGGCTGACCGCTGATGTAGGGATGGATCGCCAGCGCCATGATTTTCGCGCGGTCGGCGCCTTCGGTGTAAAGCCGGTCGAACTGATCGATCGCACGCTTGAGCAGATAGTCGCTTTCGTGATGCTGCACGATCATCATCGGGATGTCGTTCAGCTCGACCGTATAGGGCAGTGTCACCAGCGGGCCATTGGCGGTTTTGATCACCGTGGGCTCGTCGTCATACACCCAGTCGGCAATGTATTTGACGCCGGCTTTGGCCAGCAGCTCCGGCGTGTCCAGCGTCTGCGTCAGGCCCGGACCCATCCAACCCACCGGCCGCGTGCCGGTGAACTTCTCGATGACATCCATCGAACGGTTGATCATGCCGGCCTGGTCGGCCTCCTTGTGGATCGGACCCTGCTCGTAGGCATGGCCCATGAACTCCCAACCTGCGCGCTTGGCCTGCTCGGCGACCCGCGGGTAGTCCTCGCAGATGCGGGCATTGGCGGAGAGCGACGGCTTGATACCGAGGCGCTCGTACAACTCGAAAAACCGCCAGGCTCCAACCCGCATGCCGTATTCATGCCAGCTCCAGTTCGGCACGTCGGGCAGCAGCGCCTGTCCGGTCGGCGCCGGGATCACCTGCCGCGCCATCGGCTTGCTGATGTCCCAGACCTCATAATTGACGATGGTCCACAAGATCAGCCGCGCGTTGCCCGGCAGCTTGAGCGGCGGGCGATCGACGATCGCCGAAAAGTCGCAGCGCTCGCGCGGGATCATGTGGTCGGGCATGGAGCAAACCTCACTCGGTCAGCGGACCGTCGCCATGTAGCACACCGGCTCCGCGTGAGTCCCGAGTTCACTCCGCCGCCTGCGGGGTCAGCAGCGATTCGCCCGGCCGCACGCGGCTGAACACCACAGGCTCGGTGGTGACGGCGAAGCTCTCGTCCTTGGCTCGCACGACCGTGTAGTGCGAGGTGTCGAGATCGGAGGCCGCCGGGAAATCTTCCCGGAAATGCGCGCCGCGGCTGTCGGCGCGTGCCTGCGCCGCGGCACAGATCGCGCGGCTGACCTGCACGAGGTTTTCCAGGTTCAGCCGGTCCATCCAGGTCAGGTTGTATCGCTTCTCCGGATTGGGCACGCCCATCGCCGAGAGTCCGGTGGCGAGATTGTTCAGCGCGTGCCGGGCCTTGGCGAGGCCCTCGGCGGTGCGCAGGATGCCGACGTCGTTCCACATGATGTCGTAAAGCCTGCGCCGCACGCCTTCGAGGTCGGCGCGGCGCTTGCCGAGCGGCGCGAAGGCGCGCTCGTGCGCCACCTCGATCACGGCCTGATCGGGATCGGCGAGCTTGCCGGCGGTTTTGATCTGCGCCGCGATGCAGTCGCCCGCAATGCCGCCGAACACTGTGGAGTTGGCGACGCCGTTGCCGCCGAGCCGGTTCGCGCCGTGCACGCCGCCGGTGTCCTCGCCCGCCGCATAGAGCCGCGGCATCGCGGTGGTGCAATCGGTTTTGAACTGCACGCCGCCCATCATGTAGTGCGCGGTCGGGACCACCTCGACCTTGCCGCCCGCGAGATCGAAGCCGCAGTCGGCGCAGCGCTCGACCATGCCCTTGAACTCGCGCCGCACGTTCGCCGCGCCGAGATGGCCCATCGCGATATAGACGCCGCCGTTCGGTGACACGAAGCCTTTGCGGATGCGATCCGCAATGCCGCGGCACACGATGTCGCGCGTGGCGCGCTCGCCGCGCTTGTCGTAGTCGAACATGAAGCGCGCACCGCTTTCGTCGAGCAGATAGCCGCCCGAGCCGCGCAGGCCTTCTTCCAGCACGGTGCCGGTCATGCGCGTGCCGGGGCCCGCCAGCAATCCGGTCGGATGAAATTGCACCATCTCCATGTCGCGCAGCGGGAGACCTGCGCGCAACGCCATCGCCATGCCGTCGCACGACTTGTCGCCGGAGGGCGTGTGATAGAGGTACATGGTCGGCCCGCCGCCGGTGCCGAGCAGCGTCGCGCGCGCCCGAACCATCAGCGGCTCGCCGGTGCGCATGTCGAGCATGTAGACGCCGGCGAGGCCGGAACCGTCGGCTGCCGGGATCAGGTCGAGCGCGCGGTGATCTTCCAGCCGCCGGACGTCGCGCCGCCAGATTTGTTCCGCAAGCCGGTTGATGATCTCGATGCCGGTGAGATCGCCCTTGTGCACGGTGCGGTCGAAGGTCTGACCCGCGAACGCTTTCTGGTGCACGGTTCCATCAGGGTTCCGGTCGAAGAAGCAACCGATCTCGTTTTCGAGTTCGCGGATGCGCTTGGGAGCGGTGCTCACCAAAAGCCACGCCAGCTCCTGATCGTTGAGCCAGCCGCCGCCCTCGATCGTGTCCATGAAATGGCGCTCGACGGAATCATCTGGCGCCAGCGCTACGTTGTAGCCGCCCTGCACCATGCGGGTGCAGCCACATTTGCCGAGCAGACCCTTAACCGCAATCGTGACGTCGAGTTCCGGGCGTGCCTTTTTTGCATGGAGCGCTGCGAACAGGCCCGCACCGCCGGCGCCGAGAATCAGGATGTCGGTGTCGAGAGTTTGCATGAACACCCATTATCGCGGCGGCGATGCACAAGAGACAAGCGCGCGTAACCAAGTTTTCACACTGTCTCGTCTTGTGCCTCGTGTTGGCCTTTTTCCTTGTCCTTAAACACGACAGGAAAAACGCCAGCACTTTCCTGGCCGTTTTTTACGTCAGCTTAACCATGCTCAGCCATGGTTTGCGATAAAGCCCCTGTAACAGTAGCGAGTAGCGTGTTCCATGGCGTTTGCGGCCCCGCCTTCGCATCGCGTCACAGCCCCAAAACCCCGCCCCTCTTTAACCAACCGCCGGCGCAATGGCCTGAAGGCCTTGAGCCGCGGCCTTGCGGCCGTTGTGCTGGGCTTCGTGTTCGTCACGACCGCGATGATCGGGGCCGGATGGGCGCTCGCCGTCACGTTCCAAGCACGCACGGACGCCAAATCCGCCGTCGTGCTCGCACAGCCGTTTGACCGGCGCGCGTGGATCGGGCCGCTCAACGGCGGAACGGAGGCCTGGCGAACGGTCATTGCCGTTTCACCACTGATCGACGTCCCGCAGACCGTGGAAGTCGTCGAGCCGATGCCGGTCAAGGTGGCCACGCTGTCCATACGGGCTGCGCCTGCAACGTCGGACGCCTTGACCGATCCGGCAGTCACCGGCTCGATCAGTGCTCCCTCCGCCAACACCTTCGTTCTTGCGTCGGCAGACAGCACCGTCACGCCGGCGCAACTCGGTGACGTTCCGCCTCCTGCCCGGCTGGTCGACGTCCCGCCGTCGCCCGAAGACCCGCGAGCGACGCCGGTGCCGCGGGTGCGACCCAAGCTCGCATCGCTGATCCCGATGGACGGTCTTCGGATGAAACCCGACGAGGAGGTTCGTCCGCCGCGCACGGCGATCTACGATATCTCGGCGCGCACCGTGTATCTGCCGAACGGCGAACGCCTCGAAGCGCACTCCGGTGTGGGGCAGTTCATGGACGATCCGCGCTACAGCCGGATGAAGATGCGCGGTCCAACCCCGCCTAACACCTATGAGCTCAAGATGCGGGAAACACTGTTCCACGGGGTGGCGGCCATCCGCCTCACTCCGGTGGACGAAAAGGCCATGTATGGCCGCGACGGCATCCTGGCGCATTCCTATCTGCTCGGACCGACCGGCCAGTCGCACGGCTGCATCTCGTTCAAGGACTATCCGCGGTTCCTGCGCGCATTCCAGCGCGGCGAGATCGAGCGCATCGTCGTGGTGGATCGTCTCGGCAAGCCGCCGACCTTTGCGTCGCGCACCGACAATCGCAGCGCTGCCAACTAACGATCGCGGCCGTCACCGCACGCGAGCGAGCGCCAGCCAGGCGCCGCCGCCGATCAGGCAGAGCCCGCCGATGCGGGAGACGAGACGTACGCGCTGCCGTGACAGCAGCCGCCCCGCGCCGCCGGCGAGGATGGCGTAGGCGCCGTCGGAAATCGCCGCGGTCGCCATCGCGGTCACGCCGAGCAGCACCACCTGCCACATGTAGTCGCCGGCTGGATCGATGAACTGCGGGATGAAGGCGCCGAACCAAAGCAGCGCCTTGGGATTTCCGAGCAGCACCAAGAAACCTTGCAGGAAAAATCCACCGCGCGGCTTGGGCGTGTCGCCGGATTGGCCGAACGCGCCTTCGCTGCGCAACAGCTTCCAGCCCAGCCAGATCAGATAAGCCGCGCCCGCGAGCCGCAGCCAGTCGAACCAAACACCCATGGTGGCGATGATCGAGGACAGTCCCACGATCAGCACCAGCATCATCATGCCAAGGCCGAGCTGGGTGCCCGCGACGTTGAGCAAGCCGGCGCGCGCGCCGTGCGCCAGGCTGTTGGCGACGATCAGGGTGACGGTCGGGCCGGGAATGATCGTGATGACAAAGCAGGCGACCACATAGGCGAGATAAAGTTCGACGGACATTGTTCGCTCCGAAAACCCAAGATCAGTACACGCATTATGCACGGCAGCGGAGAAACGGCACGGGCGCATTCGCTGCCGAGATTTGTCGAGACGCCCGGAAAATCGGTGGTAGGTTGACTGCCATTGATTGTCGAGACGGGCGTGATGAAACCAATTTTAAACTTGCTTTACAGCCTAGCGTTTCCGGCCGCCCTGCTCCTCTTTGCATCCGCGGCGCACGCCGACGGCATCGAGCCGGGGCTGTGGAAGCTCACCACTTGGGTCGAAGACGACGGCGCGATCGACCCACCGCGGTACTCGCAGAAATGCCTCTCTGTCGAGGAGACGAGCGATCTCGCCAAGACGTTCTCGCCGGTGTCACGCACGGTCAATTCCGACTGCGCGCCGCTTGAGCAAAACTTCTCCGGCAACACGCTGAGCTGGAAACTGGTCTGCAAGGGCCAGCTCAACATGGAAGTGACAGGCAACTTCGCGTTCGAGAATCCCCGCCGCTACGTGGCGACGGTGACCAACAAGGCCTCGATGGGCGGAATGCAGATGATGAACAACAAGACCCTGATCGAGGCCGAGTGGGTTTCGCAGTGCCGCTGAGGCGCCGAGTGGCCTGCTGCTGAACCTGCGCCCTACTCGCTGGCGCCGAGGTCAGCCAAGATCTTCGCGCGCCGCGCCTTGGCCTCGTCCTGCACGCGGTCATAGATCGAGCCGCCGTGCGAATCCATCGTCACCAGCAGCGGGCCGAATCCCTTGATGCGGAAGCGCCAAAGGCTCTCAGGATGGAGATCGTCCATGTCCACCTCGTCGATCGCCTCGATCCAAGTGGTTTCGAGCGCCGCCGCGCCGCCGATCACCGCGAGATAAGCGCCGCCGAGATCGCGAAACGCCGCCTGCGTCAAAGGACCCATGCCGCCCTTGCCGATGATGACGCGCACGCCCTCGCGCTCCATCAGCGGCCGCGTGAAGCGCTCCATGCGCTGCGACGTGGTGGTGCCGATGCAGAGCGGCGCGTAGCCGGTTGGACACTCGTTGGTCACCGGTATTTTGCGCACGTTCGGCGCGGTGTGAACCACCGCGTGGCCGTGAAGATCCATGGTGGTGCGCCGGTCGCGGTCGAACATCGCGATCAACGTGCCGTCGCGGATGCCGAACAGTGTTTTCTCCAGCGTCACCGTGTCATTGATGCGCAGCGCGCGCACCTGCGCCTCGGTGACGGGGGTTTCGAAAACATGATGGGTCATGACGTCACTTGAAATCGATGCCGCCCGGCGTGATGACGGCGTTGGCGCGCCGCGCCGAGTGGCACTGAATGTTGACCGCGACCGGATTCATCGTGATGTGGGTCGCCGCCACTTCGACATGCACGCGGAACGAGGTTGAACGGCCGCCCAGCCCTTGCGGGCCGATGCCAAGTTGGTTCACGGCTTCCGACAGCTCCGCTTCGAGCTTGGCGCCCTCCGGATCGCTGCAAGCGGTGCCGAGCGGACGGGTCGCCGCCACCTTGGCGATATGCATGCACAGGTCCGACGTGCCGCCAACGCCGACGCCGACGATGGTCGGCGGGCAGACGCGGCCGCCACAGTCGATCACCTTGTCGATGACGAAGCGCTTCACGGCTTTGACGCCGTCCGCTGGAATCAGCATTTGCAGGAATGAGCCATTCTCCGAGCCCGATCCCTTCGGGATCATCTCGATCTCCACGGTCTCGTCGCGGCCGTCGAAATCGACGTTGATCAGCGGCACGCCGATGCCGCACGAGGTCTGCTCGTTCTTGCGCGTCACCGGATGCACCACCGACGAGCGCAACGGATGCTCGGTGGTGGCGCGCGCACAGCCGCGACGGATCGCCTCCTTCATCGCAACGCCGTCGAACTCGACGTTCTTGCCGATGACGACGTTGTAGATCGGGATGCCGGTGTCCTGGCACAGCAGGTTCTTGGTGCGCTCGGCGACCGCGATGTTCTCCACCATGGTGCCGAGCACAGAGCGGCCGGTTGCGTCGGTTTCCTGCGCCTGCAGCCGCTCGAAGCCCCGCTTGATGTCCGGCGGCAGGAGCTTCAGCGCGCGGATGTAGAGCGTCTTCGCGACCTCTTCGACTTCTTTAATATCGAGCTGCATGGCCACGATATTAGCACCTATTCGGCTGTCACGCCCGCGGCCTTGATGACCGGCGTGATGCGCGCAACCTCGCTTTCGACGAGCTTCTGCAAGCCAGCCGGACCGCGATCGGCACCCATCGGGGCCGAGCTTCCGAGTTCCACGTAGCTCGCCTGGATTGCCGGATCGTCGAGCGCCTTGTTGAGCGCGTCCACCAGCTTGGCGACGATATCGGGCGGCGTACCCTGGGGCGCCACCATGGCGTTCCAGGCACTGAAGATGAAGTCCTCGCCGGCCTCCTTTGTGGTCGGCACATCGGGCAAGCTTTTCAGCCGCGCCGGCGCAGCGATCGCATAGACCTTGATGGTGCCGGCCTTGATCTGCGGAATGACGTTGAGCGACTGATCGACGGTGTAGTCGATCTGGCCCGCCACCATGTCCTGCAACACCGGACCGGTGCCGCGATAGGGAATGAGGTTTGGCTTCAGCCCGAACTTGGTGTTGAAGACAAGACCGGAAACGTGAGAGATCGAGCCGACGCCGGCATGGCCGTAGGTCAGCGCCGAGCCGCGCTCCCGGGCGTAAAGGATGAACTCTTTGAGGGTTGCCGGCGGCAAGCCTTTTTTGGAGACCACCGCTTGCGGTGTGAAGTTGACGATGCCGACCTGCGCGAAGCTCTTGGCCGGATCGTACTTCAGGTTCGGATAGAGCGCGGGCGCCGCCGACTGCGTGCCCATGTTGCCGACGCCGATGATGTAACCGTCAGGCGCGGCTTGCGCGACGCGGGTCATGCCGAGGCTGCCACCGGCGCCGCCGATGTTCTCGATCACAAAGGTCTGACCGAGCGTGCGGCTCATGTGCTGGCCGACAAGGCGCGCGACCACGTCGGTCGGCCCGCCGGCCGCGAACGGCACGATGATGGTGACCGGCTTGTTCGGATACTGGGCGAGAGCCGGCGTGCTCAATGCCGCGAGCGCCAGCAAGCCGCTCGGAACCAGGAAACGACCAAACCGCATTGTGCTTCTCCCTAGACGATCGTTGTTTGGTGCGATCATGGCGTTCGGACATCGCGCAAGCAAGTGACGCATTGCCGCCGGGTCTTGTCACAGGCCGCATAGGTGCTATCCAAGAATGGCCGTTTCAAATTCCTGCTGCGCCAGAGCAGAAAACCGCGATGCGCCTGAACGACGAAGAACAAGCCATGCGGGCGGGCGATTTCGGCCCCGTCGCGCAATGGGCGATCGAGCACCAGATCAAGGTCGGCAGCTATCTCGGCGCGGAGGATTTCGTCCCGGTCACCCAGGCCCACATCATGGCCGACACCGAGTCGCTCGGCGCCGCCGGTGTCGAATGGCTCGAACGCTGGGCGAAGCTACCCGAAAAGCAGCGCCGCGTGCGCATCCCCACCATCACCGATCCGCGCGGCACCGATTTCGCCGCGGCCCACAAGCTCAAGCACCAGCCCTGGATGCTCGATCTGGAGCGCCGCGCCATCGCGGCATTCGAGGCGCTCGGCGTGCTGATGACCGACACCTGCATCAACTACCAAACCATCATGGCGCCGGTGCTCCGCGAGCACTGCGCCTTCGGCGACACCGGCGTCACGATCTACGGCAACAGCGTGTGCGGGGCGCGTTCGAACTTCGAGGGCGGCCCCTCGGCGCTGAGCGCGGGCCTCACCGGCCGCACGCCGCGCTACGGCTATCATCTCGATCGGCACCGGCGCGCGACGCTGGTCGTGCAGGTGAGCTGGACACCGCGCGAACTCAACGACTGGGGCGCGCTCGGCGGCATTGTCGGGCGCCTGGCGGGCGATTACTGGCAGGTGCCGGTGGTGGTCGGGCTCGATCGGGTGCCAGGCCCCGACGAGATGAAACACTTCGGCGCGGCCGCGGCGAGCTATGGCTCGCTCGCAATGTTTCATATGGCCGGCATCACGCCGGAGGCGCAGCGGCTTGGCGACGTGGTCGATACCGGCGCGGACTTGCGCACGCACGATGTCGGCGAAGCCGATGTTCGCGCCTTCCAGGCGAGCTATGTACGGCAGATCGATACGGTCGACCTGGTGGTGTTCTCGGCCCCGCAATTGAGCCTGATCGAGATGCGGCAGGTGGCCGATTTGCTCGATGGCCGGCGCGCCACAATCCCGACGTTGGTGATCACCAGCCCGCAGGTGAAGCCCGACGCCGATCGTATGGGCATCACCAAACGGATCGAGGGCGCCGGCGGCACCGTGCTGTCCGGCATGTGCTTCTACCAGAGCTACGCGCGCGAGATGGCGGAGGCGAACGGCTGGAAGCGGCTCGCCACCAACTCGGCGAAGCTCACCAACATCCTCGGCGGCTACGGCTACAAGCCGGCGCTGCTGTCGATGGAGGCCTGCATCACGGCGGCCTGCGCTGGCGGGAAGCTCGCATGAGCAAGATTTTCCACGCCACGGCCGGCATGGGCCGCAAGCTGCAAGGCCAAGCGCTGGTCGCCAAGGATGGCTTCTCGGCACGCTACGACCTCGATCGCATCAAGGGCACGTTCTCGCGGCCGGAGCACAAGCTCGCGGGCGAGAGCTACGTCGGCCGCGTGCTGGTGCTGGATGCGGCGAAGGGCGGCGTCGCCACCGCCTGGATGCTCTATGAGATGCAGTCGCGCGGCGTGATGCCGGCGGCGCTGGTGCTCAACGCCGTCAACCCGATCATGGCGCAAGGCGCAGCGCTCGCCGACTTCACCATGATCTCAGGCTTCGATTGTGACATCACGCAAGCGATCCCAAACGGCGCGCAGGTCGAGATAGACCCCTCCGCCGAGCGGCCGTTCATCCGGGTACTCTGATCAGCCGGCGTTGAGCAGAAAAAGTAATCCGACCGCAAAGCCCGCCGCCAGGCAGAGCGAGACCACGACGCGGGTGCGCTCGCGCAGCGGCAGAAATTCAACCGCCAGCACGCGCAGCCCGAGCGCCATGTGGAGCGCCAGCGCGACCACGATGGCGCCTTCGGAGAATTTCAGCAGCGGATGCGCCGTGGCCTTAAGGAAAGAATCGAGCGCATCGGCGCCATTGAGTGCGGTCGCCAGCGCCAGAAAATGAATAGGCAGGAACACCGCGAGAGCGATGCCGGCGAGTCGGTGCAGGAGCGCCGCGAGAAAG
This sequence comes from Rhodoplanes serenus, assembly GCA_945893145.1. Taxonomy (GTDB): domain Bacteria; phylum Pseudomonadota; class Alphaproteobacteria; order Rhizobiales; family Xanthobacteraceae; genus Z2-YC6860. The sequence continues at coordinate 54,083 of CAMDDZ010000014.1, read as the reverse complement.
CCAGGCTGCTTGTGCGAGGCGCGGATCATGTCAGGTACACGGCGAACGCCGCACGCGTGCCGAACCCCAGCAGCACGAGCGCGAACAGCGCCAGCGCCACGTCGAGCGAGCGGCCGCGCCAGGGCGTCCATTCGCGCAGGATGTTGCGCAGCCCGATCGGCGCGTGCAGCGTCACGGCGACGACGAACAGCAGATAGAAAGCGAGGAACCAGCCGTTGCCGCGCGTGCGTGCCAGCACTTCGCCCGCCGTCAGCCCGCCGCGCACCGCGTAGAGGATGGTGGCGAGATGCACCGACACCGCGAACGCCAGCACCGCGGCCGACGCGCGCTGCAACAGGAACATCCAGGCGGTCACGGCCGTCTCCGCAGCGCACGCGTCATCATGGCGCGCTTCAGCCCTGCAATCGAATAGGTCGGTGCGATGCCGCGCGGGCAGAATTCCGTGCAGTTCATGTGAGCGTGACAGGCGTGGCAGCCGGCGCTGCCCGACACCGCGGCGATCCGCGCGTCGTTGCCGCCGTCGCGCACGTCATTGACCAAGGTCCAGGCTCGGTTGAGCGCGGCGGGGCCGAGATAATCCTTGTCCCAAGCCACCACGTCGCAAGCCGAATAGCAGACGCCGCAGCCGATGCATTCGATGCCGGCGTCGGCCGCCTGCCGCTCCGTGCTAGCGGGCGGCACGACGTGGAAGTCCGCCCTGGCGTCACCCGGGTCGAAGGAGCCTTTGGCGTCGCGCCATTTGTCGAAGAACGTGGTCATCTCGACGGCCAAGTCCTTCACCACCGTGAAGTTGCGCAGCGGCTCGAGCCGCAACGCGCCGTCGGGGCTCACCACCTCACTGACGCGCGTGCGGCAGGTCCAGCGCGGGCGGCCGTTCACCACCATGGCGCAGGAGCCGCACATGCCGACCCGGCAGGCGAAGCGGTAGGACAACGTCGCGTCGAGATCGCGCTGGATCTCGGTCACCACGTCGAGGATGGTCTGGTGCGCGCGCTGCGGCACGCGAAAGGTCTGGAACGCGCCCGCTTCCGTGCCGCGCCAGACCTCCACCGAGAGCATCGCTTCGGAACCTTCGGCCATGACAGAATGCTTCCCCGCCCCATGAATACCGGAACGCCCGCCCATGCCAAGCCCCGAGCCAAGCCCTGAACATGCCAAAGCCCTCCGCGATGCGCTCAGCCGGCGCTTCGGCGAGACGTTGCCCGTCGACGAGAACCTCCCGGGCCTCGACGCGCTCGCCCGCATGGCGGGACGGCGGGTGCAGCGGCGCTACGCCGATCGCACGGTCGATCCGGCGCTGCTGCGCCTGTTGTGCGCCTGTGCACTCTCCGCGCCCAGCAAGAGCGACTTGCAGCAAGCCGACATCGTGATTCTGGAAAAACCCGAGCAGAACGTCATTGCCGATCTGATCCCGGATCAGCCGTTCATCCGCTCGGCGCCGGCCTTCCTGGTGTTCCTCGCCAACGGCCGCCGCCTGCCGGAGATCGCGCGGATGCGCGGCAAGCCGTTCCCCAACGATCATCTCGACCAGTTCTTCAACGCCGCGGTCGATGCCGGGATCGTGCTGGCCACGTTCATCGCCGCCGCCGATGCGGTCGGCCTCGGCACCTGCCCGATCAGCGTGATCCGCGACCACTCGCAGAAGGTCAGCGACATGCTGAAGCTGCCGCAGCGGGTGATCCCGGTTGCCGGCCTATGCGTGGGCTGGCCCTCGGACGCGGGCCACGCCAGCGCACGGCTCGGCCTCGAAAGTACGCTGCATCAAGGCCGTTATGACGAAGGCGATCTCGCGGCGCGCATCGACGCCTATGACAAGCGCCGCGCCGCCATCCATCCCTACAAGCCGCGCGATCCGGCGCGCTGGGGCGACGTCGCGTTCTACGGCTGGTCGGAGGACAAGGCTCGGCAATACGGCGTGCCGCAGCGGCCGGACTTCGGGGCGTTCGTCAGGAAGAAGGGCTTCAATCTCGATTAGCCCAAACGCATGGCCTGCATCTTGCGTGATGTCTTGTTCACGGCCTGGATCGCGGCCATCCTGACTGGATCATGAGCTCCAAGAAAAAAGTACCCGCATCAGCCGCGATCGAGGCCATCCTGCCGGCCGCGGTTCCGGGCACCCCACACCGCTGGGCGCGCGGCGTTCGGGCCGGACGATGGCTGTTCGCAACTGGGCAATGCGGCACGGACTACGTTCACGCCATGGCGCCGGATGTGCTGCGGTTCGGACATCCATTCGACGGTCCGTCGAAGTCGCACCGCGAAGCACGGCGCATCTTTCAGAACGTCGCCGAGGTGCTCGCCGCAGGCGGATCGAGCCCGAGCCATGTGGTCCGAATCGATCAATATTACACCTCGCCGAATGTCGTGGACGGCTACCACCAGACCCGGCGCGAATTCTTCAAAGGCAAAATCCCGCCTTCGACGTCCAATATTCATCGCCGCTTTGCCCGCACCGGACAGACCATGGAAGTGCAGGTGATGGCGGCCATTCCGGGCAAGGGCTTCGACGTCCAACACGAGACGAAAGCTGGCGCTTATAAGATCCACGCCAGCTCCGGATACAGCCCGGCGCTGAGCGCCGGCGATTTCCGCTTCGTGCCGGGCCAGACCGCCGAGGCGCGCGACGAAAAAGATCTGCCGGTCGATCCCGAAGCGCGGCGTGCCCACGGCCTTTGGAAGGGCACGCCGATCATGCTCGAGACCGATTTCATCATCAAAAGAAAGCTCAAGCCGACGCTGGAAGCCGTCAACGCCGGTTTGGATACGGTGGTGAAGGCGCAAGTTTATCTGCGCGACCAGGAGGACATTCCGGGCTTCCGCCAGGTCTGGGCCCAGCACTTTCCGGTGGAGCCCGCGACGACGATCATCGCAACCGCGACACCCGGATTCATCCAGGCCGAGCTGCGCATCGAGATCAACACCATCGCGCTCGCCAAGGACGGCAAAACCAAAAAGCAGGTGGTCGCGCCGATCCCGCCGCTGTTTCAAGGCGGCTCTACCGCGATCCGCGCCGGCGACCTGCTGCTCATCTCCGGCCTGATGGCGGTGCGCGATGGCGCGCTGGTACCGGAGGCCAAAGCCGATCCGGCGCAGCCGTTCTATGCGATGCCGGTGAAAGCCGAGTTGCAAGAAATCCTGGCGCAAGCGGAAACGATCTGCCGGGCCGCCGGCACCAGCCTCAAAAACGCGGTCCGCATTCAGCAGTATCACGCCGATCTCGCAGACCTTCCGGCGACACTCGAAGTCTGGTCGGAGGCGACCGGCGGCATGCCGCTGCCGCTCTCGCCCATCGAGGTGCCGTGGCTTCCGGTGCCGGACGCACAGCTGCAGGTCGATTTGTGGGTTTACGTTCCTTGAGCATCCGCCGCGCCGCGATCAAAACGATGGAGACGACAATGAAATTCAAACAATGGCTCGCAGCGATGAGCGCATGCGTGGCGTTTGCGCTATCGGCGCAGCCTTCCGCTGCTCAGCAATGGCCGAGCCGCACCGTCAAGGTGGTGGTGCCCTACGGCGTCGGAGGCGTCACGGACACGATGGCACGCATGACCGCCGATCGGCTCAGCAAGATGCTTGGGCAGACCTTTGTCATCGAGAACAAGCTTGGCGCCGGCGGCGCGATCGGCGTCGATTATGCGCTGAACGCGCCGCGTGACGGCTACACGCTGCTGTTTCTCGGCAGCACCATCTTCACCGTCCTGCCGCTGGCGCAGAAGGTGAACTACGAACCTTTGAAGGACCTCGTGCCCCTCAGCATCACCGGCACCAACGGCATGGTGATGGTGGTCGACAAGGATGCGCCCTACTCCACGCTGCGCGAGTTCATCGATTACGCGCGGGCCAACCCCGGCAAGATCACCTATTCGAGCGGCGGTCCGGCCACCAACAACCACCTGTCGACGGCCTATCTGGCGGGCAAGGAAAAGCTCGACATGGTGCATGTTCCGTTTGGCGGCGGCCAGGCGGCGCTGACAGCCGTGCTGTCGAAGTCGGTGCAGATGCACTTCGGCAATTCGTCCGACCTGATCGAGCCCACGCGAGCCGGCACCGTGAAGGCGCTGGCGGTGTCGACGCCGCAGCGCATGCCGCAACTTCCCAATGTCCCGACGGTGGCGGAAACCATTCCGGGCTTCGAATACATCGCGTGGAACGGGTATGCGGTGGGCAGCGGTGTGCCGAAGGAGGTCATCGACCGTCTCGCCGCAGCCTTGCGGGTCATCGCCCGCGACCCGGACATCATCAAGATTTTCGCGAATCTCGGCATCGATTCCGTTGGCACCACGCAGGATGAAGCCATCGCGAGCATACGCAAGGACATGCCGGTCTACGCGCAGATGGTCGACATGGCCGGAGTGCGGCGCAAATAAACGAGACCGTTATCGCCGCACATACTTCAACACCCGCCAGTTCAGCGTGTCGGCGACGAAAATCTCGCCGCGTTTGCTGACCGCGATGTAGTGCGCTTCGCCGTACTGGCCGGTGCCCTTGCCCGGCCCGGTGCCGGGGATTTCGCCCAGCACGTTGCCGGCGAGATCGAGCTTCATGATGCGGCCCATGTGACCGTGCGCCAGCCAGATGAATTGATCGTCGGTCATGAATAGCCCGCAGGGCGGACCGGGGTGCTTCGACTCGCGGACATAATTGCCGTCGTGGTCGAACACCTGAATACGGCCGTTGCTGCGGTCGGCGATGTACAGCAGCCCCTTGGCGTCGAACACGATCGAATGGGGCACGTTGAACTCGCCGGACTCCTTGCCAGTCTTGCCCCACGTTTTGACAAAGTTGCCGTCGCGGTCGAATTTCAGCACGCGCGACTCGGCCTTGCCGTGACCTTGCAACACATAAAGGTCGCCGCTCGGTCCGACCGCCGCGTCGCTCGGTTCGTGGAACAGCCGCAGATGACCGAACTCGTGCACCTCGCCAGCGCGGCCCTTCACCCCGAGCACCATCACGATCCGTCCAGCGGGGTTGAACTTGTAAACGACATGCGCCGCCACATCGGTGGTCCAGATGTTGTCTTGCGCGTCGATCCGCAGCCCATGCGGGCGCTCGAACATGCCGTCGCCCCAGCCGCGAATGAAATTGCCGTCGGCATCGAATTCCATCAGCGGCTGCGGGCCGCGGTGCAGCACAAAAATATGGCCTTTGGAGTTGAGCGCGATGCCGGAGGTGCCGCCGAAGTTCAGGCCTGGCGGGAGTTTGAAGGCGTCAGGCACCAGGACGTAATCGAGCGGCGGGGCTATCGGCACGGACATATGTGGATTCATTTCCGATTCTCCGCTCAGCCGCCCACAGACAACATATGCCAAGCCCACCAGCTTGGGACAGGGCGCTCGACTCCCCCGCAGGCTGTCCTATAGAAGAAATCTCTCCATTTCGAGCCGAGGACTGCGATGGCCATCCCACAACTTCTCGTTCACGACAACAAAGACACCGTCGGGGTCGTCGTGATCGAAGGCCTGAAAAAGGGCACCGACATGCTGTGCGTCGTCACGCACGACAATTCGTCGTTCAAGCTGAAAGCCAAGATGGACGTGCCGATCGGCCACAAGGTCGCTCTTGTGGATATCAAGAAGGGCGACACGATCTGGAAGTACGGCCAGGACGTCGGCATCGCCAAGGCCAAGATCGCCAAGGGCGAGCACGTCCACGTCCACAATATCAAGACCAAGCGGTGGTGAGCCCCTCGGCTCGGCCGTCATCCCGGCCGAGCGAAGCGAGTGCCCCAATGACAGAGGAAAGGTGAGCCCCATGGCGAAGGCGAAAAAGAACGGCAAAGCGGTCGCGAAAAAGAACGGCCACCAAGACCTCACATTCTGGGGCTGGCGGCGCAAAAATGGCCGCGTCGGCGTACGCAATCACGTCATCATCCTGCCGCTCGACGATCTGTCGAACGCGGCCTGTGAGGCGGTCGCCAACAACATCAAGGGCACCATGGCGCTGCCGCACGCCTACGGGCGGCTGCAATTCGGCGAGGACCTCGACCTGCATTTCCGCACGCTGATCGGCACCGGCGCCAACCCGAACGTCGCGGCGGTGGTCGTCATCGGCATCGAGGACCAGTGGACCAAGCGCGTGGTCGATGGCATCGCCAAGACCGGCAAGCCGGTGACCGGCTTCGGCATCGAAGGCCACGGCGACATCGCGACCATCGCCAAAGCCTCCTACGTCGCCAAGCAATACGTGCAGATGGCGTCGGAGCTGCAACGCGAAGAGTGCGACATCTCCGATCTCTGGGTTTCGACCAAGTGCGGTGAGAGCGACACCACCACGGGTCTCGCCTCCTGCCCGACCGTCGGCAACATGTACGACAAGCTGATCCCGCGCGGCATTCACGGTGTGTTCGGCGAAACCTCCGAGATCACCGGCGGCGAGCACCTCGCCAAGGCGCGCGCCGTCAACAAGAAGGTCGGCGAAAAGTGGATGAAGACCTGGCAAGCTTACGAGGACGAAGTGATCCAGGCGCACAAGACCAACGACCTGTCGGACTCGCAGCCGACCAAGGGCAACATTGCGGGCGGCCTCTCCACCATCGAGGAGAAGGCACTCGGCAATCTCGAAAAGATCGGCCGCGAGTGCACCTATATCGACGTGCTGCTGCCGGCCGAGACGCCGAAGAAGGGCGCCGGCCTCTATTACATGGACACGTCATCGGCCGCGGCCGAATGCGTGACCTTGATGGCGGCCGGCGGCTACGCCGTGCACACCTTCCCGACCGGTCAGGGCAACGTGATCGGCAATCCGATCGTGCCGGTGATTAAGATCAGCGGCAATCCGAAAACCATCCGCACCATGGGCGAGCATATCGACGTGGACGTGTCCGGCATCCTGCGCCGCGACATGACCATCCCGCAGGCCGGCGATGCGCTGATCGAGATGATCGTGCGTACCGCCAATGGCCGGCTCACGGCCGCCGAAGCACTCGGCCACCGGGAATTCGTGATGACGAAGCTTTATCGGAGCGCGTGAGCCACGTTCCAGGCAATTCATTGCTCCTCTTTCGGGACCGCGCGGTTCATTGAAGTCCGATGGCTGATCACCTCGTCTCCGACGCCGCATTGCCCCGGATGACCGAAACATTGCGCCGTCTCGCGCCTGGCGTTGCGTTCTCGGCCGCGGTCGCCATCGCGGCGGTGCTGGCGGCACCGCTGGTGGCGCGGGCGCTGCCGATCCCCGCCATGGTGATCGCACTGATCATCGGTATTGCGCTTAACGGGGTGGCACAGCGGCCGGTGTTCCAGCCCGGTATCGTGTTCTGCGTGAAGACGCTGCTGCGCTGGGCGGTGGCGCTGCTCGGCCTGCGGATCGCGCTCGGCGACATTGTGGCGCTCGGCTTTGCCACAGCGCTGATCGTGATCCTGTCGATGATCCTCACCGTGGTCGCGGGCTTTGCGCTGGCCCGCGCGCTTGGGCAGACCGATGCCTATGGTGCGCTCGCCGGCGCCGGCACTGCCGTGTGCGGCGCCTCGGCGACGCTTGCCACCACGACCGTGCTGCCCGACTACAAGGGCAAAGAAGCGGACACCGCGTTTGTCGTCGTGGCGGTGAACGCGCTTTCGACGCTCGCCATGGTGGTCTATCCGCTGTTCTGCATCTGGCTCGGCTTCTCAGAGACCAAGACCGGCGTGATGCTGGGTGCGACCATCCACGACGTGGCGCAAGTGGTCGGCGCGGGCTACGCGGTGTCGGAGCCGGTCGGCAACAGCGCCGTGATCGTGAAATTGTTCAGGGTTTTCCTGCTGCTGCCGATGGTAATCGGCATCGGCGCCTGGTTCGCGCGCGCCGGCGGCGGTACGCATGCCGCGAAGGTGCCGATCCCGGTGTTCGCCTTCGTGTTCCTCGCGCTCTGCATCCTCAACAGCATCATTCCGTCATTCGGGCTCGCCGCGATCTACGCGCCGGTCAAGTCGGTGCTCATTGAAGTGTCGACCTGGGGCTTGCTGATCGCGATCGGCGCGCTTGGGCTCGGCACCTCGATCACGGCAATCGCGAGCCTGGGCTGGCGGCATGTCGCCACGGTCACCGGCACAACGATCGTCATCCTCGTGCTTGTCATAGGCGGGCTGCTCGTGGTCGGCTGAGCCATGCCGAATCTGACGCTGGCCCAAGCGCACGATCTTGTCGTCACCACACTGACCCGCTGCCGCACCGCTGCGGAGAACGCACAGAGCGTTGCCCGCGCGCTGGTCGCCGCCGAAGCCGACGGACTGAAAGGTCACGGGCTCTCGCGGGTGCCGATGTACGCGGCCCAAGCGAAAATCGGCAAGGTCGATGGGATTGCCAAGCCGGTGCTGACCCGGCCGAAGCCGGGCCTGATCGCCATCGATGCAGCGCACGGCTTTGCGTTTCCGGCCCTTGAGGCTGCGGAAGCCGCATTGCCCATGCTGGCGCGCGACCAGGGTGTCGCTACGGGGGCGATCCGGCGCTCGCACCATTGCGGCGCGGCCGGCCAGCCGGTGGAACGGCTCGCGCAAGCAGGCTTGGTCGCGATCATGTTCGTGAACACCCCATCCGCGATGGCGCCGTGGGGCGGCTCGAAGCCGGTGTTCGGCACCAACCCGGTCGCGTTCGCCTGCCCGCTGCCGGGCCGCGCGCCGCTTGTCATCGACCTGTCGCTATCGAAGGTCGCGCGCGGCAACATCATGGCGGCGAAGCAGCGCGGCGAGAAAATCCCCGAAGGCTGGGCGCTCGACGCGAATGGCCAGCCGACCACCGATCCAGACGCCGCGCTCGGCGGCACGATGTTCCCTGCGGGCGACGCCAAGGGCGTCGCGCTGGCGCTAATGGTCGAACTGCTGGCCGCAGGCCTCACCGGCTCGAACTTTGCCGCGGAGGCATCGTCCTATCTTGATGCCAAAGGCCCGCCGCCCGGCACCGGCCAGTTGATTGTGGCATTCGATGCGGCGGCGTTTGGTGGCGATGCCGTCGCTCGCTTTGGCGTGCTGGCTGCTTCGATCGAAGCCCAGGCCGGCGCAAGGCTGCCGGGCGCGCGGCGGCTTAAGACGCGGGAAAAGGCCCAGGCCGAAGGCATTTCAATCAGCGAAACGCTGATGAAGGAGATCGCTGCCGCTTAACCTGCAGCCGCCTGCTTGCCCTGCAACGGCAACGGCTGGTCGCCCAGCATGCCGTTCACGATCACCTTGCGGGCGGTGTCGAGATCGACACCGTGACGCTTCATCAGGTCGGACGCGTCGGTGATGATCGCATCGACGTCCTGCTTGATCTTCAGGCTCTTGTAGTGGTCGTCCTGACGCAAGCCCATGCTTTCGCCGATGACCTCAAGAATGTTCATGATCTTGAACGGCCAATCGCGCTCGTGCGCGCACAGCTCGCGGTGATCGGAATGATAAACTGCGACCAGCGCATCGATGCCGGCCTTACGCGCAGCTTCCAGTTCCTTGAGCTGAAGCTCGGCTTTGAACTTCGGCAAGGTCGCGAGATTGACGCTCTGCAGGCCGACCGCCGGCACGTCGAGCTTGACGATTGTGATACCAGGCACGGCGCGCAACAGCTCTTCGGCCGCTTCCATGACGCCAGCGATGCCCGGATGCCGATGCAGCGCCACCGTCATCTCAACGCGGTTCTTCAGCAACGGCCGCAGCGCGTCGAGCTTGGCATGCAGGAAGGGCATGAACGGCGTCATGTCGAATGGCATCTCGCCGGTCGCGCGTTGCACGGTCGGCAGCACGGTCTCGCCGAACTGCATGACGCAGCTCGGGCACCACGCCAGCACCTGCTTGGTCTTCGATTGCGTAAGCTTCTGGATGGTGTTGTTGGCGAAGCGGCCGAGCGTGTCGATGTCGCCGGCGCGAAGCTGCGCGGTGCCGCAGCAATGGGTCGGCCCGCCCATCACCCGATAATCGGTGCCGATCATGTCCATGATATCGAGGCATAGCAGCGCGATGTGCGGCGTCTTCAGCACGTTGCAGCCGGTGTAGAACACCACATCGGGCAGCTCAGTGCGCGACGGCTCCTTCGACGGCTTCTGGCCGAGCCGAATCAGCGACTCCTCGGAGAGCTGCAGCCGCGACAAAACGCTGACGTCCTCGCCGATCTTGCGGAACACGGTGACGCCCTGCTTGCGGCGATCCACCGGCTCCTTCTCGTTCCGCATCATGGCAAGTCGCGCCATCGTCAAAAGAAAGCGCGGGTTGACGCCGTAGTTGCAAGCCTTGATGCACTCGCCGCTCGCCATGCAGGCCTTGGCCCACTTCTGCGATTCCTCCGGGCCTTTGCCAAACCGCAGGATGTCGAGCACGCCGGACACCACCGCCTTCGAATCGGCGCTGCCGAGCCCGGCCGGCGCGGCAATCGGGCAGACCTCGAAGCAGGCCCCGCATTTGGTGCAAGCGTCGACCATCTCGTCGACACGCGAAGTGAGGGCTTGTTCGAAACCGGCGTTTTGCATGAGATTAGAATAGCTCAAAAGTCGCATCGAGACGAGCGGACTTGCAAACCTTTCGGGTCGTCAGTTCCGGATCGCCGCTCCGGCCTTGGCCGCGATCTCCTTCGGGGTCTTGTAGAGTTCGGCGAGGAAGGCCTCGATCGTTCCTGCGGAAACCGGCGTGATCTCCATATCGACTTTCGCAGCGTCCGCCAGGAACTGCGGGTCCTTCATGGTCGCGTCGAATGCGGCGCGCAAGGCAGCCTTGCGGTCAGCGGGGATGTCCGGCGAGCTGAAGAACGGCCGCCCGACGTATTGCCCCGCGATCAAAAGCCGCAGCACCTGACGCTGCTCATCGTTCGAGGCCTTCTCGAGCGCCATCGGCACGTTGGGCAGGTCTGGATTCTTTTCCAGATTGAACTGCACCAGCACGCTGATGTTCGGCAGCCACTGCTTCTGGCTCTTCAGGCTCGACCACGACCAGCCGCAGCGGCCGTCGACCTCGCCGCGCTCCATCGCCAGATTGACGTCGTTGCCGCCCGGATAGCCGGTGACGAGCTTCACCTTGGCGCCGAACACGTTGCGCATGATCAGCGCAAACGACGCTGTGTCGTCGCCGACCGAGTTGCTACCGAGGCTGAACTCGCGCTTAAACATGTCGTCCCAGGTTTTCACCGGCGACGTTTTCCAGGTGGCGCAGACCGAGGTCTCGCTGGTGATGCTGCCGAGCCAGGAGAATTTATTTGGATCGAAGTTGGCGCCGGAGAGCAGCGGCTCGGCGAGCATGCCGCGGCTGACCGAGCCGAGCGTCAGACCGTCTTTGTTGGCGACGTTGTAAACGTATTGCGTGGCCTTCAGGCTTCCCGCGCCGGGCATGTTCTGCACCGCAATCGTCGGATTGCCCGGAATGTGCCGGCCGATGTGGCGGCCGAACAGCCGCGCGTAGAGGTCATAGCCGCCGCCAGCCGAGAAACCGACGATGATGTTGACGGTGCGACCCCGATAGAATTCCTCGACGGTCTGTGCGCGGGCCGTTGCCGAGAGCGCAAGCGTTGCAACGAGCGACGCCGCGATGGGGAGAATGCGTTTCATCGGCCCTCTGGAATCTTCACCAGTTCGAATTCGAAGCTGGTCTGCAAATCCTCGACCTGCGCCCGCGATAGCCACATCACGATCCAGCCGAGACCGGGATGCTGGGTGGCGAATTGTATCGTGGATTTCTGCGGCGCGGCTTTCACGCTCCAGAGCAGATTGTCGCTGTGATGAACCTTGGCCGGATCGGCGGGCGGCTCGGCCGGATGCACCGGCGTCATCTTAGCGCGCATGGCGGCGAGATCGCGGATCAGATGGTCGATGTCCGGTGCAGACAGGTCCGCGGTCGCGCCCGCAAGCGCGAGCGTCGCGTGCGCGCCATCGGACGAAATTTTCAGCTTGATCGGCTGCATGAACGCTCCGCCTATTTCGCCACCGCGACCTGATGCTTCAATTCGATTTCCCGGCCGGTGCGCGAGGATTCGATCGCCGCGGTGCAGACTTCGAGATTGGCCACGCCCCAACGGCCGGTGTGGGTCGTGGCCATGCCGCTCACCGCATCGGCGAATTCCGCGATCACCAGATCGCGTGGCGACTTGTCCTTTGGCAGCGCGATCTTTTCGCGGCCCTGGTCCGAATAGACCAGCAAACCGTCCGGCGATTGCCGGATGTCGCCGCGCTCGCAGCTCACCAGCGTCAGGCCGAAATGCGGCTGATGCGGCGCGTTTGCCGGAATAGCGGTGCGCGCCCGCTTGCGCTTCACGGCAAGCTCTTGCTCCGGAGAAAGTGCCGCAGCAGGTTTCGTTTCCCCGCGCGGCTTTTCCTCCAGACCCCATTCGCCGACGCCGCCGGTCAATTCGGCGGCGGACAAACGGCCGTAGCCGTTGTAGATGGCGGTCGCCGCTGTGCCGTCGGTGAAATTCAGGAAGATCGTGTGCGCGCCGATCGAGCGCCGGCTCGCGTCCCAGTCGAACGTCGTGGCGCGCACGCTCTTCACCAGCCCGCCGCCGAGCAATCGCAGAATATCGATCTGGTGCGCGCCCTGGCGGTAGGTGACGCCGCCGCCCTGTCCGATGTCGAGCTCGGCGGCGCGGCGCGGCCGCGCCATCCAGTCGGTAAAATTCCAGGTGTGGATCATGCGGACGCGGCCGAGCGCGCCGGAGGCAACGATCTCCCGCATCCTCGCGATCGGCAGATCGTAGGAATGCGAATGGCCGACCTGCAGCACGACACCGGCGCGCTCCGCGGCCTCGACCATCTGCTGCGCCTGCTCCACTCGAATCGCCATCGGCTTTTCGGTCAGCACGTGCTTCTTCGCGGCGCAAACCTGCGCAACGTGATCGGGATGGAGCTCCGTGGGCGTCGCGACATAGATGGCGTCGAGCTTGGCGTCGCGCAGCATCGACGGCAAATCCGAGTAGGGCACGGCGCCGGTTTCGGTCACCGCCGTCTCGCGCATAGCCGGATCGGGCTCGGCGATGGCCGCCAATTCGAATGCCAAATTGCCGCGAATCGCGGGAACGAAAGCCCAGCCGGCCGCCCCCATCCCCACGATCCCGATGCGAATTCTGGATGGCATATCTGGGCTACCGCCGCTCGTCTGGTCACCGTTGCGGCGCAAGGGTAAACTGAGGGAAAGCCCCTGAACAGGAGAGCCAGCCATGCTGACAGCCGAGCAAAACGACCTGCTCACGCGGATCGGACCCGGCACGCCGTGCGGCGACCTGATGCGCCGCTACTGGCATCCGATCGCGGCGCTGTCGGAGCTCGACAAGAAGTGGAACAAGCGCGTCCGCATCCTGGGCGAGGACCTGGTGCTGTTCCGCGACCGGCAAGGCCGGCTCGGCCTGATCACCGAGGCCTGCCCGCACCGCCACGCTTCGCTCGCCTACGGCATCCCGACCAAGGACGGCATCCGCTGCCCCTATCACGGCTGGGAGTTCGGCCGCGGCGGCGAGTGCCTGGCGCAGCCGAACGAGCCGGAGAAGAGCCAGTTCCGCAACAAGGTGAAGACCCCGGCCTATGCGGTCGAGGAACAGGCCGGCGTGATCTGGGCCTATCTCGGTCCCGCCGAATCCAAGCCGCTGGTGCCGCGCATCGACGGCTTCGTCCGCGAAGGCACCATCCGAATGCTCGGCCACACCGTGGTGCCGTGCAACTGGCTGCAGATCATGGAGAACTCGCTCGATCCGGTGCACACCGAATGGCTGCACGGCCACACGTGGGAGTTCATCAAGGAGCAAAAGGGCCAGGCGCAGAAGGTCGCGATCAGCTCGCACCACGAGAAGATCGCGTTTCGCGAATTCGATCACGGCATCACCAAGCATCGCCTGCTGACCGGCCAGTCGGAGGACTGCGACGACTGGAAGGTCGGCCACCCGATCGTGTTCCCGAACATCCTGTCGGTCGGCGCTGGCGACGAGCGGGTCGACTCGCGCTACTACGCGTTCCAGATCCGCGTGCCGATGGACGACACGCACACCATGCATCTTTGGTTCACCGCTTACGTGCCACCGAAGGCCGCCAAGGTGCCGGCGCATCTGCTCGACAAAGTGCACACCTACCACGTGCCGTTCAAAGACCAGAACGGCGAGTTCATCCTCGACAACGTCGACGCCCAGGACATCATGGCGTGGATCACGCAAGGGCCGATCGCCGACCGCACTCACGAGAACCTCGGCGCCTCCGACAATGGCATCGCGCTTTATCGCCGCGTGCTCCGCCGTGAGATCAAGAAGGTCGAGGAAGGCAAGGACCCGATGTTCACCTTCCGCAATCCGGCGCAGAACGAGTGCATCGACCTGCCGAACGAGGGCGACAAGCACCACAATGCGGAAGGCATGCGGAGTTGGATGATGCGCATCCACGCCGCGCATTCGCCGATCACCGACGAGGTGTGCCGCATCTACGAGGCGCACAAGCCGGCGCCCAAGCCGCTGCGCGCCGTTGGTTAGCCGCAGCCATGAGTGACGTTGCGAAAGTGCCCGAGCAAACCCGGCTGGCTGCCGAGCAGCAAGGTCTCGGCAAAGCGCTGCAGCTCTTTCCCGAAGGCGTGAAGGCTGCCTACGAGCGTGGCACGCGCCCGCTTGGCGCGCCGCCCAAGGGCACGTCGCCGATCGTCACGCCCGCGCACGTGTTCAATCCCGCCCGCTTCGAGCCCGACGCATGACCGATCTCGCCTATCTCTCCGTCGCCGAAGGCGCGCGGCTGCTGCGTACGCGCGCGCTGTCCCCGGTCGAATGGACCAAGGCGCTGCTCGACCGCATCGCCGCGATCGATGCGCACTACAACGCCTTCATCGCGGTGACGGCCGACAAGGCCCTGGCCCAGGCCAAGACCGCCGAGGCCGAGATCGCCAGCGGCAAGGCCCGCGGCCCGATGCACGGTGTGCCTTATGCGGCGAAAGACATTTTCGACATCGAAGGACTGCCGACCACTTGCCACTCCAAGATTCGCAAGGACCATCGCGCGGCGTCGGATTCTTTCGTGGTGAAGAAGCTGCACGACGCCGGCGCCATCCTGCTCGGCAAGGTGGCGCTGCATGAGTTCGCGACCGGCGGTCCGGCGTTCGATCTGCCCTGGCCGCCGGCGCGCAATCCCTGGAACCGCGACCTGCATCCGGGCGGCTCATCGAGCGGCTCGGCGGCCGCGCTTGCGGCCGGCATGGCGCCGGCTGCGCTGGGCACCGACACCGGCGGCTCGGTGCGCAATCCCGCGACCTGCTGCGGCATCATCGGGCTGAAACCCACCTACGGCGCGGTTTCGCTCTCCGGCGTGTTTCCGCTGACCTATTCACTCGATCACGTCGGCCCGATGACGCGCACGGTCGAGGACAACGCCATCCTGTTCCACACCATCGAGGGCCACGACGCCAACGACCCGACCAGCAGCAAGCGCGCGGCGGCCGATTGCCTCAAAGATCTGAAAGCTGGCGTGAAGGGCTTGCGCATCGGCCTGATCGAACACTTCCACACCGAGGATGCCGAGGCCGATCCGGACCAGGTGCGCGCCATCGGGCAGGCCTGCAATGTGCTGCGCCAGCTCGGCGCCGAGGTGCGCACCATCCGCGTCTCGCCGCTGCCGCTGTGGACCGACTGCAACCGCACCATCCACCAGGCCGAGGCCTACGCCATCCACGAGCGCGACATCCAGGAGCGGCCGCAGGACTACGCAGCGCTGACCCGAAACCGGCTAATGCCGGGAGCCTTCGTGTCGGCGGCGAAATACATCAAGGCGCAGCAACTCCGCGCCGCGCTGTGCACCGAGATGGCCAATGCGATGCGCGATCTCGACGCGGTGGTGTCACTGTCGAGCCTGCTGTTGCCCTGCCGGATCGACGATCCGGCAGCTATCGCGCGCACCTACGACCAGCAGGCCCGGCTTGTGTTCAATGTCACCGGAACGCCGTGCATCTCGGTGCCGACCGGTTTTACCGACAGCGGCGTGCCGCTCGCCATGCAGATCGCCGGCCATGCCTTCGCCGAGCCGATGGTCTATCGCATCGCCCACGCCTATTGCGACGCCACCGGATTTGCCGACCGGCGTCCGCCGATCCTCTCCGCGCAGCGGGCTCGGGAGCCTGCTTAACCCTCGGCTGTCATCGCCCGCGAAGGCGGGCGATCCAGTATCCGGGGCCATTCGTTCTGTGCACAATCGATAAGACGGTGTTTACTGGATGCCCGCTTACGCGGGCATGACAGCCGGAGTTTGCATGACCACCTATCCGCGCGACCGCTTCAGCTATTCGTCACCTTTCACACGGCCGAAGCTAAAACTGCCCGGCAAGGGCCGCATGATCGTGTGGTCGGTGGTCAACATCGAGGAATGGGAGATCACCCGGCCGATGGCGCGGCAGCTTTCGATCGCGCCGCAGGGTCAGAGCGTGATCCCCGATATGCCGAACTGGACCTGGTACGAGTACGGCATGCGGGTCGGCTTCTGGCGGCTGATGCGCGCGCTGAAGAAAGCCAAGGTCACGCCGACCATGTCGCTTAACGCGCGGGTCTGCGAAACCTATCCCGAAGCGACGGCTGCGGCGCGCGACGCCGGCTGGGAGTTCATGGCGCACTCCTACGTGCAGATGCCGATCCAGCAGATCGCCGACCGGCAGGCCGAGGTGATGCAGCAGTCGATCGACATTCTCCAGAAGTTCACCGGCAAGTTCCCGACCGGCTGGCTCGGGCCGGGCCGTGGACAAATGTTCGACACGCTCGATTACGTCGCCAAGGCGGGCTTTACGTGGTTTGGCGACTGGGTGCTCGACGATCAGCCAATCTGGGTGAAGACCGCGCACGGGCCGGTGCTGGCGATCCCCTACTCAGCCGAGATCAACGACATCACCATGATGGTGTCGCACCACCACGAGTCCGACGTGCTGCTGAACCGCACGCGCGACGCCTTCGACCGGCTCTATCTGGAAAGCAAGGAGTCCCCGCGCATCCTCGCCATCGGCGTGCACCCCTACGTCACCGGCCAGGCGCACCGCATCAAATATTTCGAGCAGCTCTACGCCTACATCAACAAGCACCCGGGCGTGGTGCATTGGACCGGCCAGCAGATTTACGATTGGTACGCGAAGCAGGTGCCGAAGCCGAAGGGCTAAGGTGCGGCATCGCAGCCGTCATGGCCGGGCTTGCCTCAGTCAGCCTGTCCGGGCGAGCATGGCGCGCTAAAAATCCGGATCACGACAGCACGGCGCTTTGCGTTGGCCTGCTTCAGAGGGGATCGTCATGAAACTCAATCGGCGTCAATTCTCGATCGGATCGCTCGGATTTGCCGCAAGCATTGCCGCACGCCCCGCCTTCGCCCAGTCCGACTACCCGAACAAGCCGGTGCGCATCGTGATCGACTCGGCGGCCGGCAGCGCCAACGACGCGGCGCTGCGCATCCTCGGCGACAGGCTCAGCAGGCTCTGGAACCAGCAGGTCGTCACGCTCAACCAGCCGGGCGCCGGCGGCGGTATTTCCGCCAAGGTCGCATCCGAGGCACCACCAGACGGCTACACGCTGTACATGCCGGCAACCTCGCCATTCCTATCGTTGCGTGGCGCGCCAGGCGTCGCGCCCAACCTACCGATCGAACTGCCGCGCGATTTCGCCTCGATCAGCGTCGTTCTCGAGCAGCCGCTCTACATCGGCGCCTCGCACAAGTCGGGCATCAACACCATTGCCGACGTCATCCGCATGGCGAAGCAGAAGCCCGGCGAGGTGTCCTATGCGGCGACCGGCCGTGGCCGGCTGACCCACCTGACCATGCTGCTGCTGGAGCAGCGCGCCGGCATCAAGCTTCAGCTCATCCCCTATGCGGGCGGTCCGGCGCAGGCGATGAATGACGTGATGAGCGGCCGCGTGCCGCTGGTGCTCGACGGCTATGCGGGCCTCGCGCCCGCCATCAAGGGCGATTTGATCAAGGGACTCGCGTCCACCGCGCTGAAGCGGCCACCGGGATTTGAGAACCTGCCGACCATCGCCGAGACGATCCCCAACTTCTTCGTCGGCGCCTGGAACGTGATGCTGGCGCCGCTCGGCACGCCGGACGCCATCATCAAGAAGGTCAACGCCGACATGCGCGTCGCGCTCGCCGATCCGGAGGTCGGCACCAAGCTCGCAGCCAACGGCGGCTTCGTGCGTCACTCGACGCCGGAGGAGGTCGTCACGTTCGTGCAGAGCGAGCAAAAGACCTGGCGACCGATCCTGGAGCAACTCAACGCCGACACGCCCAAAAAATAACAGATACCGGTCTGAAGTGCCGGTAGTGCGGCGTTATGGAAACAAGCGCTTCTTCGCCTCCTCGGCCGCCTGCTCCATGGTCATGAACACGACGCCGTCGCGGGCGAGCTTGTCGCACAAGTCCTCCAGCGCCAGCATCCGATAGCCGCGTCCGATGACGTAAGGATGCATCGTGTAGGTCAGCACGCCCCAGTCCGCCGTCTTCTTCATGTAGGTGAACTCGTCGTACCAGGCCTGCATCATGTCGCGCGCTGGCTTCAGGCCCGGCGCGACGGTTTGCGGCGTGCGGATGAATTCGAAATGCGGATGGTCGTCGAGCGACCAGGAGATCGGCATTTCGATCAGCGCGGTTTCCTCACCGAACCCGTAAGGCTTGCCGAGCTCGACTGTGTCGCCGCGTCGCGCCCGGTACGGAATGTAATCGGCGCCCATCAGGCTCGAGTCGTAGAGGAAGCCGTGCTTGAGCAAGAGGTCGATGGTGTGCGGGCTTAAGTCCCAAGACGGCGAGCGGTAGCCGCGCGCGGTGTGGCCGGTGAGTTTGCGGATATTCTCGTTGGCGCGGACGAGGTCGGCCTCTTCCTCGTCGCGGGTCTGGTTGGCGTTCGGAATATGCGCCCAGGAGTGATGGCCGATCTCGTGGCCGCCCTCGACCACGGCGGCGCTCTCCTTCGGCCAGCTCTCGATGGTGAAGCCTGGCGTGAACCAGGTCGACTTGATGCCGCGCTCCTTGAGGAATGTCAGGAGACGACCGCATGCCACCGTTGCGCCGAACTCGCCGCGCGACAGCGGCGTTGGCGTGGTCATGCCGCGCGCAATGAAACCCGATTGGGTGTCGAAGTCGAAAGTGAGGCAGACGATGTGGCGGGGCATTCTCGGCCTGTGTTTGATTGCATTAAAGCACGGAGGCGCATCATACTCCGTCATGCCCGGCCATAGGCGTCCAAAGGACGCCGTCGCTTCGCTCGGCTATGGTGCCGGGCATCCACGTCTTACTTCTTGTCCGAAGACGTGGATGGCCGGTCTAAACCCGGCCATGACGCGGAGAGTTTAGTGGCCACTCGAACCATCGGCATCATCCTCAACGGCGCCACCGGGCGCATCTGTTCGACGCAGCACCTTGCCAATGCGCTGGTGCCGATCCGCGACGAGGGCGGCTTGGCGGTGGGCGCGGACCGCATCGTGCCGCGGCTCAAGCTCGTCGGCCGCGACGCCGCGCGCACCGAGGCTGTGGCGAAAAAATTCAACGCCGAATGGACCACCGACCTCGCACAGGCGCTGGCCGATCCGGACTACGCGATCTTTTTCGACGCCGCAGCCACGTCGCAGCGCCTTGCGTCGCTGGTGCAGGCGATCGCCGCCGGCAAGCACATCTATTCGGAGAAGCCCGTCGCACCGAGCGTGGTGCATGGGCTGGCGCTGCTCGGATCGGCGCAGAGCCACGGCGTCAAGCATGGCGCGGTCGAGGACAAGCTCTACCTGCCGGGCCTGCAGAAGCTTTATCGGCTGGCGCAATCCGACTTCTTCGGCCGCGTGGTCGGCTTCCGCATCGAGTTCGGCTGGTGGATTTTCGACGGCACCGAGGTGCCGGGCCAGCGGCCGAGCTGGAATTACAAGCGCAAGGAGGGCGGCGGACTCATTCTCGACATGTATCCGCACTGGCGATACGTGATCGAGAACACGCTCGGCACGATCCGCCGCGTCGCGACGCTGCTCTCGACCGCGACGCCTGAGCGCGTCGACGAGCGCGGCCAGCGTTACACGGTCGACGTGGAAGACACCGCTTCTACGCTGGTCGAGATGCAAAGCGGCGCCGTCGGCACGATCCTCAGCTCATGGGCAACGCGCGTGCGGCGCGACGATCTCCTCACCTTCCAGATCGACGGCACCAAGGGCTCAGCCATCGCGGGCCTGCACAAGTGCTGGACCACGACCAACGCGCAGATCCCGCGCACCGCGCATTTCAGCATCACGACCGACGCCAACATCGACTATCGCAGCCACTGGACCGAGATACAGGACGCCGGGCCCTTCAAGAACCCGTATCGGGTCGGCTGGGAAGATTATCTTCGCCATGTGGTGGCGGACGCGCCGCTCAAGGCCGATCTCGCCGCCGGCCTGCGCGACGTGCAATTCGCCGAAGCCTGCTACGCGAGCATGAAAGACGGAAAATGGGTCAGTCTCGAACCGCACTCGTAACCGGCACCTCGGCGGGGCTCGGCCGCGCCATTGCGATTGCGCTCGCGCAGGAAGGCTATGACCTCGCGCTGACCGAGCTCGACACCTCAGCCCTCAAGGACACCCTGGCACAGCCCGACATCGCCAAGCGCAAGGCCGTGCCGGTCGCGCTCGACCTGCGCTCGCAGGACAGCATCAAGGCCGCGTTCGAGCGCGCCGCCAAGGAATTGGGCGACATCGACCTGCTGGTGAACAACGCCGGCCGGGCGCTGCTCAAGCCGGTGGTCGACGTCACGGAAGCCGAGTGGGACGACGTCATCGACACCAATCTCAAAGGCGCGTTCTTTCTCTCGCAGCTGTTCGGCCGCCATTGTGTCGCGCGCGGCCGGCCTGGCGTCATCGTCAGCATGGCCTCGACCCACGGCATGACCGGCATCGCGGGCCGCTCGGTCTACGGCATTTCCAAAGCCGGCCTGATCCAGATGACGCGGATGCTGGCAATCGAATGGGCGGACAAGAACATCCGCGTCAACGCGATTGCGCCAACCACCGTGATGACGGAATCGCGTCAGCAACTGCTGAGCGACCCGAAGGCGCGGGCCGCGGCGCTGTCGCGCATCCCGTCGGGGCGCTTCGCGACGCCCGAGGAGATCGCCGCCGCCGTGGTCTATCTCGCAAGCCCGGGCGCCGTGTCAGTGACTGGCCACACGTTGCCGGTCGATGGCGGGTTGACGGCGGTCTAGGCCGCCGCAGATTTGCCGATCGCCGCATTGACCCGCGGCATGACCTGTTCGGCCATCAGCTGCATGGAGCGCTTCGACAGCGCCGGATCGACCCAGTCCATGCCGGCATAGACCAGCTCGCCGAAATCGCCGATCTCCTCGCGCAGCGCCAGCACCTGATCCACAACCTTGTTGACGCTGCCATGGATCATGCAGTGGTCGAGCACGTAATCGAGCGTGATCTCGTCGTCCGGCTGGTCCTTGTGACTCTTGAACACGTAGAGCCGCTTGCCGCGCTTCATCTTGGTCCACATCTGCGACCAATAGAACGCGTAGGGACTGTTGGGATCGGTGCGGCCGTAGCGCGCCGCGGCCTTGTCGTCGTCGAGCACGCAGATCGCGCGCGCGACACGCCAGTCGGCGACCTTGGGCTCGACGCCGGCCTCGGCCTTGCCCTTGCAGTAATTCTCCCAATGCGACTTCAGGTGCTTCGAGAGCAGGAAGTTCGCCGACAGCGGATGAAAGTCGCGCTTGCCCATCAGCACCACGCCGGGCGAAAACGGCGCCACCACGGTGCCAACAATCTCCGGCCGCGGCTTCTGATACGGCTTGCCCATATAGCCGACGCCGATCGGTAGCGCCTGCGTGCGCGAGGTCGAAACTTTGAAGCGGTTGTCGGGCAGGTCGATGTCGTAGGGCGGATCGCGCTCCCAGATCGCCAGGATGACGTCGATCGCCTCGGCGAACATCTTGTTGCGGTCCTGCTCCAGGATGCCGAGCGCCTCGGCGTCGGAGGTCAGCGCGCCGGGGCTCACGCCGAAGATGAAACGGCCCTGCGACATGTGGTCGAACATCGCCGCCTGCTGGGCGATCAGCACCGGGTGCATATGCGAGAGATTGGTGGTGCCAGTGGCGAGCTTGATGGTCTTGGTGTCGTTGATCAGCATGGCGTTGAACATCAGCGCGTTGGTGATGTTCTCGCAGCGGTCGGTCAGGTGCTCGCCCATGAAGGCGTCATAGAAGCCAAGCTTGTCGGCGAGGATCACCGCCTGCCGGTCTTCTTGCAGCGTCTCGGCCCAGTCGCGCTCGACCGGGTGAACCGGCATTGTGAAGTAGCCTAATCTCATCCTCGATCTCCGCTCATTCGTCCGCTAGGCTATCTCAGGGAAACGTTCAACGCAGCCATTGTGTAAGATCAGGGCCGGCCGGTGCCAGCAAGTTTCGACATGAGACGTATGCAGTTTGCCGCCATTTCCGCGCTGTTTGCGGTGCTGTGCGGAGTTCCGGCGTTCGCCGCCGACCCCGATCTAGTGCGGGTCAACACCTTCCCGACCGCCCGCTCGCTGCCCTTCGTGGCCGGTCAGGCCAAGGGCATCTTCGCCAAGCATGGCATTAAGCTCGAACTTGCCTTCACGGAGAATTCCAAGCAGCAGCGGCTGGACCTGGCCGCCGGCAAGGCCGACGTGGTGCATTCGGCGCTCGACAACGCGGTCGCCATGATCGAGGTCGCGAAGCTGGATGTCATCATCGTGATGGGCGGCGACGCCGGCACCAACGAATTCTACGTGCAACAGAACATCAAGACCTTCGCCGACCTGCGCGGCCACACCGTCGTGGTCGATGCGCCGGACACCGCCTACGCGCTGCTGGCCAAGAAAATCCTGCTCAACCACGGGCTGAAGGAAGGCACCGACTACACCATCAAGCCGATCGGCCGCGGCAGCATGCGGCTGCAAGCGATGGCGGACGACAAGGACAACGCCGCGGCCGTGCTCAACCTGCCCTACTCGCTGCAAGCGCAAAAAATGGGCCTGCGCAGCCTTGGCCGCACCAGCGACCTGCTCGGCCCGTACCAAGCCGGCGGCGCATTCGTGATGCGCGCCTGGGCGCGCGACCACGCCGCCACGCTCGAACGCTATCTCGCCGCCTATATCGAGGCGCTGCGCTGGTCGCTCAATCCGCGCAACAAGGCCGAAGCGATCACCATGCTGGTGCAGAACCTGAAAACGCCGCCAGACCTCGCGGAGCGGACCTATCAGCTGATTGCCACGCCCGGTTTCGGTTTCAACCCCGATGCCAAGCTCGACATGACGGGCTTCAAGAACATGCTGACGCTGCGCAGCGAAATCGAGGGTGGGCCGCAACCGTCGCCCGAACGCTATCTCGATCTGTCGTACTTTGACCGCGCGCTGAAAAGCCTGACGCGCTGATCGTCCCACAAACGTAGCGGAGTATCTGCGGCGATGCCAAAGAACATGCTCGATGGCGGCCAGGTCATCGTCGATTACCTGATCCGGGAAAAGGTGCCCTACGCCTTCGGCCTTTGCGGCCACGGCAACATCCAGTTCATCGACGCGCTTTACGAACGCCGCGACGACATCAAGACCATCTCGGTGCACCACGAGAGCGTCTGCGGTTTCATGGCAGACGCCTATTACCGCGTGAAGGGAAAGCCGGTGGCGACGTTCACGTCGTGCGGGCCGGGCTCGCTGAACATGCCGATCGCACTCGCGACCGCTTATCTCGATTCCGTGCCGTTCCTCGCCGTGACCGGCAACGTGCCGACCACGCAATTCGGTCGCGGCGCGTTCCAGGAGCTGTATCGCCAGCACCAGGCCGACTTCCCGTCCACGGTTCGCGGCATTTGCAAGAGAGTGTTCCAGCCGACCCGCGGTGAGCAGGTGCCGATGATGGTGCGGCAGGCCTGGAAGACCATGGTGACCGGCCGTCCGGGGCCGGTCGTGCTGGACGTGCCGTTCGACGTCTTTAAGGAAGCCGCCGCCGAGGAAACGCCAAGGCCCGAAGACTGGTGCGCCAACATTTCCAGCCGCTGCGGCGCCGATCCCGAGGGCGTGAAAAAGACCGTCGACATGCTGCTCGCGGCCGAGCGGCCGGTGATCCTGGTCGGCCAGGGCGTGAAATACGGCGGCGCGACCGACGACCTGCGGGCGCTCGCCGAGAAGCTGCAAATCCCGGTGGCGCATTCGATGAGCGGCATTGGCGCCATCGACACGCACCATCCGCTGTCGCTCGGCCTGCTGTCGCGCGGCGGCGCGCTTCAGGCCAATGGCGCGGCGCGGCAGGCCGATGTGCTGCTCGCGATCGGCGTGCGTTTCGACGACCGCACCTCGTCGTCGTGGATCCCCGGCTATTCCTTCACCATCCCGCCGACCAAATTGATCCACGTCGACATCGACCCCGAGGAGATCGGCCGCAACTATCCGGTCGCGCTCGGGCTGATGGCGGACGTGCGGACGTTCCTGCGTCAGGTGTTGGCCGAGCTGGACACGCGCAAAGGCGTCGCCGATGCGGCCGCCTCGCGCCGGAAATGGCTCGCAACCATCGACGTCATGCGCAAGGAATGGGAGAGGTTCATCGCGCCGGGCTTCGCCGACGACTCGACCCCGATCCATCCGCAGCGCGCCGCGGCCGAGATCGACAAGGCGCTGCCCGACGACGCCATCATGGTCAGCGACATCGGCGTGCACCACAACTGGCTTTTGCAATTCTGCAAACCGAAGCGGCCGGACAGCTTCATCGGTTGCATGGGTTTCGGCGCGATGGGCTTCGGCGTTGCCGGCGTGCTCGGCGCCAAGTTCGCGGCGCCTGACCGGCCTTGCGTCTCGGTGTGCGGCGACGGCGCCTTCTTCATGCACGCCAACGTGCTCGGCACCGCGGTCGAATACAATCTGCCGGTCGTCTGGGTGATCTGGAACAATTACGCCTATGCGTCGATCCGCGGTTTGCAGCGCGGCTATCTCGACGGCCGCGAACTCGCCACCGACTTCCGCTATCCCGACAGCAACAAGCCGTACAATCCCGACTTCGCCGCCATGGCGCGCTCGGCCGGCGTCGAGGGCGTGCGCGTCGATCGCGCTGGCGACATCGGCAACGCCATCCGCATGGCCATCGCCGCCAACAAGCCGTACCTGATCGACGTCAACATCAACGCCGACCAGAATCCCGGCGGCGCCGGCGTCTGGGAGCTGCCCGGCCTCGGCGTCAGCAAAGTGGCGATCGGCGGGCGCTATCAACCGGACTGACGCGAGCCGAGAGAAGGAACGCGCGGCACGGCGTGTGTTCATCTGCTCTCCCTGCTCCTTGTGGTTTCTTGTGATGCAGACGTGCGCCATCGCCGGGATTTGTTGGGCGCCCGGGCGCCGTCTTGTTGGTCCTCGGAAAATCCGAGGGGATGGAGCGCCGGTCGACGCCACATCTCGATCACGCCTCGTCCGCCGATGGATTACTCCACCGGGGACTAACCGGCGTGGCGCCCAAATTCGTGGGCGCGCGCCGGCCGACGCTCCATCGCGGCGATTTTGGGCGTCTCGGAACCGTGACTGACAAGAACCGGCAGCGAACTCGCGCTCGCCCTGATCCCGGCGGCTTACGCCGCCGTTCATCCGGTCCCCGTGTCACCCAAAGCTGGGCGCCCCTCGTAGTAGGGGGGACAGTTACCCGAGGCCTCCCGGGGATTGGTTTACGAGGCCAATCCGCAGGCGCCGCATCCCACCCCGCCAGCACGACGTCTCATGATGACGCCCTCGGTTGGATAGGACGGTATACCTAGTGGGCTTATTCGTTCGATTTGTAAACTGGAAAATCCGCGTCCCCAGCGGTTGGGGATGGCGCGGGCGAAAATCTCTATCGACTCGCCGTCAAACCGAGATGTCGAGGTTTTGGCCGACGCCGGCCGCCACGTTGGCGAGGCTTTTGAAATTCTGCTGCGCGGCCTGCAACAGCTGCTCGGCGTTGTTCGCCTGATCCGCATTCATGCGCAGCATCTTGGCGGCGACCGCGGTCTGCAATTGCGCGGTCTGCTGAGCGATGAAGGCGGCTGCGATGGAAGCGACGTCCATGCTCGAAACTCGTTACGCGAAGTTGCGCAGCCATCGGGAGAGTGAACTCAAGCCGTGACCGTCAGTCCCGTCACGGTATCAATTTTGGTGCCGTCGCTCATCGTCAGGATGTTGTTCACGGTGTCGAGGTAGGAGCCATTGGCCATCTGGATCAGCGAGCCCGGCGCGATATATTTCTGACCGGTGGTGCTATCGATCTTCTTTCCATCAGCCATGGTGAAGATGTTGCCGACGGTATCGAGCGACGAGCCGTCTTCAAAATAGATCACCGGAGCGAGCCCTTCCGAGGGCGTGTAATTGGTTTGCTGCCGATTTTGCGCAAGCACAGCGGCGAGACGATCGGACGCGCGCTGATGCGCCGCCTGCGAACCCATCTGGGCTGCCAAATTGAACGCAGCTTCCGCGGTGCTGGACGAAATCAAGGAGAAGGCATTGGAAATGGTCTGGCTGGTGGCCAGGAACGATTTGACGCTGCCATTGCCCCTGGCGTTTTGCAGGGCGCCCATCATGCCGCCCGGATTTTCCGAAGCGGCGAGCGACTCCTGAGCTTCCTTCAGCCAGTTCTGCGCGGTACTCGATGCAATGGGACTGACGGCAGCCGTGGTCATTGGCACTCATCCACTATCCGGCTGCGAGACTAGGCAATTTGCGTTAACAAACCCTGACAGTTAACGAACGGTTAAACGCCGCCGCCCCGCCAGCGCGGTAACGGCGGTGGCTGCACGCCGCACCGGCGCTCGTGCAAAAATGTCGGCCCACGAAATTGTGATCCGGTTGCTGTGCGCGCGGTTGACAGCGCTCCTGCGACGGGCCTACACTTAACCACATGGTTAAGTTTCAAGAAGCCACGCTGGACCGCACATTTGCGGCGCTTTCGGATCCGACCCGGCGGGCCTTGCTGGCCCGTCTGGGCGACACCGAAGGCCTGTCGATCAGCGAACTGGCGCAGCCCTTTGCGATGTCATTGCCGGCCGTCATGAAGCACCTCGACGTGCTGTCGGACGCAGGCCTCGTCACGCGTGAAAAGACCGGGCGTACCGTGAGCTGCCGGCTCAAGGCTGCGCCGATGGAAGACGCCATGAACTGGCTCAACCGCTACCAGCGCTTCTGGTCACAGCAACTCGATCGTCTTGCCGCTTTCGTGGAGGAAGAAACATGTCCGTCGCCGCCAGCACCAACGTCAAGCCAAGCCTCACCCTCAAACGTCACCTCAATGCGCCGCCCGAAAAGGTCTACGCCGCGTGGACCGACCCGCAAAAACTAGCGCGCTGGTTTGGCGGAATGGAAATCATCAGCGTCGACGCCGAAATGGACGTCCGCGTCGGCGGCGCCTATCGGATCGTTGGGCGCTCGGCGAGCGACACCCACGAAGTATTGGGCACCTATCGCGAGGTGGTGCCGAACCAGAAGCTCGTCTTCACCTGGGCTTGGAAGAGCACGCCGGAACGCCAGTCGCTGGTCACCGTCACACTAAGGCCCGATGGCGCGGGCACCATGCTGACGCTGCTGCACGAGCAGTTCTTCGACGAACCGGCGCGCGACCGTCACCAGCACGGCTGGACCAGCTCGCTCGACAAGCTCGAAAAGACGTTTGCCTGAAAGCAACAAGGCGTTGCCTGAAATAAGGAGTGAGTCATGGCGTGGACGCATGGAAATTTCTACTGGAACGAGTTGCTGACCAAAGACGTGGAGCGCGCCAAGCGATTCTACGGCGACACCATCGGCTGGACCTTCGACAAGATGCCGATGGACGACGGCGCCACCTATTGGGTTGCAATGATGGGCGGCAAACCGGTTGGCGGATTGTTTCCGACCGACCGGCCGGGCTTCGAAAAGCTTCCCGAAGCCTGGATGTCCTATCTCGCGGTCGATGACGTCGATGCGCGGGTGAAGAAGGCGACGGCGGCTGGCGCCAAGCTGATGCGCCCGATCTTCGACGTGCCGAACGTCGGCCGCATCGCGATCCTGACCGAGCCGGGCGGCGCTGGAGTCGGCTGGATGACGCCGGTCAAATCCTAGGAGGCCCGTCATGCAACCGCACAAAGTCGTCTCAGAGTCCGAATGGCTCGCGGCACGCAAGTCGCTGCTGGCCCGCGAAAAGGCCTTCACCAAGGCGCGCGACGAATTGAGCCGGCAGCGCCAGGAGCTGCCCTGGGTCAAGGTCGAGAAGGCCTACGAGTTCAACGGTCCGAACGGCAAAGAAACGCTCGCCGATCTGTTCGGCGGACGCGGGCAGCTCCTCGTCTATCACTTCATGTTCGGGCCGGGTTGGGAGCAGGGTTGCCCAA
The DNA here is from genome assembly GCA_945893145.1 of Rhodoplanes serenus. Classification (GTDB taxonomy): domain Bacteria; phylum Pseudomonadota; class Alphaproteobacteria; order Rhizobiales; family Xanthobacteraceae; genus Z2-YC6860. Next base: position 25,895 of record CAMDDZ010000014.1, on the reverse strand, counting down.
GCTGCTCGTTCCTCGCCGACCATTTCGACTGCGCGGTGATCCATCTGGCGCAGCGCGACGTCACCTTCGTCGTGGTGTCGCGCGCGCCATACAAAGAGATCACGGCGTTCCAGAAGCGCATGGGTTGGCGCTTCAAATGGGTGTCGTCCTACGGCAACGACTTCAACTTCGACTATCACGTGTCGTTCACGTCCGAGGAGAAACAGCAAGGCAAGCTCGACTACAATTACGAAAAGCTCCGCGAATTTCCGAGCGAGGAAGCGCCCGGGCTCAGCGTGTTCAGCAAGGACGCGGCCGGCGCAGTGTTCCACACCTATTCGACCTACGCGCGCGGCCTCGACATGCTGGTCGGCACCTACCATTTCCTCGATCTGGTGCCAAAGGGCCGCGACGAAGCGGCGTTGCCTTTTACGATGGCCTGGGTGCGCCACCACGATCGCTATGACGACAAACCGGTCGCCTCGCATTCGTGCTGCGAGTAGTCGAACGACTGAGACCTTGAAAATTATCCAACCAACGTGGGAGTCAAACTATGAAGCTCTATGGCTTTGCACCGTCACCGAACACCTGGAAAGTGCGGGCGGTCGCTGCCCATCTCGGCATTCCGCTCGAATACGAATTCGTCGATCTGACCAAGGGCGGCTCGCACACGCCGGCCTTCCTTGCGCTCAATCCCACCGGCCGTACGCCGGTGCTGGTCGACGGCGACTTCAAGCTCTGGGAGTCGACCGCCATCCTGCAATATCTGGCGAGCAAGACGCCGAGCTCGCTGTTCCCGAACGACCCGCGCACGCGCGCCGATATCGTGCGCTGGCAGAGCTGGTCGCTCATGCATTGGGGCAAGGAGGGTTGCGAGCCGCTGTTGTTCCAGCGGCTGGTGAAGAAGCTCCTGAACATGGGTCCGCCCGATGAGGCGGTGGTGGCCAAGGGCGTCGAATGCTTCAACAAGGAAGCCAAGGTGCTCGACGCGCATCTGGCGAAGCAGCCCTACCTAGTCGGCAAGGACATCACAATTGCCGACTTCTCAATCGCGGCGCCGCTGTTCCACGCCAAGGCGGCGGACTTCCCGCTCGGCCCTTACGGGCGCATCCAGGAATGGTTCGGCCGCGTCTCGGCGCTGCCGTGCTGGGGCCAGACCGCGCCCCAAGCGCCGGCCGCTGCGGCCTAACATCACGCAGATACGAATCGAAAAGGGCGGCGCGAGCCGTCCTTTTTTGTTGCCGACTGTGCGGGCGTTACCGCCGGTCCTCCGGCTCGTTAAGGCGGAGCTTGTTGATGTGCTCCTCGGCACGCGTGCCATCCGGGAGCGTGCCCTGGAAGTATTGTTTGGACCAACCCTGCTTCACTGCCTCGGCGTTGCCGCTATAAAACCGCGAGTGAAAGTCAAAGCGGTTGAGCCGAAACGCGTTGGCCTGCTCCGCAAGCTCCGCGTTGGACGAGATATTCCGAATCTCCGGCTGGCAGTCGACCAGCGCGTTGGTCCGGACCGGAAAGATCGAGCAAAACGGCTCGTCCTGTTCGAACCTCACCTTGCCGGGACGCAAGACCTGCCAATTCATCGTGAACGGATAAGGCAGCCACGACGTCTCGATCACGCCGGTCAGCGGATAGGCGTTGTCCTTCGGCTCGTTCGCGGGGCCGGTCGCCATCAGGTCCCAGCCCGGATCGGTCTGGAAGATATAATTGATGAACATGGTCGCGATGCCGAACGCGAAGGTCGAACGGCAGAACGTCTCGATCAATCGGCCCGGCGGCTGCAGCGGCTTCAGCGCCCGCACCTTGAGGTCGCCGAGGCCGGGACCGCCGTTCCACTCGATCTCGATCGGCGTCGGACACAACAGATGCCAGCCATAAGAGTTGGCGATTGCCAACGGCAGGCAACGGTACGGATGCCGGTTCGGCTGCGCATCCATCCATTGACGATCGGGCCGTGCTGCCACGATCTTCGGCGCATACTCGTTCAGCGCGTAGCAGACGAGCTTGGGCGCGGCTGTCACCGGATGGCCGGCCTGTTCTTGCTCTTGCGGTGTCAAAGGCGCGTTGCTCATGGCTGCGTCGCGATTGCGTTCCGTGGCGGTGTAATTACCGCGTCGGCACCGGCTTCTCGCCGCGATAATCGTAGAAGCCGCGCTGCGCCTTGCGGCCGAGCCAGCCGGCCTCGACGTATTTCACCAACAGCGGGCACGGCCGGTATTTGGAATCGGCGAGGCCCTCGTGCAGCACCTGCATCACCGACAAACACGTATCGAGGCCGATGAAATCGGCAAGCTCCAGCGGTCCCATCGGATGGTGCGCGCCAAGCCGCATCGCGGTGTCGATCCCCTCGACGTTGCCGACGCCTTCGTAGAGCGTGTAGATCGCCTCGTTGATCATCGGCAGCAGAATGCGGTTGACGATGAAGGCCGGGAAGTCCTCGGCCACCGCGATGGTCTTGCCGAGCTTTTTGACGAATTCCTTGGATGCCTCGAAGGTCCCGTCCGCGGTGGCGATGCCGCGGATCAGCTCGACCAGCTCCATCAACGGCACCGGATTCATGAAATGAATACCGATGAACTTTTCCGGCCGGTCGGTCGAAGCGGCGAGCCGCGTAATCGAGATCGACGAGGTGTTGGTGGCGAGGATCGCCTCGGGCCGCAGCACCGGGCAAAGCTCGGCCAGGATCTTGCGTTTGACCTCTTCCTTCTCGGTCGCGGTCTCGATCACCAGATCGCAGTCGGCGAAGGCCTCGAACTTTTCCGCCGCGCCGATGTTCTTCAACGCGGCTTTGCGCTGGTCTTCGGTGATGATGTTCTTGCTGACCTGGCGCGTCATGTTGCCGTTGATGGTCGCAAGCGCCTCCTTGATGCGGGCCGGGCTGGTGTCGTTCAGCAGCACCGGAAAGCCCGCGAGCGCGCAGACATGGGCAATGCCGTTGCCCATCTGTCCCGCACCGACCACGCCAACCTTGCGAATGCTCTGCGCCATGATGCCCGAAATCCCCTGCCGCCCAGATTAGCGGATTTTCAGCGCTTGATCTTGTCCAGTTCGGCGCCGAGTTCCGGCAGCGCCTGATAGAGGTCCGCCACCAGCCCGTAGTCGGCGACCTGGAAGATCGGCGCCTCTTCGTCCTTGTTGATGGCAACGATCACCTTGGAGTCCTTCATACCGGCGAGATGCTGGATCGCGCCGGAAATCCCAACCGCGATGTAGAGCTCCGGCGCCACCACCTTGCCGGTCTGCCCGACCTGCCAGTCGTTCGGCGCGTAGCCGGCATCGACGGCGGCGCGCGACGCGCCGACCGCGGCGCCGAGTTTGTCGGCAACCGGCTCGATGTACTTGGTGAAGTTGTCGCGGCTCTGCATGGCGCGGCCGCCCGAGATGATGATCCTGGCGGAGGTCAGCTCCGGCCGGTCGCTCTTCGACAGCGCCTCACCGACAAAGGACGAAATGCCAGGGTCCGCCACCGGCGTCACGGTCTCGACCGGCGCCGAGCCACCCTCCCCCGCCGCCGGGAAGGTCGAAGTGCGCACCGTGAGCACCTTCTTGGCGTCCTTCGACTTCACGACCTGGATCGCGTTGCCGGCATAGACCGGACGCTCGAATGTGTCGGGGCCGAGGACCTTGCTGACATCAGAGATTTGCATGACGTCGAGCAGGGCTGCGACCCGCGGCATGACGTTTTTTCCGCCGGTCGTGGCAGGCGCCACGATCGCGTCATAAGCGCCCGCGAGCGATACGATCAGCGCGGCCAGCGGCTCCGCCAGCCCATGCTGGTAGGCCGGAGCGTCGGCCAGCAGCACCTTCTTCACGCCGTCGAGTTTGGCTGCGGCATCGGCCACGGCCTTCGCACCGGCGCCAGCGACCAGAATATGCACGTCGCCGCCGAGCGCCTTCGCGGCGGTCAGCGCCTTGTTGGTGGAATCCTTCAGCGACTTGTTGTCGTGCTCGGCAATCAGCAGCGCGGTCATCCCAGCACTCCCGCGTCTTTCAGTTTGCCGACCAGCTCGGCAGGCGAACCGACCTTGACGCCGGCCTTGCGGCTCGGCGGCTCGAGGGTCTTCACCACTTCGAGCCGCGGCTTCACATCGACCCCATAGGCGTCCGGCGTCTTTTCATCGATCGGCTTCTTCTTCGCCTTCATGATGTTCGGCAGGCTGGCGTAACGCGGCTCGTTCAATCGCAGATCGGTGGTCACGATCGCCGGGCCTTTCAGCTTCACGGTTTGCAGGCCGCCATCGACCTCACGCGTGACCTGGATGCTGTCGCCATCGACCGCGAGCTTGGAGGCGAAGGTGCCCTGCGGCCAGCCGGTGAGAGCGGCGAGCATCTGGCCGGTCTGATTGCAGTCGTCGTCGATCGCCTGCTTGCCCAGGATAACGAGGCCCGGCTTCTCGGCATCGACCACGGCTTTGAGGATTTTCGCCACCGCCAGCGGCTCGACCGCGCCTTCGACCTTCACCAGGATGCCGCGGTCGGCGCCCATGGCGAGCGCGGTGCGGATCGTTTCCGCGGCTTGCTGCGGCCCGACCGAAATCGCGATGATCTCGGTCGCCTTGCCGGCCTCTTTCAGCCGGATCGCCTCTTCGACCGCGATCTCGTCAAACGGATTCATCGACATCTTGACGTTGGCGAGCTCGACGCCCGAGCCGTCCGCTTTGACGCGTATCTTGATGTCCTTATCGACCACCCGCTTGACGGGCACGAGAATTTTCATGTGCTGGAACTGCTCCGCAGGCCGGCCCGCCCCAGTATTTGGGCCTGGAATTTGGTGCGGCGCACCCTAATGGCCGACCCCTCCGGGGTCAACGACGCTCAGGACGGCGGCGCCCCTGGAAGCGGCGTCGTACCGGGCAACGGCGGTGGCGCTTCATCATCCCGCCGCCGGACACACTGGAACAGCTCGACGTGCCGGTGACGCAGCAGCGGGTACAACACGGCACCGGCCAATAGCCCGCCGATGTGACACCAATAGGCGACGTTGTCCGAGGCATCGGTGCGGCCGAGGTGGAGAAGCTGCGTCGCCACGAAGCTGCCCAGCACCCAATAGGCGCTGATCCTCCACACATAGATGAAAATGAAGACGCCGACTTTGGCGCAGGGCCGCACCATCAGGTAGGCCGCAACCACGCCCGAGATCGCCCCCGAGGCGCCAACCAGCGGAATCAGCGAGCGCGGATCGATTGCGGTCTGTGCGAGCCCGCCCGCAATGCCGCACATGAAATAAAATGCGAGGTACCGCCCCGGCCCCATCGTGTCCTCGACATTGTCGCCGAAGACCCAGAGGAACAGCATGTTGGAGCCGATGTGGAAAAAGTCGGCGTGCAGGAACTGATAGGTGATCAGCGTCAGCAGCGGCGCGAACAGCGGAATGTCGATGTTGTTGCCGCTCAGCGCGGCGGGCGTCGCGCCAAAAGTGTATTCGAAGATGTTATTGCTCTGCGTATCGAGCGCGCATTGGTAAAGAAAAACCAAGATGTTGGCAGCCATCAGCCCGTAGGTCGCGTACGGCCGCATCGACCGCTCGGTCGGGCCCTCGTCGAACAGCGGCATCACCATGGAATGGGCCTCGCGCCTTGCGAATTCTAAACGTCAGCGTCCAAAAACGCTGCTGAATGTATCGCCCTCGCCGATGCACTGGAACAGGCGCAACCCGTCCGGCTTCAGCCCGAACAGCAGGACGACGCCGGCAACCAGTCCGCCGAGGTGCGCGAGGTAGGCGACGTTGTCGCTATCGTCGGCGCTGGCGAAAAAGAAAACCTGCAACAGCACCCAGAGACCGATCACCCAATAGGCGCGGACACGTAGCACCACGCGCAGCACGAACACCGAAACCTTGGCGCAGGGACGGATCATCATATAGGCGGCGAGCACACCGGAGATCGCGCCCGACGCGCCGACCAGCGGCACGGTCGAATGGGCATTGAACGCGATGAATGCCAGCGCCGCCATGATGCCGCAGCCGAGATAGAACACGATGTAGCGCAGCGGCCCGAGCGCCTCCTCGATGTCATCGCCGAACACCCACAGATAGACCATGTTGCCGAGCAGGTGTTCCCAGCCGCCGTGCAGAAACATGCTGGTGACCAGCGTCAGCTCCGGCAGCACGCTTGAAGAAACGTCGCGGCTCACCGCCGCCGGCACCGCCGCGAACGACGCCAAGATGGCGCGTTGGGTTTCGTCAGGCGCGCTCGCCTGAAACACGAAGATCACGACGTTGAGCACGATGATCGCCCAAGTCACGTAGGGCCACTTCGGCTTCTTGAACGGATTCTCGTCGAACATCGGAAAGACCATCGACTCCCCCCAACCCCACCCGTATCAGCGATTTTGCCCCGGCGCCCAGAGCACGTCGCGTTTGCCTTTGTCGTTGGCGTGCCGGCTCGCGACGAACAAGAAATCCGACAGCCGATTGACATATCTGAGCGAGGCGTCGGTGACGGTCTCGTCCGGTTGGTCCCGCAACTCGACCATGATGCGCTCGGCGCGACGGCAGACCGTGCGCGCCAGATGCAAATAGGCCGCGGCGGCGCTTCCGCCCGGCAACACGAACGACCGCAACGGCGCAAGCTCCGCGTTGAAGCGGTCGATCTCGCTTTCGATCCACTCGACTTGCGCGTCGGTGACGGTCAGCCGCGCGCCGCCCGGGCCTTTCTCGGACAGACACAGATCGGCCTCGACGTCGAACAGATCGTTCTGGATGCGTGCGAGAGCTAAGTCGAGCGCGGCGTCACCAGCCGCGTGCAAGCGCGCCATCCCGATCACCGCGTTGACTTCGTCGAGCGTGCCGTAGGCCGAAACCCGAAGGTCGTATTTCTTGCGCCGCGCGCCCGAGCCGAGCGAGGTGGTGCCGTCATCGCCGGTGCGCGTGTAGATGCGGTTCAATACGACCATGGCGTCTCCGGGCGCCGAGAGCCGGCTGCCAAATCGGCAATCTATGCGAGTCGATTGTGGCCCGGAACCGATTGACGGAGAAGCCCCGTCCGAGCCCTAGCCCCGCATCAGCCAGATCGTCGCCATGATGACGATGATGGCCACGAATTGCAGCAGCACGCGCAGCCGCATCAGCTTCTGCGACGTGTTGGGCGAGCCGCCGCGCATCATGTTGATCAGGCCCAGCACCAGGACTATGGCAACCGCGCCGATGGCGATCGGAACGGCATAATGCGACATGAATTCGCCCATCGGCAGTCCTCGGAATTGTCTGCGGCGCCCCGTTGTTAGCTAGCAGCGGGTATTAATTTTGCAACGCCCGTCGGCGATGCGCCATCAGCCCTTGCGCCGGGTGAGAGCGGTGTGCGCCATCGAAGCGCCCATCAGCCCGGCCGCGACCCATTTCAGCGCCGTGATGATCGGGCCGCCTTTGATGTCGAACGCGATCCACAACAGTACGCCGGGGACCAGCAAGCCGCACATGATCACCGTCATGCGCGTGATCTGATGCGCGGCCTTGGCGGCGAGTTCGGCATCGCCCGGACGGGCGGTGAGCTGCGCGCGCATCTCGTCGCTGGTCGAACCCCAAGCGGCAACTCGCATCGAGATCGGCAGGCCGATCCCGATGGCCAGCAAGCAGGTCGCCGCCAGGATCAGCACGAACGGCAGCGGCGTCATTTCGGCCGGGTTGGGGAACAGCACGATGATGAGCGGCAAAAAAAATCCCACGATCGCGAGGCCCGCTAGCGCAATGAACACAACGGTGTTGATGGCGAGATAGCGCGCAAAGGCGCCGGGCGTGACCGCTTCGGCGAGAACGGCCATGCGCGCGAACTCCGGTTCGGTGTAGGAGAAGCCGGGCCAGGACATCTTGGATTCGTTGATCATGGTCATGTTGCCAGACCAGAAGGCGAGGCGCGCGAGGGCGGACTTGTCGAGTTCGGGCATCGGCGGCATAGGTGCTTAAATCCTATGGGGGAGATCGAAAACGTGGCGCAGAAGAATAGCACCGGCCGCATCCTGGTGCTGGGGGCCCGCGGACGGCTCGGCTTTGCGGCGGCGGAGGCGTTTCGCGATGCCGGCTGGACCGTGAAGGGCCTGGTGCGGCCCGGCCGGTCGAGCTTTGTCCCTAAAGGCGTCGAGCCCGTCGAGGCGGTGACGCGGGACGAGGCGGTCGCCGCGGGGCAAGGCTGCGATGTCGTGCTCAACGCCTTCAATCCGGTCATCACCGAGTGGCGGCGCAACGCCCTGTCGCTCACCTACGGCGCCATTGCGGTGGCCGAGAGCAATGGCGCCACCCTGATGTTTCCCGGCAGCGTCTGGAATTTCGGCAAGGGCATGCCGCCGGTGCTCGACGAAAGCACGCCGATGCAGCCCACCACCCGCAAGGGAAAAATGCGCGTCGAGATGGAGCAGCGCATCCAGGAGGCCTGCGACCGCGGCATGCGCGCCATCGTGCTGCGCGCCGGCGACTTCTTCGGAGCCGGCCGTGGCTCCTGGCTCGACCTGGTGATCCTGAAAGACCTGGAGCGTGGCCGCATCACATATCCGGGCCCCGAGGAGGTCGTGCACGAATGGGCCTACCTGCCCGACTTCACCACGGCGCTGGTGCGGCTCGCCGCCATGCGCGCGGATTTCGCGCCGTTCGAGACCTTTGGCTTCTCCGGCCACGCGGTGACCGGACGCCAGCTCATCAGCGGCATCGAGGACGTCACGCGGCAGAAGTACAACGCCCGGCGCATGAGCTGGTGGATGCTCAAGACCTTCTTGCGATTGCTGGCGATCGGCCGCGAAATGTCCGAGCTGGAATATCTGTGGCGCGTGCCGCACCGCATCTCCGGCGACAAGCTGCGAGCTGCTATCGGCAACGTGCCGCACACCCCGCTGCCACGTGCGCTATCCGCGGCGCTGCGCGATCTCGGCCACCGGCCATGATCTGGGAGCTGATCAACGAATATCCGGCCGCGGTGCTGGCCGGCGAAGGCGATGCCTATTTCGCCGAAACGGCAACGCAGCGGACCGAAGGCCGTGTCGTCGTGCGTGCGCTGCCCGACGCCAAATCCGGCGTGCGCACGCGCGACCAGATCAACGCAGTGAGCGAAGGCCGCTTCGCGATGGCGTCAAGCTTTGCCGGCGCGCTCGCCGATGAAAGTCCGGCGTTCCTGCTGTCCTCGCTGCCGTTCATCACGCCATCGGCCGATCGCGCACGCGCGCTCACGGCAGCGGCGATGCCGCTGTACGAGCGATTGTTCGCGGAGCGCAGACAGAAGGTGCTCTATGTCTCGCCGTGGCCGCCGACCGGTCTGTGGTCGGCGCGCGCAGTGAGCGACACCGCGGCGTTGCACGCACTCAAGGTGCGCACCTACGACAAGGCCAGCGCCGAAGTGTTCGCCCGCGCCGCCACCGTGGGCTGCGTCATTTCGTTTTCCGACCTGCCGCCCAAACTGCTGTCCGGCGAAATCGATGCCGTGGTGTCGTCCGGCGATGGCGACGCCGGCCGTAGGCTTAAGACATGGCTCAAGCACTACGCCGCGATCGCCTATGCGATTCCAGTGAGCTTCGGCACGGTTTCGCTCGATGCCTGGGACAAGCTCGACACGCGCGACCGCACATTGGTCGAAGCCGCTGGCCGCGACACCACCGAACGGCAGTGGAGCGCCTTGACCGGCCGCGTCGCCAGGAATTATGCGGCGTTTCGCGCCGATGGTGTCGCCGTCAACGAGCAGCCCGCCGCCAGCGTGATGGCGGCGTTGCGCGCGGCCGCGACGCAAACCATCGCGGACTGGCGCGCCGGCGCAGGCACCGAGGCGTGCCAAATATTGGACGCCCACTTGGCGCGCTGAATTTTGGCGCGCTGAATTTTAGTTGCTGCCGTCGAGCAGCCGCCGCGCAATGACCTGGGCCTGAATTTCGGCCGCGCCCTCGAAGATCGAAAGAATCCGCGCGTCGCACAGGATGCGCGAAATCGGAAACTCCAGGGCAAAACCGTTGCCGCCGTGGATCTGCACCGCGTTGTCGGCCGCAGCCCAGGCGACACGGGCCGCGAGCAGCTTCGCCATGCCGGCTTCCAGGTCGCAGCGCCGGCCGGAATCCTTCTGCCGCGCCGCATGATAGGTGAGCTGGCGCGCAATCAGGATTTCCGCAGCCATAGCAGCGATCTTGTCGGCGACGCGCGGGAAACTGATGATCGGCTCGCCGAATTGCACGCGCATGTTGGCGTATTCCAGCGCCCGGTCCATCGCCGATTGCGCCACGCCGATGGCGCGCGCCGCGGTCTGGATGCGCGCGCTCTCGAACGTGCTCATCAGCTGCTTGAAGCCCATGCCCTCGACGCCGCCCAGCAGGTTCTCGGCCTTGACCTCGAAGCCATCGAAAGCGATTTCGTATTCCTTCATGCCGCGATAGCCGATCACCTCGATCTCAGTGCCGGTCATGCCTGCGACGGGGAATGGATCTTGATCGGTGCCGCGCGGCTTCTCGGCGAGCAGCATCGACAAGCCGCGATAACCAGGCTCCTTCGGATTGGTACGGACCAGCAGCGTCATCAGATCGGCACGCACCGGATGCGTGATCCACGTTTTATTGCCGTAGACCCGATAGACGTCGCCCTCGCGCACCGCACGGGTCTTGATCGAGGCAAGGTCCGAGCCGGTGTTCGGCTCGGTGAATACCGCGGTCGGCAGCACCTTGCCGGTGGCGAGCTTCGGCAACCATTTGCGCTTCTGCTCGTCGGTACCACTGCCGAGGATCAACTCGGCGGCAATCTCCGAACGCGTGCCCAGGGAGCCGACGCCGATATAACCGCGCGACAACTCCTCGGAGACCACGCACATGGCCTCCTTGCCGAGGCCGAGCCCGCCGAACTGGTCCGGAATGGTGAGGCCGAACACGCCGAGCTCCGCCATCTGCTCGATCACGTCGAGCGGAATATAACTGTTGGTGCGGTGCCAGCCCTGCGCTTGCTCGGCGACTTCGCTCTCGGCGAACTTGCGCATTTCCTCACGGACGGTTTCAAGCGTTTCGTCGAGGCCGCTCGCGCCAGCCGTGGTATTGCGCCCGGCGCGCATCAATTCGACGAGGCGCGCGCGGCATTGCGCGGTGTTGCCGGTTGCGATCAGCAATTCGACATCGCGCGTGAAGCGTGACGCCACCGCCTGCGCCGACAGTCCCAGATCGGAGGGCCGCACGATCTCGCCCTGGCTGATCGGAATGCCCCAAAAAATCTGCGCGAGATATTCGCCGACCCCGATGCGGAGCAGCAGTTCCTCGATCTCCGTCAGGCTGCCGCCGACCTCCAGCCGCTCCGCATAAGCGGCCAGCTGGCGCACCGCTTCGACATAGGTAGCGAGCCACGCAAGGCCGTGGGCTGCGCGCTGTTCACGGTCGAGCATCCGGCCCACCAGCCGGCCCTCGACGCAGACCCGGGCGCTGACGTTCTGCCTGGCATCGGCGAGCAGCGCCTCGACGGCGGTCACAGCCTTCTGGGTGGTGCCGACGATATTGTGTGCGGCGGCTTGGGCGGCGCCTTGCGGCATAACCGATCTCCAATTGTGGCCAAGTCATTGTGCAGCGCACAAATCGAAGCCGCAAGACCCAGAATTTTCGACATTATTAACCATTTTCAGGCTCTTTTTACATGCGATTCCGCCAATTCCCCGGCCTTTGGCCAACGTCCTGCGCGAGGCGCCGACCCCACATGACGCTAGCCCTGTCCCGCTCCTTCTTTCGGCTCTCGGTGCGCGTGCGCATCATCCTGCTGGCGCTGATCCCGGTCGTCGGTTTCCTAGCGAACGGAATCGCTTACACGGTCGGCGAGACCGAGGTCGCCCAGGCGTTCGATAGCGTGAAGCACGCGGCGGGGCTGAGCGAGAGCAACCAGGAGTTCAAAGCCGCGCTGTCGTCGATGCGGATCAACGCCCGCGATTTCTCGGCGCAGCCGACCCGGACCGCGATCGCGGCATTCGACGGAAGCTATGCCCAGGCGGTGCGCAGCCTGGCGATGATCCAGGCAGCCGTCAGCGCAGAGGACAGGCCTTACATTCAGACTTTGAACGCCCGTCTCGCGGCGGTCATGGCCAATTTCGAAAAGCTGATGAAGGAACAGGAGATCCTCGGGTTCTCGGACGACCAAGGATTGCGTGACCGCCTGCATGATGTCGCGCTGGACGTCGAGCGCAGCATCAACGACATGTCCTGGCTCACCCAGGCCGATTCCAGCAAACTGTTGATCTCAGTCCACATCCTGCGCCGATACGAGAGCGAATTCCGTCTCAACCAAACCCACATGATCAAGCAGGCGTTCGCCGCCGAGGTCGATAAGTTCGTCAACATTTTGAAGGCCGTCGTCGCGGCAGACGTCATGAAGGGACAGCTCAGCGAACAGGTCAAAGCCTACGCCGAGGCCTTCAACCAATGGGTCGCCAGCTTGGAGCGCATCAAGCCGCTGGTGGCCCTGATCGATATGGACACGCAAGACATGGTGCCGGCGGCCGGCAAAATCATCGAGGCCGGGCGTACGCGCGAGAAAGCGGCGTCGGCGGCACTGGCTTGGTCGCAAACACGCACACGGAACATCATTACCTGGGTTGGCTTTGCGGCCATTTTGATTGGATTGGGCTTGAGCTGGCTGATCGGCCGCAGCATCACGCGACCGCTCCATGGCCTCGCTGACGTCATGAAGCGGCTCGCTGACGGCGACACGTCGGCGCGCATTCCCGCCACCCGCGCAACGGATGAGATCGGCGCCATGGCACGGACCGTGATCGTGTTCCGCGACAACATGATCGAGCGCGAGCGCCTGGCCGCCGCGCAGGCCGACGCCAATCTGGCGCGCGAGAAGCGCGGCGACAGCATCGCCTCCACCATCGCGACGTTTCGCAATTCGGTGCAGCAGGCGCTCGGCAAGCTGCGCGGCGCAGCCGCCCAACTCGAATTGTCTGCGACCAAGCTCAATGGCGCAGCGGATGCGGTGTCGGCGGAAGCGCGCACCGCCGAGGGCCGGGTCGGCGCGGCCTCGCAAAACGTCACCGCCGCCGCAAGCTCGGTCGAAGAATTGGCCGCTTCCATCGGCGAGATCGCGAGCCAAGCTGCCAAATCGACCGACGTCGCCGGCCGCGCCGTCTCCGAAGCCCGCCGCACCGCGCAGACCATGACCGACCTGGGCAGCGCCGCCACCCGTATCGGCGAGGTGATCGGGCTGATCCAGGCGATCGCCGGCCAGACCAACCTGCTTGCGCTGAATGCAACGATCGAAGCCGCACGCGCGGGCGAAGCCGGCCGCGGCTTCGCGGTCGTCGCGTCCGAGGTGAAATCGCTCGCGGGCCAGACCGCGAAGGCGACCGAGGAAATCGCCGAGCAGATCGGCTCGATCCAATCCGCCGCGGCCGACGCCGCACAGGCCATCGACCTGGTGAACGCGATCATCGCCGACATGTCGGCGATTGCCTCGACGGTCGCGGCCACGGTGGAAGAGCAAAACGCCGCGGTCTCGACCATCGCCGACGGCGTCAACCGCGCCTCGATGGAGGCGCGCGGCGGCGCCGAGGCGATGAGCCGCGTCGCCGGCACCAGTTCCGAGGCGCGCTCGACCGCAGGCGACGTGAAATCGCTGGCCGACGCGCTGTCTTCCGAAGCGGAAAATCTCGAGGCCGAGGTGCAACGCTTCCTCGCCGACGTGCAAGCCGCCTAAGGCGATTAACGCTTTCTTTGTGACGGCGGCACGCGGGCTGGAACGACCCCGCCGGTTGGCTCGTTGTGTGAACGGTGTCCCCACATGACGCACGCCTTACCACTTGCCAAAAATCCGATAATCCGCGATTTCAGCACTCGGCCCTCGCGCCTGGAGAGCGAAGTGCGATTTCTGCGATTTTTGCAGCTCTGCTACCGCATCCCGATCGATGCGTTCTATCGCTTCAACGCCGATGACGGCTGGGCGATCGCAAGCCACATCGCACTCTCCGCGTTGATGTCGCTGTTCCCATTTCTGATCTTCGTGACCGCACTCGCGAGCTTCGCTTTCGGCTCGCGCGAGCTCGCCGACGAGGTCGCGCGCATCTTGCTGGAGGCATGGCCGACGCAGGTGGCAGCTCCGATCGCGGCCGAAATCCACAACGTGCTGACGACCGCACGCGGCGGCGTGCTGACCATCGGCGTTGCGCTGGCAATCTATTTCTCGTCGAGCGGCATCGAGAGCGTCCGCATCGGGCTCAATCGTGCTTATGGCGTGGCAGAGCCGCGCACCTGGTGGCTGATGCGCATCGAGTCGATCGCCTACGTGCTGGTTGGCGCCATTGCGCTGCTGGTGCTGGCGTTCCTGGTGGTGCTGACGCCGCTGATTTTCGCGACCGCGGCGCGCTACATGACCTGGCTGCAGCCGCTCTGGCCGATGCTGAATTTCCTGCGCTTTGCGGTGGCCTCCACGGTGCTGATCATCGCGCTCGTGATCGTGCACATGTGGCTGCCGGCAGGAACCCGCCGCCTTGGTGAGATTGCGCCCGGGATCGTGGTCACGCTGCTGCTTTGGCTGGTCGCCGGCGAAGCCTTCGGCCGCTATCTCGCGGACTTTGCTTACACCTACGTCAGCTATTACGCCGGCCTTGCCTCGGTGATGGTCGCGCTCGTGTTCCTCTACCTCACCGCCTCGATCTTCATCTATGGCGGCGAATTCAATGCCTCGATCCGGCGGCTGCGCGAGGAACGCGTAGAGGCGAAGCTCAAGTCCGGCTGAGCATCGGGCTCAAGCAAAAAGCGGGCGCTTACCGGCTCGCTTCGAGCACATCATCGAGGTTCTTCAGTCCGGGCCGCGGCGCATTCACCAGCACCGCCATGTTGCCGGGCTTGTGCTGGTTCTTCCACATCATCTGGTGCGCGCGGGGAATCTCGCTCCACGGCAGCACTTCGCTCATGCAGGGATAGATGCGGCGGTCGAGCACGAACTGATTGGCGGCCGAGGCCTGCTTCAAATGTGCGAAGTGCGAACCCTGCACGCGCTTCTGCCGCATCCAGACGTAACGCGCGTCGAACGTGATGTTGTAGCCCGAGGTGCCGGCGCAAAACACCACCATGCCGCCGCGCTTCACCACCAGGCACGACACCGGGAACGTCTGCTCGCCCGGATGCTCGAACACGATATCGACGTCGCGCTTGCCGGTGATGTCCCAGATTGCCTTGCCGAACCGGCGCGCCTCTTTCAGCCATTCGTTGTATTCGGGCGTGTTGACGGTCGGCATCTGACCCCAGCACTTGAAGTCCTTGCGATTGATCACGCCGAACGCGCCGAGGTCCATCACGTAATCGCGTTTGGAGGCGTCGGAGATCACACCGATCGCTTTCGCGCCGGACGCCGCCGCGAGTTGCACGCCGAACACGCCGAGCCCGCCCGAGCCGCCCCACACCAGCACATAATCGCCGGGCTTGAGGATGTGCGGCGCATGGCCAAACAGCATGCGGTAGGCGGTGGCGAGCGTCAGCATGTAGCAGCCCGCCTCTTCCCACGGCAGATGCTTGGGCTTGGGCATGAGCTGGCGCGACTGCACGCGGCAGAATTGCGCGAACGAGCCATCGGGAGTCTCGTAGCCCCAAATGCGCTGCGATGGTGACAGCATCGGATCGCCACCGTTGCAGTCTTCGTCGTCGCCGTCGTCCTGATTGCAGTGGACGATGACTTCGTCGCCGACCTTCCAGCGCCGCACCTTGGAGCCGACCGCCCAGACCACGCCGGCCGCATCGGAGCCGGCGACGTGGAACGGATTCTTGTGCACGTCGAGCGGCGAGATCGGCTGGCCCAGCGCCGCCCAAACGCCGTTGTAGTTGACGCCGCCGGCCATGACGTAGACCAACACATCGTTCTCGCCGACCGGCCAAGTCGGCACCACCTCGATCTGCATCGAGCTTTCCGGCGGACCGTGGCGCTCCTTGCGGATCGTCCAGGCGTGCATCTGCGCCGGGACATGCCCCAGCGGCGGCATTTCACCGAGGTCGTAAAGATCCTTCAGAGCCGGCTTCGGCGACTTGAGCTGTGCGACGGCGGACATGGTCTGGATCACCCGCGCATGTGGTCTCGGCAAGTCTGCGTCATTCGTTGCTGCATTGCAATAATACTAATGCCGCATCTGCGAAAAGGATGCATTGGACAGGCTTATTTCCTGCTATTATTCTGTTTGCGTTGCAAAATATGCGGGCCCACACGGCCCGAAACAGGCGGGACAGGATGCGCGACAAGCCCTGGATCTTCCGCACTTACGCGGGGCATTCGAGCGCCCGCGATTCGAACGCGCTCTATCGCAAGAATCTCGCCAAGGGGCAGACCGGGCTTTCCATCGCTTTCGATCTGCCGACGCAGACCGGCTACGACTCGGACCATCCGTTGGCGCGCGGCGAGGTCGGCAAAGTCGGTGTGCCGGTCTGCCACCTCGGCGACATGCGCACGCTGTTCGAGGGCATCCCGCTCGGCGCGATGAACACCTCGATGACGATCAACGCCACCGCCGCATGGCTGCTGGCGCTTTACGTCGCGCTCGCCGACGAACAGGGCGTGCCGCGTGCAACGCTGCAGGGCACCACGCAGAACGACATCATCAAAGAATATCTGTCGCGCGGCACTTACGTGTTTCCGCCGGCGCCGTCGATGCGGCTGATCAAGGACACCATCCTGTTCACCACCGGCGCGATGCCGAAGTGGAATCCGATCAACGTCTGCTCCTACCATCTGCAGGAGGCTGGCGCGACGCCGGTGCAGGAGCTCGCATTCGCACTCGCGACCGCGATTGCGGTGCTCGACTCGGTGAAAGCCTCCGGCGAGATCGACGATGCTGCGTTCGGCGAGGTGGTGGGGCACATCTCGTTCTTCGTCAACGCCGGGCTGCGCTTCGTCACCGAAATCTGCAAGATGCGCGCCTTCGCGGAGCTGTGGGATGAAATCACCGCGCAACGCTATGGCGTTACCGACCCGAAACAGCGGCTGTTTCGCTACGGCGTGCAGGTCAACTCACTTGGGTTGACCGAACAGCAACCGGAAAACAACGTCGCCCGCATCCTGATTGAGATGCTCGCGGTCACGCTGTCGAAATCGGCACGCGCCCGCGCGGTGCAGCTGCCGGCCTGGAACGAGGCGCTCGGCCTGCCGCGGCCCTGGGATCAGCAATGGTCGCTGCGCATGCAGCAGATCCTGGCCTTCGAAACCGACCTGCTCGAATACGGCGATATTTTCGACGGCTCCGGCGAGATCGCCCGCAAGGTCGCCGAGCTCAAGCGCGACGCCCTGGACGAGCTTTCCCGCATCGAGCAGATGGGCGGCGCGGTCGCGGCCGTCGATCAGGGCTACATGAAGCACCAGCTCGTCGAATCCAATATGCGGCGCGTCGAGGCGATCGAAAGCGGCGAGCAAACCGTGATCGGCGTCAACAAATACACCGAAAGCGAGGCGTCGCCGCTCGCCGATGCGGCCGACGCCATCCAGACCATATCGCCGGAGGCCGAGACCGAACAGCTCGCACGTTTGCGTGCGTGGCGCGAACAGCGCGATGCGCAGGCGGTCGCCGCCGCGATCAGGGAGCTGCGCCGTGCCGCGGCTTCAGGGCGCAACATCATGCCGGCCTCGATCGCGTGCGCCAAAGCCGGCGTCACCACCGGCGAATGGGGCGAGGCGTTGCGCGACGCGTTCGGCCAATATCGCGCGCCGACCGGCGTCGGCCGCGCGGCCCGCAATGAACCGGGCCGTCTCGATGGCATTCGCGACGACGTCGACCGGGTCTCGCGCAAGCTCGGCCGCCGCATGAAATTCCTGGTCGGCAAACCCGGCCTCGATGGGCACTCCAACGGAGCGGAGCAGATCGCAGTGCGCGCCCGCGATGCCGGCATGGACGTGGTCTATGACGGCATCCGGCTGTCACCGGCGGAGATCGTCGAAGCGGCGCGCCAGCAGGATGTCCATGTTGTTGGGCTGTCGATCCTGTC
Organism: Rhodoplanes serenus; assembly: GCA_945893145.1. Classification (GTDB taxonomy): domain Bacteria; phylum Pseudomonadota; class Alphaproteobacteria; order Rhizobiales; family Xanthobacteraceae; genus Z2-YC6860. The sequence goes on along the minus strand of CAMDDZ010000014.1, from coordinate 8,033 downwards.
GGGCTCGCATGTGCCGCTGGTCCGGGACGTGGTGGCGCGGATGCGCGATGCCGGCCTCAATGACATCCCGGTCGTGGTCGGTGGCATCGTGCCGCCGGAGGACGCCAGGCTCCTGGAAGCGGCCGGTGTTGCCGCCGTCTACACGCCCAAGGATTTCGACATCAACCGCATCATGGCCGACATCGTGCGGATCGTGGACCGTGCCATTGAAAACACTCCGGAAGGCGGCTGACAGCCACCCTGCTCCGCCCTAAGCTAGGCTTGCCAAGCAGGCTGTGGTGCTCATGTGTCCTGCGGCAATGGGGAGGCAAACCATGACAGTAGAATCCATTATCATCATTCTCGTGATCGGCGCGGTCGCCGGCTGGCTCGCCGGACTGATCGTGAAGGGCATCGGCTTCGGCCTGATCGGCAACATCATCGTCGGCATCGTCGGCGCCCTCATTGCCGGCTGGCTGCTGCCGAGACTGGGCATTGCGATCGGCGGCGGCATCATCGCTGCAATCATCAACGCCACTATCGGCGCGGTGATCCTGCTGGTGATCCTCGGCTTGATCAAACGCGCCTAGCGCGCCACCACGATTTAACAAACTTCGCGCTACACTTCGTGCCGCCGCGGTTGTTGGCCGGCAGGCCAGCTCCCGCCGGCGGCACAATTTGATATGTGCGCTGAACACTCATCATTCTCAATTCTCATTTCGTCATTCTTATTTCTTGCCCAATCGCACAGCCACGTCCGCCAGCGTATCGTTCAGCACTGCGGGCGATGGCGGCTTGCGCAGATAGCCATCCATCCCGGCCGCGCGAGCATTGGCGGCATCGCCAGCTTCGGTGCGGCCTGAGACGCCGATGATCGGGATACGGCCGGCCGGCGCTGCGAGCTTGCGGATGCGGCGCGTGGCCTCGATGCCATCCATCCCGGACAGCGCGACATCCATCAGCACGACATCGTATCCGCCGCGCTTGACTGCGGCGACCGCCGCCTCGCCGCTCCCCGCAAAGCTCACGCGATGGCCAAGCTCCCCGAGCACGGCACTGAGCACGATGCGGCCGTAAGGATTATCCTCGACGCAGAGAATCCGCAGACTTGGCGGCGCGGATTTCGGTTTGCGAGCCGCGCTACGCGCTGGCCGTTGCGCCCGTGCCACCGTAACGGTGAGACGAAACGTGCTGCCGCGCCCCGGCTCGCTGGTGACCGCAAGCGTCCCGCCCATCGCGGTTACGATGCGTTTGACGGACACCAGCCCAAGGCCCGCGCCGCCATAGCGACGGGCCACCTCCTCGCTCGCTTGAGCGAACGGACGGAACAGCCGCTTGAGATCGCGCGCCACGATGCCGATGCCGCTGTCGCTCACCGAAAATATGAGCTGCACGCGTCCCGGCTGCGCCTCAGCAGAGGTGACTGCAAAGCGAATGCTGCCGCGCTCGGTGAACTTCACCGCATTGTCGATCAGATTCTCGAGCGCGCCGCGCAAGCGGACCAGATCGCCGATGACGCGATCCGGCAGGTTGCGGGCGACCGCGATGTCACAGCCCAGCCCCTTGGTTTCGGCGCGTCCCTTGAGCGAACCCGCAATGGCGGCCGCCAGATCGCGGGGCGAAAACGGTTCGTTGCGGAGCACCAAGCCCGTGGTGTCGGCTTTGGCGGCGTCCACCACCAGCGTGGTCAGCCGCGCCAGATGCTCGGCCGCGCCTTTCATGGCTTCCGCCCAGCCACGCTCGCGCTCCGGGAGATCCGACGCACTCAGCAGGTCGGCCAGCGCCAGAATGCCAGTCAGCGGCGTGCGGATATCATGCGCGAGCCCCGCCAGCGCCACCTCGATGGCGCGCGGGCGCGGCTTGCGCTCAGATTTCGTCGTCCTGCGGCGTTTGGTTTTCGGCACGAGACACCTGAAGGCCTGCGCCCGAATCAACGCAGCATGTTGGCTGACTGCGGCCGTCCCCTACAATCCCACCAGCTTGCGGATATCCCCCGCTGTGACGCCCTGTGCGCGGAGCTCACGCAGGCCCGTGGCCTGCGTCGATTTCGCGAGCTTGCGGCCCTCCGTATCGAGAATGAGCCGGTGGTGGCGATAATTCGGCGCCGGCAGGCCGAGCAGCGCTTGCAGCAGCCGGTGCACGCTGGTGGACCAGAACAAGTCCTGTCCACGGATGACGTCGGTGATGCCCTGCCGCGCATCGTCGATCACCACGGAGAGGTGATAGCTGGTCGGCGTCTCCTTGCGCGCCAGCACGACGTCGCCCCATGCGGCCGGATCGGCCGCGACCTCGCCGCGCTCACCGGAGGGACCCTCGCCGGTCTCGGTCCATCGCAATGGGCCGGCCCATTCCATCGCGCGCTCAACGTCGAGGCGGATTGCATAGGGCTCGCCGCGGACGATGCGGACTGTGCGCTCCTCCTCAGCCATCATACGCGCCGCGCCCGGATAGAGCGGCGTGCCATCGGGATCGCGCGGCCAGCGTTCACGGACATCGCGATCCGCAATCATGCGCGCGATCTCGGACCGGCTTTCGAAACTTGGGAATGTGAGACGCTGCGCTTCGAGCTTGGCAAGCGCGGCACGATAGCCATCGAGATGCTCGGACTGCCGCCGCACCGGCTCTTCCCACGTCAGCCCAAGCCACGCGAGGTCTTGGTAGATTGCGGCCTCGTACTCCGGCTGGCAGCGCGCCGTGTCGATGTCCTCGATGCGTAGCAGAAAACGCCCGCCCGATGCCCGCGCCATGTCGAAGTTCGACAGCGCCGAATAGGCGTGGCCCAGGTGCAGATACCCATTCGGGCTCGGGGCAAAACGGAAAACGGGTTGCGTCATCGCGCGGGATGACAGCACAGATCGGCAAGTTCGGCTAAGATCATTTGATGCGCTTCATTCACTCGGAAAACGATCTCGCCGCCGGCATGGCGGCGCTGGTGGCCCAGGACCCCCGGCTCGCTCCCGTGCTGGAGAAATCCGGCATGCCCGGCCTGCGCCGGCGCGAAGCGGGCTTCGCCGGACTTTGCCACATCGTATGCGGGCAGCAGCTTTCGACCGCGAGCGCAGCCTCAATCCGGCAGCGGCTGTTTGCGGCGTTCGATCCGTTTCATCACGATGCCGTGCGGCTGGCGCGTCCCGCCAAGCTCGCGCGGCTCGGTCTGTCGCGGCCGAAAATCAAGTCGATCAAGGAAATCGGGCACGCCATCGCCAAGGGACGGATCGACCTCGAAGTGGTCGGCCAGATGGAAGCCGATCAGGCGCACGCGGCGCTCACCGCGCTGCACGGTGTCGGTCCGTGGACCGCCGATATTTATCTGTTGTTTTGTCTCGGCAACGCCGACGCCTGGCCGGCTGGCGACCTGGCATTGCAAGAGGCGGCACGGATCGCCTTCGGCCTCAAGCGCCGGCCTGACGCCAAACAGATGATCAAGCTCGCAGAGGTCTGGCGGCCGTGGCGCGGGGTGGCGGCGCATCTGCTGTGGGCTTACTATCACGCGGTCAAACGCCGCGAAGGCGCGCCGGTCGAGATCAAGAAGAATTCGGAATCTCCGAAACAGCCCGTCATGAAATCCAACAAAGAATCCAAGAAAAAAACCAAGAAAAAATCCAAAAAACAAACGAAGAAAAGCGGAGGCGGCCGTGGCGACTGAACTCGACGGCCCGCGCATCGAGCCGCGCGGTGGCACGGCCAAACGTCTCGTCATATTTCTCCACGGCTACGGCGCCGACGGCAACGACCTGATCGAGATCGGCCGCGCTTGGCAAGCGCTGTTGCCCGACACGGCGTTCGTCTCGCCGCACGCGCCAGAGCCATGTGGTCAGGCGCCGGTGGGGCGGCAATGGTTTCCGCTCACCTTTCGCAGTCTCGATGAGCGCTGGAACGGGGTGAACAAGGCAGGGCCGGTGCTCGAACGCTTCCTCGATGCCGAGCTTGCGCGCCGCAAGCTGCCGCCGTCGGCGCTGGCGCTGGTCGGCTTCAGCCAAGGCACCATGATGGCGCTGCATGTCGGGCTGCGGCGGCAAGTCGCGCCCGCGGCGATCGTCGGCTTTTCCGGAATTTTCGTGCTGCCGCACGAGGCGACGCCTGAGGTGGTCGCCCACGAAGTCCGCTGCAAGCCGCCGGTGTTGCTCGTTCACGGCGACCAGGACGAACTGATTCCCGTGCAGGCGCTGTTCGAGGGGGCGCAAAACCTGGCCGCGCTCGAAGTGCCGGTCGAGTGGCACCTGTCGGAGGGCGTCGGCCACGGCATCGACCAGGAGGGCCTGCGCCACGGCGGTGAATTCCTGGCAAAGCGCTTTGGCTTGCGGGGCTGACAAGCCGCCCCAATTCGGCATCTGGCGTACCCGATTCGCGCACAGCCAAGCCCCGGGACATCCTTCACAATCCCGTCACTCTCCCCTATAGACTATGCGTTGCCGCCGCTGCGGCGCGCGGCTTGGCTAGGAGGAGCCACGCGTGACTGTGCACGTGTTTCCAGGCGGCTTTCCAGCGCTGGTGCTCAACGCGGACTTCCGCCCGCTGAGCTATTACCCGCTGTCGCTGTGGTCGTGGCAGGACGCGATCAAGGCGGTTTTCCTCGATCGCGTGAACATCGTCGAGGAATACGACCAGGCTGTGCGCAGCCCCTCGATGGAAATGAAGCTGCCGAGCGTCGTCTCGCTCAAGTCCTATGTGAAGCCATCGACCAATCCGGCGTTCACGCGGTTCAACGTATTCCTGCGCGACCGCTTCTCCTGCCAGTATTGCGGCTCGCGCGACGATTTGACCTTCGATCATCTGGTGCCGCGTTCGCGCGGCGGACACACGACCTGGATCAACGTCGTGGCGGCCTGCTCGAGCTGCAATTTGCGCAAGGGCAACATGACGATCGAGGAAGCGCGCATGTGGCCGGCGCAGATGCCATTCCAGCCGAGCGTCAACCATCTGCATCGCAACGGCAGGCTGTTCCCGCCGAACTACCTGCATCAGAGCTGGCTCGATTATCTCTACTGGGACACCGAGCTCGAGCCGTAAGCCTATTTTTGTTTGAGCATGATCTTTTCCGAAAACCGGTACCCACCCCGGATCAAGTCCGGGGCAGGCTTTTTCGGGATCATGCTCTATTCAGCCGCCCGCGCCGCCGGCCAGCTGGTAACGAGCGCCCACAGCGCCACGGCCGCGAGCCCAAGCGAGATCAGCGCGTTGTAGCCCGCCAGCGACAGGCCGAGGAAGCGCCACGCCGCTTCGTCGCACCGCACCGAGCGCTGCCCCTGAATCCGCTTCAGCATATCCTCCGCCGAGCCGAAGCTCGACTGCGCGCCGGAGCAACCTTCCGGGCCCGCCCACCAACCCCATTCGACGCCGGAGTGATAAGCGCCAAGACCTGCGTTCCACAACATTGCGGCGACGATCGCGAGCAACGCCAGTAGCATCACCCGGCGCGAGGAGCCCACCGTGTGGCCGAGCAGGATCATGGCGGCGAGCGGGATCGTCACGTAGTAGGGGTAGCGCTGTTCCAAGCAGAGCGGGCACGGCGGCAGCTTGAGCACGTATTGGAAGAAATAGGCGCCCAGGATGGCGGCGATGCCGACGGCGCAGATGACGACGGCTGCCGACGCAATCGGCTGAGACCGGACTTGATTCAGCGACAACAGGCTCATGGATAATGTGCTCTTGGCTTTCGACTGGCTTTCGACCGATGTGACGCCGGAACGTGCGATCCAGGCCCAGCAAAATCAGCCATTGGGTTCTTTGTTGGGCAGCGCAAGATTCCATACAATCACCGGGCTTTCCAGGGCGCGAAACACTCCTAGCGGATTGCGCCTGCGTGCCGGCGAGCGAATTCGGGGACCTTATTGCGATTGCGCACCCGCCTCCTCTCGCAAATGGCCGGCGCATGGCGGCCGAAGCGCGGATATTTGACCGATGCACAAATTCGAAATCGCCAGCCTGGATGAACGGGAGGCGATCAAGCGCAAGATCATCTATCCGGAGCGCCTCTATTCGCACCTGTTCTGCTTCGCGGTTACGCTCTCGGCCGGCCTGATCGCAACGGATTGCTGGTTTCTGCTGTCCGACCTTTGGACCTACCTTCACCGCAACCAATATCTCCGCCCGCCAACCTACTATTACCTCGGCCATTCTGTCGGGTATCTGGCGTTCAATATCCTGATGCCCAATATCCTGCTGCTGTCGGGGCTGGCGCTGGGCCTGCTCGGCGCCCGCGCCTCAAGCCGGATCTCGCGCCAGTCTTTTCTGGTGGGTCGCCTCATCGCAGTTGCGATGCTGATTGCTATGGGCGTGTTCTTCTATGTCACGCTCGACGGCAGGGTTGGGGAATTCTTTGGCATCATGCTGTCGTTCTTCTCGGTGCCGTTTGCCCATTGGGCCAGCATCCTGGAAATCGCCATCCTGGTCGCCGCCGTCATCCTGATCGAAGCCAGCTGCGGCTTCCGCGCGACCCGAGGCTTTCTCCATCTCAACGAAACCGATGCCTATTATCTTCGGGACAATCCCGACCAAGGATTTTTCGACCGCGTCTTGCGAACCGTGTTCGGTATTCCGCGTATCGTCGATTTTCTTCCCAAACGGCAATGGAAGACGGCCGCACTGTTCGTGCTGGCCAATACGTTTTATGCGATGTCCACGCTGTTCCTGATGGTCGGCACGCTCATTGTTGTCGTGCATTGGGCCCACGCTTTCGACACCTGTGGTCTCCAAGCGCAACCGTGTCTCGCCGAAAAGGCGTATGCCTATCTCGGCCTGTCGCTCACCGGCGTCCTGGTTGCGCTGTACGTCGCACCGATCGTGGCCGGCCGTCTCAACATGGCGGGACAACGGCAAATCCGGCTGTCAGTCGATGAGTTGTTGGAGCGCGATCACCGCGCCCCGATCCTGTTCCTGCGGTCGTTTGCCGATGACCAGGTGCAGCTCAATCCGGCGCGGCTTGCGTTCCTGGGCCGAGTGGGGAATTGGCTCGCATCCATCCGCAATCTCGACAGCGTGCTGCTCGACGAAGGCACGCCTTACGGCCCGGTCGTCGCGATCGGCAATCCGCGCGACAAGCTGCCGCCCTACGGCGCGGCGCGCGGATATTTCAACGACAAGACCTGGCAGCAGGCCGTGCTGGACCTGGCGGAGAAATCCAAGGCCATCGTCATCTGCATCGACGATTTCGATGGCATCTGGTGGGAAATCGAAAACGTCGCCGCCAAACACTTCGACAAGACGCTTCTCCTCGTCCATCCACGGCACCTCGGATCGCCCGCCAATGAGCGGATGGTCCGGCACGTTGTGGAGCGGATGTCGGCCGATCCGCGCAGCGGCGCGTTGTTGAGCGCGCTCGATCACAAAGAGAATAAGGCCGGCCCGCAAGGACCAAACGTCCTCGGCGCGTTCATCGCGCCCGGCGAGACCGTTCGTATCTCGGTCTCGACAACATTTTCGCAGCTCGCTTTCCTGATCGAGGTGCGAGCGTTCCTGCGATCCAAGTGGGGGCTCGCCGCGCGCGAGGCCGCGTAGGCGACGCATGGCCGGCGCGCAGAAGCACGGCCGGAGATTTATCCGGCAGCTTCAGCGCGGTAACCAAAGGGCTATCGACTAATTGCGATAGCGCACACGAACGGGCTTCTCGCTGGGCGGTTCGTCGGTCGCGTCTTGAGCCGGCTCTTCCGGCATATCCGCCCCGCGGCCGCACAGTTGATCGGCTTCAAGACGGGCCAACTCGAGAAAGTTCGCCAGAGCCGTACACTGCACGGCAGCCGCCATATGCGCCAACTGAGCGCTCAACGACGAAATGTAGTCCGCAACGTCATGGACACTCTTATCCTGTACGCCGGCCATGATTCTGATCCCCCCATTACCCCAGCCGCACCCGCCGCGAGGCTGCGACAGGGCGGGGCCAACGGAAAGGAAAGAAAATTTCATGTCTACCCCGTTCACGTCACAACCCGAAAATCCTTTGGATTGATGATGCGGAAGTTGTCGGTGACCGAATCGCGGAATCGCGGCCAATTCCGGGGAACTCTTTCACGCAGGAACCCAAGCGTCGCATCGGCGAATTGGGCGCAAGTCGCGTA
>CAMDDZ010000013.1 GCA_945893145.1 Rhodoplanes serenus | reverse complement strand
GCATCGCCGGAGCCACGAAGTTGGTGGCGTAGGGGCCGAGCAGCAGATCGACCTTATCGACGGTGATCAGCTTGGTGTAGAGGCCGGGCACGTTCGGCGGCGTGCTCTGGTCATCGTAAATGATGACCTCGACCGGCCGGCCGAGCAGTCCGCCTTTGGCGTTGATGTCGTCACGCCAGATTTCGACCGCCGCCTGGATCATCTTGCCGGCGGGGGCGCCGGCGCCGGTCAGCGCCAGCGACATGCCGACCTTGATCGGGTCGGCGGCTTGCGCCGGCATCGCCGACAGCCAGACCAACCCCGTCAGCACCGCCGCGGCGAACGCGCGCAGCGCATTTCGACACACATTTATCATCGTTTCCTCCGTTGCGGGCGGCGCGTCGTTGCGACACCGCCCTCGTTGTTACCTCTTACTTCCGCATTTCGTCGGATGGCCCGATGCCCCAATAGTTCGAGGCGTTCGGATCCGGCGTCCAGACCTTCGGCTTTTGCGGCCGGTCGCGATGCCACGGCCGCGGCTCGAAGTAACCCATCTCCTCGTTCATCTGATCGAGCTGGGCGAACAGTTCGGTGATCAGTCCGTTCGGCGACCGGTGATAGGCGAAGAGATTGTGGCCGATGCCGTGTCGGCCCGGTCCCCACAGCAGCTTGTAGCCGTTGAGACTGAGGAAATCGCACGCGGTCAGCATGTGGCCCCAGTCGCGCAGCTCGAATGCGGTGTGGAAGTGCCGGTCTTCCTCGGTCTTCATCAGGTTGATGGTGTGGTGGTCGACCCCGCACCGCAGGAACGAGAAGAAGTCGCCCATCCAGTCGGACACGCGAAAGCCAAGCACATTGCAGTAGAAATCGGTGATGCCTTTGACGTCTTTGACGAAGAACGCAACGTGGCCGAGCCGGTGCGGCACGATGCCCTTGGTGGGAAACTTGGGGCTCGCGAAGTCGGGCCGCTTGAACACCTCCATCACGGTGCCCTTGGGGTCTTCGAACGTCACCATGTCGGCAATGGTTGGCTCGGCATCCTTCTTGCGCGCGGTCTTGATGCCGTGCGCCGCGGTCTGCTTCTCGAACGCATTGAGATCGTCCTCCATGCCAAGCTGGAAGCCGAGCCGCACGCATTTCGCTTGCGCGCCCTTGCGCAGCACGACCGAGTGATGGTCCACGGTGGACGCCAGATAGGCTGCGTCTTTGTCCTTTGCCGCCAGCGTCAGGCCCAGGATGTCGGTGTAGTATTCGATCTGCTTGTCGAGATCGGGCGTCTCGTAGTCGGCGTGGGCGATCTTGCGGACACGGATCATACGGATTCCTTTTCTATTTCTTAGCTAGCTTTTCTTGCGCGGCATGGCGTTGACGGCATCGATCGTAATCGCGATGTCGTAGTCCTTGTCGAGGCCCATCTGGGCGACCTTGGCGTAGACCTCCTTGGCGCGATCGAACAGCGGCGTGGCGGTGCCGGTCGAATCGGCCCAAGTGTCGATCATGCCGAAGTAGTGTTCGAGCAGATGGGATGAGCCTTGTACCGGCTGGAAGCGCCGCTGCGCCATCCAGGGCGCGCGGATGCCGAACTGGGTCGAGCCGCCGCTGCCGTTGGCGACGGCCTTGATCATGGCATCCACATCGACGCCGGCCTTGAGGCCGAGCGCCATCGCTTCGGCCGCCGCCGCGATATTGATGGCGACCAGCAAGTTGTTGATCAGCTTGACCTTGCTGGCGCCGCCGAACGGGCCGAAGTAAATGCAAAGGTCGGCGAAGCCCTTGACGGTCGGCTCGATCTTCTTCGCCGCAGCCGCGTCACCCGCGAGATAGATCACCGCCTTGCGCGCCGACACCATTCCGGGTGTGCCGCTCACCTCGCCGTCGAGGTAGACCGCGCCCTTCTTGGCCAGCGTTGCGACGTGCTTCTCTTTGTCGGGGATCGGGTGCGAGCCAAGCTCGACAATGATCTGGCCGGGCCGCGCCGAATGGATCAGCCCGTCTGTCCCGTTGATCACTTCGTCCATGGCTTCGGTGCTGCCGACGCAGGACAGCACAATGTCGCACTGTTTGCCGATCTCGACCGGCGATTTCGCCGCCACACCGCCGATCTTCTCGAAATCGGCAAGCGAGCTGCGGCGATACCCGAGCACGCGATAGCCGCTCTTGATCAGGTTCTCCGCGATCACAAAACCGATCTTGCCGACACCGACGAGGCCAACCGTTTCCATTTCTGTCCTGTTCTTCCGTTACGCGATCTTCAGCGACTGGTCGGAGAAGTTGATCGTCACGCCGAATGAGCCTTCCATGAGGGTCCATTCGCGCACCTCGAAGGTGCGGAGCTTGTTGACCACAAACGGATCGGCCGACGCGATCTCGCGTGCCTCGTCGGCGTTTTCGGCGCGCAGGATGGTGAGGCCGTCGCCGGCCTTCGAGCCGGGCACGGCGCCGAGCGGGCCCGAGGCGAACAGCGCGCCCTTCTTCTCCAGGCCGATCATGTATTCGAGATGTTGCGGCAGCACGGCGCCGATCTGCTCCGGCGTGGCGCCGCCCTTGGACAGCACGACGTAAAGCTTCTTGCGCAGCATGCGCTGCGTGAGCTCCCGGATCCGTTCCTCTCCCGACGCAGGCATTCCGCGCTTCCTACGCGTGTCTCAAGGCCGCCGCGAAGCCTATGCGCCTTGTGGGTGATGGGCAACCGCCCAGAGCTTCGCGTGGGCGCGATCAGAGGTCGCGCACGTGCGGCAGCACCTGATCGGCGAACACTTGCAGCGACCGCATGATCTCGGCCTGCGGCAGCGAGCCGAAATCGACCAGCAGGCCGACCTGGGTGATGCCGACGTCCGCCAGCACGCGGATGCGCTCGATGGTCTGCTGCGGACCGCCCATCACGACACGGCCCGGATAATACGTCTCGAACGTGAAGGCGCGCTGCGCCGCCTCGCGCCGGTCGTAGCCCTTGTAGGCGGTTGGATCGGGCGGCTTGCGTGCGGCTTCCACTCCGGCCGCCGCATATTCGCTCATCGGCGGATGCACGAGGCTCGCGAGCCTCGCGTCGTCTTCGCGGTCGAGGAAGTGCGCGTGATAGACGCAGCAGATTTCGTGATCCTTGGCGCTGCGGCCATTCTTCTTCAGCGCGTTCTGGTACCAGCCGATGCGTTCGACCGCGAGCGGGTGATCGACGTGATAGGCGACGTAAAGCAGGTTGTAGCCCTCCTGCGCCGTCCACTCGAAACTCTCGGGCGACATCAGGCAGGCGACCCAGATCGGCGGGTGCGGCTTTTGATAGATCGGCGGCATGAGCGGCATTCCGGACAGCGGCGGCCGGAACTTGCTCTTGAACTCCATGGTCGGCCCGGTCCAGGCCTGCTTGACCAGCTCGACGCCTTCCTCGACGCGCTCGCGGCTGTCCTTCATATCGACGCCGAAGATGTCGAACTCGTCGCGGATGAAGCCGCGCCCGACGCCGAAGTCGAAACGGCCCTGCGATAGCTGATCGAGCGTCGCGGCCTGCTCCGCCACGCGCACCGGATCGTTGAGCGGCAGCACGGTCGCGCCGGTGCCGAGCCGGATGCGCTTGGTGCGTGCGGCGAGATAGGACAAAAACGCGAAGTTGGACGGGAACAGTCCGCCGTGGCGGACGAAGTGGTGCTCGACGATCCAGGCGTAATCGATGCCGATGCGGTCGGCGAATTCGACCTGTTCGATGATGCCGCGGTAGTGCGTCTGCGCATCGCGGACGGATGGCAGATACGTCGGCAGATAGAACAGGCCGAATTTCATTGCCGGAACGTTTAGCGGTACTTCTTTGCCGCCGCGAGCAACGCCTCGTAATCGTCCTTGACCTTGGGGTTGACGGAGAGGAGCTGAGCGGTGACCGGCGTGACCAGATCGACGTACTTCTTCGCCTCGGCGTCTGACATTGTGATGATCTCGCCGCCGTTCTTGCGCCACACCTCTTCGGCGCGCTTGATATCGGCGATATTCCAATCGGAGAACAACACTTCGGCCTTGCGTGACTCCTCACGCACGATCGCCTCGAGCTCCGGTCCGAGCGACTTCAGCCAGGCGCGGTTGACGAGGATCGGCGCGGCGAACATCGACGACGGCAGGTAGGTCATCGGCTTGGCGATATCGTAGTACTTGAAGGCGACGAACGGGGACGCTGCCGCCACCATGCCGTCGATGGTCCGGTTTTGCATGGCGGGCAGCGCCTCGCCGAGCGGCAGCGACACCGGAATGACGCCGACCTTCTTCAGCGGCTCGACCTGAATCGGCGCGCCGCCTTGCGTGCGAATCTTTTGGCCCTGGAAATCGGCCACCGTGCGCACCGCCTTGTGGCTGAGCAGCATCAGCGGGCTGTAGATGCCGGGCGCCAGCACCTCGACGCCTTTGTCGGCGCCCCAGGTCGCGATGCGGGCGCGGATGCCGGGATCGTTCAGCATCTTGTAGCCGTGCATCACGCTATCAAACAGACCGGGCGCATCGAGCACGGCGAAGCGCGGCTCAAGGCTGACCCAGAATCCATTCGCGGCTGAGCCTGCCTCGATGGTGCCAAGCGCCACGCCTTCCACTACGGCCGGAAGCTGGCCGAGCTGATTGGCTGGATAGATGTCGATCTTGATCTTGCCGTTCGAGCGACTCTCGATCGCGGCCTTCATGGTCTTGTAGTACTCGTGGACGACGTCGTTGATGGTCGGCAACGACAGCTTCATGGTGAATTGCTGCGCGCCGGCCGGCGCGGCCCAGCCGGCGAGTGCCAGTGTGGCAAGAGCCGCCAGACGTCCGATGTGTAAGTGCATGATGTCCTCCCAGATCTTTTTGCGAGCTTATCAGGTTTTTTGCAGGCTTATGGTTTGGCGAGCAGGTACTTGACGCCAATCAGTGAGATTTCCGGCACGTAGGTGATGATCCCCAGCGCGATCAGGTAAATTATCACGAACGGGATGATGCCGCGATAGATCGTCTCGAGCTTCAGGCCGAGCACCGATTGCGCGACGAAGATGTTGATGCCGAACGGCGGATGAAACAGGCCGATCGCGAGGTTCACCGTCACCACGATGCCGAAGTGTACGGTGTCGATGCCGGCGGCCTTCACCAGCGGCACCAGTAGCGGGCTGAGCAGCAGGATCGCCGACAGCGGATCGAGAAAGCAGCCAACCGCGAGCAACAGGATGTTGATGGCCAGCAGCAGCATCCAGGCCTGGACGTGCAGCGCATTGAGCCACGCGGTCACCGTGGCAGGCACCTGGTTCACGGTGAGCAGCCAGGCGAACACGCCGGCACAGGCCACGATGATGAGGATTTGGCCGGTAAACAGCACCGTCGCGGCGGCGGCTTCCAGAATGTCGCGCCAGCCCAGTTCGCGGAACACGAAAGCGGTCACCAGTGCCGCATAGACGCAGGCGACGGCGGCCGCCTCGGTCGGTGAGAACACGCCGCCATAGATGCCGCCGAGAATGATGACCGGCGCGCCGAGCGCCCACAGGCTGCGTCCGGTGGCGCGCAGGAAGCGCTGCAGGTCGAATGGCTCGCCGGCACCGAAGTTCTCGCGCCGCGCGCGCCACACCACGTAGATCGCCAGCATTCCGGCGATCATCAGGCCGGGCAGGACGCCGGCGGCATAAAGCCGCGCGACCGATTCCTCGGCCGCCGCGCCGTACACGATCATCGGAATGCTAGGCGGAATGATCACATCGATGGCGCCGACCGCGGTGATCAAGCCAGCCGTGAAGGTTTCCGGATAGCCGGCGCGCCGCATCGCCGGCACCATGACCTTGCCGATGGTTGCAACTGTCGCAGCGCTGGCGCCCGAAATCGCGCCGAAGATCGCGGACGTCCCGACCGCGGTGACGCCGAGGCTGCCGCGTAGCGAGCCCACGCCGCCTTGCACGAAATCGACCAGCCGCTGCGCGACGCTGCCGCGGCCCATCAGCTCGCCGGCATAGATGAAGAATGGCACGGCGAGGAGCGCCGTGGCGTTGATCGAGCCGAACAGGTTCTGGTGCAGCACCACGAGCGGCACATTCATGAAGAATACCAGCGCAACCGTCACCGACGTGAGCAGCACCAGGAAGATCGGGAAGCCGAGCAGCAGCAGCACGATCGGAACGATGACGAGCGCAAGGGTCACGGTTTGACCTCGCCACCGTCCGGTTGCGGCGGGGCAGGCCGGAATAGGGCCACGAACCCAAAAGCCGCGATCAGAAGCATCAATCCGAATCCGACCGCCACGGCCGAGTGCGGGATCCACATCGGCACGCCGGCCATGTCACTGACGCGGCCGATGCGGAACATGCGCTGCGCGTAGTCGAAGGATTGTGTCACCACGAAAGCGGCGAGCGCGATGAACAGGAGCTGTTCCGCCACCCGCAGCGCGATCTGCACGTTCCGCGGCATGAATTTCACCAGCACGTCCATCCGCAGATGCATGTTTCGCCGTGTCACCACGGCGGCGCCCAGAAACGTCATGACGACCATGATGAAGACCTGGACCTCGTCGGACGCGAGGAACGACAGGCCGAACACATAGCGGCCGACCACGTTGGTGAAATTGAGCAGGACCGCGAGGACAAAGGCGAGCGCCAGCGCAAGCTCGATGGCGCGCGTCACGCGGTCGAGAATCGTGTCGATCACCGGCTGCTCCCCGCCGCGGCGCAAGGCCGTTACCCCGGGCCAAGGATAGGCGGGCCGCGAAGGGGCACCAAGCCCTGCCGTGGCTGCCGGCTTTGGCGGAAATGACAGCCTATGAGTGTGCGGCGGGGGATGGTTCGCGCCGAAACAGGGCGCGGGACGGCTTATTAAGGCTCAGACAACTATTGATGCCCTATATCTAGGCGTGTTCGTCAACAAATGGTTGCCATCAATGGCTGCCCTGCCGCCTGTCGCCCCCGAGATCGCCGCGCGTCTTGCCAATTACCGGATCGATGACCCGGCGCGCGAACTGTTGCGCGACATGGGACCGTTGATCCACCCGCACGTCGGCGAGGCGATCGACCAGGTGATTGCCGGCGCGGCCCGCCTGCCGCAGGTGGCTGCGCTCTATAAGAAGCACGGCGATGACATTCGGCGCTTCGAGATCGCGCAGTACCAGACCATGCTGAAGGCGGAATTCGACGCCGGTTATCTCGAATGCTGCCGCAACACCACTGACCAGGAAACCTCGCTCGGCTTCGAGGGCCGCGCCCGCATGAATTGTGCGGCCGCCGTGTTGCGCACGGCAATCGGCGTGCTGACCCGCAAGCACCGTTTTTCGCCGTCGACGCTCTCGCGTCGCATCGACGTGCTGTCGCAGGCGATCTTCTTCGATCTTGCCACCACCTCGACCTTCTATCTGCAATGGGTCGAGAAGAAGAACTCCACGCGCCGCGTCGTGATCGACCAGGCGATCGGCGAGTTCGACACCGCCATCGGCGAGGTGATTTCCGCCATCAAGGAAGCCTCCGGCTCGCTCTCGGTCACTTCTTCGACCATGCAGCAGTTCGCCGGCGACACGTTGCGGCGCATGAGCTCGGTGTCGGCGGCCTCGGCCGAGACGACGCAAAGCGTCAATGTGACAGTGGCGGGCACCGAGGAGCTTGCCAGTTCGATCCAGGAGATCGGCCAGCAGACCGCGCACGGGCTGGGCATGGCGCGCTCCGCCGTGTCCGACACCGAGCGCACCAACAAGAGCATCGTCCTGCTCGACGAGGCGGCCGAGCGCATCGGCTCGGTGGTGGGCCTGATCTCCAAGATCGCCGCGCAGACCAACCTGCTGGCGCTGAACGCAACCATCGAGGCGGCCCGCGCCGGCGAAGCCGGCAAGGGCTTTGCGGTGGTCGCCTCCGAAGTCAAGGCGCTGGCGAGTCAGACCTCGCGCGCCACCGAAGACATTTCCAAGCAGGTCGCCGCCATCCAAGAGGCGACCAAAGGCGCGGTCAGCGAGATCGCCTCCATCGCGCGCAGCATCCATGAACTGACCGCCGTCTCGACCTCGATTGCGTCCGCGGTCGATCAGCAGGGCGCCACCACACGCGAGATCGCGAGCAACATCCAGACCGCGGCCGGCAACACCGCGCGGGTGTCCGACGAGATCAAATCGGTCGAACAGGCGGCCAATCGCAGCGCCGCGGCGGTCGGCGAAATCAGCGGCTGGACCGCGCGGCTCTCGTCTCGCGCGCAGGACCTCGAAGCCAAGGTCGCGCAATTCTTTACCCGCGTGCGGGCGGCCTAAACAGCGAACTCCGAGCCAATTCGGCCTCATGCTGAGCGATCCAAAGGATCGCGTCTCGAAGCATGGGGCCGACCCCATCCTTCGAGACGCCGCCTTCGGCGGCTCCTCAGGATGAGGCGGATTGAATGGCCGAATGTTACGCCAAGGGGTTTGACGTGCCCCGCGCCCTATGGTCTTTTTCGGACGCATTTCGCCTGCGTCCGCAAGCGTGCTCCGTCTCGATCGGCGCCGTATGGATGGCCGGCCGAACGGGAACGTCAGCACAATGGCACCGAAATCCAGCCCCGCCGCGAAAGACCCCGACATCCACAAGGTCGAGCGGCTTCAGGTCCCCTACAGCACCAACGCCGCGGCCTTCGGCAGCGATGTCGTCGCCGAGACGCTGAGCGCGCTCGATATTCCCTATATTGCGCTCAATCCCGGCGCGAGCTATCGCGGCCTGCACGACTCCATCGTCAACTTCCTCGGCAATGAGCAGCCACAGATGCTGCTGTGCCTGCACGAGGAGGCGGCGGTGGCGATCGCGCATGGCTACGCCAAGGTGACCGGCAAGGCGATGGCGGCGGCGGTGCATTCCAACGTCGGCTTGTTTCACGCCACCATGGCGATCTTCAATGCCTGGTGCGACCGCATGCCGATCCTGATCCTCGGCGCGACCGGACCGGTCGATGCCATGAAGCGGCGGCCGTGGATCGACTGGATCCACACCGCGGCCGACCAGGGAGCCATCATCCGCAATTTCACCAAATGGGACGACCAGCCGGCGTCGGCTGGCGCCGCCCGCGAGTCCGTGCTGCGCGCCTATTGGATGTCGAACACCGCGCCGTGCGGGCCGACCTACATCAACCTCGACGCCGAGGTGCAGGAGGGCAAGCTTCCCGCGCCGCTGCCGCCGATCGAAGCCAAGCGCTACATGCCGTCGATGGTGCAGGGTCCGTCCGCCGAGCTGACCAAGAAGGCGGCCGACATTCTGGCAGGCGCCAAGCGGCCGCTGATCCTGGCCGGCCGTATGTCGCGCAAAATCGACGACTGGAAGCGGCGCATCGAGCTCGCGGAAGCATTGGATGCGCGCGTCGCCACCAATCTGAAGATCGGCGCGGCGTTCCCGACCGATCATCCGCTGCACGTCGGCCAGCCGGCGACCTTCGCCACCGACGACCTGATCGCGGCGGTGAAAGACGCCGATGTGATCCTGAGCCTCGACTGGGTCGATCTGGGCGGCACCTTCAAGGCAATCGGCAGCGTGCCGTCGGCCACCATCATCCAGGTCTCGCTCGACCAGAATCTGCACAACGGCTGGAGCATGGACTACGAAGGTCTGCCGCCGGTCGATCTGTTCATTCCGGCGGAGGCCGATGCAACCGTCGCGGCGCTGCTCGGCGCCGTCAAGGCGAAGCCGAAGAAGCCGCATCTGGTCCGTGAACACCCGCTCAAACAGAAGCCTGCGCCGGATAGCCAGATGGCAGCGGCCGACATGGCCAATGTGCTGCGTCACGTTGTGGGCGACCGCACCGTCTGCCTCACTCACGTGTCGCTGTCCTGGCACGGCGAGTTCTGGCCGTTCCGCCATCCGCTCGACTATGTCGGTTCCGACGGCGGCGGCGGCGTTGGCGGCGGTCCTGGCATCTCGGTGGGCGCCGCGCTCGCGCTCAAAGGCACGGGCCGCCTGCCGATCGCCGTCTGCGGTGACGGCGACTTCATGATGGGCTGTACGGCGGTCTGGACTGCGGTGCATTACCGTATTCCGCTGCTGTTCGTGGTCGCCAACAACCGCTCGTTCTACAACGACGAGGTGCACCAGGAGCGCGTCGCCGTGGCGCGCAATCGTCCGGTCGACAACAAGTGGATCGGCCAACGTATCTCGGACCCGGACATCGACATCGGCATGGTCGCGCGCGGCCAGGGCGCGAAGGGCTTTGGACCGTGCAACAACGCAGGCGAGCTGGAAAAGGCGCTCAAGGAAGCGGTGGCTGTGGTCGAGGGCGGCGGCGTCGCCGTGGTCGACGCCCGCATCCTCGGCGGCTATAGCCCCGCCACCGCGGCGGCGATGGCGCGCGGCAAGGCCGATCGCGGCACCTGAGCCACGAGCACTGTTTACCTCTCCCCGCTTGCGGGGAGAGGTCGGCCGCCGCAGGCGGCCGGGTGAGGGGGACTCTCGACGTGCTAAATCTGTGGAGACGCCCCCTCACCCCAACCCTCTCGCTGCTCGCGCTGGCGAGCGAAGCGAGCGGCCAGCGCGAGCACTTTATCGTGGCCGCGCTGGCTCCTCGTGTCGCTTCGCTCCACTCGGCAGCGCGGCAAGCGGGGAGAGGGAGCGCGCTGTGTTCGAGGCGAGCCATTTATATTCCATCGATCAGCTCTCACCGATTTACGCGTGGGTCGCGCGATGGCTGAGCCGATCCTGGTCGTCGATCACATCGTCAAGCGTTTCGAGACGCCCGAAGGCGTGCTCACCGCCGTGGACGACGTGTCGTTCACGGTCGCGCCGGGCGAGTTCGTGGCGGTGATCGGCCCGTCCGGCTGCGGAAAATCGACGCTGTTCAACGTGATCGGCGGGCTGCTCGACGGCTACGAGGGTCGCGTCAGCGTCTCAGGCGAGACGATCAGCGGGCCGCATGCGGCGGTCGGCATGATCTTCCAGGAGGAGTCCACCTTCCCCTGGCGCAATGTCATCGACAACGTCGCGTTCCCGCTTGAGATCGCCGGTATGGCGAAGGCCGAGCGGATCGAGAAGGCGCGGCACTTCGTCGATCTCGTTGGCCTCAATGGTTTTGAGCGGAGTTATCCGTCGGAGCTTTCCGGTGGCATGCGCCAGCGGGTGTCGATGGCGCGCACACTCGCGTCGGAGCCGAAAATTCTGCTGATGGACGAGCCGTTCGCCGCGCTCGATGAGCAAACGCGGCTTCTGCTCGGCGACAAGGTGTTGCAAATCCAGCAGGACTTGAAGCAGACGACGCTCCTGATCACGCACAATCTGACCGAAGCGGTACAGCTCTCCGACCGTATCCTGGTGATGACCTACCGCCCGGGGCGAATGAAACGGATGGTGGACATCAAGCTGCCGCGGCCGCGCTCGTCCGAAATCGTTGGCAGCGATGCCTTCGGCCACTACGTCGCGCAAATCTGGAACGATCTGCGCGAGGAGGCGACCAAGGGCCTCAAGGACGACGAATCCCGCCGTGCCCGGACGTCACGCGCATGAGCGCGCGCGGCATCAAGGGGCAGGCGGTTCCGGTGCTGTTTGGGCTCGCGTGCCTTGCGGCGTTTTTCATCCTGATCGAATTCCTGATCAACATTGGCAAGATCAATCGCTTCATCGTGCCGCTGCCCTCCGACGTCGTCAAAAGTTTTGCCCGGGTCGCGGTCGAGGAGGATCTCTTAAACCGCTTTCTGCTGACGGCCTATGAAGCGCTGATGGCGACCCTTTTGCTTTCCGTCGCCGGCATCTCGCTCGGCGTGCTGCTGCATCGCGTCCGCCTCATTCGGCTTGCGACCGAGACCTGGATCGCGGCGTTGGCGTCCGCGCCGCTGGTGCTGATGTATCCCCTGTTCCTGGTGATGTTCGGCCGCAGCGCTTGGACCATCATCATGATCGCCTTCGTGTCGGCCCTGCCTCCGGTGATCCTCAAGACGCTCGAAGGCCTCTCGGCGACGCGCCCGGTGCTGATCAACGTCGGGCGAAGCTTCAAGCTCACGCCGTCGCAGCTCTATTGGAAAATCTTATTTCCCGCTGCGCTGCCGACCATTTTCGTGGGCGTGAGGCTGGGCATGATCTTCGCTCTGATCAACATCGTTGGCGTTGAGTTCCTGATCAACTTCGGCGGGCTTGGTCAACTCGTCAACGAATTGTCGGAGCGCTACGACTGGCCGGGCGCCTATGCGGCGATCGGCTTCGTCATTCTGGTCAGCGTGATGTTCTTCATGGGCACCGAACGGATCGAGCGATGGCTCAGGCCGGGCACCTGACACAATCCCGCGCGGCGGCGCCGCTGGTCAGCGCAGTCACATGGCTGCGGATCGGTATTATCGCGGCGGCGCTGCTGACCTGGCAGGCGGCAGCGCTCTGGGGCGCGTCGTTGAGCAAGATCAATCCCGCGCTCAGCACGCTGCTCAGCAAAGTCACGCCGTCATTGCTGGTTGTGGCCGAGTCGCTTGCCGAAGTTCTGTTTCATCCCGATCTCAAATGGCCCATCGACCTTGGCATCGGCAGTTGGCGCTTCACTCAAGAGCTTTGGATACCGTCGTTCTACTGGCACCTCTATGTGACCGCCGCCGAAGTCGTCGTCGCAACGATCATCGGTGGGCTCGCCGGCATCGCGGTCGGCATTGCGCTGGGCGCCAAGCCGTTTTTGAGCAGGGCCTTCGAGCGCTACTTCTACTATCTCGGACCAACGCCGAAGGTCGTGTTCTTTCCGATCCTGATCCTGTGGTTCGGCGTTGGTCCGGAATCCAAGATCGCAATGGGCACGCTGTCCTGTTTCTTCCCGATTGTGCTCAGCGTTGCCGCAGGAATGCGCCAGATCGACGGTGTACTCATTCGCGTCGGCCGGAGCTTCCGCCTCAACAGCTGGCAGATGGTGACGAAGATTTATCTCCCCGCCATGCGGCAGCCGATCTTGAACGGCGTGCGCCTCGGCATGGGCGTGGCGCTGATCGGCACGCTGCTGGCCGAGACCCGGCTATCCAACAAGGGCATCGGCTTCATGGTCACCGACGCCTACAACACCTTCGACATGCCGCGCATGTATGCGGTGCTGGTGGTGCTGTTCGCCGTTGCCATTGGCGCCAACGCCCTGGTTGCTCGCGTCAGCAGGCGCTAAGATTTCCATTATTTGCGGCCGCCAAAGAGCCGCACGCACGGGGCAGGAGACAACCAATGACAACACGCAGAGGATTCCTCGGCGGGCTGGGCGCGGTGTTTTGCAGCTGCTGCATGCTGGAGCAGCGGCAGGTGCAAGCGCAGGCCACGCCGAGACGCGAGGTCATGGTCGGCGGCAGCCGGGTGAAGACCATCGACGTCCACGCCCACGTGTCGTTTCCGGCAGCCGCGGAAATGATGGGACTCAAGGTTCCGCCGTCGCAACAGATGGGCCCCGACCGGCTCAAGGCGATGGACGCGCAGGGTATCGACGTCGAGGCGCTGAGCATCAATGCGTTCTGGTACAAGGCCGACCGCGATGTCGCGGAGAAATTGATCCGCCTGCAGAACGAGAAGCTCGCAGCGCTCTGCGCCGCGCAGCCGGATCGTTTCGTCGCCTTCGCGTCGGTTGCCTTGCAGCATCCCGACATGGCGGCGCAGCAGATGGAATATGGGGTCAAGCAACTCGGCCTGCGCGGCGCCGCGATCGGCGGCAGCGTCGAGGAGTTCGAACTGTCCGATCCGAAGTTCCATCCGTTCTGGGCCAAGGCGGAAGAGCTCGGCTGTCTCATCTTTATTCATCCGCAGGCCAACGAGGGCTTCCGCAAGCGGCTCGCCGGCAACGGCGGGCTGATCAACGTGATCGGCAACCCGCTCGAAACTACCATCGCGCTGTCGCACCTGATCTACGAGGGCACGCTTGACCGCTTCCCGAACCTGAAAATCTGCGCGGCGCACGGCGGCGGCTACCTGCCGTCCTATGCGGCGCGTTCGGACGCCGGCTGCGTCACGTTCCCGGATCGCTGCGCCGCGGTGGCGTTGAAGAAGAGGCCGACCGAATATCTCAAGCAGCTTTATTACGACTCGATCGTGTTCACGCCGGAGGCGTTGCAACATCTTGCCCACCAGGTGGGCACGAGTCAGATCGTCATGGGCACGGACTATCCGTTCCCGTGGACGAAGGTTTCGGTGGATCACATCCTCAGCACGCCGGGTTTGAGCGATGCCGAGCGCCGCGCGATGTTGGGCGAAACCGCTGCTCGGCTTTTGGGCATCAAATCGTAGCGCGTGGGAACTATCGCATTTTCACATCGGCGCTGTGTCAAATGACGTAGGTAGAATGTCGTAGCTTTGGTGCAGCTTCCTGCGCGGTGCTGTCGCGGCGCACGGAATCAGATAATACGTTAAGGGAAATCAGGCATTGTCGCGTTGGAGTGGTGGGGCCGAGTGATTGGCATCCAACGGGGACTGGGCCATGAGCACAGATGAAAGACGATCGGGTGACGACAGGCGCTCGGGTCTCGGCAGGCGTTCTGGGAAAGAACGGCGCTCCGGTTTCGACACGCGATCGGAAGAAGAAAAGAAAAAGCTCGGCGAGCGGCGCGCGCAGGACAGGCGCGACAGCGCCGACCGGCGCGACCGAATGCCGTCGCGGCGCGCTCCGAAGGCTGGAAAGTAGACCAAGCGGTCGTTCTGCGCGCCGGCGCTTCGGGCCTCCGTTGACGGATCAATTCACTTTGACATTGGCGAACTTGATCACCTTCGCCCATTTCTCCGTTTCATCAGCGATGAACTTGGCGAACTGAGCCGGCGTTCCGCCCGGCACAGTGCTGCCCATATCGGCGACGCGCTGCTTGATCGTCGGATCGGCCAACGCTGCGCTCACCTCCCTGTGCAGCTTGTCGATGATTTCCGGCGGCGTGTTGCGGGGCGCCATGAGGCCGCTCCAGCCCGCCGCCTCGTAGCCCGGCACGGATTGCGTCAGCGGCGGCACATCGGGCAACGCTTCGAGGCGCTCGGTCGAGGTTATGGCGAGCGCACGCACCGTGCCGGCCTTGGCGTATTGGATCGCTGAGCCGGTGGTGGCGAATACGATTTGCGCTTGGCCGCCGATCAAATCAGTCATCGCCATCGACTCGCCGCGATACGGCACATGCACAAGCTTCACCCCGGCCATCATTTGAAACAGTTCGCCCGCCATATGACCGGTCGAGCCGACGCCGCCGGACCCCATGTTGATTTTGTTCGGATTGGCTTTTGCCAGCGCGATGAACTCGGGCGCGGTTTTCGCTGCGACGGACGGATGCACCATCATCAGCAGCGGCGACGCCATGGCATTTGCGATCGGTGTGAAGTCGGCGATGAAATTGTAGTTTAGCTTCTCGTACAGCGATCCGAGGATCGTGTTGACCGAATTGGCCATGAACAGCGTGTAGCCGTCGGCCGGCGCGCGCGCAGCCGCCTCGGTGCCGATGTTGTTGCCGCCGCCCGGACGGTTCTCCACCACAAAGGACTGGCCGAGCTTGTCGGTCAGCCATTGCGCCAAGAGCCGCGCCATGATGTCGGTCGAGCCGCCCGCCGAGGTGGCGACCAGAATGCGCACCGGCCGCGATGGATAGGTTTCTGCGTGTGCAAAACGCGAAACGGCGGGCAGCGCTACAGCTGCGCCCGCGAAGCGAAGAAACGTCCGGCGATGAATCGTCACGGCATGTCCTCCCTGCAACGAACGGGACGGATGATCCGGCAACCGGAAGCTTAGCGGGGCGCGGCTGCCGGGAATAGACGGTGCTTCTGCAAAAATTCGATCATGAAGCGGTTGAACAGCCACGGCTGCTCGATCTGGCAGGCGTGACCGGCGCCATAGAGGATTTTCATCTCGCAGCCGGCGATGCGCTTCTGCAACGCGAAGGCGCTCGGATGTGTGCCGTCCTCGCTGCCGGTGAGGATCACGGTCGGGCAGGCGATCTTAGTGTGGTGATCCGCCGGTTCGGGCTGCTGATAGGCTTCGAACTGGGTGATGATGGTTTCGACGTCGCCATGGACGTTTCGCTCGGCGAACAGGTCGGCAAAGAAATGCGCCATCGGAGTGGCACGGAACGTCGGGCTGAAGTCCTCGAACGTATAGCCCCAGCGATAATCGATGCCGCGCTCTCTATAGGAGTTGATGCGCCGGGGGATGAACTCCTTGCCGGGGTTGTGGCCGGTGCCGGACATGATCAGCGCCGCGGTCTTTTGCGGACGGTGATTGTGCATATGGATCAGCAGCGCCGAGCCGATCGAGCAGCCGACCAGGATCGCGCGCTCGCCCGGAAAGGCGTCGTCGATCGCCTCCCAGCAGGCCTGCGCCACATCCGCCATGGTCAGCCCCTTGCGGGCCTTCGGCGAACGTCCGTAGCCCGGCAAGTCGATGGCAATGCAGCGGTACCAGGTCGACAGGTGCGCCATCTGGAACATCCAGCATGACTGGTCCATCGGGTTGGGATGCACGAAGGCCATGACGGGCCCCGAGCGCCCCATGCGTTCGTAGTAAAGCGGCCCTTCGATGTGCTCGGCCATGACGCTGCTCCCTCCGGTTGCCTGCCTATTCCCTGTCTCTTCCCGCGATCTCGGCCTGCCAAGGCGCGACGCGGCGCTCGACAAAGCCGATCAGGCTGTTGAGCCCGACCGCCAGCACCACCAGCAACAAAATGGGCACGAACATGTTGGCGGTTTCGAAATTATTGGCGGACTTGAGGATGATGGCGCCCAGCCCCGAGATCGAGGTGAAGAACTCAGCCACCACCATCGCGACCACGGCGCGGCCGACCGCGAGCCGGACGCCCGCCATGATGTAGGGAAGCGTCGCCGGCAGCACGATGCGGCGCAGGATCACGGCGTCGGTGGCGACGAAGGACTTGCCAACTTCGATCAGGCTCTTGGGCACCGCGGTGACGCCGAGCCAAGTGTTGATGCAGATCGGAAACAGCGACATCAGGAAGATGATCGCAACTTTCACCCAGAAGCCCAGGCCGAGCCAGAGAATGAGCAACGGCACCAGCGCCACCAGCGGCATGGCGTAACCGGCCGTGACATAGATGCCCAGTGCGGCTTCGACGGTGCGGAAGCGCCCGATCACCAGACCGAGCGGAACGCCAACCGCGATGGCGAGACCGTAGCCGACCACAAACGGTTGCAGGCTTTGCCCAAGCGCGATCCACAATTCGCCGGTGCGGGCGAGCTGCCAGAACGCCATGGCGATCTCGCTCGGATAGGAGCCGAACACCGGATTGATTAGCGGTGCGCACAGCTCCCAGATCCCGAACACAACGGCGAGCGAGAGCAACGTGATGGCGGGCCGCGGCCATCGGTGCTGCGTGACGGCCACTTCCGCCTGCTCGCGCGCCGCGAGTCGTTCGTCGGCGGCGGCCATCAATGCACCGTGCCGGCTGCGGCGTGCAGTGCTTGCCAGATGCGATAGCGGGTGGTGGCGAATTCAGGCGTGACGCGGAGCGCGGCAAGATCGGTGCGTGGCCGCGGCAGCGGCACCGTGACGATCTCCTGCAGGCGGCCGTGCTGCATCACCACCACGCGATCCGCCAGCAGCACCGCCTCGTCGAGGTCGTGGGTGACGAACAGGATGGTCTTGCCGGTGCGCGCATGGATGCCGAGCAATTGCTCCTGCAAGTCCTCGCGCGTCTGTGCGTCGAGCGCGCCGAACGGCTCATCCATCAGGAGAATCTTCGGATCGACCGCGAGCGCGCGGGCAATGCCGACGCGCTGCTGCATGCCGCCCGAAAGTTGATAGGGCCGGCGCTGGTGGGAATCCTTTAGGCCGACGAGATCGAGGCATTGCATCGCGGTCTCGCGCAACAGCTCGCCGCGCACGCCCTTCAGCTCCAGCCCGAACATCACGTTTTGCAACGCGGTCAGCCACGGCAGCAGTTCGGCGTGCTGGAACACCATGGCGCGGTCGTAGCCGCAGCCTTTCACCACGCGACCATCGACCGTGACGCGGCCGCTGCTGGCGCTGTCGAGGCCCATGGCGATGCGCAGCGCCGTGGTTTTGCCGCAGCCGGATGGACCGATCAGCGCCGCCACTTCGCCGGTCCGCACCGTGAAGTTGAGGCCGTCGAGCGCATGGACGATCTGCGGCTTGCCATCGACCTTGAGCGCGAAGCGCTTGGAGAGATCGATGAGGTCGATTTCGCTCATCTGCGGCCTATCGCCCAAACCCGATCTGTCGTTCGCCGCGCGGGCGTCGCGCTATCGCTTTCGCCTGGCTTTGCCAGGCCGCGACTTGCCGCTGCGCGCAGCCTTCAGGGGCGCAGGAAATTCGCCGGCCTTCTTCAGCCGCGTGCACCAATATTCCCAGGCGCGCGCCTGCGGCCGCGGTTCGAGGTTCTTGTCCTCGGCGAGCTTGCGTTCGCCCGGCGTGAGCGGGCTGAGCGGCAGGCCGAGCGTTTGCGTCATCAGCTGCAATTCGGCGTTGCGATATTGGTAGATGGTGCGGAACGTGAGCTCTTTCAGGTTACGACCCGCGACGGTCGCGCCATGCCGCCGCATCAGCACCAGCCAGTTCGGGCCAAGCGTCTTGGCGAGCGACTTGCCTTCCTCTGGCTTGAGCACGAGCAAGCAGGTGTCGCCGAATTCGTCGCGGCTGTCCCAGAACGCCACCTTCTCGCCGATCTGCGCGCCCATGTGATAGAGCGCCTGCGGTTCCACGCCGACGTTGCAGAACGGCAGGATCGCCATGCCGTGATGGTGCGACACGGCGTTGACGTCCGGCCGCGCCCGGTAGATCTCACTGTGGATCACGAGCTCGCCATAGCCGCGGATGCCCTTCGGCAGTTGGGTCAGCGCCTCGTTGTCCAGCGTGTATTCCATGATGTCGGCGGTTTCGACCACTTCAGGCGAACGCGAATATGAAATCAGGTAGCGATCCGGCTTGGTCGGGTGCCGCATGCTGACATGGCCAAAGGCGTCGATGATGCCCTCGTGCGAAACGATGCGGTTGGCGATCGCGAGATCGTGCTTGGCCTGCGCCAGAACATCAGCCATGGGCGTTCCTCTCCTGTTTCAGAATTGCCAGCCGATCAGCCGATCGAGCGAGATCGTGCCGCCGCCGTTGATGACGAAATAAAGCGCTCCGGCCGCCCACATGGCGGGATATTCGAAGCCGGACTTGTTCCAGAACCAGCCGTCGTATTTGCCGTGATCGTAAGCCGACAGCGCCATCAGCATGAACAGCGACAGCGCCATCGGTCGCGTCAATAACCCAAGGGCGACGCAGGGGCCGGCGACGAATTGAACGGGCACAACCGCGTAGGCCCACAACCAGCCTGGGCGCCAGCCCTTGCGTTCGAACATGCCGGCGACGCCGTCCAGGCTTGAGATCGGAATGCCAGTGCCTTTGAAATAGCCGAGGCACATGCGCATGCCGTGCGGCACGATCCAGAGGCCGACCATGACGCGCAACAGCGCCTCGACCCAAGGCGCTAGCGCCTGATAAAGCGCGCCGAGCGCGGGAATGATTAGGTGTGCGTTGTTCATGGGCACGCGATTGCCCTGTCCTCATCCTGAGGAGCCGCGCGCAGCGCGGCGTCTCGAAGGAGAGGACGGCCCCAGAGGCGGCCCCATGCTTCGAGACGCGCACCATAGCGCGTCGAAGACGCGCGTAAACGCGCTCGGGGTGCGCTCCTCAGCATGAGGCCGAGAGAGGTTGCGGGGTTCAAGAGGAGAATCTCATTCAGCCGCTTCCTTGGCCCGGCGCTCGTAACGGCTCGGAGGGCGCGGCAGGCCCAAGTGTTCGCGTAGCGTCCGGCCGGTGTATTCGGTGCGGAACAGGCCGCGGCGCTGAAGCTCAGGGATCACCAGGTCGACGAAATCGTTGAGCGCGCCGGGCAGGTACGGCGGCATGATGTTGAAGCCGTCGGCGGCTTCCTCGACGAACCACTGCTCCATGCGGTCGGCGAGGCTTTTCGGCGTCCCGATCATGACGAGCTTGGCACGCGCGCCGGCGACCACCTGGGCGATCTGGCGCATCGAAAGATTGTCTTTCTTGGCCAGCTCGGTGACGTATTTGAACGTGCTCTGGCTCGCGTTCGACATCGGCAGATTGTCCGGCAGCGGCCCGTCGAAGTCGTAGGGCGTGAGGTCGACGTTGCCGAGCACGGTCGACAGGATCTCCCGCGCCACTACCGGATGCATCAGCGAGTTCTGGTAGTCGCATTTCTCCTTCGCCTCCGCCTCGGTGCGGCCGACGTAGCAGCTCAGCCCCGGCATGACCTTAAGATGATCGGGGTTGCGGCCGAACTTGTCGGCGGCGCGCGTCTTCACCTCTTTGAAATACTGCTGGCAGGATTCCATCGTGAGGTTCGCGCTGAAGATCACCTCGGCGAAGCGCGCCGCCACGTCCATGCCATCGTCCGACGTGCCAGCCTGCACGATCACCGGACGGCCTTGCGGCGGCCGCGGGATGTTCAGCGGGCCTTTGACCTTGAAGTGCTTTCCCTGGTGATTGAGGAAATGCATCTTTTCCGGAACAAAGAACTGGCCGGTTTCCTTGTCGCGCGGAAAGGCGTCATCGTCCCAGGAATCCCACAGTGCGGTGACGACCTCGGCGAATTCGTTGGCGCGTTCGTAGCGCTCGGCGTGGCCGTAATGGGCGTCGCGGCTGAAGTTATAGGCCTCGACCGCCATGCCGGAAGTGACCAGGTTCCAGCCGGCGCGGCCGCCGCTGATGTGATCGAGCGAGGCAAACTTACGCGCCACGTGGAACGGCTCGTTGTAGCTGGTTGACGCCGTGCAGGTGAGACCGATGTGCTCGGTCACCGCGGCGAGCGCCGAGATCAGCGTGATCGGCTCGAAGTTCGCGATGTACTGCGCCGAGCGCGATAGCGCCTCCATCTTGGCTTCGCGCACGCCGACATTGTCGGCGAGGAAAATCATATCGAATTTGCCGCGCTCGGCGGTCTGCGCGATTTCGGCGTAGTGCTTGAAGTTGATGCCGGCGTCGGCCTGCGCGCCAGGATGGCGCCAGGAGGCCACATGGTGCCCGGTCGGATTGAAGAAGGCGCCGAGCCGAAGCTGGCCGGATGGTCTCGCCATGATGCGGCTCCGTTGCGGGCAAAGTACTGCCGACCGCCGATGGGGCGCAAGCAGCCCTATCGGGGCGTCAATCCGCCTACGCGGCCGCGATCTTCTCGGCCGCGCGCAGTCCGATGGTGGCCTTGATCAGCCCCCCGACATAGCCGGCATGCGGGCCGCCATCGAGGCCGCCGACCGTGGAGCCAGCCGCGTAAAGACCGGGGATCGGCTTGTCGTTCTTGTCCAGCACGGCGCCGTCGCCATCGACCACGATGCCGCCCATGCAATTGGTTATCGCCACACAAATTGGCAGCGCGTAATACGGCGGCGTCTTGATCGGCCACGGCTTATGCTTTTGGCTGCGCGGCGGCGACAGATTTTGCAGCGTCCCGGCGTCGAGGGCCGCGTTGTACCGCGCCACGGTTTCCTCCAAACCCTTCGGCGCGATGCCGGCCTTGGTGGCGAGCTCCGCGATGGTGTCGGCGCGGTGAAGGGTGCCGCCGGCTTCCTCGACCAGCGGATTGGGCGGCTGCGCGTGATTGCGGCCGGGGCCCTGCCAGATCGCATCGTCGATGACGATCGTGGTGGAGAGCGGGTCGGCAAGGCGTGCCACGACGTTGGTGATCCAGATGCCGCCCAGGCCCTCGTCGGCGACGCGGCGTCCGGCGGGATCGACGACGACGCCAGAAGCGGCGATCTCGTCGTGATAGGGCCGCGGCCACAGCTTCGTGGTCTGCATGGCGTCGCGACTGTGGATGTGGCCGTAGATGTTGTTCATGCCGCCGTCGGTGATGGCGCCGCCGAGCGATTGCACAAGGCGGATGCCGTCGCCCATGGCAGTTCCGCCGTTGCGTGGCAGGAGTTTTTCCGGCGCGGGCGAAATGCCGAAGTCGCGGACCATGTCGAGATTGGCCTGAAAGCCGCCGTCGGCGATCACCACCGCTTTGGCGCGCAGCGTGCCGGAGGATTCGGTGCCGACCTCGATGCCGGACGGAATGAGCTTGAGCGAAGTGACCCGATGGCCGCGCAGGATGCGGCCCTGGCGTTTTGCGAAATTCGCGCCGAGCCGCTGCAGCGCGACATCGGCGCCGTAGTCCTTCCAGGTCAGGCCGAAGCCCTTGCGCCAAGCCGGCGCCAGCACGGCGGTCTGATAGCCGTCGAGCCCGATCACGTCGATGCTCTCGCTCTTCAGCCATTGCACGAACCGCCGCCCGTCCTGGGCGATTGCGCGGGCCAGGTCCTTGCGCGCGCAGCCTTCGGTGGCGGCGTCGATCCGCGCCACCAGCACGTCCTCGTCCTGGCCGAGATCGCTGTAGTTGATGTGGATCGTGCCGTAGGCGTAGCGCGAGTTGCAGATGTATTTGTCGTCCGTGCTCTTCTCCAACACGACCACGCGTTTGCCGAGTTGCGCGGCGCGGTTGGCCGCGGTCAGCCCGGCAATGCCGGCGCCGATCACGATGACGTCGAAATCCAGTTCAGCCATGGTCACAGTTCGAAAATCTTGCGCGGCGTTTTGTGCAGGTGCTCGATCTTGCCGGATGGATCGATCAGGAAATTGTCGCACACGGTGACGAACAGCCGCGCGTTGCCAAAGGTCGGATGCAGGCCGATGTTCATGCTGGTTCCGAGCGGCATGTCTTCGTCGTGGCGGATCATCGGCCGCTCCACCACGTCATAGCCCTGGCCGTGACAGTGCAAGCGCGGTTCCTTGTGCATGCCGTGTTTCTGCATGAAGGCATTGTGCTCGGCGAAGATCTCACGAGGCGACGCGCCCGGTTGCAGCATGCGCACGGTGTTGTCCTGCGCCTCGCAGATGATGCCGAAGACATCGACCAATTCCTGCGGCGCCTTGCCGAGCACGTAATAGCGCCCGACGTGGGTCATCATGCCGCCCGGTCCGGTATTCTCGCATTGGTAATAGATCACGTCGCCGTCGCGCATCTCGCGGCCTTGTTCGCGGCGGCCGCGGATTTGGGTCGGCTGGCCCGGTGGCGCGGAGGAGCCGAGCATATAGCCGGTCTCGCTGCCGAGCAGGTTGCCGACGTAGTGGCCATAGGCGAACAGCTCGAAGTCTTTCTTGCCGGCTTTGATCTGGCCTTGCACCTTAGCGAGGATTTCATCCTGCATTTGTCCCGCCAGGCGGATCAGCTCGATCTCCTCGGCGCTTTTCTTGGCCTTGAGCGGATCGACCAGCCGCGTGGCGTCGGTCAGCGTCACGCCGTCGAGTAGCGTGCGCAGCTTGTCGCCGAAGCCGAACAGCATGTTGTTCCAGCCGACGATGCCGACATTGCGATAGCCGGCCTTCTTGATCTCGCGCGCGATCAGCTCCGGGTCGTAGGGGATGCAATAGTCGATCGCCGGGAAGCTCGCGGTCGGCAGCCATTGGCCGACACCGCGCCAGACCGGGTCTTTGCCGCCGAAATCGCGCTCGACGCCCATCGGGCCGTGGCTGACCAGCGTCATCAGCCCATCGCGCGGAAAGATCACGGTCGCCGGATAAGACGTGCCCATCGATACGCCGGTGAACCAGCGGAAGTAGCCGCCGGTGCCGCCAAGGTTGTTGGCGCCCTGCACGATCAGCGCGTCGAGCTTTTGCTCCGGCATGGCGGCGCGTACGGCGGCCCAGCGGCGTTCGAGCTCGGCGGTGGAGATCGGATTACAGAGCCGCTCGTCAGACATGGTTTGCTCCGTTCGCGGGGCAGCGGACCTATCGAGCTCTGAGCTACTCGATCTTCGCGCCGACTTGCTTGATCAGCGCTTCCCAATGCCGGGAGTCGTCATCGACCAGCTTGCCGAATTGCGGCGGCGACAGCGTCACCCGCTCGAAGCTGTTCTTGGCGAAGAACGCTTTGGTCTCCGGCAGGTCCAGCACCTTGCTGACGTCGGCGTGAATTTTTGCCGCCAGCTCGGCCGGCATGTTGGCCGGGCCGAACAGCGCGAACCAAACGCTGGTCGAGAAACCCGGCACGCCGGCTTCCGCAATCGTCGGCAGGTCAGGCCGCACCTGCGTGCGCGTATCGCCGGCGGCAGCCAGGATCTTCACCTTGCCGGTCCTTTCATGGTCCGCGATGCTTGAGTAGTTGAGCAGCAGCATCGACACGTCGCCCGCGAGCAGCGCCTGCGCGGCCGGCGCCGCGCCGCGATACGGAATATGCACGATGTCGGTGCCGGTGCGTTGCTTGAAATCCTCCATGCTGAGGTGCGCGTAGGTGCCCACGCCATAGGAGCCGTAATTCAGCGCGCCGGGCTTGGCCTTGGCGAGCGCGATCAGCTCCTTCACGCTGTTCGCCTGCACCGATGAATTGATCACCAGCACCGGCGTGCCGCGGCACAGCACGACGATCGGCGTGAAGTCCTTCGGCTTGTAGGGCCAGTTGCCGATCAGCGACGGATTGGCGGTCACGGTGGCGTCCGACGTGACCAGCAGCGTCAGCCCATCGGGCTTCGCCAGCGCCACGGCCTGTGCGCCGACCAGCGAATTGCCGCCGGGCCGGTTGTCGACGATGACGTTCTGGCCGAGCGACTCCGTCAACCGCTGCGCCACGATGCGCGCCATGGTGTCGGTGACGCCGCCGGGCGAGGTCGGCACGATCAGCCGCACCGGACCATTCGGATAGGTCTGGGCGTTCGCGTGGCTCAAACCCAGCGCGAATGCCAGCAACAACGCCGTCAGAATTCCAGATGCCGGACGTGACATGACAAAGCTCCTTGCTCAGTGTGCGCTTGTCGTGCCCAGCACCGGCTTGCCGATGCCGAGCGGCTTGGCGTCGACCAGCACGAAGGCGACGCGCGCGTGCTTGCCGCTGCGGTTGGCCCAGGCGTGGTTGGTGCCGCGCTGGACCATGATGTCGCCCTGCTTCAGCTTCACGCTGGACGCGTCCATGTCCATTTCGATCTCGCCCTCGATGACAATGACGTAGTCGACCGTCTCGGTGCGGTGCATGTGCGGCGTGTTGCCGGGCGGGAAGTCGATCACGCAGAAGCGCGTGCCGTTCGGCGGCGGCGGCGTGCCGACGATGCGCGCGCCCATGTCCTCGATGCTCTCGCCGACCGGCATGTCGGCCGGGTTCTGCTCGGTGATCCACATCAGCGTGGATCGCCCTTCCGCGCCCTTATGATTGGTGGCCGGCTCATCGATCAGCACCTTAGCGACGTTGTTCTTGTCGTGCCCGGTGACGACGCGGCGGATCGGCGGGAAGTTTTTCCAGTGTTCGTTCGCCATAAGAACCAGCTCCTGTGACTCTCCACGGCCTACGCTGCCGGCCGCGCCACGTTCATCATGCCTTTCAGGTCGCCTTTGAGGAAGCAGCGCATGTTGTGCATGAGAATAGGCATGGCGAGATCGACGTAGGTGTCGCAGAACCCGCCCTGGTGCGTCGAGATGATCACGTTCGGAAACGACCACAGCGGATGGTCGGCCGGCAGCGGCTCATGCTCGAACACGTCCAGCGCTGCTCCGGCGAAACGCTTCTGCCGCAACGCCTCCACCATCGCGTCCTCATCGACGATGCCGCCGCGGGCCACGTTGATCAGGTAGCTCGTGGGCTTCATCGCGACGAACACCTTGGCGTCGATCATGTGGTGGGTCGCGGCCGAGTAGGGCGTCAGCAGCACCAGATAATCGAGCTCCGGCAGCACGCGCAGGAACGCGTCCATGCCGTGGACGTGGTCGAAGCCCGCGACGTTACGCGGCTTCGACGTGAAGCCGACCACGTTCATGCCGAGCGCCTTGCACTTCGGCGCCAGCGCCTCGGCGATCACGCCGATGCCGAGAATGCCAACTGTCTTCTCATGCAGGAGCTTGGCCGGCCAGCGGCCCCAGGTCTGCGTCTCTGCCTGGCGCACGAAGCGCGGGATGTCGCGCGACAGCGCCAGCATTCCGGCGAGCGCCGCTTCCGACACCGGCGCCCCGTGCACGCCATGCAGGCTGGTGACGGTGACGCTCGGGCGAAGCGACGGCTGATCGGTGATGCCGTCGAGGCCGGTGCCGAGCGCCTGGATCCATTTTAGGTTGGCGGCGTCCTTCAGGTCGAACTTCAGGTTCTTCAGCATCTGCCCAAAGGTGAGCAGCATGTCAGCGGCTTTGATCGCTCTCTCGGCTTTTTCTTTGTCGGCCGAGACATCGATCGCGATCTCGGGAAATGCCTTGCCGAGCCGCAGGCGGTATTGCTCGGTCACGTCGGGCGGCAGTGTCAGCAGGATGAGCAGGCGAGGCATCGTTCAACTTTCGGGCTGGACGTTCGCCAAATCATGCACCAATCGCGCCTGCAAACAATCGGCCCCGGCGGGTTTGAGTCGCCGGGGCCGGAATGCAGTGCTGGCGGGGGTTACTTGACCCGCTTGGCGGCCTCTTGGGCGAGGCTCAGGTCGGTGTATTTCTTGACGTCGAGCGGCGCCTTGATGAAGCCGAGCTCATGCGAGGTGTTGATGTTCGACTGCAGCGCGTCGAGGTTCGGCAGCATGTCCGGATTGCGGTAATAGTCCTGCTTGGTGAAGATCCAGCTGAACCGCTCCGGCGGCGCCTTGGTCACCCTGGACGCGATCTGCATGGCCTCGGCGTGGTTCTTCGGATCCGTGAACCAGCGCTCGATGATCAGCATGTCCTCCATGAAATCGACCATGGCGGCGCGGTTCTTGTCGATGAAGGATTTGCGCGCCGCCCAAACGATGAACTGCGAGATGCCGATAGCCTCCTTGCTGGTGAACAGCACGCGCGACATCTTCTTCAGCTCGGGGTCGAACGCGAACGGCGGCACCGACGGAATGACATCGGCCTTCTTCTCAGCCAGCATGACCTTCATGGTGGGGAACGGCGCCTCGATGACCGTGTAGTCGCGCTTGTCGAGCAGTCCGTGCTTCTTCAGCATGGCGCGTGACACGACATCGACCGCGCTGCCCAGCGCATTGGTCGCGATCACCTTGCCTTTGAGGTCGGCGACCGTCTTGATCGGGCTGTCGGCCAGCACCGAAAACTCGTTGCTGTGATAGCCCGCGACGCCGTCCTGGAATTCGTCGGCGATCACGCGCAGGTCGTCGAGGTTGGCGTTCTGCACTGCGAGCGGGAACGTCACGTAGGCGAGGTTGGCGATTTCGAGCTCGCCGTTGGCGAGCGCCGTGATCATCGGCGGCGT
This sequence comes from Rhodoplanes serenus, assembly GCA_945893145.1. Taxonomy (GTDB): domain Bacteria; phylum Pseudomonadota; class Alphaproteobacteria; order Rhizobiales; family Xanthobacteraceae; genus Z2-YC6860. Next base: position 58,710 of record CAMDDZ010000013.1, on the reverse strand, counting down.
GCCCGCAAAGCGCACGGTTTCCAGTGTGTAGGACTTGCCGAGGTGCTTGGCGAGATCCTTCTTCTCCAGGACGATCGAGAACCAGTTGGACACCGGCGCCACCCACGCGGCGCGAATTTTCACCGGCTCCGCGCTGGCGGGGCCGGCGCTCAGCGCAACTGTTGCGGCCAGTGCGGCCAGCAGAAATTTCAGGGATCGCATGCGTTCCTCCTTGGGTGATTTGGTTTTGCAAAACTAGAGCATTGGTGCCGCAGTGGCGCAAGTGCAGCGGCGTCGCGGCCGGCGCACCGTGAGCGGATTGAACAGCGCGGCACCGCCTGTGGTCATCTGCTCTCTCTCTGCTTCTCGTGATTTCTTGTGCTGCAGACGTGCGCCATCACCGGGATTTGTTGGGCGCCCGGGCGCCGTCTCGTTTTGCCCTCGGAAAACCCGAGGGGATGGAGCGCCGGTCGACGCCACATCTCGATCACGCCTTGTCTCAAGCGGATTGCTCCGCCTGAGACATGACCGGCGTGGCGCCCCAAATTCGGGGGCGCGCGCCGGCCGACGCTCCATCGCGGCGATTTTGGGCGTCTCGGAACCGTGACTGACAAGAACCGGCAGCGAACTCGCGCTCGCCCTGATCCCGGCGGCTTACGACGCCGTTCATCCGGTCCCCGTGTCACCCAAACCTGGGCGCCCCTCGTAGTAGGGGGGACAGTTACCCGAGGCCTCCCGGGGATTGGGTTACGAGGCCAATCCGCAGGCGCCGCGTCCTACCCCGCTCAAATGACGTCTCATGAGAACGCCCTCGGATGGATAGGACGAGGATGCAAATCGGCTTTTTCGTTGGATTTGTAAAGTGCCCCTTTGTTTCCGAAGTTGGAAAATGGGGATTAGCCGGCGGCTCAGGAATTTCAGCAGGCGGCGTCGCGGGCGCGGCGCATTTCGATGACGCTCGGGTGACATGCGCGGGTCGCCGGTCCCGCGGTGCGGTCCGCCGTGCTAGGTTTTAAGTATTGCGGAGGGAGGTCATCATGATTTTGGGCATGTCGTTGTCGACGTTCACGCTGGTTCACGTGCTGATCAGCCTGATCGGAATCGCATCCGGAATTGTCGTGTTGTTCGGAATGCTCAGGTCGAAATGGATGCCGGGCTGGACGATGCTGTTCCTGGTCACCACGGTGTTGACCAGCGCGACCGGCTTCCTGTTTCCGTTCTCGAAGCTCCTGCCGTCGCACATCGTCGGCATCATTTCGCTGGTAGTCCTGGCGATCGCGCTGCTCGCGCTCTACGTCTTCCATCTCGCCGGCGCGTGGCGCTGGGTCTACGTCGTGACGGCGGTGACTGCGCTCTGGTTCAACTGCTTCGTCGGCGTGGTGCAGGCGTTCCAGAAGGTTTGGATCCTGCACCCACTCGCGCCGACAGGGTCGGAGCCGCCGTTCGCGATCGCGCAGGGCGTGCTGCTGGTCGTTTTCCTGGTGCTTGGGTTCCTGGCGGTGAGGCGCTTTAGGCCGGTGTAGGCTTCAGCGCGTCGCACTTTCCTCGGCTCTTGCATATTGTTTTTGTTCATGATTTGTTCTTTTAACTGGCGTATGGAATAATCGGGTTAAAACGCGCGGGAGTAGACGTATTTATGGGCGCTCGGTCGAAAATCGAATGGACGGACTCCACGTTCAACCCGTGGGTCGGTTGCACAAAGATCGCTAGAGCACGAGGAGCACCGTCAGCCTGCGACTTTTGCTATGCGGAAAAATGGGCGAAGCGGAGCGGCCAAGTTGAGTGGGGCGATCACCCGCGGCGTAGGACAACTGAGGCCTATTGGCGCAACCCAATCGCATGGAACGAAAGAGCTGAACTATTTCAAGCGGAGCACGGACGACGACAGCGCGTATTTTGTGCCTCGCTCGCCGACGTGTTCGACAATCAGGTCGATCCATCATGGCGCTCTAATTTATTCGATCTCATCCGCAGGTGCCATCAGTTGAATTGGCAACTCCTCACGAAGCGTCCGCAAAACTTACGGAAAATGTTGCCGCGTGACTGGGGCGACGGATATCCGAATGTCTGGTTGGGGACGACCGCGGAAGATGCACTCGCTTACAAACAACGTGTCACGCATCTTCTAAAGGTGCCTTCCGCTGTTCACTTTGTGAGTTACGAACCGGCGATGGGACCTCTCGAAAAATTGGATATTGATGGAGCGTTTCCGGATTGGCTCATCATCGGGGGCGAGAGCGGCGTGCGTTCTGACCTCATCCGTCATACCGATCCACAGTGGGCGAGAGACGCAATCGCTGAATGCCAGAGGCTGGGGATTGCCCCGTTTCTAAAACAATGGGGCACCTATCAAAACAATCCCTACGTCTTTGAAGCTTCCTATTCGGTCAAGCAGGCTATGCAACTTGATCCACCTGAAAACGGTAAGGGCGGGGGAGAGTTGGATGGTCGGCTCTGGCGGGAGTTCCCTGTCGAAAACAATAAGGTGAGAGTTGCTGTCTCTGCGAAGGAAAGACGCGCCGACAATGGCTCAACAAGGCGACCACTATTCGCTTGATGAACAGGGGCTTTGGGTTGAACACGTCGGCCCTTGGGCGCCCACCAAGCTGAAAATCGTCACGGACTACATTCAGGCATCGAGCGCGGCACGTCGTCGCTATCTCGGTTCGGAAGCAGCATATATTGACGTGTTCTGCGGTCCCGGCCGGTCAAAAATTCGCACAACAGGAAAACTAATTGATGGAAGTCCGGTCGCGGCATTCAGTAAGGCTAAGGGTTCGCTTGCGCCGTTTACCGCCATGCACATTTCGGACGCCGACCCCGACCTTTTGTCGTCGGCAGAAAAGCGTCTGACTGCGTTAGGAGCGCCGGTCCATGCGACTCCCGGCCCCGCGAGCTCTGCATTGCCTAAGATCGTGCAGAATCTAAATTCATCCGGATTGCATTTTGCATTCCTCGATCCACACAATCTCGGAACGTTGTCGTTTGATCTGTTTCAGAGTTTGGCCAAACTCAAGAGAATTGACATTATCGTCCATGTCAGTCTCTCGGATCTTCAACGCAATGCAGATCGATATACATCGGCTGCGCATAACGAGTTTGATCGATTCGCTCCTGGATGGAGAGATCGCATTGGAACGGAGATGAACCAAGGTTCGCTTCGTGCCGCGATCCTTCAATATTGGTCTGACAATGTCATGGCACTAGGGTTGCCGAGAGCCGAACACTGCGAGTTAATCACAGGGACGAACAACCAACGGCTCTATTGGTTGATCTTCCTCGGCAAGCATGAGCTGGCTCATGATCTCTGGACTAAAATTAGCTCTGCGGCAAAAGCACCGCAGTTCGATTTTTAGCCGTGCCGTTGAATCCTTCGCGGCTGCCACGCTACACGTGGATGAATAATTGAACGGCAAAGCTGATTTTACGCCGTCGTCGGCTCGTTCGCCTCCTGGTGCCAAATCAGCAGACGCCGCCGCAGCAGCGACATACCCTTGACCAGGACGTAGCCGACGATCGCGATCTCGACGATGCCGGCGAATACGCCGCGCGAGTCGGCAAAGCGCGACGCCGTCATCATGGCGCCGCCGAGGCCGTAGCCGCCCATCAGCATTTCGGCCACAACGGCGACGATCATCGACAGCGGCAGCGCCACCTGCAATCCGGTGAGGATTTGCGGCATCGCGGCCGGCAGCACGATCTGCCACATCAGCTCGCGGTCGCTCGCGCCCATGTTGCGCGCCGACCAGATCAGCTCGCGCTCGACGCCCTTGATGGCGATCACCGTCGCGGCGATCACCGGAAAGATCGCGTCGACCACGATCATGGTGATCTTCGAGACGTCATAGACGCCGAGCCACAGGATCACGACCGGCAGGAACGCGATCTTCGGCATCGGGAAGCCGACCGACACGACCGGATCGAAGAACCAGTTGGCGACCACGTTTCGCGACATCGCGAGCCCGATCAGGATGCCGAACACGGCGCTGATCAGAAAGCCGACCAGGGCGCGATAGACCGTGAGGCCGGTGTTGATGGCAAGCTCACCCGATTGCGCGTCGCTCCAGATGCGCTCGATCACCGAGCTGAGTGACGGCAGCACGAACGGCGTGAACGTGCCGCTGCGCGCCAAGCCCTCCCAGGCAATCACCAGCGCGGCGATCGAGATCAGATGCGCGGCGCCCCACAGGATGCGCCGGACGAGCGAACGCCCGGGTGCCTCCAGCGCCAGCGTTTCTTGCTCTGCTACTGCGTCTGTTCGCGCCATTGCAGCATCCAATTCATGAACATCTGATAGCCGCGGTCGGCGGCGAAGCCCAGGAAGGCGACTGTCAGCACCACGGCGTACATCGCGTCATAGGAGCCGTTGGCGCCGAGGAAGCCGATCAGATAGCCGAGCCCTTCGCGCGCCACGATCAGCTCGGAGCTGACCAGCAGGATGAACGACAGCGCCAGCGCGGTGCGGATGCCGTTGAGCAATTCCGGCATGGCGCTCGGCAGCACCACGTCCCACAGCATGCGCAAGCGGCTCGCGCCCATGCTGCGCGCCGACCACACCAGCGTCTGCTCGCTGGAGCGCGCTCCATTAAATGCGCCGATCGTGACTGGGATCATGCAGCCGAGAAAGATCAGCAGGATTTTCGAGCCGTTGCCGAAGCCGAGCCAGATCACGGTGACGGGGATCAGCGCAGACTTCGGCAGCGGATAGAAAATCTCGACGATCGGCGCGAACAACACGTTGGCCGGCTTCCACCACGCCATGGCGATGCCGAGCGCCGCGCCGACGACGACGGCCAGCAGCAGTCCCATGCCGCCGCGATAGAGCGAGGCGAAGCCGTTGCCGGTGAGATCGCCGTCGAGCAGGAGCTCGTACCAGCTTTTGAGCACGTCGCTCAGCGGCGGTAACGCCGAGGATGAAACCAGGCCGAGCCGCGACACCAGCTCCCAGGCGATCGCGAGCAACAGCAGCGGCAGATAGCGGAGCAGGGCGGATTTCATGGCGCGGCGCTTCTTCTCCCTCTCCCCGCTTGCCGCGCTGCCGAGTGGAGCGAAGCGAAACGAGGAGCCAGCGCGGCCACGATAACGTGCTCGCGCTGGCCGCTCGCTTCGCTCGCCAGCGCGAGCTTGGAGAGGGTGGCGAGCAGCAAAGCTGCGAGCCGGGTGAGGGGGCGCTTCCGCAGGCTCACGCTGTTGAAGCGCCCCCTCACCCGCACGCCTTCGCCCTGCGGGCTCCGGCGCGCGACCTCTCCCCGCAAGCGGGGAGAGGTAAAGAAAGTGCATGCTTGCGGCCGCATCATACCTTCCGCCGCTCCGCCTTGATGGCCTCGTCGCGCACCAGGCCCCACAGCTCGTCGACCTTGTCGACGAACACCTTGGTCTTGAAGATGCCGGGGTCGTTCTTGTCGAACTTGGTGTCGACGATGGTCTTGATGCGGCCGGGCCGCGCCGTCATCACCGCCACGCGATCGGCGAGATAGACCGCCTCCTGCACGTCATGGGTGACAAAGATCACGGTCTTCGGCGTGCGCTGCCAGATGTTGAGGAGTTCGCCCTGCATCAGGTGCCGGGTTTGCGCGTCGAGCGCGCCGAACGGCTCATCCATCAAGAGGATCTTCGGGTCGAAGGCGAGCGTGCGCGCCAGCGCGGTGCGCTGCTTCATGCCGCCGGAGAGCTGCGACGGGAAGCTGTCCTCGAAACCGGACAGGCCGACGAGGTCGATAAAGGACTGCGCGCGCGCCAGACGCTCGTCCTTCGGCATGCTCTGCCGCTCGAGGCCGTAGAGGATGTTGTCGCGCACGGTCTTCCAGGGGAACAGCGCGAAGTGCTGGAACACGATGCCGCGGTCGGGCCCTGGCGCGGCAACCGGCTTGCTGTCGACCGTAATCGCGCCCTTCTCGATCGGCAGGAAGCCGCCCAGCAGATAGAGCAGCGTCGATTTTCCGCAACCCGAGGGGCCGAGCAGCGCCAGGAATTCGCGGGTTCCGACTTGCAGCGACACGTCGTCGAGCGCCAGCACCGGCTTGCCGCGCGGCGGCCGGTACATATGACTGACCTTGTCGATGACGATTTGCGGCTGGCCGTTACTCACGCGAACACTTTCCTTGAGATTATTTCGCCTTGGCCACGTAGGCGTCGGTGTAGCTCTTGCTGACGTCGATCTTCGCCTGGCGCACGTTCTGATCGAATTCGCGCAGCACGTTGTAGGCCGTTTCGGCGCCCTCGCGGCTGAAGCGGCCATCGGGCGAATACATCGGAATGCTGGAGCGGATCGAGCGCACGAAGTTATCCATGTTGCCGATCGCGTGCTCCACCGGCATCACCTTGGCGATCTCCTCGGCTGGGTGGCTGGCGATCCACTTCAGTCCTTTGACCAAGGCGTTGACCAGCGACTGCACGGTTTGCGGATTGGCCTCGGCGTAAGCCGGCGTGAGGTAGAGCACCGCGGCCGGATAGGGGCCGCCGTAGACCTGCTTGGTGCCCTCCATGGTGCGGGTGTCAGCGACGATCTTGATCGAGTTGTCAGCCAGCAGCAGGTTGATCACCGGATCGACGCTGACCAGGGCGTCGATCTCGCCGCGCTTGATGGCGGCGACGGCGCTGGCTCCCGCGCCGACACCGATGAACGCGGCGTCGTCGGCCTTCAGCCCGGCCGCCACCATGATGTGCTGCACCATGAAATGCGTGCTGGAGCCTGGCGCCGTGATGCCGATCTTCATGCCCTTGAGATCGGCCGGGCCGCGGTAGTTCGCGGCCTTGTCGGCGCGCAGCGCCAGCACGAAGCCGGGAAAGCGGCCGAGTTGCACCACCGCGACCAGCGGTTGGTTCTTGGCCTGCATCTGGATGGTGTGGTCGAACGCACCGGCCACCACGTCGGCGCTGCCGCCGACCAGCGCCTGCAGCGCCTTGGCGCCGCCGGCGAAGTCGGAAATCTCGACGTCGAGGCCTTCCTGCTTGAACAGGCCGAGCCGCTCGGTGACGGTGAGCGGCAGATAATAGAGCGCGACCTGACCGCCGACCGCGAGACGGACTTTGGTCTGCGCGCGGGCCGCGTCGCTCGCGGCCGTGAGCGCCAGCGCACAGGCGAAGGCGGCCAGCAGGCCGAAACCGCGTCTCATGGTGCTCTCCCCTGGAGCGGCCGGCTTGGCTGCCGGCTCATGTGCAAGTTCCCAGAGCCAAGTATGGCAAGCTTCCGTGCGAGACGCTACGCGGCCAGTTACGCGGCCAAGTCACGCAGCCAAGTCGCGCATGATGCGGTAGAGCGCCGCTTGGCCCTCGAAGCCGATGCCGGGGCGGTCGGGCAGCTTGAGGTAGCCGTTTTCCAGCTTGGCGTCGTCGGCAAAGCCCGCGAACGCGCCGAACACGCCGGGATAAGATTCGGCGCCGCCGAGCCCGAAGCCGCCGGCGATATGCAGCGACATTTGGTTGCCGCCGTGCGGGAACAGTCCGGCACGCGGCCAATTGTGGCGCTTCAGCATGTCGAGCGTGCGGGAATATTGCACGATGCCGTAGGCTTGCGGCGGATCGACCTGGATCACATCGCGGCGCTCGGCCTTTAGCCCGCCGAACCGCACCAGATTTTCCACGTCCTGGGTGGAGAACAGGTTCTCGCCGGTCGAGATCGCGCCGTCATAGGCTTCGGAAATGTCTCTCAGCGTGGCGAAGTCGAGCGGATCGCAAGGCTCTTCATACCAGCGCAGCCCATAGGGCGACATCGCCTTGGCGTAGGCGATCGCTTCATCGCGCTCGAACTTGGAATTGGCGTCGACCGCAAGCTCGCCGCGGTTGCCGACCACCGACTTCACCGCCTCGATGCGGCTCATGTCCTCTTTCAGCGGCGCGCCGCCGATTTTCATCTTCACCATCGTGTAGCCGGCATCGAGATGGCGGCGCATCTCGTCCTGCAAGTCCTTCGTGGTCTTGCCTGGCGCGTACCAGCCGCCGCCGACGTAGCAGAACACTTTATCCTGCACTTTACCGCCGTTGTAGCGCTCGGCCAGCACGCGATGCAGCGGCTTGCCTTCGATCTTGGCGATGGCATCCCACACCGCGACCTCGATGGTGCCGATGCCGACGGACCTTTCGCTATGCCCGCCGGATTTCTCGTTGCGCATCATCACAGCCAGGATTTTCTCCGGGTCGAGATTGTCGCCGGCGGCGTTGAGCAGCGATTTCGGATCGGCTTCGAGGATGCGCGGGATGAAGCGGGCACGCATCTGCGCGCCGCAGGCGTAGCGTCCCGTGGAGTTGAAGGCAAAGCCCGCGACCGGCCTGCCATCGCGGATCACGTCGGTGATGACCGCCACCACCGACGTGGTCATTTCGGAGAAGTCGATGCTGGAATTTTTCAGATCGGACTTCAGCGGGATCGCGGTTTCGCGGATGTCGGTGATGCGCATTCTTTTGCTCCGCCCTCATCCTGAGGAGGGCGCGCAGCGCCCGTCTCGAAGGATGGGGGCGGCCCCATGGTTCGAGACGCGCAGCTCCGCTGCGCTCCTCACCATGAGGCCGGGCTAGGGTTGTACCGTGGCAAAGATCGAAATCAAATCCTCGGAATCTTCGCGGTCTCGATCACGCGACGCCACTTGGCGATGTCGGCCTTCACGTAAGCCGTGAACTCGGCCGGCGAGCTGCCCTCGGGCACGACGCCAAGCTCGAGCAACCGCGCGCTGATGTCGGGCGACTTCACGATCGCGGCGATTTCCCGCTGCAGCAGATCGACGATCTCCTTCGGCGTGCCGGCCGGCACGAACACGCCCGTGATGGTCTCGGCCTCCTGATCCTTGATGCCCATCTCGTCGAGGGTCGGAACGTCAGGCAGCGTCGCCAGCCGCTTCTTGTCGGTGATGGCGAGCGCGCGGATCTTGCCTTCCTTGATCAGGGCGACTGCGTTGCCGACCGCGCCGCAGTTGATCGGCACGTGGCCGCCGAGCAGCGATTGCGTCATCGGCCCGCCGCCGGCGAACGGCACGGTGACGAAATCGAGCTTGAGGTCGAACTTGAGTTGCTCGATGGAGAGCGACGGCGTGGTGCCGGCGCCGGGTGAGCCGACGCTATACTTGCCGGGCTCGCGTTTGAAGAGATCGATCAACTCCTTCATGGTCTTCGCCGGGAAGTTCGGATTGACCAGCCAGGAGTTCGGCGAACCGCCGGCCTTGGTGACCGGGATCAGGTCCTTCTCCACGTCGAACGGCAGCTTCTGATAGAGGCTCGGATTGACCGTGACGCTCGATGACGACAGCAGGATGGTGTAGCCGTCGCCCGGCGAGCGCGCGACCTGCGCCATGCCGAGGTTGCCGCCGGCGCCCGCGACATTCTCGATGTAGAACTGGTGGCCGAGCTTCTCGGAGAGCTTCTGCGCAATCAGGCGGCCCGCGATGTCGGTGACGCCGCCGGCCGGGAACGGGACGATGATTTTCACGGGCTTCGACGGATAGGTTTCGGCGAAGGCTGCGCCGGACACCAACAGCGCCGCGCCCAACGCAACCGCACGCAGGATCATCGTCATCATCGGAAGATCTCCCTTCAGGTCTTGGTGTGTCGCGTCTTAGTATCGGCGGCGCGAGCTGGGCGGCCACCCGGCGATTGGGTCAACCTGCCATCGCCAAGCCTGAGGGATAATTGTGCCGATTGCAAACGTATCCTCGCGCGGCGGCCGGTTGCTCGATGGCGGCAACACGCTGAAGCTCGGATTGTTCGGCGCCAATTGTTCGTCGGGCCGCAATGTCACCAAAGTGCCGGAGCGCTGGTCCGGCACCTGGGCCGACAATCTGAAATTGGCGCGAATGGCGGATGCGGCGGGCATCGACTTCATGTTGCCGATCGGCCGCTGGAAGGGTTACGGCGGCGAGACCGACTATCAGGGCGCCACGCTGGAGACGATCACCTGGGCCTGCGGGTTGCTGGCAGCGACCAAACGTCTCACCGTGTTCGGCACCGTGCATGCGCCGCTGTTTCATCCGGTGATCGCGGCGAAGAAGATGGTGACCGCCGATCACATCGGGGCAGGGCGGTTCGGGCTGAACATCGTGGTCGGTTGGAACGAGGACGAGTTCGAGATGTTCGGTGTCGAGCAGCGCGAGCACGCCACGCGCTACGACTATGCGCAGGAATGGATCGACGCCATCAAGCGGATGTGGACCGAACAAAACACATTTGATTTCGACGGGCGCTTCATCAAGTTGAAGAGCGTGCGCGCGAAGCCGAAGCCTTATGGCGGCACCCAGCCGGTGATCATGAATGCCGGCGCGTCGCCCACCGGCCGCGCCTTCGCGGTGAAGAACTGCGGTGCCTTCTTCATGCAAGCCTCGCGCAACTCTGTTGCCGAGACAGCGCAGCGGGTCGCCGCTGTGAAAGCCGAAGCGGCCGCACAAGACCGCGACGTCAGCGTGTTCACCGTCGGCGTCATCGTGTGCCGGCCGAGCACCCGGGAGGCCGAGGACTACCACCATCATTGCGTGGTGGAAGAGGCCGATTGGTCCGCGGTCGATCAGCTGCTGGCGCTCCGCAACATCACGCCGCAAACCGTATCGCCGGACGAGTTCCGGCTCCGGCGTCACGAGTTCGCCCACGGCAACAGCGGATTGCCGATCATCGGCGATCCGGATCGCGTTGCCGGAATGTTGATCGAGTTGAGCCGCGCGGGGCTCACCGGGATCGCGGTGTCGCTGGTGAATTTCGCCGACGAACTACCCTATCTCGCGGCAGAAGTTCTGCCGCGACTGGAGCGAGCGGGACTACGCTTGCCGGCGTGAGCTTACTTGGCTGGCGCCATATGGCCGTCGAGGCCCACGCCATTCGTCAGGTGGCCAAACAGCGCTGCGATCTTCTGGCGGTCAGCCTCCGGCAGCGGCGGCTTGAGCAGCGACGCGACGTTGGTCCGCAAATGCCCGGCGTCGCCGGTGCCGAACAGCACCACGTCAACGCCGGGCTCATGCCGCGCGAACCGGTAGGCCGCCTCGATGATATTGGCGGCGCCGCCGGGGTGAACCAGGAAGCCGAGCGGATCGTCGGTCTCGCCCAGCGATTTCTCCACCAGGCCCTTGGCCGCCATCTCGCGCATTTCCCGCGCGATGCGCGGCGGGTCGGCGAAGATGCTGCGCACCGCGAACATCAAGAGCGTGCCGACGCCGTTCTTACGCGTAATCGGGAACACCTTCTTGCGCGCGATCTGGTGCATCATGTGGAAGCCCACCATGAAGACCTCCCAGACCGGGTCTTTCACCGCGAGCTCGAGCATTTCGTTGTTGTGGTCCTCGATCGGGTTCTCGGTGATGCCGATGTGCCTGATCTTGCCCTTGCGTTTCTGCTCCAGCAGCGCGGGCGCGATCTTCTCCAAAGCGTGGCGGTACTCGAAGGCGTAGACGCCATGCAGATTGAACACATCGACGTAGTCGGTGCCCATGGCGCGCAGCGAGTTGTCGAGGGTCGCCACCACGCGCTCGGGCGTCCACCATTCGTCGTTGCGGTGCACGAACGCCTTGGTGGTAATCACGACGGAATCGCGCGGGATCGTCTTGAGCGCTTTGCCAACCACGCCTTCGGTGCCGTAGGACGGCGCGGTGTCGATGAAGTTGATGCCGAGCCCGACTGCTTCGTGAATGAGCTGGGCCGACTGGTCTTCGGTTTTTCCGGACTTCAAGCCGAGTCGGCTGAAGCCGCCTGTACCCAGACCGGCAACGCTGACCTTCATGCCGGTCTTACCCAATGTCGTGTATTCCACCGTGATGTTCCTATGGCTTGATGTTCGTGCCGGCGCCATTTCGCGTGGCGATGGGAGCGGTGCGCTCAGGGCAGCTTGATGCCCGCCTCGTTGATGACCTTCGCCCACTTCGCTTCTTCCGCTTTGAGGAAGGCGGTGAACTCCGCGGGCGTGTCGCCGATCGGCGTGAAGCCGATGGCGGCGAGCTTTTGCTTCACGTCGGGCATGGTGACAATTTGCGCGACCTTGCGATGGAGCAAATCGACGATCGCCTGCGGCGTGCCGGCCGGGACCAGGATACCGATCGGTGTCTCGCCAATCTGGTTGGGGAAGCCGGCCTCCGCCATGGTCGGCACATCGGGGAGGCTGGCGTCGCGCCGGTCGGCGGTGACCGCAAGCGCGCGTATTTTCCCGCTTTGGATCAGCGCTGTCGCGGGCGCCAGCGACGAGAACGCGATCGGCGTATGGCCACCGACCACGGACTGCACCATCGGCCCGCCGCCGCCGAACGGGATCGACGTCAGGTTGATCTTCTGTGACAGCTTGAATAGTTCGCCCGACAGATGCGCCGGCGTGCCGATGCCGGGCTGCGCGTAGCTGTTGTACTTGTCGGGCGCCTTGCGCATCAGCGCGACCAATTCGCCAACGGTGTTGGCGGGTACCGACGGATTGACCACCAGCACGTTGGGCGTTGTCGCCATCCGCGTGACCGCAACGAAATCCTTGAACGTGTCGTAGGGCAGCGTCTTGTAGAGGCCGGCGTTGATGACCAACGCCTGGCTGGTGATCAGCAACGTGTAGCCGTCGGCGGGCGCCCGTGCCGCGAGCCCGGTGCCGGTGTTACCGCCGGCGCCGGCATGGCTCTCGATATAGAACTGCTTGCCGAGGTCTTCGGAGAGCTTCTGCGCCACGACGCGGGCGATCAGATCGGCCGGTCCGCTCGGCGCGAACGGCACGATGATCCGCACCGGTTTGTTCGGATAGGCCTCCTGGGCGGCGGCCGGGCCCGCCATCAGCAGAACCGGCAAGGCGAGAAGAGTGATGGCGCGGATGACGGACGGCATGTTGCCCTCGTAAGCTTTTGCTGATGCTATCATTGCGATTGCCCCCGCGGCAGTAAACCGAAATCGGCCGCCCTCAACGGCCGCACCTGAACTCACCATCGTTGCAATCCAGAGGACATATCATGGCCAAGAAATACACCCGGCAGGACATGCGTGACGCCGCCGAGAAGTACAAGAACTGGGGCAAGTGGGGACCGCAGGACGAGATCGGCACACTGAATTACACCTCGCCGGAGGACATCATCGCGGCGACCCGGCTGGTGAAGAAGGGCAAGGTGATCTCGCTTGCGCTCAACTTCGATCATCTCGGGCCGCAGGGCGCCAAGAGCAAGTATCCGGCGATGGGCCGCACCAATCCGATCCACACCATGCTGCGCACCGGCACCGACGCCTATTCGGGTGTGCTCGACAAGCGCGGCATCCGCGCCGCCGACGACATGGTGGTGATGCCGCTGCAGTGCGGCACGCAGTGGGACGGGCTCGGTCACGTGTTCTATGAAAACTACATGTGGAACGGCTACGACTGCCGCGAGGTGACGACAGCCGGTGCGCAGAAGTGCGGCATCGAGAAGACCAAGAACAAGATGGTCGGCCGCGGCGTGCTGCTCGATGTGGCGCGTCACAAGGGCGTGAAGTCGCTCGACGACGGCTACGGCATCACCTGCAAGGACCTCGACGATTGCGCCAAGGCGCAGAAGGTCGAGATGAAGCGCGGCGACTACGTCATCGTCCGCACCGGCATGATGCAGCGCTGCCAGGAGGCGGGAAGCTGGGACGGCTATCCGGGCGGCGACGCGCCGGGCTTCGCCTTCGAGACGCTGGAGTGGATCAAACGCGTCGAGCTCGCCGCGCTCGCCTCCGACACCTGGGGCTGCGAGGTGCGCCCGAACGAAAGCGAAGAAGGCATCAACCAGCCCTGGCACTGGATCACGATACCGATCATGGGCATGACCATGGGCGAGATTTTCGAGCTGAAGGAGCTTGGCGACGATTGCGCCGCCGACAAGGTCTACGAGTTTTTGTTCGTCGCGCCCGCTATCCCGATCACTGGCGCGGTGGGCTCGCCGGTCAATCCCCTGGCGATCAAATGACCGTCAGGATTTCCTCCGGGATCTGCTATGCTTGAGTGATCGATCAATGGGGGCGTCCATGATCCGGTTGCTATCGTTCGTCGCGGCGTTGTTCGCTGCTCTGGCGGCGTTGTCGCCGTCGCAAGCTCAAACCCAGACTCAGACCCAGACTTGGCCACAGCGCAACATCAAGTTGATCCTGCCGTTCGGTGCGGGCAGCGCCACCGACGCGGCCGCCCGGCTGCTGGGCGAACGGCTGTCGGCGCGCTGGGGCAAGCCCATCGTGGTCGAGAACAGGCCCGGCAGCGACGGGCTCCTGGCGATCAACGCATTCATCGCGGCCGCGGACGATCACGTGCTGCTGTACGCATCGAGCGCATCGTTCATGGCGCACCCCTATACGCAGGAGAAGGTGCCCTACAGTCTCGAACGCGATCTCCTGCCGATCGCGCGCATCAGCCACACTGTGCTGTCGGCCGCTGTGCCGGCCGCGACCGAGTTCAAAACCGTGGCTGAATTCGTCGCCGGCGCGCGCGCCAATCCCGACAAATACAACGCTGCCGGCGCCCCTGGTGTGCCGGAGTTCGCACTCGATGCGTTCCTCAAGACGCAGAACCTCAAAGTCGCCAAAATTCCGTATCGCGACATCGTTCAGGGCGGACGAGACCTCGGCGAGAACCGCATCCAGTTCCTCATTTCGTCGTTTGCGGTGATCCGGCCGCTGGTCGAGGCCAACAAGGTGCGGGTGCTTGCGCTCGGCGACCGCAGCAAGGTTGCGCCGAACGTGCCATCGCTGGCGGAGGCCGGATTCCCCGACCTCGCGGTCCAGACCACGTCCGGCTTCTACGGCCCCGCCGGCATGCCACTCGACCTGCGCAAGCGGATCGCAGCCGACATCGTCGCGGCCGCGAGCGACCCTGTGACGTCCGAGCGGATTGCGGCGACCGGCCAGGACATGGTGCCCGCCGGCCCCGACGAACTCGCGCAGACGCTCAAGGCGCAGGCCGATCAGGCCGCGCGTGTGGCGGCCGTGCTCGGGTTGAAGCGGAACTAGACGCAGCGGTCAGTTCGGGCGTGCCGAGCTAGCTCGGCCTCATGGTGAGGAGCGTTGCGAAGCAACGCGTCTCGAACCATGGGGCCGCCCCATCCTTCGAGACGCACTCGCTTCGCTCGTGCTCCTCAGGATGAGGCGGATAGAAGCTGCGAATACGGCAATCAAATCCTTAAAACGCCGCGGCCATATCCCGCGCGCCCTGGGCGCGCGCCATCTGGTCCATCTTGGCGTCGATGTCGGCGATCAGCCGCGCCACCACGCCGGTGCGCCGCGCAATCGGATTGCGCTCGTAGCCCTGCTGCTGGAAGAAATTCGCGGTCGGCACCTGCTCGCGCAATGCTGGCGGCATTAGCGCCATGTCGATCCCGCTGCCGTCGCCGGTGAAGTTCATCAGTTCGAGCTCGGTCGCGGTGAGCGGCCGCCGCAGACCCTTGCTGCGCGCGAACTGCACCGAATTGACGAGCTTCTGCACCTGCAGCAGCGGGCCTAAGTCGCGGTCGAGCACGGCGGCGTGGATGCCGATGCCGCCCGGCGTCTCCTTGGCGAGCCGGTCGTACTCGCTCCAGCGCCGCGGCACGCTACGGCTGAGCGCGATCATGCGCTTGACCGCCTCGATCTTGCGATCCATCGCGGTGCGCTCCTCGCCGCTCAAACCGGCGGCCTTGGCCCGCAGAATTTTCAGGAATTCGTCGCCGTGCTCGGCCAGCAGGCCGACCGTGTTGGTGCTCAGCAGCTGGTTGTAGCCGAGCGCCGGCGAGATCGGCCGCGCGTTCGGCCGCGACGGACTGGTGCCGGCTTGCGTGTCGTAATTGCCATTGCCGCCGGTCTCGAACGCATAGATGCGAACCACCAGATCGCGCGGCAGGCCCGCAGCGTTCGCCGCCTGCGCATAGGCGCGTTTGAACGCCAGTTCGCTGACCCGATTGGGCACGAAGCCGAATTGCTCTGCGGCCGCGCGGATAAAATCGGCCACGGTCGGTATCTCCGGCTTACGCGGATCAGTGTCTTGGCCAGGCCCGCGCGGATCGACCGGCCGCGGCGGTCCCGCGTAGACCGGCGGCTGGGTCATCACATAATCGTCGGCGCCGATCGGCTCGCCGTTGCGGCGTTTGGCTTCGCGCTGCCGCCGCCTCTCCGTGACCGACTGCCAATAGGACGCCGCGACGTTGTCGTATTGCTGGCGCGCGCGGTTGTATTGGTCGAGGCGCGCCTGATAATCGGCAAGCGAAGCCGGCCCCTGGGCAAAGCTTGGCGCAGCCAGCAATCCGGCCACAAGCAATACTGCCGTCAATCGCCTGATCCAGTGCTGCCGCACGGTTTTGCCCCTCAGCCCCTGGTTCAACCCGAACCACAGGACGCAGTCGTAGTTCTGAACTGGGGCGAAATTAGCTTATTGCGGGGCTGCTGCCATTCAGGCCGCGCGCGATCCCCACAGGCGTGTGCTCGCGATCGCCGCCCCTTCGCTCAGCGCCTTGAGCTTTGCCCAGACGATGCTGTCGGCCACGATTGGGTCGGTCCGCACCGCGGTGCCGAAGCCGCAATCGACGCCGGCGATCACCCGCTCGCGGCCGACGATGTCGGCGTAGCGGCCGATGCGCTGCGCCACCAGTCGCGGGTGCTCGATGAAATTGGTGGTGGAGTCGATCACGCCAGGAATCAAAATCTTGTCGTCAGGGATCTTGATGGTCTTGAGGTCTTCCCACTCGTGATCGTGGCGTGGATTAGCGGCCTCGATGCTGATCGCCTGCATCCGCGCCTTGAAGGCGATGTCGATGATCTTGAGCAGCGGCAGATCGAAACTGTGCGGGCCCTCGTAATTGCCCCAGCAGATGTGCAGCCGCATCTTGTCGGCCGGCAAGCCCTCCGTCGCGGCGTTGAGCGCTTCGATGTTACGCGCCGCGATCTTGCGGAACTCATCGTCGGTGAGATTGCGATATTGATTGTTGCGGCAGGAGCCGAGGTCCGGCGCGTCGATCTGCAGCACGAAGCCGGCTTCGACGATGGCGTGGTACTCGGTCTTCATCATGTCGGCGAGCGCCGCGACGTAAGCATCTTCGTTCGGATAATGCAGGTTGATGATGAAGCGCGTCAGGATGCCGGGGGACGGCGCGGTCATGAACACATCGGTGGGCTTCGATTTCGCCGCCGCGGCTTTGAGGTGCGCGAGGTCGCGATCGAGCGCGCTGCGGTCCTTGTACTTCAGCGGGCCGATGCAGCCGGGAAACGGCGAGTCGGAAAAATTCCGCCGCCGGTTGGCGAAGTCGGGATGCGCCAAGAGATCGCGCCCGATCATGATGTCGCGGCCCTTCTCGGCGGCGCGCGGGTCGGTCCCGATGCCTTCGACACGATGGCGAATGTAGGTGGTGTAGGACGGCTTGCTCATTTCGCCGTCGCTGACGATATCGACGCCGGCCGCGACTTGCTGCGCCACGATCTCGTCCACGGCCTTGGTGGTCGCGGCCTCAAAGGCGGCGGGGTCGAGCGCTTCGCCCCGCTCGCGTCCCATGATGACATCGGCCAGCGCCTGCGGCCGCGGCAGGCTGCCGGTGTGCGTGGTCAGGATGCGATCGGTCGAGGTCTTCATGCGATACTCCCGGCGGGCGTGAAGGTTTGCCATTGTACCGCACGGCGTTGTCGCGAGGCGACCGTTAGCGCTAGTGTTGGGCAACGCTGCCCACCACGCTGGCAATTTCCACCGAATGTCCACCACCTTCGCTGGCAACTATCCGATCGAGCACCGCAGAGGGGAGATCGAGCGGCTGCACGCCCAGGCGGCGGCGCTCGCGCCCGACACGCGGGTCATGCTGGAGCGCATCGGCATCAAATCGGGCTGGTCGTGTCTCGATATGGGCTGCGGGCCGCGCGGCATCACCGATCTGTTGAGCGAGCACGTCGGGCCCGGCGGGCGGGTCGTCGGCCTCGACAAGGACGAGCAGTTTCTGACGTATGCGCGCGCTCATGGGGCGCCCAATACTGAATTCCGTCAGGGCGACGCCTATGCGACCAGTCTGCCGGACGGTTCGTTCGATCTGGTGCACTCGCGCTTCGTCGCCAGCACGTCCGGCAAGCCAGAACTGCTGTTGCAGGAGGCGGTGCGAGTGGCGCGGCCCGACGGTTTCGTCGCGCTGCAGGAGCCGGATGTTTCGACGTTCAGCTGCTATCCGCCCCATCCGGCCTGGGACCGGCTGATGGCGCTGATGCTCGACGTGTTCGTTGGCGTCGGCGCCGACATTCACTTGGCGCGGCATCTCTACGCGATGGCCCGCAAGGCCGGTTTGGCTGACGTGCACTATCGCCCGGTTCTCATTGGCATCCGCTCGACCGACTCGATGGCCGACCATCTGCCGGCCACCGTGGAGTCGCTGCGCGGCACGCTGTTTGACCGCAAACTGGTGTCGGAGATCGAGCTTACGCACCTACTGGAGCAATGCCGGGCGCACCTGCGTGACCCCGGAACGGTGACGCGGTCGTTCATGGTCGCGCAGGTCTGGGGACGCAAGCAGTCCTAAATCGCCGATGCTATGGTTTCGTTTCGCCGCTTTAAAAACCGACAGGGAACGACATGATGCTGGGACACAATCGCAAGATGCTGGGTGCGGAATGCATGGCCGACATGCTGGAGGCCTATGGTGTGACGCACGTGTTTCATGTGCCGGCGGTCTTGCGCAAAACCTTCGCCGTGATGGAAACCCGCACCAAGATCAAGCGGCTGCATGTGCACAGCGAGGCGACCGCAGCCTACATGGCCGACGGCTACGCGCGCGCCACCGGCAAGCCCGGCGTCTGCATGGCGCAGGTGATCGGCGCGCTCAATCTCGCGGCCGGCCTGCGCGACGCCTGGCTGGCGCATTCGCCGGTGATCGCCTTCACGGGCGGCCGCGACCCGAAGACCAAGTTCCGGCAGGTCTATCAGGAGGTCGATGACGTGCCGGCGTTCGAACCGGTGACCAAATGGAACGCCACCGTCGATGATGTGAACCGCTTCCCCGACATGGTGCGGCAAGCGTTTCGCGTTGCGACCAGCGGCCGGCCGGGACCGGTGCATCTGCAGTTTCGCGGCAACGAAGGCCAGATCGACGGCGAGGAAGGCGAGATGGAGCCGATGATCGAGCCGGAGTTTTCGCGCGTTCCAGCATTCCGGCCGGAGCCGGATCAGGCGAGCGTGATGGCGGCGCTGAA
This sequence comes from Rhodoplanes serenus, assembly GCA_945893145.1. Lineage (GTDB taxonomy): Bacteria > Pseudomonadota > Alphaproteobacteria > Rhizobiales > Xanthobacteraceae > Z2-YC6860. The sequence goes on along the minus strand of CAMDDZ010000013.1, from coordinate 39,666 downwards.
GGTGCTGCAAAGCGCGGCGCGGCCGGTGATCGTCGCCGGCGGCGGCGTCCGCGCATCGGGCGCGCAACGCGATGTCGTTGCGCTGGCCGAAGCCTTGCAAATTCCGGTCGTGACCTCGCTCAACGGCAAGGACACCATCCCCAGCAATCATCCGCTGTCGGTTGGCGTGGTCGGCACCTACTCACGCGAGGCCGCCAACAAGGTCGTCAACGCGGCCGATCTCGTTTGCTACATCGGCACCACCACCGGCGGCATGACCACGCATTTCTGGGCGGTGCCGAAGATCGGCACACCAGCAATCCAGATCGACATCGATCCGGAGGTGCTCGGCATGAACTATCCGTTGCAGGCGCGCGTCAACGGCGACGCCAAGGTGACGCTGACCAAGATGCTGGCGGCTTGCGACCGGTCGAGCGCCGGCAAGCGCAAGGCCTGGGTCGAACAGGCGCAGGGCATCTGCAAGGAGTGGTACGCGAAGTACAAGAGCGCGTTGGAATCTGACGCGGTGCCGATCCGGCCCGAACGCATGTGCCGCGAATTGTCGAAGCATGTGCCGGATGACGCCATCGTGGTGGTCGATACCGGCCACGCCGGCATGTGGATGGGCGGCATGTACGATCTGAAAAGCCAAAACCAGAGCTATATGCGCAGCGCCGGCCATCTCGGCTGGGCGTTCCCGGCCGGGCTCGGCGCCAAGTGCGGCGCGCCGGAGCGGCCGGTGGTGACGTTCACCGGCGATGCCGGCTTCTGGTACCACATCGGCGATATCGAGACGGCGGTGCGCTGGAAGATCAACGCTGTCACGGTGGTGAACAACAACGGCGGCGGCAACCAATCCAAGCGTGGCTTTGACCGCGTCTATGGCGGCACCCAGACCGAGCAGGCGCGCGAGATGTGGACCTTCCGCAAAACCAACTTCGCGCGGATTGCCGAGGAGATCGGCGCGCTCGGCATCCGGGTGGAGCACGCATCGGCGTTCCCGGCGGCGCTGGCGCAGGCGCTTGCCGCCAACCGGCCGGCGATCATCGACGTCGTCACCGACATCGACGCGCTGGCGCCGACCGCGGTGGCTTAAAGCGTGTTTGGCTTGAATCGAAGCGTCAGCCCCAAGCGCAGGCGTGCTCCCTCTCCCCGCTGGGGAGAGGGTTGGGGTGAGGGGGTTCGGGCCTATCGATGAGTCGTACGCCCTCACCCGCCGAGCTGTAGCGCATCTCCGACGCGCTACAGCTCGGCGACCTCTCCCCACGGGAGAGGTGAAGCGAGCGCGCGGCAAGGTCCCGATTGGGTGCGGGGACGAACGGCCGTTGGGTTCGTGCTTAAGGTGCGCTATTGCGGCTTGAGCTTGAGGACGCTCGCGATCGCCTCGCGCAGGCGTTCGGCCGAAACCGGCTTGGCGAGCACCGGCGAGCCCGGAACGATGCGCTCGATATGCGCGCAGGTCGCTGGGTCGCCGTGGGCGGTGATGAAGATGATCGGCGTGCTGCGTTGCTGGCGGATCCGCTTGGCCGCCTCGATGCCGTCCATGCGGCCGGCGAGCCGGATGTCCATCAGGATCAGATCGACGTCGAGGTCGTCCGCCTGTTCGATCGCGCCGTCGCCGTCTGGGACAAGGCCACAGACCTCAAGACTCTGATCGCGCACCAGCGACTCCAGGTGCCACGCCACCAACAACTCGTCCTCGACGATCAGCACGCGCGGCAAGTGGCTTGGCGCAGGCTCGGGTCGCGATACGGTCTGGGGGGCATCCGGCGTCATGATGAAAGCCTTGATAGACGGCGGTTCGTTTTACCGTTCCGCCGTCTAATGTAGCGTTTCGTCGTGCGCGCGCCAGTCCGTGGTTTGTCGCATGCCTAGCGATTGCCTGCCTGGAGTTTCCAGATCAGACGGATGCACGCTAAGCGTGTAAGGTTTTAATGTTCGGGCACCAGCGGCGGCGGATAGGAGTCGCGGCTCGAGTCCCATTCCGGACGGAACAGGTCGTCCTCGCATTGCACGATCACTTGGGCTTCGCGGCCGTTGCGATCGTCCAGGTGGGCAAGTCCCACCGCGTCCTTGAAGGCTTGGTGCTTGTCCGCATAGGGCTCGGAATTTTCGCCGTCGCACTGGATTTTCCAGGCGCCGTCTTCGTACAGAACAAAATAATGGGACGTGCCCATCATCGATCTCCGCGTGGTTGACCACCCGCCCGTGACGTAGGTATCCGGTTAAATGCGGCGGGGCTGTGCCGGTTCCCGCGGGCGCGATGTCGCGTGGCGGCCGCCTGTGGACGGTGTGGATAATTGCAAGGCGCTCAACCGAAGGCTTTGATCCTGTGGCGATTTTCCGCTGCCCGGCTGAGTTGTGGAAATACCGTCAGTGCATGGCCTTGCCGCCATCCACGTTGATGGTCTGGCCGGTGATGAAATCGCTGCCCGATGACGACAAAAACATGACGGTGCCGACCAGGTCCTCCGGATATTGATCGCGGCCGAGCGCGCGGCCGCCCGAGCGCGTGGCGGCGTAGTTGTTCGACGTGGTGGCGACCTGCGTCTCGCTCAGCGTCATGCCAGGCGTCACCGCGTTGACCGTAATGTTGAGCTCGCCAAGCTCGCGCGCGAGAGCGCGGGTGAATCCGATCACGCCGGCCTTTGACGTGGTGTAGTGTAGCCGGTTCGGCGTGCCATCCCACACCCGGCTCGACGAGATGTTGACGATCTTGCCGCGGCCGCGCGTCTTCATCGCCGGCACCACCGCGCGACTGCACAGCAGCAAGCCGCGCAGGTTGACCGCCATCACGTCGTCCCATTCCTTCACCGGAATTTCCATCCACGAGCGGCGCGGCAGCACGCTCATCAGCGACGCGTTGTTGACCAATATGTCGATGCCGCCGAAGCGGTCGATCGCGGCCTTGGCCATTGCGTTCGCGGAGGCCTCGTCCGACACATCGGTCCGAAGTCCCAACGCCTCGCCGTTGTTGCGCACAATGCCCGCCGCCACCTCTTCGGCTGCGGCGCCGTCAATGTCCGCCGTCACCACCTTGGCGCCGGCGCGCGCGAACTCCTGTGCATAGACCTTGCCGATGCCCTTGCCGCCGCCGGTGATGATGGCGACGCGGCCTTCGAGATCGAAGCGGGGATTGGTGGGCATGGTGACGTCACTCCCGAGAGCTGGAACCCGGATCGAGATGCTGACTCGGCTCCATGCGTTCATGCAAGACACGGACGATCTCAATCAGATCGGGTCCAGCGATGCGATAGTAGATAATGTGAACTGGTGCTCCCACTTTATCTCTCGGACTGTCGGCGCCTGCGTGGCGGAGGTGCAGGCTACGCACGCCACTCAGGGCCTCGCTCCGGTTGCGGGTTGCGGGTCCGTTTGGATCGGCTGCGGCTTTTCGCATGGCCGCTGCGATGAGCGCGGCGTAGCGGCGGCGCGCTTCGATACCCCAACGCTCGGTGCTGGTTGCAAGAATGTGAGAGAGATCAGACTGTGCCGGATAAGAAAGTCGAACCCGCGCCATCGGGTCAGCGCGCAGCCTTTGTCCGATTGCTCGTCAGTCCCTCAAGATAGTCGCCAAGGCCAGCGTCATCCATTTCGACGAACTCTCCGCGTTCAAGCGCATCGACGCCAGCCTTTAACTGAGTTCGCAGCGCCTTCAGCTTCAGCGCATCCTCGCTCCGCCGTTGCTGTAATGCGCGCAACGCGTCACGAACTGCTTCGCTTGCATTCTGATATTCGCCAGAGCGGACAACCTTCTCGACAAAGGCGTCCTGTTCGGTGGTCAAATTGATGTTGCGGGTCGGCATGTGCTGATAGATAGCACAATTGGCAAGCTTTGCCAATACAACATATCTACGCTGGGAGCCGGGCGATGTTAGCTTGCGTCGCCGCTGTCGCAAGGTTGTAATGCCTGCATCGAGCGCGGGGCGCGCAAGCTGGGGGAGCAATGTCCAAGCCGTCGATCACCTTCGCCTGCGGCCTCTACGACCGGATGCAGGCGCTCTACACCGGCGAGGTACCGGTCGAGGGCGTCGATCTGAACTTCATCGCCAACGACGAGCCGCGCAACATCTTCGACCGCATGGCGGGCGGACTCGAATTCGACTCCTCGGAATTTTCCTCCTCCGAATTCGTCTCGCGCTTCATGGCCAATCAGAATCCGTTCGTCGCATTGCCGGTGTTTGCCTCGCGCGTGTTTCGGCACAGCTTCATCTTCATCAACAGAAGGCACATCAAGGCGCCGAAGGATCTGGCCGGCAAGCGAATCGCCGTGCCGCGCTACGCCATGACGGCGGCGATCTTCCAGCGCGGGCTGCTCAGCGACGAGCACGGCATCGACTTCTCCAGCGTCGAGTGGATCGAAGGTGATATCAACAGCGCGAAACCGCATGGCAAACCGACCATCCTGCCGCCGGTGAAGAAAATCTCGATCGCCGACAACAAGTCCGGAAAGTCACTCAGCGAATTGCTCGACAAGGGTGAAGTGCAGGCGCTGATCGGCACCGGCGTGCCGGATTGCTTCGGCCGCAACCCCGACATCGTGCGTCTGTATCCGGACTATCGCGCCGCCGAGATGGACTATTATCGGCGCACCAAAATCTTTCCGATCATGCACCTGATCGCGATCAAGAAGGATGTCTATGAAAAGCATCCATTCGTCGCGACCAGCCTGTTCAACGCCTTTAACCGTTCCAAGGACATCGCCTACGAGCGGATGCGCTACCGCGGGACGCTGCGCGCCATGCTGCCGTGGATGCACGCGGAGATCGACGACATCGAAGCGGTGTTCGGCGGCGATCCCTGGCCCTATGGCGTCGAGCCGAACCGTCCGACGCTGGACGCCCTGGTGCGCTATCTCGTCGAGCAGGGCGTGATCGCCAAGGCGCCCAAGGTGGACGACCTGTTCGTGCCGGTGCACGGCCTGCATTAAGGTTTTGAGATGCGTCTGCGTGTGTGGTTCGACCGGCTGGTGGTGCTGCTGATCTTGCTGGCGGCGTGGCAGGCCGGCAGTGCGGTGTTCGGCGCCTATTGGCTGAGTTCTCCCTGGGCCACGATCTCGCGCTTCTTCGTATCGCTCTCCGACGGCGAGCTTGTGCGTCATGGCAGCTACACCATCACCGAAGCGCTGGCCGGTTCCGTGATCGGCGGTGTGCCGGCGGTGCTGCTGCCGTTTGTGTTGCGGCGGCAGCCGATCATCGTCGCGATCCTCGATCCGTTCATGGTCGGCGGCTACGGCGCGCCCAAGCTCGCGTTCGCGCCGCTGTTCATTCTGTGGTTCGGCATTGGCATCGAATCCAAGATCGCGCTGGTCGCCGCGGTGGTGTTCTTCATCGTCTATTTCTCGACACTTTCAGGCGTGCGCGCGCTCGACACCAAGCTGGTGCAGATGGCGCAGGTGGTCGGCGCCAGCGAACGCCAGGTCGGGCGCCACATCGTATTCCCCGGCGCCGTGCCTGCGATTTTCGCGGGCTTTCGGATCGCGGTGCCTTACGCGATCGGCGGCGCCGTGATTGCCGAACTGATCTCGTCCAACCGCGGGCTTGGCTATCTGGTGCAGACCGGGGCGATGAACTTCGACACCACACAGGTGTTCGTCGCGATCCTGGCGGCAGCGCTGATCGTGCATGCCTTTATCGCGCTGGTGGACCTCGCCGAGCGTTTCCTGTTGCGCTGGCGTCCGCGCGGTGCGGCGCTCATCGTCGATCACGGGACATAGACCGATGGCGGCGATGCTGGAGATCAGGGGCCTCGGCAAGCGCTTTCCGGCGCGGGCCGGGCGCGAGCCGCCACCCTGGATCATCCAGGACATGACGTTCTCCGTTGGTGCGGGCGAGTTGCTCACCATCGTCGGGCCGTCCGGCGCCGGCAAGTCGACGTTGCTCAACATCATCGCGCAGATCGACACGGCGAGCGAAGGCGAGATCGTGTTCGATGGCGTGCTGACCGTGTCGCCCGGGCAGAAATCGCTGCGGCCCGGCCTCGATCGCCGCATCGGCTACGTCACGCAGGACGACAATCTGCTGCCCTGGCGCACCACCATCGACAACGTGCTGTTCCCGCTTGAAGTGCAGGGCGGCATCGACGACGCGGCACGGGCGCGGGCCGCGGAGCTCATTCAGGCGGTCGGGCTTGTGGGCTTCGAGCGCTACTATCCGCACGAGTTGTCCGGCGGTATGCGCAAGCGCGCCGCGCTGATCCGCACGCTGGTCTATGACCCGCCGGTCATCCTGATGGACGAGCCGTTCGCCGCGGTCGATGCGCAGACCCGAACGCAATTGCAGGAGGACTTGCTGCGGCTGTGGAGCCTCAAGCGCAAGACTATCGTCTTTGTCACGCACGATATCACCGAGGCCATCGCGCTCGGCGATCGCGCGCTGGTGCTGAGCCGCCGCCCCGCGCGCATTGCGGGCGAGCACGCGATTCCGATCCCGCGCCCGCGCAATATCAAAGACATCTTCACACTGCCGGGCTTCGCCGCGATCCACCAGCGCATCAGGGCGGACGTGCAATGAGCAGCGCCGAATTCGCCGCTGATCTGCCGGAAGGCCGCGCGGTCTCGCGCAAAATCATCATCGTCGGCGGACGCATCGCGCTCGCGCTGGCATTGCTGCTGGCCTGGGAGTGGGGTGCGCGCGCCTTTGGCCCGCTGTTCTTCGCGCCGCCGCTGGAAACCGCGCTGCGCATCGTCGAGATGGCTGGGAACGGCAAGCTTCTCACCGACATTGCCGCCACCATGCGCGTCTCCACCATCGGCTTCGCGATCGGCTGCCTTGCTGGCGTGGGCCTGCCGTTTCTCCTGAGGTTGTCGCCGCGCGCCACCGAAGCGATCGAGCCCTTCATCCTGGCGTCGCAGGGCATCCCGAAATACGCGCTGACGCCCTGGCTGATCTTGTGGTTTGGCATCGGCGACGCGCCGAAGGCCATCGTGGTCACGCTGTTCGTGTTCTACATCGTGTTCATCACCGTCTCCGCCGGCATGCGCAACACGGATCAGCGGCTGATCAACATGGCGCGCATTCTCGGCGCGCCCGAGCACATCATCGCCCGCAAGGTGATCTGGGTGTCGCTCTTGCCGTTCTTCTTTACCGGGCTGAAGGTCGCGCTGCCGCGCGCGGTCAGCGCGGCCATCGTCGGCGAGTTCCTGGTGGCGACCGAAGGCGTCGGGTTTTCCATCGAGCGCGCGCGCCAGCTCTCCGACACGACCGGCGTGTTCGCCGGTATCGTGGTCGCGGTGGCGCTGGTGCTCATCATCAACGGCATCGTCAATGGGCTGGAACGGCGTGCGCTGAAGTGGCGGCCGGTCGAACGGGATATGCAGCTATGAGGAACAGGCAATGAAACTCGCAAGCTACGTTGTCGGCGGCCAGGAAAGCTTCGGCGTGGTGCAGGGCGATGGCGTCGTCACCGTGAAAAGCCACAAGTCGCTGCGCGAGGCGCTGGCGGCCGGCGCGCTCGGCGACATCCGCAAGGCAACCCAGGGCGCCAAACCGGATCACAAGCTCTCCGACATCCGGTTCCTGCCGGTGATCCCGAAGCCGGAGAAAATTCTCTGCGCCGGGGTTAACTACAAGTCGCACGCCGCCGAGGTCGGGCGCGAGTTGCCCAAGCAGCCGAGCCTGTTCATCCGCTTCACCGACACGCTGGTCGGCCATGAGGGCGAGATGATCCGTCCCAAGCTCTCCGACAACTTCGACTTCGAGGGCGAGCTGACCATGGTGATCGGCAAGGGCGGCCGTCATATTCCGATGGAGCGCGCACTCGATCATGTCGCGGGCTACACAATCTTTGTCGATGGCAGCGTGCGCGACTACCAGAAGTTCTCCGTCACCTCGGGCAAGAACTGGCCCGGCACCGGACCGCTCGGCCCCTGGATGGTGACGAGCGACGAAATCCCCGATCCGAGCCAGCTCACGCTGACCACGCGGCTGAACGGCGCGCAAGTGCAGCACTCCGGAACGGACAAGCTGATCTATTCGTGCCAGCAGATCGTCAGCTTTTGCTCGGATTTCACCACGCTGCATCCGGGCGACATCATCGCCACCGGCACGCCGGAAGGCGTCGGCCATGGCCGCAAGCCGCCGCTCTGGATGAAGCCCGGCGACACGCTGGAGGTCGAGATCACCAAGATCGGCGTGCTGCGGACGAAGATTGTGGATGAAAAGTAGCTGCAGTCACTTCAAAAACTGATCCGTAAACAGCCCGTCGTAGCTCTTCAGCTTGTCTGCGGCTTTCATGAAGCCCGCGGCGACATTGAAGTCGTCCGAGTTCTCCAGCGCCTCGCGCGTCACCACTGGCACACGCGGCGTCGATTTGCGGATGTCCTCGAACGCCGCTTCGATCAGCGCGCGCTCGAGATTGGGAAAGCGCTTGGCGAGAATCGCGACCACCTCTGTGGGATGCGCGTGCAAATATTCGAGCGCCTCCTTCATCACTTGCGCCATCTTCTGGCACACCGAGCGGCGCTTCTCGCAGGTATCCGGTCGCGCCACGATGACGTTGTAGGCGAACGGAATGGCGTTCGGCGGATCGCCCGCGGCGCCGCTTGCGATCACAACGGAGGCGCCGTCGATCACCGGCTTGAGCGGGAACGGGGGGCTGTTCGACATGCCGTCGATCTGCCGGCTCTGGAAGGCGGCCAGCATGGCGTTGCCCTCGAGCGCGGTCACGCGCAGGCCATCGGGCGTGATCCCGGCGCGCGCCGCGATCACCAGCAAATAGGCATGCGGGTTGGCATTGATCGAACCGACGCCGAAGGTTTTGCCGCGCAGCACCTCCGCGCGCTTTTCCAGCGGCGCACTGGCGTCGAAGTTGGCGGCCGCCGCGACCGCCTTGCGCATCGTGATGGTGACGATGTTGCGCTCGGCCGTGTTGGCGATGGCGAGCAGCCGCTGACCACGCGCCGCCGCCCGCGTCAGCGTCGAGCCACCGGCCTGCGAGAAATCGGCGCTACCGGCGATCACCGCGTTGGTCGCGCCGACGCCGGAGATTTGCACGGTCTTGACGCGCAGTCCGTGCTTGGCCCACAGGCCCAGTTCCTCGGCGATGAAGTTCGGTGTCAGCGTAAAGGTGAAATTCGGCACCGCGATGGTGACGTCTTCGACCATGGATTGCTGGGCCGCGGCGGGTGTCGCGGCGACGCTGAGGATCATCGCGGCGGCGAGCGCGTGGCGCATCCCGCGCGCAGTCATTTTGCGAATTCGTCGGTGAACAGTCCGTCGAACGACGTGAGCTTCTCTTCCGGCTTGAGCAGTCCGGCCCCCACGTTGAACGCTTCGGAGTTCTCGATGACGGCGCGTATGGGAACGGGCGGCGATGGCGTGACCTTCTGAAGCTGTTCGAACGCCGCGGCCAAGAGCTTGTCGTCCAGCGTCGGGAAACGCTTCTTCAGCAGCGCGAAGGCCTCGGCCGGTTGGTTTTTGATGAAAGCGGTGGCGTCTTTGATCGACTGGCCCATCGCCATGCAGAGCGCCTTGCGCTGATCGCAGGTGTCCTTCTTGGCAACGATCAGGTTATGTCCGAACGGGATCATGTCGCCCGGATCGCCATCCGGGCCGCTTGCGATCAAGAGCGCGTCGCCATCCTGCACCGGCTTGAGCGGCCAGGGCAGCGACATGGCAAAGCCATCGATCTGCTTGCTCTGGAACGCGGCCAACATGCTGTTCGGCGCCATCGGGGCGATGCGCACGTCGTCCGGGTTCACGCCGGCGCGTATCGTAATCAGCCGCACATAGGCGTGGATCATCGAGTTGATGGAATCGACCGCGATGGTGCGGCCTTTGATGGCGGCGGCGCGCTTTTCCAAAGATGCCTTCGGATCGAAGCCAGCGGCGAGCGCGATGTCTTTGCGCAGGATCAGTTGCGCGAACGGCCGGTCGATCGTGGTTGCGATAGCGATAAGCTTTTGTCCGCGCGTGGTGGCCCGCCCGAACGAGCTGGCCGAGGCTTGCGCGAAATGCGCACTGCCGGAAATGACGGCGTTGATCGCGCCGATGCCGGTGATCGCCACGGTCTTCACCGTGATGCCGTGTTTCTGCCAAAGGCCGAGATCGGTCGCGATGTAACCCGCGCTGAACGTCAGGCTGAAGGCCGGATCGGCGAGGATGATCTCCTCGGTCTGCTGGGCGTGGAGCGGCGTCGCGCCGAGCGTGATCGTGACGAGGGCGGCGAGGCAGGCGGGGCGTGCGCGCATCGCGAAATCCTTATCCAGTGCGAGACCGCGCGATTATGGAGAGCGCGTTCCGTCCGATCAATGCGATACCGGCGCAGGACGCGCGATACGCCGGACGTTCCGCGGCGACGCATCGCCGCATTGGGCTGCGGATTGTGTCCCGCCGCGCGAGCGGGCAATATCGCACTAGTGCCGCCGATTTGAAGTTCCTGCGCCACTTGCAGCACGCTCGTTCAGGAACTTCAAATCGATAAGCGGCACTAGAATGCTATACTTGATAGTGCCCCTTTGTTTCCGAAGTTCGTGTCAGAGTACGCCGCCACGTATCACGAACTTCGGAAACGGGGCACTATGAGGCAACCAAGACCTTGAGGGAGGATTCCATGTTTCGAGCGGTCATGACTGCGTTCGCTCTGCTGATCGCGAACGCGGGCGTAAGCCAAGCGGTCGAGAAGCTCAAGGTTGCGGTCCCGCAGAAGGGATTTTGGGACAGCTCGTGGATCGAATTCGGCGAGGCGGCCGGGTTCTTCAAGGACGCCGGTCTTGAGATCGAGGTGTTCTACACCGAGGGTGGCGCGCAGACCGTCGCCACCGTGGTGTCCGGCAGCGTTGATATCGCCATGTCGAACGGCATCCTCGGCGCCATCGGCGCTTATGTGAAGGGTGGCGACGCCACGCCTTACCGGATCATCGCGGCCGAGATGACCGGCGCGCACGAGTTGTTCTGGTACGTGAAGGCCGATAGCCCGTTTAAGACGTTCAAGGACGTCGGCGAAGGCAAGACGGTCGCGTTCTCCTCGCCCGGCTCGTCCTCCAACCTGATCCTGCTCACGCTGCTTCGTCAGGCCGCTTCTAAGGCCAAGCCGCTGCCGGTCGGCGGCGCGCCCGCGAGCTACACCCAGACCATGACCGGCCAGGTCGATGTCGGCTGGTCGGTGGTGCCGTTTGGCCTCAAGGACGTGCAGGACGGCAAGATCAGGATCATAGCGCGCGCCAGCGAGGCGGCAGAGCTGCAAAACCAGACCATCCGCGTCAACTTGGCCAATGTGGATTCGCTCAAGACCAAGCGCGCCAGCATCGTCAAGTTCATGCAGGTGATCCAGAAGTCGATCGACTGGGGCTATAGCAACCCCAAGGCCATCGAAATCTTCGCGCAGAACATGAAAGTGTCGCGCGACGTCGCCAAGAAAGCGGTCGAGGAGTTCTATCCGCGTTCTGCGATGCAGATCGGCGAGATCCGAGATCTTGAGCGTTCCCTAAAAGACGCGCTCGAGTACAAATTCATACAGGCAGCGAAGACGCCGAAGGACATCGCTGGCCTGTTCGATATCGTCTACAAGCCATAGGTCTGTCAAATAAGCCTTTGACTTAGCGACATAAAACGAAAATTCTAGGCATTCCTACGGCGCGCCACATCGGTCGCGCCGCGGTCGTTTATCCACAACTCATGCGGAGACTTGTCCACAGGTCGGCCCGCCGTTTTCGATTGGTGGGCCGCGGATAGGTTGCTAGGTTTTTTCGTCTTGCCGGGCGGCCTGTTCCAGGCTGCCGGAAGTCCGTTTGTTGCGTTCGGGCAGTCTGTATGCGTATGCGTCGTCGCACCGAGAGGCGTTGTTCGGCGTCGAGCATTCGCCGTGTCGCGGCGACTCTTCCCGGTTTGGCATTGGCGCTGGCGCTCGGGGGCTGCTTTCTCGGCACTGAGCGGCCCGATGCGGCACTCGATGTGCCGCCCGCCTATCGCAATCCGCCCGCGCGCACTCCCGACGCCGCGCTGCCGTCGGTGAGCTGGTGGCGCGGCTTCCACTCCAAGCAACTCACCGACCTGATCGAAGAATCGCTGACCTCCAACCTCGACATCGCGGTTGCGGTCGCAAAGATCGTCCAGGCCGACGCCAACTCGCGGATCACGGGCGCGGCGCTGCTGCCGGCGCTCGATTTCAATGCCAGCGGCACGCGCTCGCAATCCCCCGGCGCAAGCCCGCGCAACGTCATCTCGGCGTCGTTCAGCGCGAGCTACGAGGTCGATTTCTGGGGCAAAAACCGCGCGGCCTTGCGCGCGATCGAGGAAACCGCCGTCGCCACCCGCTTCGACCGCGAGGTGGTCGCGCTGTCGACTATGGTGAGCGTCGCCAACGCCTATTTCCAGGTGCTGGGCGCGGCCGACCGCTTGCGTGTCGCACGCAACAATCTGGCCGCTGCCACACGGGTCTATAACTTGATCCAGGAGCGCTTCGGCGCTGGTGTCGCGTCCGAACTCGACACCTCGCAGCAGGAAAGCGTGGTCAACACCGTCCGCGCCTCGATTCCTCCGCTGCAACTGATCTTGGACCAGAACATCGCCACACTGGCGGTGCTGATCGCGCGCCCGCCCGAGCGCATCAAGGTTCGCCCCGGCAGCATGTCGCAGATCCGCATCCCGCCGGTGACGCCGGGCATTCCGTCCGATCTCCTGGCGCAGCGGCCGGACGTTCGTGAAGCCGAGGCGGTGCTTGCGTCCGCCAATGCCAGCGTGGAGTCGGCGCGCGCGGCGTTCTTCCCGACCATCTCGTTGACGGGGGACGGCGGCTATCAGAGCGTCGCGCTGCGAACTCTGCTGCGGCCTGAATCGGCCTTCTTCTCGCTCGCCGCCGGGCTGACGCAACCGGTGCTCGATGGCTTGCGTCTCGAAGGTCAATACGATCTGCAAAAGGGCAGGCAGGACGAGGCGCTCCAGCTCTACCGCAAGACCGTGTTGAATGCGTTTGCGGACGTCGAGCGGGCGCTGATCGCGGTCCAACAGACCACCGAGCGCGAGCGGTTGCAGCGCATCGTTGTGACCAGTTCCCGGCGGGCGTTCGAGATTTCCGAGCGCCGCCTGCGCGAAGGCAACATCGATCTGGTCACGGTCCTACAAACGCAGCAGACCTTGTTTCAGGCCGAAGACACGCTGGCCACGGCCAGGCTCGCGCGTCTGCTGGCGGTGGTGAGCCTGTTCCAGGCGCTGGGAGGCGGCTGGCAGATGCCTGTGGAGGACGGGCAAACAAGGCCGTAAGTCCATCTTTGGTCTATGAAATCTCCGTAATGTGCTGTGATTCTGGCATCCCCGCCGTTATCTAAGAACGGCGCTTGATCCTGGCTGGTCCTCTATGACGCGCAAACGCCTTCTGACGATTGGCATCGTCACCCTCGCCGTGGTCGGCGTGGCGGCGCTTGTCCGATGGCAATGGCAGCGGCAGCCGCAACAGCAGGTGCAAACCCAGCGCCAGCGCGGCGGCTTCCAGCTCGACGGGCCGGTGCCGGTGATCGCCGCGGCAGCGCGCAGCGCCGACGTGCCGGTCTATCTTGACGGCGTCGGCTCCGTTCGCGCGCTCAACACCGTGACGGTGCGTTCCCAGGTTGATGGCAAGCTCATGAGCGTTGCCTACAAAGAAGGCCAGGACGTCAAGCGCGGCTATGTTGTGGCGCGTATCGATCCCACCCTCTACCAGGCGGCGTACGACCAGACAGTCGCCAAGAAGGCGCAGGACGAAGCGCTGCTCGCCAACGCCCGCCTCGATCTCGATCGCTACCAGCGGCTGAGCGCGACCAACTCCATCGCGCGCCAGCAATACGACACGCAAAAGGCCACGGTGGCGCAGCTCGAAGCGCAGGTGAAGCTCGACCAGGCGCAGATCGACAACGCCAAGGCGATCCTCGAATACACCGAAGTCCGGGCGCCGCTCGATGGCCGAACCGGCATTCGGCTGGTCGACGAAGGCAACATCGTGCGCGCCTCGGATACGACCGGCATCGTGGTCATCACCCAGCTCCGGCCGGTCTCGATCCTGTTCACGCTGCCGCAGCAGCAGCTTGGTCAAGTCAACAGCGCGTTCACCAAGGGCAAGCTGACGGTCGATGCGTTCGGCGCCGACAACAAGACCGTCATCGACACCGGTTCGCTGGTGGTGGTGGACAATCAGGTCGATCCGACGACGGGCACCATCAAGCTCAAGGCCGAATTCCCCAACGGCCAACTCCAGCTTTGGCCCGGGCAATTCGTCAACGTGCGGCTTTTGATCGACACGCTGCGGCGGGTGGTGGTGGTGCCGACCGCCGCTGTGCAACGCGGGCCGAATGGTACTTTCGTGTTTGTGGTGCAGCCGGACAGCACCGTCGTGGTGCGCCAGGTCACGGTCGCGCAGCAGGATGAAACTCAGGCCGTGATCTCGACCGGCCTGCAAGGCGACGAGCGCGTGGTGACCACGGGCTTTGCGCGCCTCACCGGCGGTTCGCAGGTCACGGTCACCAACGCCGAAAACGTGCCGCCGCCCGGCACCGTACCGGCCGTGCAATCGCCGCGGCGTGAACGGCGCGGTCCCGGTACCCCCGACGCGCCGGACAGCCAGCGCCAGCGGCGTTCGACCGCGCCGCCGAACGCTCAGCCGACTGCGCCGCCGAGCCCGCCTCGATGAGCGTCTCGACACCGTTCATCCGGCGTCCGATTGCTACCTCGCTTCTGGCTTTTGCGGTGATGCTGGGCGGCTGGCTCGGCTACTGGTCGCTGCCGATTTCGTCGCTGCCGCAGGTCGATTTCCCCACCATCCAGGTCACGACCCAGTTGCCCGGCGCCAGCCCCGACACCATGGCGGCGCTGGTGACCGCGCCGCTGGAACGCCAGTTCGGCCAGATTCCAGCGCTGTCGCTGATGACCTCATCGAGTTCGTTTGGCATCAGCCAGATCACCCTGCAGTTTGAGTTGACCCGCGACATCGACAGCGCGGCCCAGGACGTGCAGTCGGCGATCAACGCCGCCGGATCGACGTTGCCCCGCACGCTTCCCTATCCGCCGACCTATTCCAAAGTGAACCCGGCAGACGCGCCGATCATCACGCTGGCGCTGACCTCGCCAACCATCTCGCTGCGCGATATGAGCGATCTCGCCGATACGCTGATGGCGCAGCGGTTGTCCGAGGTCAGCGGGGTTGGTCGAGTTTCGATCCAGGGCGGCATCCGGCCGGCGGTGCGCATCCAGGCCGATCTTTCGCGGCTTGCCGGCTATGGCATCGGACTCGAGGACCTGCGCACCGCAATCGTCGGAGCCAATGTCTCTGGCCCGAAGGGCGCGCTCGACGGCGTGCATCAGTCCTACACCATCTCGGCCAACGATCAGCTCGCCGCCGCCACTGCCTATGGGGCGTTGATCGTGGCCTATCGCGCGGGCGCACCCGTGTTGCTGCGCGACGTTGCCGACGTCGTCGACGGGTTGGAGAACGAGAAGGTCGGCGCCTGGTATCAAGAAACGCCGGCGGTGGTGATCGACATCCAGCGGCAGCCCGGCGCCAACGTGATCGAAACCGTTGAGCGGGTGCTGGCCGAGTTGCCCAAGCTGCGGCGGTCGATGCCAGTCGGCATCAATCTCACGGTGGTGCTCGACCGCACCACCACGATCCGCGCCTCGATCCGGGACGTGAAGTTCACCCTCGTTCTCAGCGTGTTTCTGGTCGTGCTGGTGGTGTTCGTTTTCCTGCGCACCATCCGCGCCACCATCATTGCGGGCGTGGCCTTGCCGCTGTCGCTGATCGCAACTTTCGGTGTGATGTGGTTCTGCGGGTTCTCGCTCGACAACCTGTCGCTGATGGCGCTGACCATCGGCACCGGTTTCGTCGTCGATGATGCGATCGTCATGATTGAGAATATCGTGCGCCACATCGAGGATGGCGAATCGCCGCTCGATGCCGCGCTGCGCGGCGCGCGCGAGATCGGCTTCACCGTGATCTCGCTGACGATGTCGCTCATTGCGGTGTTCATTCCGCTGTTGTTCATGACCGGCCTCGTCGGCCGCATGTTCCGCGAATTCGCGCTCACGCTCACCATTGCGGTCGTGGTTTCGGCAATTGTGTCGCTGACGCTGACGCCGATGATGTGCAGCCGCATCCTCCGCCCTCACAGCGAGAACGATGGCAACAGGCTCACGCGTTTCTTCAATCGGATGGTCGATCGCGTGATCGAGCATTATCACGTGAGCCTGGAATGGGTGCTGCGCCGCCAATCGCTGACGCTGCTGGTCACGCTCGGTACTCTGGTTGCCACCATCTGGCTTTATCTCCTGATCCCCAAGGGCTTCCTGCCGCCGCAGGACACCGGCTTGATCCTCGCGGTGTCTGAGGCCGGCACCGAAGTTTCATTTGCGCAGATGCAGCGCATCCAGGCCCAGGTCGAGGCGGCGATCCGCAAGGATCCCGACGTGGAAGGCGTGGTGTCGGTGCTCGGCGTCAGCCGGATGAATTCGACGCCGAACGCCGGACGCCTCGCCATCACGTTGCGCCCGCGCGATGACCGCAGCGCCAGCGCCGACGATATCGTCGGGCGTTTGCAGCAGGCGGTCGCGCCGATTCCGGGCATCCAGGTCTATTTCCTGCCGGTGCAGGACATCCAGATCAGCACCCGCCCAAGCCGTGCGCAGTATCAATACACGCTGGTCGGCGCCAACTCGGCCGATGTGGTCGAATGGTCCGCCAAGCTTGCGCAGGAGATGCGCAAAAATCCGATGCTGCGCGAAGTCGCCTCGGAAGCGCAGGAGGGCGGCCTGCGCATGCTGGTGGACGTCGACCGCGAGAAGGGCGGCCGCCTCGGCGTGTCGATGCAGGGCGTGAACGACACGCTCAACGACGCGTTCGGCCAGCGCCAGATTTCGACCATCTACTCGCAGGTCAACCAATACCGGGTGATCCTGGAAGCGCAGCCGCGCTACCAGCAGGATCCGGCCGCGTTGTCGAAGCTCTATGTCACCGGTTCCAACACTTCGACCGGGACAGTCGCGACAGTCGGCAATACCGCGGTTGGGTCAACCAATACCAACACGACGGCGACGCCGAACGCGGTCACCGGCAACAATCAGATTCCGCTCTCGGCCTTCTCCCGCTTTGTCTATACGACGGCGCCGCTGGCGATCGCGCACCAGGAGCAATTCCCGTCCATTACCATCAGCTTCAATCTGGCGACCGGCGCCGCCTTGAGCGACGCGGTCGATGCGATTGCGGCCGCGCAAAACAACATCGACCTGCCGGCCACGGTGGTCGGCACGTTCTCCGGCGACGCCGCCGAATTCTCCAAGTCGCTCGCCGGGCAGCCTTGGCTCATTCTCGCCGCTGCGGTCGCGATCTACATCGTGCTCGGCGTGCTGTACGAGAGCTTCATCCACCCGTTCACCATCCTGACCACGCTGCCCTCGGCCGGCGTCGGCGCGCTGCTCGCGCTCATGCTGTTCGGCTATGACCTTTCGGTCATCGCGCTGATCGGCATCGTGCTGCTGATGGGAATTGTGAAAAAGAACGCCATCATGATGATCGACTTTGCGCTCGAGGCTGAGCGCAACAAAGGCATGTCGCCGCGCGATGCCATCGTGCAGGCATCGTTGCTGCGCTTCCGCCCGATCATGATGACGACACTTGCGGCGCTGTTCGGCGCCATTCCGCTGGCCATCGAGAGCGGGACTGGCTCGGAGCTTCGCAACCCGCTGGGCGTTACCATCATTGGCGGGTTGCTGCTCAGCCAGCTGCTGACGCTTTACACCACGCCGGTAATCTATCTCGCCATGGAACGCCTGAAGCAGCGCTTGACCCGTCCGCGGCCCTTTGTGCCGTCGGCACGGCCCGCTGCCGACGCGGCGAGCGGTCCGACCGGATGATGACGGCAGATACCCGAGATGAGTGCGTGAGATGAACTTCTCCTACCCGTTCATCCGCCGGCCGGTCGGCACGACGTTGCTCGCCATCGGGCTCTTCCTGGTGGGCGCGGTGGCCTATTCGTTCCTGCCGGTCGCCAGCATGCCGACCATCGAGTTCCCGACCATCCGCGTGTCGGCGAGCCGGCCCGGCGCCGATCCGGTCATCATGGCGCAGACGCTGGCCGCGCCGCTCGAACGCCGGCTCGGCGGAATCCCCGGCGTGACCGAGATCACCTCGAGCAGTTCGCTTGGCACCACCAACATCACCATTCAGTTCGATCTCAACCGCAGCATCGACGGCGCGGCGCGCGACGTGCAGGCCGCGCTCAACGCGGCTCTGACCGACATTCCTGGCGACCTGCCGACGCTGCCGAATTTCCGCAAGGCCAATCCCTCGGCGACGCCGATCCTGATCCTGGCGTTGACCGCGACAAACATTCAGCCGAGCGCGATTTATGACGCCGCCGACACGGTGATCGCCCAGCGCATCGCGCAGGTCGAGGGCGTGGCTGAAGTGACCGTCACCGGCGCCGAACAGCCGGCGACGCGCATCCGCGTCAACCCGGTCGCCATCGCGTCGATGGGCGTGAGCATGGAGGACGTGCGCACCGCGGTCTCCAATGCCAATTCGGCGACCCCGATCGGCACATTCGACGGCCCCAATCTTGCGCGTACCATCGGCACCAACGCTCAGCTCGTCGAGCCGCGCGACTACCGGCACATCGTCGTGAAGGCCGCCAACGGCACGGTCGTCCGTCTCGGCGATATCGCCACCATCGAGCAGAGCGTGCGCAACAGCCGTTCGGCGGCCTGGTTCAATCTCCAGCCATCGGTCCTGCTGGTGATTACCCGCCAAAGCGAGGCCAACGTGATCGATACGGTCGATCGCGTTCTGGCGCTGCTACCGGAGGTCAAGCGTCTGGTCTCGCCGGATATCCAGATATCGGTGCTGTCCGACCGCACCCAGACCATCCGCGCCAGCGTGTTCGACATGCAGCTCACGCTGCTCGCCACGATCGCTTTGGTGATGATGGTGGTCTTCCTGTTCCTGCGGCGCGTCGCCGCCACCGTCGCGGCCGGCGTGACTGTGCCGTTGGCGCTGGCCGGAACCTGCGCGCTGATGTGGGTTGCGGGCTTTTCGATCGACAACATCTCGCTGATGGCGCTCGCGGTGTCGGTCGGCTTCGTGGTGGACGACGCCATCGTGATGATCGAGAACGTCTTCCGTAATCTGGAAAAAGGCATGACACCGCTGCGCGCCACCATCGAGGGCGCGCGCCAGATCGGCTTTACCGTGATCTCGATCAGCGTGTCGCTGATCGCAGCCTTCATCCCGCTGCTGTTCATGGGCGGCATTGTCGGCCGCATGTTTCGCGAGTTCTCGATCACGCTCACCTTTGCGATTGTGATCTCGACCATCGTTTCGATTACGCTCACGCCGATGATTTGCGCACATTTCGTGCGTGCGGCGCCGAGCCGTGACGCCACATGGCTCGACCGGCTGATCGAGGGCATGCTGCGGCGGCTGATAGCGGCCTATGACGCGAGCCTCACCGTCGTTCTGCGCCACCGCATTCTGACGCTGCTGACGCTCGGGGCGACGATCGCACTGACAGCCGTTCTCTACGTCAACACCCCCAAGGGCTTTTTCCCGCAGGACGACACCGGCTTGATCTTCGGCGGCACGCGCGCCGCGCCGGACATTTCGTTCGAGGCGATGAAGGACTTGCAGCAACGCGCCACCCAGATCGTGCTGTCGGATCCCGCCGTGGCCAATGTCGGGTCGTCGGTCGGCGCCTCGACTTTTAACGCGTCGGTCAACAACGGCCGGCTGTTCATCAGCCTCAAGCCGCCGTCGGAGCGTCCCGGCGTCTCCGTGCAAACGGTGATCAACCGGCTGCGGCCCAAGCTCCTCGATGTGGGCGGCATGCGGGTGTTTATGTTCCCGGCGCAGGACATCCGCGCCGGTGGCCGCCAATCGAGCTCGTCATATCAGTATACGCTGTGGTCCCCGGACCTCGACGAATTGCTCAAGCAGGTGCCCGTCGTCGTCAACAAGGTGCAGGGGCTGCCGGAACTGGTCGATGTCACCACCGACCGCGAGCAGGGGGGCCTGCAGGCCAATGTCATCATCGATCGTATAGCGGCGGCGCGGCTCGGCATCCGCATCCAGGACATCGACAACGCACTCAACAATGCGTTCGCGCAGCGGCAGATTTCAACGATCTACTCCGAGCGCAACCAATACCGCGTCATTCTGGAGATCGATCCGCTGTTCCAGCGCGATCCGTCCGACCTGTCGCGGCTTTACATCGACGGTCCCGGCAATGCGCAGATCCCGCTTTCGGCGGTGGCGCGGGTCGAGAAGGGACTGGCGCCGCTGGTGATCAACCATCAGGGCCAGTTCCCGGCCGTAACCGTCACGTACAATCTCGCCCCGAATATCACGCTCGATCAGGCGCAGCAGGCGATCGACAAGGCGATTGCCGAACTGCATCTGCCAGACACGATCCGGGCGGAGCCGGCCGGCGATGCGCGATCGGCGCAGCGCAGCATCGGCACTCAGCCGATGGTGATCCTGGCAGCGCTGCTCGCGGTCTACATTATCCTCGGCGTGCTGTACGAAAGCCTGGCACACCCGCTGACCATCATTTCCACGCTGCCGTCGGCGGGTCTCGGCGCGCTGCTCGCGTTGTGGATGTTCAACGCCGAGCTCACCGTCATCGCCTTCATCGGCATCATTCTGCTGATCGGCATCGTGAAGAAGAACGGTATCATGATGGTCGATTTCGCGCTCGCGGCCGAGCGTCAGCGCGGATTGTCGCCCGAGAAGGCCATCCATGAAGCGTGCCTGGAGCGCTTCCGCCCGATTCTGATGACGACGTTGGCGGCGATGCTTGGCGCGGTGCCACTGATGCTGGCGACCGGCCCGGGCTCGGAGCTACGGCGCCCGCTCGGCATGACGATTATCGGCGGCTTGATTGTGTCGCAAATGCTCACGCTCTACACGACGCCGGTGGTTTACCTGCTGCTCGACCGCCTACACCGGCGGCTCAGCCGGCGGAGCGAAGCGCCCGCGGCCGTCGAGCCGACATAGGTACTGAGCGGGGCTTGCGCTTTCGCGCGGCCCGGCGATAACCGTCTTACGGCTTATACGTCGAGTAGATCGGCTCGGGCTGCGTGAAGAAGCTGTGCATGATGTGAAGCGCGATCATGTAGTTCTTCTGCTGCAGTGAAGCGTGCGCGATGCCGGGCATCACCGCGAATTGCTTGTCGGGATTGGGTAGCGCCTCAAAGAAGTTCAGCAGGTCCTTGAAGCCCGCGATGCCGTCGTACTCGCCGCGCATGACGATGGTCGGCACCTTGATCTGAGTCGGATCGACCACCGGCAGGTGATTGCACATGTCGATATAGGTGCCGTTCGGGATCGAGTCGTCGAGCGCCAGGATGTGATCGGCGAAGGCTTCGATGACATTGTCATCAGCGGTGCCGGGATGATCGCGCTCGAAGATCGAGCGCACAAACTTGCGGTCGATCGGACGCCGCTTGGTCTTGAGATACTCCGGCAGCTTCTTGCGGCGCTCGGCCAGCGTGGGGCTGCCTTCGCCGGTCCAGACATGGGCGTCGAGCGCGAGCCGCCGCACCCGGTTGGGATGGCGTTGCGCAAACAGCGCGGCGCGTAGCGCACCGGACGAGATGCCATAGACGAACAGCGGGCCGGTGTGGTTGCGGGTCTTGAAGATGTAATCGGTGCCGGCCTTGAGGTCGTCTGCGCCTTCGCCGATCCTGGCGTCGATGCGGCCATCTTTGGTGGAGCGGCCGTAGCCCTCCATGTCGATCGACCAGGTGTCGAAACCACGCTCGGCGAAGTATTCCATCGCCGACGAGTGGGGGCGGCCCGGCACATGCAGGTCGAAGGTCGGCTGCGACGCCATGGACGATCCGTGCACGAACAGGAGGGTGCCGTTCTTGGCGCCGCCCGGCGCGCGCTTTTCCCACAGGAACAGGTCGGCATCGCCCTTCTTGGTCCAATGCTCCTCGCCCTTGATATTGCGGCCTCCGAGAGCCTGAGCGCTGGCGTCGTTCATGGGGGGTCTCCTATGCGTTGCGTTTTGCGATCTGGGTTTTAGTGTGTAACGTCAAACCCTTATGATGCAAGAGCGGAGAGGGGCGTGCCGGCAGAACGAAAGCTTGATCTTGCGACCATCAAGAGGCTCGTGGTGGCCGGCTGGACCGGCCGCAATGTCGCGGCGCTCGAAGCGCATATCACGGAACTGGAAGCGCTGGGTGTGAAGCGGCCGAAAAGCGTGCCGATCTTCTATCGCAACGCGGTGTCGCTGCTGACGCACGCGGCGGAAATCCAGGCGGTCGGCGATAAGTCGAGCGGCGAGGTCGAGTTCGTGCTCTACGCGCTCGACGACGGGATGTGGATGGGAATCGGCTCCGACCACACCGACCGCAAAGCCGAGACGATCAACGTCACGCTCTCAAAACAGATGTGCGCCAAGCCGGTCGGCACGACGCTGTGGCGCTACGATGAGGTCAAGCCGCACTGGGACAAGCTGACGCTGCGCTCGTTTGTGTCCGATGGCGGCGCGCGGCGGCTTTACCAGGAGGGCCCGGTCACCAACATGCGGCCGCCCGAGGAGTTGATCAAACTCTACACCGGCGGCGACCGGCTCGAGCCCGGCACGGCGATGTTCTGCGGCACCTTCGCGGTGCACGGCGGATTTTCCTATGGCGGCACGTTCGACATGGAGCTTGAGGACTCTGTCCTCAAGCGCAAGCTCACGCACAGCTACCGCACCGTCTCGCTGCCGGATGAAGGCTAAGCAACACGTGCCACATACGGTGTCCCCACCCGGCCTCATGGTGAGGAGCGATGCGTAGCATCGCGTCTCGAACCATGGGGCCGCCCCATCCTTCGAGACGCACTCGCTTCGCTCGTGCTCCTCAGGATGAGGGCGGAACAAGAGCAGCAGTCAGGAGAGGCCCATGAAAGTCGTCATTCCCGATCTCGTGTCCAATTCGTATTTCCCGGCCATCGCGGCGGTGGAGATGGGCTTCTTCAAGGAAGAAGGCCTCGATGCCGAGCTCGAGCTGATCTATCCGGTCGGCAAATGCTACGAGGCGCTGCGTGACGGCAAGGTCGATTTCGTCGGCGGCTCGTCGCATTCGGCGCCGACCGCGTTCCCGGAATGGCAGGGCGTTAAGTTCATCGGCGCGCTGGCGCAGCACACCTATTGGTTCCTGATCATGCGCGCCGACCTCAATGTGAAGCGCGGCGACGTCGCGGCCGTCAAAGGCCGGCGGATCGGTGCGGCGCCGCTGATCGAGATCGGCTTGATCGAGATGCTGAAGGAATACGGCATCGATCCCAAGCGCGATAACGTGCAGATCGCACCGCCGCCGATGCCGGCCAATCCGGCCGGCGTCTCGTTCGGCGTCAATGCCGCCAAGGCGATGGAGGAAGGCAAGATCGACGGCTTCTGGGCCAACGGCATGGGCGCCGAAGTCGCGGTGAAGCGCGGGCTTGGCACGATGGTCATCGACGCACGGCGCGGCGACGGCCCGAAGAGCCTGCGCGGCTACACGTTCGGTGTGCTGGCGACGCGCGCCGATCTGGTCGCGAAAGAGCCGGACAAGGCCGCGGCGGCGGTGCGGGCGCTGGTCAAGACCCAGAAGGCGCTCAAGGCCGATCCGAAGCGCGCCACCAAAGTGGGCGAGAAGTGGTTCCCGGCGTACGAAGCCAGCCTGATCGCCACGCTGGTGGAGCGCGACCTGCCGTACTACGACCCGGTCGTCCACAAGGATTCGTTCGACTCGATGTGCCGCTTCGCGCAGACCGTCGGGCTGACCAAAGGCGTCGGCAAATACGAGGACGTGGTGGCGACGCAGTTCAGTGGCTTATGGAGAGCCTGAAACTTGGCTGAAAGTAACTTGCCCAATTACACGTCCAAGCTTTGTTATTGCTTTTTACAACGATAAGATTTGGAGTGAACAAAGATCTTGGGAGGAGTCTCATGCTTTCTCGAATTGCGAGGTGTGCTGTCTTCTTGATTGCACTCAGCAGCCCTTCGCTAGCGCAAGACTTGCCGTCTTCCGGGGTCGTCATTGCCATCAGGGCCGAGATAGGAGTTCCGAGCCCAGTGACGGCGGCTTTTTCACGACTGCCGAATGGAATGACGAACGCCCAATGTAGGATGCACAAGTCGACCGTAACGTTGTCACGTAACGGCGTTCCTAGAACCTTCCAGGTGCTGCTTGATCCGCAACCAGGGAATTCTTCGGCTCGGCCAAAGGAGATGCTTACGGTCCTGACGAGGCTCCAGGTTGATCTTGATGGAAGCGGCCGTGCCTACAACCCCGATGCGCCATATGGCAGATGTAACCCCAGTCGCACGGCTTGTGCATTAGACCGTCTTGCAAACGGCGGCATTCGGGTGTTTTCCGGCGCCAATCTTACAGAGACACCGGAACCGGACAGTTCGCTGTCGTCTGGCGCGATCGGGCTTGAACCAATTTGGCAACAAATGTGGCCACTCATCCGGGACGCGCAAATTCCGCCTATCCCGCTCACGTCGCTTTATCCGGAAGCGCCCGAAAAATACTACGTATTTCATTCAACGCCAAAGAACGCGACTGTCGTGTTCAATCGCAATATCATCCCTTCAGATGCGCGTGGCTATCCGTGCCGTCACGGGGACAACACCGATCATCCCGGGTACTTCGTGGCCGCAACGACGCTTACTCGTGACGGTCCCGTTCCTGATCAAAATCGGTGTAAGTCGTCGCTTTATCTCGACGCCGAGCAAATTCCGTTCTTTGTGATCCCACAGGGCGATTTTGGCAGCGTCAATGTGGGCGACGTTGTGGTGGGACACTTCAAAACGGGCGCTCGCGAACGACTTGCCTACGGCATCGTTGGTGATACCGGTCCGCATAACAAGATGGGCGAAGGGTCACTGTTCTTCAATCGAGTCCTGTTTGACGTGTTTAATACGCCCATGAGAGAAGAGATTGAAACGTGGCAGGCGGATCAGAGCGTGAAGGATTGGAATGCTGACCATCCTAATGACCGAGGAACCATCAGCATTTTGGTTCTCGGAAACACCCGACAGTATCTTAACAATGACTTTTCCCGCGACAATATCCAGGCCGTTGCAGCGGCACGCTTCGCACTCTGGAATCAGGACAGCCAACACCCTAGAGCACGCCTAAACGCGTGTGTGAGCCAAGCCGCGCAAAACCCGGAACGGACGCTCCCTGATGTGCCGCACTGAAATGTAGTTTCGCTATTGGGGCGCACCAGCTTCACTCACTCGGTATCATCCGACAGTATTGGCGGCTTGTTGTCGCCGGGCTGCGCTACTGGATCGTTCATCTTGACGTCATCGCGGCGGCGCTTCGCCGCCTCCTCGCCGGTGACGAAATACTCGCTGCGGGTGGCGCGTTCGGCCTGCTCGCGCAGCGCCGGTGGCCAGTGGCCGAGATCGTAGCCGTGCCAGGGCGGCTGTGGCTTGAGCGGTGGCAGACCGAGCCGCTCCCACAATTTGCGCGCGCCCTCCATGAACTCGCGCTGCGGCAGCGCGACCGGCGCATAGGTGCCCTTGAGCATCGCATTCACCAGCACGGCCGCGGTCTCGCCGTTGTCGCGCGGTCCGCGCGGGCCGTGGCCCGGGTCTTTGCGCTCGACCACCTGCAAGTCGTGCTGTGGCTGGCAGCGATACGACATCGCCCAGAACAGCGCGTCGGCATTGTCTGGATCGATGTCGTCGTCCACCGCAATGATCCATTTGCCGGCGAAGCGGTGCAGCACCTGCGCGGCATTGAGCGCGCGCCAGACTTCGCTTTCGGCGGTGCCACGCTCGAACTGGATGCCGATCACCGCATAGAGGCTGGTCAGCGGCTCGTGCATCGCGACTTTCTTCACGCCGCGGATCGACAGCGTAGAGCGCAGATAGTTGTAGAACACCGGCTCCATCGCGACCTTGCGGATCACGCTCGATTCGCTCGGCGTCACTTGGCTGATGAACGAGGTGAGGATCGGATTGCGCCGCCGCGTGATCGCGGTCACCTCCATGAAGGCGTTGTATTCCTGCAGATTGACATAGCCGTGGGATTCGCCGAACGGCGCTTCCGGCTCGAGCCATCGCGTGTCGATCAGGCCTTCGATGACGATCTCGGCCTCGGCCGGCACCATCAGCGGCACGGTCCTGGCGCGCACCACATTGATCGGGCCGCCAGCGAGTGCGCCCGCCACCGCGACTTCGTCGAGGTTCTCCGGCATTTTTTGCACGGCCGCATAGGAGATCACTGGCGGGCAACCGAGCACGACCGCGCAGGGCAGCGGCTCGTTGCGCGCGCGGCGTTTCTCCCAATGCGCGTAGATGCCGGCGCGCAATTCGACCGACGGGTTCATGCCGAGCCGGCGCGGCGTCTTGATCTGGCCGCGGTAGTTGCCGACGTTCTGGATGCCGGTGTCCGGGTCGGCGGTGATGTAATGCGCCGAAGCGAGATAGGGCGCGTTGTCCCAGCCTGGCGTCGAGATCGGCACCGGCAGGCCGTCGAGCGCCATGCCGGGCTTATCGAGCGCCGCACCTTCGATCACGATCTCCTGGCACGGCGCTTGGTCCACCACGCGGGGGGTGATCGGTGTCGCCAACGCTTCGATCCAGCGCGCGCCGACCTGATCGAGCGGTTTGCCAAAGCCGATGCGGTAGATGTCGCGGCTGCCGGCGAGACCCGCGATCAGCACCGGATGCTCGAAGGTGCGGCCCTTCGAATCCGTGGGCCGCGTGAACAGGAATGCCTTGCGATCCGGCTCTTCGATGCCGCCGCGGTACTGCCAGCGCACCAGCGGATGCATCTCGGTGTCTTTGTTCACCGGCTCATCGACGATGATGAGCTTGTCCGCCTCGGCCAGCGCGAGCAGGTGATCGTGCAGGTCCGGATAGTCCCGCGGCAGGCGCGCCGCGTCGCGATAGCGGTCGAGAATGGCCTTGCTACGCGACGCGTCCATCGTCAGGCGTCGGCGCCGATCAGGTCGTTGCGCTTGAACAGCGCGAGCACGCCCGTTGCGACGCTGAACAGCGCTGCGTCCTCGTCGACACGGCCCAGCAGCTGCAGCCCGAGCGGCATGCCTTCGTCGGCAAGCAGCGGCAAGGTCAATGCCGGAACGCCGAGCAGCGACGCGCCGACGTTCATCGCGGTGTTGCCGGTGGTTTTCAGCCCGACAGGAGCTGCGCCGCAAGCGCCGAGCGTGACGCAGGCGTCGTATTTCGCCAGCGCCTTGGCGTAGGCGGCGCGCGCCGCGGCGCGGCGCTTGATGAGGCCGGCGTATTCCGTCTGCGACATGCCTAGCGCTACCTGATAGCGCTCCTGCGCGTTTGGGCTGAGCTTTGCGGCCGCCAGGTCATGATAGGTGTTGAGCGGCCAGCGGCCCTCCCAGGCGTTGATCGCGAGCGTCAACGGCTGCGCGTCGCGGATCAGTTTCTCGGCTGCGTCGAGGGCCCGATCGTTCTTGCGTGACTTGATCTCGATACCGGCCTTGGCAAGGTGCTCCCTCGCCATCTCGAATGCCTTGCGGGCGCTGTCGCTGGTGGCCTTCCAGCCGCCGGTTTCGAGGAAGGCGAGGCGCTTCGGCTTGGCGCGTTTGGCGAAATCGACCTTGCCGGTGACGCCGACGAAACCTGGATCGCCACCGGCGCGTTCGGCGATGGCCTTGGTCACCGCCCAAGTGTCGGCAACGCTGGCGGCAAGCACGCCGGCGCAACTCTGGCTGAAATGATCGTACGAACCTTGACGGTTGAGCCCGCCGACGCTCGGCTTGTAGCCGACCACGCCGCAGAAGCTCGCCGGCCGCAGGATCGAGCCGACCACCTGCGAGCCGAGCCCAGCCGGCACCATGCCGGCGCCGACCGAGGCGGCCGAGCCGCTCGACGAGCCGCCCGGCGTGCGCGCCGGATCGTGTGGATTTTTTGTGGTGTGCCACGGATGCGAGGCGGCGAATTCCGTGGTCGTGGTCTTGCCGAGGATCACGGCGCCCGCTTCGCGCAGCGCGTAGACCGTGGCGCTGTCGCGACGCGACTGGGTGCCTTCGAAGATCGGCGAGCCCTGGCCGGTCGGCATGTCGGCGGTCTCGATGATGTCCTTGATCGCCATCGGCATGCCGTCGAGCGGCGACAGCGGCTTGCCGGCCTTCCAGCGCGCCGCAGAGGCGTCGGCGGCCTTGACCGCGCCGTCCTTGTTGAGGACCACGAAGGCGCCGATGTTCGGCTCGCGTTTCGCGATGCGGTCGAGGCTCTCGTCGAGATAGGCGCGCGGCGTCGTCTTGCCGGAGCGGAAGTCGCGCCCCAGCCCCACATAGCCGCGCAGGGTGCCGTGCTTGGGGTCGTAGCTCATGGCCGCACCGCAGGCGTCTCGACTGTCATTCCGCGTGCGCGCCACATCAGATAGAGTTCCATCGCCACATACTCCGGCGCGCCATATTCGTAAGCCTCGGCGCGCATCCCGATCATGCAATTGCGCAGCCTTCGCTGCAATGAGCCGACACTCTGCCATTCCAGGCGGTAGAGCGGATAGCCGTTCGGATGGCCCTGCGGGATGATATTGGCGGCGAGCCGTTTGCCCCAGTTGTCGTCGTGGCATTGTGCGCAGCTCAGGTTGAGCTGGCCCTGGCGCTGGTTGAACAGGGTCCGGCCGGTCTCGCGGAAGGGCGCCAGCCGCTGATCGTCCGGCGGCGCAATCGGCTGGCCGCGAGACTGCAGGCTCACATAGGCGCTGAGCGCCAGCATGTCCTTGCTCTCGAAGGCGAACGGGCTCGCCTTCTGCTGCTCGGTGCGACAGAGGTTGATGCGCTGCTCGATATTGATGGGCCGGCTGAGCTTCGGCTCGAAAACGGGATAGCGCGCCGAGACGCCCTTCATGCTGGCGCGCGCATCGCCGTGGCAATCGGCGCAGGCCTTGCCGACTGCACCGGCTTTGGCCTTCCACAAAGCCTCACCGTCGAGCACCGACAGCATGCCGGGATTGGCGGTGTCGTCGTCCTGCATGGCTTTGCTGTCGCGCGCCATGTCGGCGTAGCTGGAGCGGCGTTCGTTCTGCGGAATTTCGGCTGCGCTTATTGCGAAGCAGGTCATGACGTACGCAAGACATCCGAACGATGCCGCGAGCCGCAGCCTACTCCCTCCCCCGCTTGCGAGGGAGGGATGGGGAGGGGGTGTCACCAGTGTGCCGTGCTCGTTAAGCCCCCTCCCGGCGCGTTTCACGCGCCGACCTCCCCCGCAAGCGGGGGAGGTGAAGGCCGAGTTCGCGGTTTCGTTCATTCGACGATAATGTTGACGGACTCGGTCGCCGAGAAACCGTTGTCGCCGGTCCATTTGAATTCGAGCGTGCCGCTCGCGATCGCCACCGTGTTGAAGGTGATGAACGGGTTCGCGGCGATGGCTTGATAGAGCGAGGCGCGGAAGATTTCCTCGCCGTTGTAGGTGCACACGAAGGTTTCGATGATGTCGCGCGGGATCATCACCCCCATGGGGCCGACGCGGAAGCCCGACTCCATGTGATGCGAGATCAGGGTCTTGATCGCGATGATCTCGCCGCGCTTGGCCTTGGCCGGAACGTTGATCAGGGCGCGCGCCATCAGGGCGTGTCCTCGAGGCAGGCGCCGAGCGTGATGATGACGTCGGCGGTGTCGGACCAGAATGTACCGTCGCTCAGCTCGGCGATGGCGGTAACGGTCTGCGTATCGGCGAGCCGGATGCGCGTCGCGATGCTGGCGCGTCCGGCGCGCGGGCCAAGCATGACGCTGATGACGTTGGGCTGCGGGTTCTTTTCGGTGAAAACGTGGATGGCCTTCACGTAGTCCTTCGCTGTCATCGGCGAGTCGACCGTGATCGCCATGGCGACCGAATTGCCGTTCTCGCTGAGTGGCGGGATGTCGAGCTTGATCTTGCCCGGCGTGACGTTCGCCTCGCCGACCACCTTGCGGATCGCGAGATTCATCGCCCCGGACGTGAAGCGCTGCGCCTGCGCGGGCCGCACCAGTATCACGGCGGCCGCGCCGCCGGCTGCGGCGAGGATCTGGCGGCGGGTTGCTGAGGCTTCGGTCATGGCTTTCTATTTAATCGCGCAACGTGGCGAGAAAAGCCACCACGTCCTCGATCTGCTCGGCCGACAGGATCGGTTTGCCGCGCCAGTTCGGGGCGACGCGGGTGAGCCCATCGACGCGATAGAAGGACGGCATGATGGTAGCCGGATTGAGGCGGGCGGCGTCAACCATGCGCAGCCTCAGCTCGCCCGCCGACCAGCGGGCGCCGGTTCCTTTCAGATTCGGCGACAGATCGCCCTGAAATCGCTCCTCGGGAAACGGCCCGGAATGGCACAGCAGGCATGTGCTCTCGCGTTTGGTGACGATCGCCCGGCCGCGCACCGGATCGCCGGGCTTGCCGGTCAGCGATTCCGGGATGGCGCTGCCGACCACCTGATAGGGCCACAACGCCTCCTGTGCCGGCGCCGCGCCGATGCCGGCGAGCGTCACAGCGAACGCGCCGGCCAGCGCCGCCCTCAACCCCAGACCTCGCCGGTGATGGTGCGGAACCAGGCCTCCGCGTAGATCGCCTCGGATTTGCGGAAATCCGGCGACGCGTCGGCGGGGCTCACGCCGCCGGAGCCTTCGACCTCGGCGAGCGCGCCGTTCGCGGTGCGATAGACGTTGACGACGCTGATGCCGTAGTCGGGCCCGACCAGGCTGTAACAGGTGTTGAGGAGCCGCGGCGGCGAAGGCTGCTCTCCGGCGAAGAGCTTCACGATGGCGAAGGCCGCGACCTTGGCCTGCGAATAGGCGGCAAAGCCCGACTTCGGCATCGGTGCTGCGATGGTGGCGTCGCCGATCACGTGAATGCCGGGCACCTGCTTTGACTCGAACGTCACCGGATCGATCGGGCACCAGCCGGTGTTGTTGGAAACGCCGGCGAGATCGGCGATGTGGCCCGCCTTCTGCGGCGGGATCACGTTGCCGACCTTGGCAGTGTGCTTGCCGAAGTCGGTGGTGAACGTGTTGGTCGCAGCATCGACCGACACGACCTTGCCGCCGTTCGACAACGACACCCATTCGAGATGATTGGGGTAGAGCTCCTTCCACGCCTTCTGGAACAGCCCCTGCTTGGAGAACTGGTCCTTGGCATCGAGCACCAGGAGCTTCGACTTCGGCTTCTTGGTCTTCAGATAATGCGCGATCAAGTTGGCGCGCTCATACGGTCCGGGCGGGCAGCGGAACGGATTGGCCGGCGACGACATCACCACCAGGCCGCCGTCCTCCATGGCTTCGAGCTGGCGGCGCAGCAGCATGGTTTGCTCGCCGGCCTTCCAGGCGTGCGGCATCTTGGCGGCAGCGGCTTCGTCATAGCCGGGCAGCGCGCCCCAGCGGATGTCGATGCCGGGCGACAGCACCAGACGGTCATAAGGCAACGTCGCGCCATCGGCGAGGCGCACGGATTTGCCGGTCTGATCGACCACCGTCGCCGTCCCGATCACGACGTTGACGCCGGCGGCGCGCACCTTGTCATAGCCGAATTGCTGCGCGCCGATTTCGCGCATCCCGGCGATCACCTCGTTGCTGAACGGGCAGGCTGTGAAAGTCGCGTTCGACTCGATGAGTGTGACTTGAATCTTCGGCTCGGCGGCCTTGAGTGCGCGGGCGACGGTCGCACCGCCAAAGCCACCGCCGATCACCACCACCTTGGCGGCGGCCTGCGCAATCGCGGGCATCGGCAGCAGCGTCGAAGACGCAATCGCGGCGGAGCCGCAGAGAAAGTCACGGCGGGTGCGGCGTGTGCTCATCGCGTCCCTCCTACTTCTGCGTCGCGAGCCAGGCCGCGATCGGCCGGATTTCGTCGTCGGTGTAGCCTTTGGCGATGCGGCCCATCACCGTCGAGGGCCGTTGTCCGCTGCGGAACGCCGCCATGGCGGCGACGATCTCATCGGCGCTGCGGCCGTAAATTTTGGGCACCGGCGTTTGCGCCGCCGCATTGGTGGAATGGCAGGCCGAGCAGGCGGCCGCGCCGTTGGGCGGCTCGGGGGAGGCGGCGGACGCGGGGCTGGAAAGCAGCGCGAGCGCTGCCACCACAATGGCTGCTCTCATCGGCGTTCTCCCGAAATGGCGAAGCGGCGGCCTTTGGGGCCGCCGCTTCATCTTGTCAGTTAGGCGATTTGCAGCTTGTGGTTCTTCAGCGGGAACGACCGGATGCGTTTACCGGTCGCCTGGAAGTAGGCGTTCATCACTGCTGGCGCCGCTACCAGGATGGTGGGCTCGCCGACGCCACCCCATACCGCGTGGCCGCTCGGCATGCAGATCGACTCCACCGGCGGCATCTCCGCGATGCGGAGCGACGGGTAGGTGTCGAAGTTGGTCTGCTCGATGTAGCCGTCCTTCACGGTGCATTCGCCGTAGAACAGCGCCGAGAGGCCGTACACGAAGGAGCCGGCGACCTGCCGCTCGATCTGCGCCGGGTTGACCGCTTGGCCCGGATCGGTTGCGCCGATCAGCTTGTGGACCTTGATCTTGTCGCCCACCACCGAGATCTCGGCGGCGCCGGCCACGTAGCTGCCGAACGCCATCATGTGCGACAAGCCAAGGAAGTGGCCTGCGGGCTTTTTCTCGCCCCAGCCGATCTTCTTGGCCACCGCCTCAAGCACCGCGAGGTTCTTCGGGTGCTTGGTCATCAGCTTGCGCCGGAACTCCAACGCATCGACGCCGATCGAATGGGCGAGTTCGTCCATGAAGCATTCGACGTAGATGGCGTTGTGGTTGACGTTCACGCCGCGCCAGAAGCCCGCCGGAACGTGCGGGTTGCGCATGGCGTGATCGATCAGCAGGTTCGGCACCGAATAGCCGAACGCGGTCTCGCCCGAGGGATTGAGGCCTTGGAAGGTGACCGGGTCCTTGCCGTTATCCATGCGGGCAGGGAACACGGTCGCTAGGATCGACTGGCCGGAAATGCGCATGTGCAATCCGGTCAGGTTGTTGTCCTTGTCGAACGCGCCGACCATCTTGGCCATGGTGATCGGGTGGTAGAAGCAGTGCTGCATGTCCTCTTCGCGAGTCCACAGCATCTTCACCGGCGTGCCGGGCATCTGCTTCGCGATGTTCACGGCTTGCGTCACGTAGTCGACGCGGCCACGCCGGCCGAAGCCGCCGCCGAGCATTACCTTGTAGACTTCGCATTTGGCGGCCGGCAGGCCTGAGGCGGAGATCGTGGCCGCCAGCGCCGCTTCGCCGTCCTGCGTGCCGCACCAGACCTCACACTTGTCGGCCGTATAGAGCGCCGTTGCGTTCATCGGCTCCATCGGCGCGTGGTTCTGGTACGGATAGGAGTAGACCGCCTCGACGGTCTTGGCGGCGGCTTTGATCGCACCTTTGACGTCGCCGTTCTGGTTGCCGATGAAGGCCGGCTGCTCAGGATCGAGACCGGTCTCCAGGAACTTGGCGATCGACGCGCTGTTGTGCTTCTCGTTGCCGACGGTGTCCCAAACGATCGGGAGTGCGTCGAGCGCGGTCTTGGCGTGCCAGAAGGTGTCGGCGACCACCGCCATCGCGTTGTCGCCGACCTGCACGACCTTTTTCACGCCGGGCATGCCGGCGACCTTGGCAGCGTCGAAGCTCTTCACCTTGCCGCCGAACACCGGACACTGCTTGATCGAAGCGTTCAGCATCCCGGCGACCTTGACGTCGATGCCGTAAACCGTCGTGCCGGTGGTCTTGTCCTTGGTGTCGAGCCGCTTCAGCGGCTTGCCGGCGATCTTCCAGTCCTTCGGGTCCTTCAGCTTGATGTCGGTCGGCACTTCAAGCTTGGCGGCCGCTTCGGCAACCTTGCCGTAGGTGGTGCGCTGGCCGGCCGGTCCGGTGATCACGCTGGCGGCCGCTTTGCACTGGCCGGGCTCCACCTTCCACTCGTTGGCGGCGGCGCGGATCAGCATCATGCGGGCGGCAGCGCCGCCTTTGCGGACGTATTCGTGGGACTCGCGGATGCCGCGGCTGCCGCCGGTCGAGAACGCACCCCAGATGCGCTTGCGCGCAACGCTCTGGCCGGGCGTCGGATATTCGGTCGTGACCTTCGACCAGTCGCACTCGAGTTCTTCGGCGACCAGCTGGGCGAGGCCGGTGAGGGTGCCCTGGCCCATCTCGGAGCGCACGATGCGGACGACCACGGTGTCGTCGGGCTTGATGACGACCCAAGCGCCGATCTCCGGCGCGTCCGCGGCGTGGGCGGCTTTGGGACCGAGCGGGAGGTCGAAGCCGAGCGCGAGCCCGCCGCCGACCGCGGCAGTGCCGACCACGAAGGAACGGCGATTCATTTTCGGAACGAAATTCATGGTGCCCCTCCTTACGCGTTCGCGGCGGCGTGAATCGCCGCGCGCACTTGTTGGAAGGTGCCGCAACGGCAGATGTTGGTGATCGCGTTGTCGATGTCGGCGTCGGTCGGTTTCGGCTTGCTCTTCAGCAACTCCGTCACCGCCATGATCATGCCGCTCTGGCAATAGCCGCATTGCGGGACGTCGTGTTCGATCCAGGCTTGCTGCACCTTGGTCAGCACGCCGTTCTGGGCGAGGCCTTCGATGGTCGTGATCTGCTTGCCGACCGCGGCGCTCACCGGGAACGAGCACGAGCGGGTGGCCGCGCCGTCGATGTGGACCGTGCAGGCGCCGCATTGCGCGATGCCGCAGCCGTATTTGGTGCCAGTGAGCCCGACGTTCTCGCGGATCGCCCAAAGCAGCGGAGTGCTGGGATCCACGTCGATGTCGACGCCTTTTCCATTGATGGTGAGATGAATCATCTCGAACCTCCCGAGGTGAGAATTGCCGGCCGACACATCTGAAGACCGGGCGGTGAGTGCAGGTGTGGAAAGTTTAATTAGACCAACTCGAATCAACAATCAGATTGGGGGCATATTCCGGCCGGAATGAAGGAATTGTGTATGGGCACCGGCCCAGGTTTTTATTGCGCTCTCGCCGGGCCGCCGTGGCCTGTTTCCGGCGAAAGACTGCGGGAAAGTGCACTGCACAATGAGCCCGCCACCACGGCGAATGGAAACCACGACCCATCGTGTGCGGCAGCGTTCCCGATAATTTGATCGGTTCCGGCCGGGGTTTCGTGCCGAAACAGAAAACCAAACACAAAACTCAAGTGTGATTTTCAGGAGCGCTTCTTGCTGGAGCCTTCGGCGTCCCGCACCGGCGTTTCCGGCGTGAGCCCACCGCGGCGGCGCGCGAAGGTGTCTTTGCCGTTTTTTTCCCAATCGCCCGCAACGGCACGGCGCGCATAGGTGTCCCAATCCTCGGCCCAATCGCCGAGGCTATAGCCGTGCCAAGGCGGGCGGGGTGACAAGGTGGGCAGGCCGAGCTCGTCCCAGATGGTCCGCGCGCGTTCCATGAACTCCTGGCCGGGGAGCGCGAGCGGCGGAAACGGCTGCTTGAGCGTCGCGTCGATCAGCAGCGTGGAGTCGTTGCTGCGCCGTCCGGCCTTCGGTCCGTGGCCGCCGGAGCGATGTGGAGCGACGTGGACGTCCTCGATCGGATTGGCGCGGTAGGCGATCGACCACCACACCGCGTCGGTGTTGGTCGGATCGATGTCCTCGCTCACCGCGACGACGACCTTGCCGCAGTCGGCGCGGAGCGTCGCTGCGCCATGCAGTCCGCGCCACACTTCGGTGCGCGGCGAGCCATGGGCATATTTGAGGAAGACCACCGGCCGCACGTTGCTCAGCGGCTCGTGCAGCGACACGCCGCGGATGCCTTTGATCGAGAGCTGGTCGCGCAGGTGCGAGAAGAACATCGGCTCGTAGGCGACCTTCTTGATCACGCTCGATTCCGACGGCGTGACCTGGCTGATGATCGAGACGAACATCGGCTTGCGCCGGTGCGTGATCGCCGTCACCTGCATCGACATGTTGTAATCTTCGAGCGCGACATAGCCGTGGCTCTCGCCGAACGGACCTTCCGGCTCGAGCAGCTCCGGATCGACCAGACCCTCGATCACGATCTCGGAATCCGCCGGCACGTCGAGATCGACGGTGACGCATTTCGCGGTGCGGATCGGCGCGCCCGCGAGCGCGCCGGCCACCCCCATCTCGTCCATGTCGATGGCGAGCTTCTGCGGGCCTGTGAACACCACGATCGGCGCGCAGCCGATCACGATGGCGCAGGGCATCGGCTTCTTCATCTTGCGATGCTTGAGCCAGTGCTGATAGCCGCCGGCGCCGCCAATGCGCGACGCCATGCGCACGCCGAGCCGGTCGGTGGCTTTAAGCGCGCCGCGATAGGTGCCCATGTTCTGGATGCCGCTCTCCGGGTCCTTGGTGACGCAGAGCGTGGCGGTGAGATAAGGCGCGGCATCGAAGCCCGGCGTCGAGATCGGCACCGGCAGGAGTTTTAGGCCGCCGTCGGGCTTTTTCAGGTCGTCGCCCTTGATGACGACCTCCTGGCAGATCGGCGAGGTGACCCGCACCGGCGCGATCGGATGCGCGACCGCGTTGATCCAGGCTGGGCCAATCTGGTCAATCGGCTGGCCCATGCCGATGGCATAGATGCGCGGCGAGGCGGCGAGCGCGCCGACCACCACCGGCATGTCGTATCGCTTGCCGCTGGCGTCGGTGACGTTGGTGAACAGGAACGCGCGGCGGTCGTCTTCGGCCATGCCGCCCTGGAACTGCCAGCGCACCAGCGGATGCAGCTCCGAGTCCTTATCGATCGGCCGGTCCACCCGAACCACCAGCCCTGCCGCCTCCAGCGCCGCGAGGTGCGACTGGAAATCCTGCGCAGGCCCGGTCGGGGCCTGCGCGTTGGGACGTGCCTTGGGCGGCTGGTCGAGCATGAAGCTTTTTACTTCTTCTGGTGCGCGTCGATGATCGGCTTGGCGTGACGGAAGCAATCGACGCCGCACGGAATGCCGCAATAGACCGCGATCTGCGTCAGAACGGCGCGAATCTCGTCCGGCGTGAGCCCGTTGGTCAGCGCGCCGCGGGTGTGGGTGACGAACTCTTCCATCCGTCCGAGCGCCGCGATCATGCCGAGGTTGAGGATCGAGCGCTCGCGCGGCGTCAGCGTGTCGTCGCCCCAGCACTCACCCCAGGCGTATTGCGTGACGAGGCGCTGGAAGTCGCGGTTGAAGTCCGTCATCCCGGCCATCGCCTTGTCGACGTAGTCGCCGCCCGCCACCTGGCGGCGCATCTTCATGCCGGCGTCGTAGGTTTTCTGATCCATGTTCCGTCCTCCCGTTTGATTTAGTCCTTCGCCGGGCCGCCTTCCCAGCGTTTGACCATTTTGGTTTCGATGCCGAACAGATCGAGCAGGCGGCCGACCGTGTGATTGATGATGTCGTCCACCGTTTTCGGCTTGTTGTAGAACGCCGGAACGATCGGCGCGACGACGGCGCCGATGTCGGACAGCGTCGCCAGCGAGCGCAGGTGGTTGCCGTGCAGCGGCGTTTCGCGGAGCGCCAGCACCAGCCGGCGCTTTTCCTTGAGCACCACGTCGGCAGCGCGCGAAACCAATGACGAGGTCACGCCGGTCGCGATCTCGCTCATGGTGCGGATCGAGCAGGGCACGATCACCATGCCCATGGTTTGAAACGACCCGGATGAGATCGAGGCGCCGATGTCGGCGGCCGGATGATTGACGGAAGCCAGCGCGCGGACGTCCTTCGGCTTGTACTGGGTCTCATAAACCAGCGTCATCTCGGCAGACTTGCTCATCACCAGATGGGTCTCGATGTCGGTTTTCTGGAGCAGCTCGAGCATGCGCACGCCGTAGATCGTGCCGGACGCGCCGGATATGCCGACCACGAGGCGCCGCGGCGTTTTGGTGCTCATCAACCTGTCTCCCCCGGATCGTCGGGCCTAGTCCGCCTTATCCCTACCGGGGGGCTCGAACTTTGCAAAGGCGGTCAGGATGGTCTCCAGCGGGGCGGCCGGAAACGGCCTTAACGCGGCCTGATAGGCCGCGACGTTGCCCCGCGCAGCCTCCAGCGGAGAAGCGGCTTTGCGGCCGATCCGGCCGGATTGCGCCAGCGCATACATCGCCTCCTGCTGCAGCCGCTCGGCCTCCAGCTCCACCGCCTTGATGCGGGTGCGAAACCCCTCGGCCGCCTCGGCCGCCATGATGGGGGGCGGCGATTTCAGCGCGCGGCGGACATTGCGGATCGGCACCACCGCCATGTCGCGCCAGGCGCCGAACGTCCGCTCCAAGTCGGCGACTTCGGCGTTGCTCAGCGCGAGATTCTGCGACGCATTCCAGAGCAGAAAGAACAGCAGGTTCACATCGACGCTGGCTTCATCCTGCAATTCGATGCACGCCGGAGCGACGCCGGGCACCTGGTAAAATTTCACCGAGAACCGCCAGAATGGCGATTTGCCGGCCGGCGCATTGGCGGCGTCACTCATGCGGCAGACAGCTTCTCATACGCGCCCGCTGCCTGCAGCGCCGCGACAATGCGCTCGGGAGTCAGCGGCATGTCGGCGAAGCGCACGCCGAATGGCGATAGTGCGTCTTCGATCGCCGCCACGATAGCGGCTGGCGCCGGAATGGTGCCGCCTTCGCCCGCGCCCTTCACGCCGATCGGATTGAGCGGGTTCGGCGTCTCGATATGCACGATCTTGCATCCCGGCACTTCGGGCGCGGTCGGCATCAGGTAATCCTGGAACGTGGCGGTCAGCGGGTTGGCGTTCTCGTCGTAGATCATCCGCTCAAACAACGCGTTGCCGATGCCGTGCGCGGTGCCGCCTTGCACCTGCCCGTCGACGATCAACGGATTGATGATCGTTCCGCTGTCGTGGGCGATCGTATAATTGCCGAGCGTGACGGCGCCCGTCATCGGATCAACCTCAACCTCCACCACATGCGTGCCGTTGCAATAGGACGCCTGCGGCGCAGTGAAATAGGCGGTGTGCTCAAGGCCTGCGCCTTGTCCGTCCGGGAACGACACGCCGGGCATGCCTTGCGCGAGCCGCGCCAGTTCGCCGAACGACAGCGACGGCTTGTTGCCACCGCGTGCGGTGGCGCGGCCGTCCTCCAGATCGATATCGGCTGCCGGCACGCCCAGCGCGCGCGCTGCAAGCTCGACGATTTTGGTGCGTACGACTTGGCCAGCCATGTGCGCCGAACTGCCGGCGTTGACGGCCTGGCGGCTGGCGAACGCGCCGATGCCCTGCGAGATCGCGGCGGTGTCCGCCATCGTCATCACCACGTCCTCCATCCGGCAGCCAATCTGGTCGGCGACGATCTGGGTGAGCGTGGTGCGTTGTCCCTGGCCCTGGTTGGTTGCGCCGGTCGCGACCGCGACCTTGCCGTTCGGCAGCACGCGCACCGTGACGCCTTCGAACGGTCCCAGCCCGGTTCCCTCCACGTAATTGGCGAGGCCGATCCCGATATAGCGCCCTTGTTTGCGCGCCTCGGCTTGCCGCGCGGCAAACGTCTCGTAACTCGAAACCTTGATTGCGGTGGCTTGGCTGCGCGGAAAGTCGCCGCCGTGATAGACCAGCGGCTTGCCGTCGCGGAAGATCAACCCGACCTCGTAGGGCATCTGGTTCGGCTGGATCATGTTGCGGCGGCGCACTTCGGCGCGATCGAGTTTCAGCTCGCGCGCCACCCGATCCAGCAGCCGCTCCATGGCGAACACCGCCTGCGGCCGTCCGGCGCCGCGCACCGGCGTGGTGGCGACCTTGTTGGTGACCGCGACCGTCATCTCAAGCCGATAGTTCGGAATGACGTAGGGCCCTGGCACTGTGACGGCCGCGATATAGGGCATGATCAGGCCCCATGGCATGAACGCGCCGGTGTC
>CAMDDZ010000012.1 GCA_945893145.1 Rhodoplanes serenus | reverse complement strand
CGGCGTGATCTCTCGATAGACTTGGCGGCCCCACATCACCGAGCCGTCCGGGTTCTTCATACCGTAGTGGTAGGTGCCGCCGACGCGCAGGTCCATTTTCGATTGGACCACGCTGACACCCTTGGGGCCCCACCATTCCTTCATGCGCTCCGGATCGGTGAAGCACTTCCACACCAGCTCCCGCGGCGCGTCGAACACGCGCGAGATGACGAAGTCTGCACTCTTGGTGTCGGTCGACATGGTTGCGGTACTCGCGCTCATTGTTTCTCTCTCGGGCTTTCTTGGGCTCTCTCTTATGGGTTCTTCGGGCCAGCGATGATCATCCAGCCGACGCCGAACTTGTCGGCGACCATGCCGAATCGCTTGGCGAAGAACGTTTCGGTCAGCGGCATCTGCACCTGGCCGCCCTGCGCGAGCGCGTTGAACATCCGATCGCCTTCGGCGGCTTCCTTGGCGTCGAGCGACAGCGAGAAGCCCTTGAACTCCGGGGCGTTCTTGGCGTGACCGTCGGACATCATCAAGGGCGCGTCGTTGATGGTGATGCACGCGTGCATGACCTTGTTTTCGTTGCCGGCTCCGCAGGAGTTGGGATCGGGACTCTCCTTGAAGCGCATCATCATGCCGACGGTGGCGCCCAGGGTTTTCTTGTAGAACTCGATCGCCTCTTCGCAGCGGCCGTCGAGGAACAAGTAGGGAGTGACTGCCATAGGATTTCCTTTCAGTTTTGCTTTGTCTAACGGTTGATGATGCTCAGGCCGTGTCGATCTCGCGCGAGCCGATCATGGCGTGCGGATCCTGCTCCAGGTCGATGCTACTTCTTGCGGCCACGGGGCTTCTCCGGCTTGTCTGACCTGTCGGATTTGGACTTGTCCGCTTTGTTCTTGGCCTGCAGTTGGCGCAGATAATCGCCGAGCCGGTCGAGCCGCTCCTCCCAGAGTTGGCGATAACGCTCCAGCCATTCGTCAACGCCTTTCAGACCTGTAGGTTCGATCTTGCACGGGCGCCATTGCGCCTCGCGGCCGCGCGTGATCAGGCCGGCGTGCTCCAGCACCTTGAGATGCTTGGAGATCGCGGGGCCGCTGATGTCGAACGGCTTGGCGAGCTCCGTCACCGAAGTCTCGCCGAGCGCGAGCCGCGCCAGGATCGCCCGGCGGGTCGGGTCGGCCAACGCTGCGAACGTGGTGCTCAGGTGGTCCGGCGGCATCGTCTTATTTCACCAGTAAGTTAATTAACGTGTTGGTTAAATAAAGAGCAGCGCGACTTTTGTCAAGCGCGTGTTTTCGGGGCTTTTCGGATTATTTCGCGTCGAGCCAGCCGGAGGCGCGCGCCTCAGCCAGCACGCGATCGACGATTTCGGGTGCGAGACCAACGTAGGTCGTCGGATCGAACAGCGCCTTGAGGGCGTCGGTGCCGAGCGCCTGCTTGACCTCGGGCTTCTCCATCAAGGCGGCCTCGAAGGTGACGCCTTGTTCAACGCTGCGCATCGCGGCGTGATAGACCACCTCATGTGCGCTCTGCTTGCCGAGCTTGTCGGCGAGCGCAAACATCACGCGCTCCGACAGCAGCAGGCCACCGAGCATGTCCAGGTTCTTACGCATCCGCGTGACGTTGACTTTCAAGCCCGCCAGGATGGATTTCATCTGCGCCAGGATTGCGCCGGTCATCAAGCAAGCTTCCGGGATGGCCTTCCATTCGACGCGCCACACCGAGGCGTCGCGTTCGTGCTCGAGTAGCATCGCCTCGTGCATCAGCGCGACGGTGTAACGGAGCGCGCGCGAGACCGCGAGCACGCCTTCGGCCACCACCGGGTTGCGTTTGTGCGGCATGGTCGAGGAGCCGACCTTGCCCTCGTTGAACGGCTCGGCCAACTCGTCGATCTCGGTGTGCGCCAGCATGATGATCTCGTGCGCAATCTTGCCGAGGCTGCCGCCGATCAATCCCAGCACGCCGACATATTCCGCAAAGCGGTCGCGCGCCGGCTGCCAGTTGATATCGGCGACGCCGAGGCCGAGCCGCGCCATGACTCTTTTGTCCAGTTCGAACGCCTGTTCGCCGAACGACGCCTTGGTGCCGACCGCGCCGACCAGGCTGCCGACGAACATTCGCGTTTCCAGTTGTGTCAGGCGTTCGTGATGGCGCCCCATCTCGGCGAGCCAGACCGCGGCCTTATGCCCGAAGGTGATCGGCAGCGCCTGCACGCCGTGGCTGCGGCCGGCCATCGGCGTGTTCTTGTGGGTTTCAGCCAAGCGATAAAGTTCGCGTCCAATGGCGCGCAGGTCGCGCAGGAACACCGCATGCGCTTCCTTGATCTGAAGCATCATGCCGGTGTCGAGCACGTCCTGCGTGGTCGGGCCGAAATGGATGTATTCGCCGTGATCGCCGGCGCAGACCGCTTGCAAGGCGCGCAACGCCGGCACCAGCGGATGCTTGGTCACGCGCACGCCCTCGGCGATGGTTTCGAGATCGACGTTGCCGACCTTGGCCTTGGCGGTAATTTCGTTCGCGGCCGCATGCGGCACGATGCCGAGCTCGGCCTGGGCGAGTGCCAGCGCCGCCTCGTAGTCGTACCACTTCTGGACGCGGTTCTCGTCGTTGAAGATCGCGCGCAGCTCGTCGGTGCCCCAGATGTGCTTGAGCAGCGTCGAATCGAATACGCCGGATGGCATAACGCGGCTCCCCATCGTTGCGGTTTGTCCGATCATAGCAGGGTCGCAGGCCGCATTTTCCAGGGGTAGATACGCGGTGCAGCGCACCACTTCGCTGCGCTTCGTGCTGCGCCCGGGACACGCCCGCACTACTGCCCGCCGATGGCCTTTCGCGTCTCGGCCACCACGGCAGGCGGCGTCGCGTAAAGCTCGGCCACCAGCTTGTCGAGGTCGGCGCCGCTCACCGGATTGACCTCCATGCCGCGCGCCTTCATCTCGACGAGGAACCCCGGGTCTTTCATGGTGTCGTCGAAGGCTTTGCGCAACGCCAGCTTGCGGTCATCGGGAATGCCGGGCGGCGCTGCGAACGGCCGCGCCATCGCCTGTCGACTAACCACAAGCTTGAGCATTTGCCGCTGCCGCTCGTCCTTGGCGAATTCGGTGATGGCGGGCACGTCCTGCAACTCGGCGCCGCGCGTCAGGTTGAGCTGCACCGGCAAGGACACTTTCTTGTCGCGGACCCAGTCCGGCCGCTGCGCCTTAAGACTCGACCACGACCAACTGGTGCGGGCGTCCACCTCGCCGCGCTCGAGCGCGAGCGCGATCTCGGCGCTGCCGGGGTAGCCGCTGATCAGCCGGAGCTTGACGTCGAACGCGTTGCGCAGAAGCAGCGCATAGACGTCGGGATCTGAGCCCGAGCCTTCGCCGCCGACCGTGAAGGTCTTGGCCAGCATGTCGGCCCAGGTTTTCACCGGCGAGGTGTGCCAGATGACGAACACGCTGTCCTCGTTGGTGCCGCTGCCGAGCCAGTTGAACTTGGTGGAATCGTATTGCGTGCCGGCGCCGCCGATTAGCGGCTCCATCACCATGCCGCGGCTGAAAATGCCGAATGTCGTGCCGTCCTTCGGCGCCACGTTGAACAGGTAGTTCGCGGCCTTGAGCGAGCCCGCGCCCGGCATGTTCTGCACCACAATCGCGGGGTTGCCGGGAATGTGTTTGCCCATGTGGCGGGCGAGAACGCGTGCCCAGGCATCGTAGCCGCCGCCCGCGCTGTAGCCGACGATCAGGTTGACGCTGCGACCGCGATAGAAGTCGGCCACGGCGTTTTCCGCATTGGCCTGCTGCGGCAGCGCAAACGACAGGGCCAACAGGATGAGGGCGACGATCCGGCGCATCGGCGGTTGCTCCACGTTGCGATGGTTTCCTATACTCGGCCCATCCGTTGCGTCAGGACTGCGATGAAGCCCCCGCCCTTCCAATACCACGACCCGAAGACCGTTGCCGAGGCTGTTGGCCTTTTGGGCACGCTCGATAACGCCAAGCTTCTCGCCGGCGGCCAGTCGCTGATGCCGATGCTCAACATGCGCTTCGTGCTGCCCGACCACGTGATCGATCTCAATCGTGTGGACGGCCTCTCCTACATCAAGGAGAACGGCGGCACGCTCGAAATTGGCGCCATGACGCGCCAGCGCGACGTCGAATTCTCCGATCTGGTGAGGGCGAAGTGCCCGCTGCTGCACCAGGCCATCATGCACATCGGCCACCGCCAGACCCGCAACCGCGGTACCATCGGCGGCTCGCTGTGTCACCTCGACCCGGCCGCAGAGCTGGTTTCGGTCGCGATGGCGATGGATGCAACCGTGGTGGTGAGCGGGCCGAACGGCCAGCGCGAGATCAAATTCGCCGATTTCCCTGCCGGTTACCTGACGCCGTCGATTGAGCTGAATGAGATCGTGACCGCGGTGCGCCTGCCGCTCTGGCCGGCCGGTCACAAATCGGCGTTCGTCGAGTTTTCGCGCCGCCACGGCGATTTCGCCATCGTGTCGGCCGCGGCGCTGCTTGCCATCGACGGCGGCAAGATCGCGCGCGCTTCGGTGACGATCGGCGGTGTTGCGGTCGCGCCGGTGCGTGCCACCGATGTTGAGAAGCAGATCACCGGCCAGGCGCCATCGAGTGACCTGTTCCGCAAGGCCTGCGAAAGCTGCCGCAGCATCGAAGCGATGTCGGACATTCACGCCTCGGCCGATTACCGGCAACACCTCGCCGCGGTGCTGTCGCGCCGCGCGCTGGAGAAGGCTGCCGGTCTGGCCGAAAACGCGCCGTGGAATCGGAAACACTAATTATGAGTGAGAAGCGCGCCATCACGGTGACGGTGAACGGCACCAAGTACGAGCGGAAGGAAGTTCCGGTCCGCATCACGCTCGCAGATTTTATCCGTTATGACCTCGGCCTGACCGGCACGCATCTCGGTTGCGAGCACGGCGTCTGTGGCGCCTGTACCATTCTGCTCGACGGAAAGTCGGCACGTTCCTGCCTGATGCTGGCGGTGCAGGCCGACGGCCACGAGAT
Source organism: Rhodoplanes serenus (assembly GCA_945893145.1). Taxonomy (GTDB): domain Bacteria; phylum Pseudomonadota; class Alphaproteobacteria; order Rhizobiales; family Xanthobacteraceae; genus Z2-YC6860. The sequence continues at coordinate 81,586 of CAMDDZ010000012.1, read as the reverse complement.
CCTAACCGTCGAGGGCATCGCGCCGAGCGAGGACAAGCTGCATCCGTTGCAGGAGGCGTTCCGCGACAACCACGGCCTGCAATGCGGCTTCTGCACGCCGGGAATGCTGACGACGCTGCTCGAATTCCTGCGCGACAATCCCGACCCCACCGAGCAGGAGGTGCGGATCGCGATCTCGGGCAACCTCTGCCGCTGTACCGGCTACCAGGGTATCGTGCTGGCCGCGCTCGATGCGGCTAAGCGCATGCGTGCAACGCCCGCCTGACCTCGATCGGCCGCCTGCCAACAATGCTGTGAGTCGTGGCGGTGTTTTTCCTCCGCCGGATGACAAGTGCAGGGCTTTGATCGGTGACTGGGCACGCACCGCGCGGTGTGAGGCAAAAAAATTTTCCCGAATGCGGCAATAACGCGGCCAATGGAACCTGCGTTTAGTTGCGATTTACCTTGATTGATTGCATCGCGTCTTAATTCGATGGCAACAAGGTGCCGCGCGGAACCAACATGGTTAAGTCATAATTAATCCGCGTTTGCGAGACACGACAGCAGTGGCGTCGTAATCGTGCGGGGGGTGGCATTTGGCCCGAAGAAGAATCGGTGGAGCACCTGCGTTTGTCCTTTTCCTTTTGGTCACAGCCATATCGCTCGCGGGCTGGCGTTCGTACTCGATGCAGTCGGCCAATGCACAGTCCGGTCTGCTGAGCTTCGGTTCACAAAGATCCAATACCTTGGCCAAGGGCGACCGGCTTGTGGCGCCGGCGCCGAACTTCCAGCTCGCCTCGCTCGAAAGCACACCCGCGACGCTCACCGCGCAGCCGCCCATAGCGTTTGCGCCGAGCGTGGCACCCGCACCGCGTAAGCCCGCGGCCGTCGCGATGCTTCCGCCGCCGCCCGAGTTGAAACCGCAGGATAAGCCCAAGCGTTCGGCTGCAACGATCTCGAACGGGCTGTTCGAGGAAACGCAAATTCCGGGCTTCAAGGGCCGGCTGCGGCTGACGCAGGCCCAAGAGGAATACTGGCCCGCAGTCGAAGCTGCGCTCCGCGGCGTGATTCGCCACCAGACCCGCGAGGCCCGCCGCAGAGGCGCGCGCGCCGGTGCACCGTCAATCGACGTCAACAGTACCGAAGTGCAGCAACTCATCTCGGCCGCGATGCCGCTGTTGATGATGCTGCGCGAGGACCAGAAGCGCGAGGTCCGGCAGCTCGCGCGCGTCATCGGCCTCGAAAGCGTCGCGTCGGCGATCTAAGGGTAGGGCCTAACGGCCCGCCCGGATCATCTCCGAAAGCTTCATCGGTGAGATCGGCACCTGGCCGATGTGCACGTTGAACGGCGACAGCGCGTCCTCGACCGCCGAAATCAGCGCAGCCGCCGCCGGAATCGTGCCGGCCTCGCCAACGCCCTTCACCCCCAGCGGATTGAGCGGCGACGGCGTCTCCTTGTACAGCGTGGTCAGCATCGGCACTTCGGTCGATGTCGGCAGCAGATAGTCGGCGAACGTCGTGGTCACCGGTTGCGCCGCGTCGTCGTAGCCCATCCATTCGTAGAATGTGTTGCCGATGCCGTGCGCGACGCCGCCGTGGATCTGGCCTTCGACCAGCATCGGATTGATCAGCACGCCGGAATCCTGCAGCGCGATGTAGCGCAGGATTTTCACCTCGCCAGTCTCGATATCGACCTCGACCTCGGCGGCGTGGCAAGCATTGGCGTAGGACAGCGCGTCGGTGCGGTGCATGACGGTGGCTTCGAGGCCGGGATCGACACCAGCCGGGAAGCCGTAGCCCGGCGCACCCTGCAGTATGCGCGCAATCTCGGCGAGCTTCATATTGAGCTGCGGCGCGCCGACCACGCGCACCTCGCCGTCGACGAGTTCGAGATCGTGCTCGGCCGCTTCCAGAACGTGTGACGCAACTTTCTTTGCCTTTTCGGCCACCTGTTTTGCCGCCAGCATGACCGAGGAGCCGGCGGTGACGGTCTGGCGGCTGGCGAAGCCGCCGAGGCCAAGCGACACGGTGGCGGTGTCGCCCGCCACCACCTGTACTCTGTCGACCGCCACGCCGAGCTGGCTCGCTGCGATCTGCGCCATCGCGGTGCCGAGGCCTTGGCCCATCGCGGATGCGCCGGTGAATACGGTGATCCGGCCGGTCCGTGAAATGCGGACCAGGCCCGACTCGAAGGGGCCGCGGCCGGTGCCTTTGACGCCGTGCGCGAGGCCCATGCCGAGATAGCGGCCTTGCGCGCGCGCCTGCGCCTGGCGTTTCGGAAAATCATCCCAGCCCGCGGCGTTCAGCACTTCGGCCTGGCAGGCCGGGTAATCGCCGCTGTCGTATTCCATCGCCATGCCGGAGCGCGCCTTCAGCGGCTTGCGATACGGCATTTTGCTCGCCGGGATGAGGTTGCGGCGGCGCACCTCGGCGCGGTCGAGCTTCATCTCGCGCGCTACACGGTCGAGCAGCCGCTCCATCGCAAACGCCGCCTGCGGATAGCCGGCGCCGCGCACCGACGACACCGGCGTCTTGTTGCTCATCGCAATGGTGACGTCGACCGTGACGTTCGGCACCACATAGGGCCCGCTCATCGTGGTCGCGGAATTGTAGGGGATGTTCGGGTCCTGGATCGCGTAGGCGCCCATGTCGTGCAACAGCTTGCCGCGGATGCCGAGGATTTTTGCGCCCGCGTCGACCGCGACATCGAGCGACCAATATTGGTCGCGTTCGTGAACCGCGTTGGTGAAATACTCGCGCCGGTCCTCGATCCATTTCAGCGAGCGCCGCAGCAGCTTCGCCGCCGCGACCACCGCCACGTCCTCGGAATAGACGCAGAGCTTTGGCCCGAAGCCGCCGCCGATGTCGGGTGCCACCACGCGCAAGCCTTCGTCGAGATCCATTAGCGACGTCAGCGTCTGCTTGAGGTCGTGCGCCTTCTGGGTCGAGGCGTGGACCGTGATGCCACCGTCGGCCGCGCGGTATTCCGCAAACACGCCGCGCGCCTCGATCGAATGGGCGCTGCCGCGGTGCTGCCAGAGGTCCTGATGGAAAACGTGGGCCGCGCCCTTGAACGCCGCATCGGCATCGCCGAACGCGATCTTGTATGTCGTGACCACGTTGCTCTTGAGTTCGCGCCGCAGCGGCGGCAGCGAGGCCGCCTGCCGCACGTCGGCGACGAACGGCTGCACGTCGTAATCGACCGTCACCTGCGCCGCCGCGTCTTCGGCGAGATAGCGGCTGCTCGCCACCACCAGTACAACCGGCTCGCCGACGTAGCAGACCTCGCCATCGGCGAGGGCGAACGGCCAGGCATTGTCGAGCGGCATGCCGGAGTTGGAATGGCGCACCATGCGGCGCTTGACCATCACCTTGGCGAGATCGTCGAGTGTGAGCACGGCGTGCACACCTGGCACCACTAGCGCCGCCGTCTTGTCGACGCCGCGGATGATCGCGTGCGGATGCGGGCTGCGCAGGAAGGCGACATGCATCGCGCCGCTTGCCGCCACGTCGTCGACGAAGCGTCCACGGCCGCGCAACAGCGGCTCGTCTTCCAGGCGAAGGGTGCGCGAGCCGATCAGAGGAGAAGGCATCGAAAAGAATCCACGGTGTCATGCCCCGCGAAAGCGGGGCATCCAGTACACCGCAGGGCTGAGGCATAAAGCAACACCATTGGATACTGGATCGCCCGCTTTCGCGGGCGATGACAGCCGAATGGAGTGCCACGCGCGAGGCAATACCTGCGCGGCTTTCTTATTTTGTGGTCGCGGCGAGCCCCGCTTTGCGGAGCACGTCCTGCGGTGTCGAGTAGAGATCGGCCAGCAGCTTGTCGATGGCGGCGCCGCTGACCGGCGCGACATCGATGCTGAGCTTGGTGGCGTCGGCGAGGAATTCCGGATCCTTCATGGTGGCGTCGAACGCGGCAACCAGCGCGGCCTTGCGGTCGGCCGGGATGCCGGGCGGCGCCGCGAACGGCCGGGCCATCTCCTGAGCGGCCAGGAACAACTTCATGATCTGGAGTTTTTCCTGGTCCTTGATGAGGTCGACGATCAGCGGCACGTCGCCCATCTCGGGCTCCTTCTTGAACGCCGCCTGCACGAGGATGTTCATCTTCTTGTCCCTGAGCCATTGGGCGTGGCGCGTCTTGATCGTGCTCCACGACAGGCCACACAGACCGTCGACCTCGCCGCGCTCCATCGCCAGCGCGATCTCGTTGGTGCCAGGATATCCGGCGACGAGCTTCACCTTGGCGCCGAACAGGTTCTTGTAGAGGTTGGCGAAGATATCCGGCTCCGAACTCGGCCCCTGGCCGCCAAGCGTCATCGGCTTCTCGACGAAATCCTGCCAGCTCTTCACTTGCGAGGTGTGCCAAGCCACGCAGGCGCTGGTGTCGTCGGTCACGCTGCCGAGCCAGGAGAATTTGGTGCCGTCGAAGGTCGCGCCGCTTTCCAGCAACGGATTGATGCCGGTGGTGCGCGCGAAGGTGCCGAACGCCGTGCCGTCCTTCGGGGCGGCCGAGTAGATGAAATTCGCGGCGCGGAGCGACCCCGCACCCGAGAGATTCTGCGGAACGATCGTCGGATTGCCCGGGATGTGCTTGCCCATGTGGCGCGCCAGATGCCGCCCGTAAAGGTCGTAGCCGCCGCCGACCGAGAAGCCGATCACCAGATTGATGGTCTTGCCTTTGTAGAATTCCTCGACGCTCTGGGCGCGGGTGGGTTGGGAAATCGCCATAAGGACAAGAGCGGCAACAGGGACGAGTCGGAGCATACGTTGGTTCCTCGCTTGCAAGTTTGATCCGCCCTCATCCTGAGGAGCGGGCGTTAGCCCGCGTCTCGAAGGCAACGCAAGTCGGCTCTAGCCGACTTGCGCACTTTATCTTGCCGATCTCGGGTAAACCCGAGATCGGGCGCGGCCTCGTGGTTCGAGACGCGCGCTACGCGCGCTCCTCACCATGAGGCCGGGAGAGGCCGGTCGCCGGCGGCCTCACATCGACGGGAGGATATGCGGGAACTTGGCGCGCAGGCGAGTGCGCAAATCGTCGCCCACGTCCACCACGGTCGGGAAGGTGTTCTTGAGCTTCATGTCGTAGGGAATGCAGGCATCGATGAGGATGCGGTTGTTGAAGTTGCCGGGTAGGAAGAGTGGATCGCGCTTCGACGCCCAGGCCTTCTGAATGATGTCGATATCGACATTGGGATCGAACCGCGTGCACATCGCCCAGAGCACCTGATCGAGTTCGCCCGCGTCGATGTCGTCGTCCACCACGACGGTCCATTTGCCGGCGTAGGCGCCGCCCTGGCAGGCGGCGGCGATGTGCAGCGCCTGCCGCGCGTGTCCCGGATAGCGCTGCTTGATCTGAATCACCGTGAAGCGCGTCGCCGGACCCGCCTCGTGGTTCCACACGCCGAGCACCTCCGGCACGCCGGAGGCATCGAGCGCGCGCCAGATTTGCGCGGCGCCTGCAATGCCTTTGAGCAGGCCGGTCTCATCGACCGGCTTGTGCTGCGGTGCGCAGCAGAGGATCGGATCGTTGCGATAGAGGATCGACTTGATGTTGACGTAGGGCCGCGGCTGCGTGTCGTCGGAGTAGTAGCCCATCCATTCGCCGAACGGTCCCTCCGGCCGCACGTGGCCGGGCATCGTTTCGCCCTCCAGCACGATCTCGGCCTCGGCGGGAATCGGGAAACCGGTGTAGGGGCCACGCACCACGTCGATCGGCTCGCCGCGCAGGCCTCCGGCGATATCCATCTCGCCGATCTCCGGCATCGGGCTCGACGCCAGCATGAATAGCAGCGGATCCTGGCCACAGATGATCGCCACCTTCATGGGCTGGCCGCGCTCGAAATATTTGTCGCGATGGATGCGGCCGTGCTTGCCCTCGGTGATCTGGCAGCCGACGGTGTTGCGGTCATAGACCTGCGAGCGGTAGGCGCCGAGATTGAACCAACCGGCGTCGGGGTCCTGTGTCATCACGCAGCAGGCCGTGCCGATGTAGCGCGAGGTGTCCTTCTCGTGGTGCCGCGGTACCGGGAATTTCAGGACGTCGATCTTGTCGCCTTCGAGCACGTTTTGCAGGATCGGGCCGTCCTTCACGAAGCGCGGCGGGATCATCTTCATGTTCTGCATGCGTTGGTGATAGCGCTGCACGATATCGACCTTGCGGTCGTTCTGCAGCGGCAGGCCCAGCGTGAGCGCGACGCGCTTCACCGTGGAGAAGTGGCCGTAGAGGGTGCGGAAGCCCTTGGGATAGCCCGGCACCTCGTCGAACAGGATCGCGGGCGCGGTGTTGTTGCTCTTCTCGGTCAGCATCTGCGTCACGCTGCCCATCTCGGCGTCCCAATGCGCGCCGTTAACGTGTAGCAATTCGCCGATCTGTTGCACCTGATCGAGCCAGCCGCGCAGGCCGTCGCGGTACCAGCCGCGCGTTGCGGGAGCGCTGTCGAGTAGGGCCATGGTGGTCTCCGTTTGCGTTTGCGCGATTTTATTCGGAAGCCGATGACGCGGCCAGCGTTAGGCTCAGGAAACCTGATGCTGGGGCGGGAAAATTTGGCCGCCCGGTTCCGCGCACCATACCGCGGAACCGTTATGCCGATTGGGCATGACGGCACAAGCGCGGTTTCTTCCGCTGCCGCAGCCGCCGTGCTACTTTCCGGGGATCAGCACGCGAGCCGGAGCGGCGCATGGATCAAGCGGCATTTTCGTTCTCGATCGAGCCTCTCTGGAAGCACACCGGCGCGGCCATCCGTGGCATCGATCTCAGCAAGCCGGTCGACGACGCCACTCGTGCGGCGCTGAACCAAGCCTTCACGGATCATCCGGTGCTCTGCATCCGCGACCAGAAGCTGTCCGCGCCGGAATTCCTCGAGGCCATGAAAGTCTTCGGCGAGATTTTCCCGCAGCACAATTCGCGCTTCGCGGTGCCGGAATGTCCCGCCATTCACTACATCTCCAACCAGGACAAGCTGGAGGACGGCAGCGTCTATATTCCGGGCGAGGGCTATCACACCGACCACTCGAACGACGAGGTTCCGCCCAAGGCCACCGTGCTACACGCCGTCAAGCTGCCGAAGACCGGCGGCGACACGCAGTTCGTCAACATGTACGAGGCCTATGACGCGCTGCCCGCGGACACCAAGAAGCGGATCGACGGGCTCAAGGCGCGCCACGTCTATCAGAGCCGATACAGCAAGCGGAAACTGCCGCAACTGCCGGGCGAGAAGGCGAAGATCGCCACCAAATCGGTGATCCATCCGCTGGTGCGCACCCATCCGTTGAGTGGCCGCAAGGCGATCTACATCAATCCGATCCGGATCGAGGAAATCATCGGCTTGAGCGAGCAGGAGGCGCTGCCGCTGCTCGATGAATTGCTGGAGCACTCGATACAGCTCAAGTTCCAGTATCGCCACAAGTGGAATTCCGGTGACGTGGTGATCTGGGACAACCGTTGCCTGCTGCACAAAGCCAACGGCGACTATCCGGTGGCCGAGGTGCGCTATCTCTATCGCCTGATGCTCAAGGGCGAGCGGCCGGTTTGATCATGAACCTCTGGCGTGCGGCTGCCGGCGCTCTGTTCGCGCTTGCGCTCTGTTCAGGCGAGGCGCTGGCGGATTACCCCGAGCGCTCGATCCGGCTGGTCGTGCCGTTCGCGCCGGGCGGCGCTAACGACTCGGTGGCGCGGCTGGTTTCGGACGCGCTGTCGAAAATTCTCGGCCAGACGGTTGTGGTGGAGAACCGGCCGGGCGGCGGCACCACCATCGGCACCGCGGCAGTCGCGAGCGCCGCTCCGGATGGCTATACGCTGTTGCTGATCTCGCCCGCGCACACGATCAATCCGTATGTCAACAAGAGCCTGCCGTATCAGACGCTGGCCGATTTCACGCCAATCATCCAGATCACACGCTCGGCCTATGTGCTGGTGACGGCGCCGCAATCGCCATTCCGGACGGTGCGGGATTTCGCCACCGCGAAGCCCTCGATTGCCTTCGCTTCGTCGGGCACCGGCAGCGCGCCGCATCTGGCCGGACAATTTCTGGTGACGCTGCTCGGCGCCAAGGCGGTGCATGTGCCCTATCAGGGCGGCGCGCCGGCCATGGTCGGGGTCATCCGTGGCGACGTCGATATGTACTTCTCAAGCGTTGCCGGGGCGCGCTCCTTCATCGAATCGGCGCAGGTGCGCGCCTTGGCGGTGTCGAGCGACAAGCGGGCGAGGGCGTTGCCCGGTGTGCCCACGGTGGCCGAGGCGGGCGTCCCGGGATTTGCAATCAATGGATGGTACGGCATCGTCGGTCCGGCCAATCTGCCGCCCGATGTCACCGCCAAGCTGAACAAGGCGCTTGAGGCGGCGCTGGCCGATCCGCAGCTCATCGCTCGTCTGCAGCAGGAGGGCGAGGAGGTTGCGGGCGGTACGCCTGGACAATTCGCGGAACTGCTGCGCAGCGAATATGAAAAATACCGGGCCATCGTCGCGAGCTCCGGATTACAGCCGAAGTAGCTTGCCGGTGCTTACTGCAGGGCCGTGTGAATCCGGCGCGAAATTCTCGTGTCCGAAAGATAATCGACAATGAAATGCGCATCGGACTGGCGATTGTGTATATCGATAATGTCCTCGATGTTGGCGGCAAACGAGGTCCCGCCCAGGCGCGAAACGAGCGCTACGTAGTCCCGTTCATCGACGCCATTCAGCCATTTTGTCACGCCTGCCGGAATCTGCCGCGGCGGCGGCTGTAGATTGTTCTTGACTGTCTCGATCCCGAGCGGCGAGCCAAGGGTCATGAACAACGGCACATCCACGCTTTGAGTCGCATAGCGCAACAGGCGGTAGGCGACAATCGTGCCCAGCGAGTGTGCCACCACAATGGTACGGCCCTGCGTGAGACTGGGACCGACGATGTCGTCGACAGCCTTTTGAATGTGCGGCCTTGTCAGATAGGCGTCGACTTGCCGAACGAATTTGAGTCCAAAGTTGCCCAATCCCGGCACCTGGCGTTCCAACAGGCGTCCGATCGCTTGCACCCATTCCCAATTGGCGGGCCCGCGTGTCACCACTTCCTGTCCCAACTCGGCGCGCACCTCGGCGTCGGTAATTCTTTGCCCGGTGGGCATGATCTCTTTCTTGGCTGCCATCGCCCGAATCAATTCCTCTTCGAGCGGAGTGAACGTCAGTGGTCCGCCTTCGCCGCGGGTGACCACCGCGCTGGGGCCGCCACGCACCGCCTCGGTGAGTTCGTTGAGGACGTCGCCGTAGAACGGCATCTCAAGCGTGTACTGCGGAGCTGGGAGCCCGTCGCGAGTCCATGCTGCGGTCAGCGCGTCTTGCCAGACCTTGCGGAGCTCGGCAGGGTTCTTGCCCTCCTGCCGCATGCCGTGAACGAATACCATCCGTATCATAGTGTCCCTCCGCTCAGCAGCGCTGCGAGCCGGCGGCCTTCCTCGGCGCGGAACGTGGTCCATAATCCAGGCAGCAGTCCTGGACGCAGCGCTAGGAGTGCCGGTGTGCTGCTTTCGTCGTCGCCATCCAGGAACGACCAGCCTTGGGCCAGCAGCGGGAATGCACCCGCGACCTGACCATTGCGTCCATCCGAGACCGAAATGGTGAGCCTATTGCCAGTCCTGGTGACCGTGCCGGTCGACAGCAGCGCCACGTCGAACGGCACGGGCTGCCCCATTTCGACGAACCATCGGGCGATGTCATCGATCTGTTCTAGATTGGCGGCGCGTTCATAGGCGTAGGCGGCGAGAATTCCGAGCGACGGGTTGCTGTGCTTGTATTGCCTGAGGCCGTTCGCAGCACGGTCAAGCTCTGCGTAGTCCCCATACCGCCCCTGCTGCATCAACGCGGTCCAGCGGTTGAGTAACGGCGCGATCTCACGGAAGGACTCTCGAGGGAATGGCCCATTCCTGGATGGCGCATAGTTCACGCTCGCGGCGACATGACCATGCACGACAATAGTGCCGACAAAGTGCGGCAGGATGCAGCTACCGATCCAGTTTCCGTTGTCGAGCTCAATAGCCACCGGCTGTGGCTCGCCGCCATGCCCGCGGATGTGCCAGGCTCCGCGCTCTAGGAATAGGTCGCCCTGCTCGCCTGGGCGCATTGCGATGGCGACGGGCCGCGCATCGATGATGCTCAACCCTTGCTGAGTCTCAAAGGTTTCGCGACCCTCCCCGGCGGCAAAGATCCGTTCGTTTTTCGCTACAGCCGCGTCTGCAGCGCGTCTCGCATCTTTGACGTTTTGACGGGCCGCAGCCCCAGATGCTTCGGTTGAGAGATTATCGAGGCCTTCGTGTTGCACAAATCCCCGCCATCGCGGCAATGAGTCAGCATTTTCGACTTCGCACCAGGTGCCGTCGACGTCTTGGATTGTCCTGACAAGCTCGTTCGGCGGCAGCAATTGAATTTCTAGTGCATTGGCGTTTGGCGCTTTTCGCAGCGGGAGAAAGTCGCGCACGGTTCTTAGTTCGATATCAGCGCCGGAGCCGGGCTGTGTTGTTTCATCAAAGCCGATGTACACATCGCTTGGTGGCGTCCGCCAGCCGGAGATGACCTCGGGAGATTGCACTTTCGCGCCGGGCGTCCGGCCGCTCTCCAGCGGCACAGCCTCCTCGAGATAGTTGGCGAGGGCCTGAGACGTCACGACGTGCGGCGGCATGGCGCCGGGACGAATCTCTTTTGCCTTTTCAGCAGCGCCGTTCAGCGCCTGCATCACGCATCGCGTGAAAATGCCATAGGCTTTGGCGGCATCGGCGGTCGAAACTTCCTGTGCCTCTTCGTCGGGCCGCGAACCAAAGAACTTGTCCCACTGTGGAAGCTTTCCCGCCGTGGCCTGCGATTTTGGGAAGATGCTTGCGCCGCCGACTGACGAGGCGCCGTTCACCGTGGAGCGGCACGCATCTGCGAAGATTCCGATCTGACGGATGCCGGATCGTCTGGCGTTGCTCGACGACAGGTTGACGTTGACGGCTTCATTGCTGTCATTCTCCCAGCCGGATAGCAGCCAATACTGCGCGCCGACGACCGGCTCAATGCCGTGACCGCCGAAATAGATCAGGAGGCGCTCGGCGTTGCCGGCGTCGACGATGCCCTTGATCAGGTCCTTGAGGTTCTGGACGGTGACCGGTCCAGCATCGTCGGTGACGAGGTGGGTCTCGTAGCCCCGTTGCTGGGCCCAAGTTTGGAATTCCTTGGCGCCGTTCACGGCGCCCGGCAGCTCCGTCAGCCGCCCAGCGTGCTGGACGCCGATCGCGATGGCGATTTGCTTCCCCAATCTGCCCTCCCCCGATGCCTTTCGGCTTGCAGATGCAGGTTGCATATCCATAAGGCAGCATCTTGCGGCTGGCAATGTGCCGCTTGGCTGGAAGCACCGAAGGCGCGGGCGTTCCGGCCTTGACACGACAGGAGCGATTTGGCGGGTTGTGCCTGACATCGGGCGGCCAAAGGCCGCGTGGGAGGATTGAATCGTGGCGGACAAGTGGGATGTTGTGGTGGTTGGCGCCGGGAACGCCGCGTTTTGCGCGGCGCTGGCGGCGCGCGAGAAGGGCGCGAGCGTGCTGATGATCGAGCGCGCGCCGAAGGAACTGATGGGCGGCAACTCGCGCTTCACCGCAGGCGCATTCCGTTGCGTCTATGACGGCGTCGACGATCTCAAGGCCATCATGCCAGACCTGACCGCCGCCGAGGTCGAGCGCAGTGACTTCGGCACCTATACGCAGGACCAGTTCTACGACGACATGTTCCGTATCACGAACTATCGGACCGACGGCGACCTGTGCGACCGCCTGGTCGGCCGTTCGCGTGACGCGATGCGCTGGCTGCATTCCAAGGGTATGAAGTTCGACCCGATCTGGGGCCGCCAGGCCTATCTGATCGACGGCAAGTTCAAGTTCTGGGGCGGCCTCACGGTGGAATCCAAGGGCGGCGGTCCGGGCCTGGTCGATCAGCACCTTAAGCTCGCCGAGAAGCAGGGCATCGAGATCGTCTACGGTACGCGCGCGTTCGAATTGATCTACGACGGCAACCTGGTGCGCGGCGTCAAGGTGAAGGCCAACGGCCGCATCGAAGAGATCAAGTGCAAGTCGGTGGTGATCGCCTGCGGCGGCTTCGAGTCGAGCGCCGAGATGCGCACAAAATATCTCGGCCCGGGCTGGGAGCTCGCGAAGGTGCGCGGCACGCCCTACAACACTGGCGACGGCATCAACATGGCGCTGGCGATCGGCGCATCGAGCTTCGGCAATTGGTCGGGCTCGCACGCGGTGCAGTGGGACTACAACGCGCCTGAGTTCGGCGACCTCTCGGTCGGCGACAATTTCCAGAAGCACAGTTATCCGTGGGGCATCCTGATCAATGCCACCGGCCGGCGCTTTGTCGATGAGGGCGCCGACTTCCGCAACTACACCTATGCCAAGTACGGCGCCGTGGTGCTGCGCCAGCCCAACAACTTTGCCTGGCAGGTGTTCGACGGCAAAATCGTGCCGATGCTGCGCGACGAATACCGCATCAAGCGCGTCAGCAAGGTGTCGGCCAACACCATCGAGGAGTTCGCCCACAAGCTCGAAGGCGTCAACGCGCCTGCGTTCCTCGACGAGATCAAGAAGTACAACGCCGCGGTGAAGAAGGACGTGCCGTTCAATCCGAACGTCAAGGACGGCCGCAGCACGGTCGGTCTCGACATCAACAAGTCGAACTGGGCCAACACCATCGATCAAGCGCCCTTCGAGGCCTATCAGGTCGGCTGCGGCGTGTCGTTCAGCTTCGGCGGCGTGCGCATCGATCCGGACACCGGCCAGGTGATCGACTCCGACATGAACCCGATCCCCGGCCTCTACGCGGCTGGCGAACTGGTCGGCGGCATTTTCTATTTCAACTATCCGGGTGGCTCGGGGCTGATGTCCGGCGCCGTGTTCGGCCGCATCGCCGGCGCCGGCGCGGGGGCTGCGCGGAACGCCTAGCACTCGCTCTAACGTGACGCGTTGATCGCCGCCACCGGATCGACGTCGAGGCCTTGGCTCGCAGCCTCGGCAAGCAGCGCCGGAGCTGTCATCGCCCGCGAAAGCGGGCGATCCAGTATTCACGGACAGTCGTGTGAATCTCTGAGGTCGCCGCGGTTACTGGATGCCCCGCTTTCGCGGGGCATGACAGCCTGCGCGTGACGCGGCATGATCGCGCAGTGTTACATCGAAGCCATAAGGCTCGCGCGCCATGAAACTGAAGAAACACAATCGCTACGTCTATTCGCCGATCACCGAGCGGCAAGACTTCGTGTGGCCAGGCAATAAGCGCCTGGCCTTCTATTGCGCGCTGAATGTCGAGCATTTCAGCTTTGGCGAAGGCCTCGGCCATACGCCGACGGCGCTCGGCCCCCAGCCCGATGTTCGCAATTTCGGCTGGCGCGACTACGGTCTGCGCGTCGGCATCTGGCGCATTTTCGATCTGATGGACGAATTGAAGCTGCCGATGTGCCATCTGCTCAATGCTTCGGTCTGCGAGGAGATGCCGCAGATCGCCGCGCGCATTCGTAAGCGTGGCGACGAAGTGATCGGCCATGGCTATACGAACTCCGAGCGCCAATCCGACATGGATGAGGCGACCGAGGCCGCGATGATCGCGCACGCGACCAAGACGCTGGCCGAGAGTTGCGGGCGACGTCCCTATGGTTGGATGGGACCGTGGATTTCAGAGACGGCGGTCACTCCCGACCTGCTGCAGGAGAACGGCTATACGTTCCTGATGGACTGGCCGGCCGACGATCAGCCGTTCTGGATGAAGACGCGCGCGGGCCGCATCATGTCGGTGCCCTATCCGGCCGAAATCAACGATACGCCGACGATGCTCAGCCGTGCCCAGCCCGCGACGGACTTCCATCGCATGATCCTCGATCAGTTCGAGGAAATGCTGCGGCTTTCGGAGAAACAGTCACTGGTGTTCGCCATCTCGATGCACACGTTCTGCACGGGTCAGCCGTTCCGGCTCGCGCAGGTGCGCCAAGCCCTGCAAACGCTCATGAAGCATCCGGGATTCGACAAAGTGTGGGTGACGACGCCCGGGGGCATCGCCGATTACGCGGCCAAGTTGCCTGCGGCCTGCGTGCCCTAAGCGGCGCCAAGCATTACGGTCTGCTGCCGAACCAAGGGACGAGGCCGGGTGAACGTCGCGCGCGATGACGTCGCTACAAATCGCCGCTACTTGTTCATCTTACTGATCTTCGACCCTTCCAGCGTCAGATTGTACATCAGCCCCTTCGGGTCGAGCATGAAGCCGATCACCGGGCTCGCGATCTTGGCGGTATCGATCGACCCGCCGGCGCCAACCGTGATGATAGCGACCGAGCCATCGACGCCGACCTTCCAGCCATCGAGACGCTGAAAGCGCTCGAGCGCTTCGCGCGTCATGAACATGATGACGATGGCGCGCGACTGCGCGCCGAACTGAAAGCCGACCGAGGCCGAAACGGAGCTGTAGAAGGCGACCGTGCGCCCCTCGATCCGCAGCGCGCCCTCGCCATATTCGCCGCCGATGCCGGCCCCCGCCTTAATGATGCTCGGAAACACCAGGATGCCGGCCGCTCGCTTGGACAGGTCGCGCGTGCCGGGGAAATTCTTGTGAAGCCGGTCGATTGTAGCGTTCACATCGGCGTTGATCTGGCCGGGGCTGGCGGCTTGGCTCGGCGCGCTGCCGCCCAGCAGCGCGAGCGCCGCGAGCAAAACGATGGCGATGGCGTTTCCGTGCGTCGTCATGCGAAAGCCTCCTGGCGTCGGGTTGCGGGATGGGTGGTCGTGCAGCAGGCCGATGCGGCCTGTCGCGCGAATCACTTGTGTTGTAGCCGGGATCGGGATGGAGGGTGGTCGCAATCAAAGTCCGCGGACCGGGTGCCGCTGCGCGACGCCCGTCAGATGTCAGTCAAAAGGCCGCGCCAATCAAAGGCCGCCCCAAGCCGTTTGCCGCGTTATCGCGCCTGCGGCGAAAGCGGATCGCCCATCTGGTTGACGTCTTGGTCGCGCGTCCGTGCCGGGACGTTGCAGTTGTTGGAGCCGGTCGTCGCGAATCCGGTGGTGCTCGGTCCAGTGCTGCCCGGCGCGGCAGCAGTCGGAGCGCTTGGCGCTTGCGCGGTGACCGGGTTGGTGTCTTTGGCGTAGATGAACGCGCCGATAATCCCGGCAATGAACAGCGAGCCGATGCCGGCAAACAGGATCGCCAGCATGGTGTTGGATTCATCGTGTTGCTGCTCGATCTTCTGCAACGGGTTGCGCGGCTGATCGTGGTGCAGGTCGGACATGGGGTGGTTCCTTCGCGGTTCCCTTTGGCTCGCCCTCACAAGAGAAACGCCGCGGATACGGCCGCCGTTCCGCCGGAACCAGACCCGATAAATCGGGTGGGCAGAGCGCGGGCGCAGTCCTAAATTACGAACCATGACCGCTGAAACCACGACCCGCCACCATCTGTTTGAAACCGCGATTGGCATCTGTGGCGTTGCCTGGAGCACACACGGCCTCGTGGCCGTGACGCTGCCGGAGAAGGATCGCGCCGAAACTGAAAAACGCATCGTGGATAAATCTAAAAGTCTCGGCGCTGCCGAGCCGCCGCCCGCGATCGCGGCTCTGGTCGCCGACATTCAACGCTATCTCGCGGGCGAGCCGGTGGACTTCTCCGCGGTCGCGGTCGATCTCGCCGGCATGGACGATTTCCGCCGCAAGCTTTACACCGCGCTACGCACCGTTGGTTTCGGCCACACCACAACCTATGGCGCGCTCGCCAAGGAGCTCGGCGCGGCCGATTGGGAGGGCGCGCGCGACGTCGGCGAAGCGATGGGCCGCAATCCGGTGCCGATCGTCATTCCGTGCCACCGCGTGCTCGCGGCCGGCAACAAGCTTGGCGGCTTCTCGGCCTATGGCGGCACCAAGACCAAGCAGCAGCTGCTCGCGCTCGAAGGCGTACACTTCGACCGCGCGCCGCGGCTGCCGGGATTCTGAGCGCGGTCTCGTCAATTGATCTCCGGCGCCAGAATGCAGACGGCGCCTGAGATTTCCGCTCGGGGTATCGCGCCCGGTGGTATTGGGTTAGGTCCGCCGCGTCCCAAAATGATACGCGGATCCTGGGTTCGTTAGGCCACACAGGAACTTAAGCGCGAAAATTTCAAATTGTCTGTGTTAGCGACTCATGTCAAAAAACATGCGGGGAGGGCCACGTGAACTTGGAGTGGGCCCGATGACTGATGTCACTGATGTACATGCGTTGCAGTCTGTTGCGGAACGTCTCGCCAGGATCGCGAACGATTGCTTCGATCTGAAAGCCGTTGAGCGGCTTCGCAATCTGGTGGACGAACTCCAAACCGGGCTGGGACGCCGGCAGCCTTCACACAACGGGGGAGAGCTCGACGCCGGTGGCGTATAGCCCCCGGCACGCAAATCCAATCAGCTCTTGATTGTCAGCACCACGCGGCCGCGCACTGTGCGGTCGCGGATGGCGCGCATCGCCTCGGCGAATTGCTCGAACGGATAGACCTTGGTCGGCAGCGGCTTCAATTTGCCAGCCGCGTGCCAGGCGAAGATGTCCTTGAAGCAGGCCTGCATGTCGGCCGGGCGGCGCTTGCGATAGTCGCTAATCTGCATGCCGCTCACTTCGATGTTCTTTACCAGCACGTAGTTCATCTTCAGCGACGGGATGCGGCCGGACGCAAAGCCGATCACCACCAGCCGTCCGTTCCAGGCCAGCGCCCGCACCGCAGCGTCGAAAATGTCGCCGCCCAGCATGTCGATGATGATGTCGACGCCCTTCTTGTCGGTCTGTGCAAACACCTGCTGGCGCAGGCTTTCGTGCAGATCGGGCGTCGAAAGGTCGACGATGGCGTCGGCGCCGGCCGCGCGCACGATGTCGGTCTTATCGGGGCTTGCGACTGCGGCCAGAACCTTACCGCCCATGGCCTTGGCCAGCTGGACCGCGGCGAGGCCGACGCCACCGGTCGCGCCGAGCACCAGCACGGTTTCGCCAGGCTGAATGCGGCCGCGCTCTTTCAGCGCGAAGTAAGCGGTGTCGTAAACCAGCGCCATTGAGGCTGCTTCGGTGAACGGCAGCGCCGGCGGGATTTTCACGCACTGGTTTGCGGCGAGCGTGCAGAATTCGGCAAAGCCACCGGACTCCGCCATCATCAGTACGTGGTCGCCGGCACGGAAGTTCGTCACCCCGTTGCCGACCGCTGCCACGACCCCGACCGGCAACTTGCCCGGAATGAATGGCAGCGCAGGCTTGAACTGATACTTGCCGCTCATCATCACCAGATCGACGAAGTTCACCGCCGTGGCGTGCACTTCGAGCAGCACCTCGCCGTCCTTCGGCTGGGGCTTTGGCATATCGCCGAGCGACGCCTGATCGATGTCGCCGAATTCGCGGACCACGACCGCACGCATTGCTGTCTATCTCCTGCTTCGCAACTTCGATCCGCCTCGTCCTGAGGAGCGCTTCGAAGAAGCGCGTCTCGAAGGATGGAGGCGGCCGCCGATCTCGGGCTTGCCCGAGATCGGAAATGTTTAGTGCGCAAGTCGGGTAAACCCGACTTGCGACGTTCGAGACGCGCAGCTCCGCTGCGCTCCTCACCATGAGGCCGATCAAGACCGGCGCGTCAAGGCGTGACGTGCTTGCCAGAGCATGCCACAACGCGCTCATGAGCTGGCTCGTTTTCGCACTCTGCGGCCCGGTACTGTGGGCGATCTCGACGCATTTGGACAAGTACCTGGTCGAGCGCTACTTCAAGCACACCGACGTTGTGGTGCTGCTGCTGTTCACCGCGCTCATGGGCCTTTTTCTGATGCCGGTGATCGCGGTGTTCGAGCCGGACGTGCTGCATCGCGATGCGTTCAGCATCGCGTTGATGTCGCTTTCCGGCGTGCTCTACATGGGCGCGATCATCTTTTATTTGAATGCGCTGCAAGGCCATGAGGCCTCCGTGGTGGCGCCGTTTTTCCAGGCGTCGCCGTTGTTCGGCTATGGGCTCGGCTATCTGGTGCTCGGCGAAACGCTGAACGTGACGCAGTTCGCGGGCGGCGCGTTGATCGTGCTCGGCGTGCTGCTGGTATCGGTCGGCGGTGGGGGCCGGCGCGAGCCGTTCCGCTGGCGGCTGGCACTGCTGATGCTGGCCTGCGGTTTTGTGCTGTCGCTCTCGACGCTGATCTTCAAGATATTCGCGGTGCGGCACGAGTTCTGGGCCACCGCGTTCTGGATGTTTGCCGGCGAGGCCGTATTCGGTGTGGTGTTCCTTTGCATCCCGCACTATCGCAGGCAGTTTTTCGAGCTGTTGCGCAAGAACGGCGGCGCGCTATTGGCGATCAATGCGTCGAACGAATTGATCAACCTCGGCGGCGGGCTTGCCAACCGCTACGCGCTGCTGTTTGCGCCGATCTCGATCGTGCAGGCCATCGGCTCGACCACGACGCTGTTCGTCTTCGCCATCGGCGTGATGCTGACGCTGCTGTTCCCCAAGCTGAGCCGCGAAAATCTCTCGGCGCGCGAGTTCGTGCTCAAGGGCGGTGCGGCCGTGCTTGTGGCGGTGGGTGTCGTATTGGTGAGCCAGTGAGCTAAATCTTCGACAAATCGTATGTCGACTTCACGAACATCTCCGCCAGCGGCACCTGGCGCACCGAGAGACCTTGCTCGAACGAATAGCGCGCCAGCGTTTCCAGCGCGTGCTTGTTCGCTTCCGCGCCGTAGCTCCAATAATCCTCGCCCATCAGCTTCTGCAAGCGCTCGTGCTCGTAGACGCTCCACGGTTGCGACACCGCGAGATGGCCGATTTGGCCGAGCTCGTGCATGCACAGCGCTTTGGCTTTCAGGAACGCCTTGTAGACGCTGACCGCGAGCCACGGATGCTTTTCGGCGAGCGACTTGCGGATGCCGATGGCGTGCATGATCGGGAACAGCTTGGTCTTTTTGTAATAGGCCTCTTCGGCCGCGGGATAATCCGGAAACAGCCGCGCCACATTCGGCGCGCCGCGCAGAAAGCAGGACGGCGCGCGTGCCGAGATCAGCCCGTCGATCTCGCCCTTCTCCAGCATGTCGGACAGCGTGCGGTCGTGCGGCACCGCTTGCAGGTCGATATCCGCCGGCAGCTTGATGGTGGCGCGTTCCTCGCGGCCGGCGTCTTCCAGTCCGCCGCGCCGCCAATGGATGTCGCGCGGCTTGACGCCGTGTTCCTCTTCCAGCGTGCCCCGAATCCAGACGTTCGCGGTCATCTGGTATTCCGGCAACCCGATGGTCTTGCCCTTGAGGTCTTCGGCGCGCTTGATGCCGCGGTCGGTGCGGACGTAGATGCCGCTGTGGCGGAACAGCCGCGACACGAAGGCCGGCACCGCGACGTAATGCGCGTCGCCGCGCGCCGTCGTCATCAGGTAGCTCGACATCGACACTTCGGTGACGTCGAACTCCTGGAACTTGAACGCGCGGTGGAATGATTCCTCCGGTTCGTTCGGCACCGCGAACACCTCGCAGCCCTCGATCTGCACGCGGCCATCGAACAGCGCAGCGGTGCGGTCGTAGTTGCAGACGGACAGGCTCAAGGGCAGGGGCATAGGGTCTCCAATGAAATGCGGCGCCATGCCGCCCTCTCATAGTATCTGTGCGGCCAGCGCGTTGACGAGCCTCTGGCGCACGGCAATAGTAGATCGCAGCAAGCTTGGTCCCGCATCGCTCGAAGGCCGCCGCGTCCTATGAAAATGCCGCCCTTCGAATACGCCTGTCCGACGAGCTTGAGCGAAGCGGTTAAGCTGCTCGCCTCGCACGATGGCGAGGCCAAGGCGCTGGCCGGCGGACAGAGCCTCCTGCCGATGATGGCGTTCCGCGTGGCGCAGCCGACGCTGCTGGTCGATCTTCGCAAGCTGTCGGGTCTCGGCGAGATCAAGATTTCCGCTGACGGTGTGCGGCTCGGCGCGCTGGTGCGCTGGCGCGACATCGAGGATGACGACCGGCTCGATGCGGCGCATCCGTTGTTAAAGGCCGCGATCGCGCATGTGGCGCACTACCAGATCCGCAACCGCGGCACCGTTGGCGGTAGCATCGCGCATGCCGACCCGGCAGCCGAGATGCCCGGGATCGCGGTGGCCTGCGACGCCGAGATTGCGGTGATGGGCAAAGCCGGCGCGCGCATCATCAAGGCCGCCGACTTTTTCCTCGGCGCGCTGACCACGGCGCTGCAGCCCGACGAGATCATCACCGAAGTAAGGCTTCCAGCATGGCCCGCGAGCCGCCGCTCCGGTTTCCAGGAATTTGCGCGGCGGCGCGGCGATTTTGCGATGGCGGGTGCTGCCTTGTTCTATGACCTCGATAAGAGTGGCAAAGCATCCAACGCGCATGTCGGTGTGATCGGTGTTGGCGATCGGCCGCGGCGCCTCAAGCCGGTGGAGGCGGTGCTCAACGGCAGCGCCATCGACGAAGCCACCATCGCCAAGGCCGCCGCGGCAGCGAGTGCCGCGGTCGAGCCGCAGGAGGACATCCACGCCAGCGCCGCCTATCGCCGTTCGCTCACCGGCACGATGGTCGAACGCGCGCTGAAAAGCGCGGCTGGGTGAGCGCCATGCCAGTCAAATTCGAAGTCAACGGCAAGCCGGTTTCAGTCGACGTCGAGCCGCGGCTGACGCTGGCCGATTGCCTGCGTCATCACCTGCGCCTCACCGGCACCCACGTCGGCTGTGAGCACGGCGTCTGCGGCGCCTGCACCGTGCTGGTGGATGGCGATGCGGTGCGCTCCTGCCTGATGCTGGCGGTGCAAGCGGAGGGCGCGAAGGTCGTCACCGTTGAAGGCTTGTCGAACGACGACGACCTGACGCCGCTGCAGAAATCCTTCCGCAAGCACCACGCGCTGCAATGCGGTTTCTGTACGCCGGGTTTCATCACCACGGCACACGCGCTGCTGACCGAAGAGCCGGACTGCGACGCCGACCGGGTGCGCGAGGTGCTCTCGGGCAACATCTGCCGCTGCACCGGCTATATCGCGATCGTCGAGGCGGTGCTCGACGCGCGATCGGCCTACAAGAAGACAACGCCGTGAAAGTCCGCCTATGAAGAACACCTTCATCGGCGCGTCGATCGAGCGCCGCGAAGACCTGCGCTTCCTGCGCGGCCGCGGCATCTACGTCGATGATCTCACCGTTCCGGGGCTGCTCTACGCGGTGATTCTGCGCAGCTCGGTGGCGCACGGAAGGCTCAAATCGGTCGATACCTCGGCGGCGCTGAAAATCCCCGGTGTGCACGCGGTCATCACCGCGAAGGACATGAACTTCACGGATTATCCCGCCGGCGTGCCGATCGTGCCGATGCGCCTGCAGCCGCTGCCGGAGTTCAAGCCGTTCGAGCAGCCGGTCATCGCCTACGACAAGGTGCGCTACGTCGGCGAACCGATCGCCGTGGTGCTCGCCTCGAGCGTTGCCGTCGGCGAGGACGCGCTGGAACACATTGCCGTCGAGATCGAGGATCTGCCGCCGGTCGCGACCTGGCGGGCGGCGCAGAAGAACGAGAGCATCCTATTCGAGCCGACCGGCACCAACCGCTCGCTGATGTTCGAGGCGCGCAAGGGCGACGCTGACACCGCCTTTCGCGACGCGCCTTACACGCGCCGCGAAAATTTGCGCACCGGCCGCCACTACGGCCTGACCATGGAGCCGCGCGGCGTGATGGCCGAATGGGACGCCGCGAAGAACAAGCTCACGGTGTCGGGCGCCGCGAAGGTGCCGTTCTTCAACCGCCGGATCCTGGCGAAGCAGATCGGCCTCGCCGAGTCCGACATCGAGATGATCGAGAACGACGTCGGCGGCGGCTACGGCGCGCGCGGCGAGTTCTACCCGGAAGACTTCCTGATTCCGTTCGCCGCGAAGCACATCAACCGCCCGGTAAAATGGATCGAGGACCGCCGCGAAAACCTGATGGCGATGAACCACGCCCGCGAGACCGAGGCGGACCTTGAGATCGCCTGCAACCGCGACGGCACCATCATCGGAGTCCGTGGCGACGTCCACACCGACATGGGCGCCTACATGCGCACCAACGGCGCGGTCGGTGCGCGCAACGCGCCGCAGTTCATGACCGGGCCGTATCGCGTCCCGCATCACAAGGTCGATTCGCATCTCTGGATGACCAACAAGACGCCGGTCGGCACCTATCGCGGGCCCGGGCGCTTCGAGGGCTGCTTCTACATGGAGCGGCTCCTCGACATGGTCGCCGCCGATCTCGGCATCGACCGTGTCGAGATGCGCCGGCGCAATCTCATCAGCAAGGCCGAGCATCCCTACAAGCTCGCAACGGCGCAGCCGACCAACGCGCACGACCAGACCGACTCGGGCGACTATCACGCGACACTCGATCTCTGCCTCAAGGAGTTCGGCTGGAGCGAGAAGAGCAAGCTTGGCGGCAAGCTGGTCGGCGGCAAGTATCATGGCGTTGGCGTCGCGTGTTTCATCGAGGGTGGCGCCGCCGGCCCGAAGGAATCGGCGCGGCTCGAGATCAACCGCGACAGCACCATCACGGTGTTCATGGGCACGTCGTCGGTCGGGCAGGGCGTCGAGACGATTTATGCGCAGATCGCCGCCGACGCACTCGAGGTTCCGATCGAGCGCATCCGCCACGTCTATCACGGCTCGACCAACACGGTGAGCGACGGCTACGGCGCCTATCATTCGCGCTCGGTGGTGATGGGCGGCTCGGCGGTGCTCGTCGCCACCGAGAAGTTCATGGCGACGCTACGTCAGGCGGCGGGCAAGCGGCTCGGCTGCGCCGAGTCCAGCGTCACGCTCGACGTCGACAAGGTGGTCGCCGGCGGCTTCTCGCTGCCGCTCGGCGAGTTCGCGGGCCTGACCGCCGAGAGTGCGTTCCTCAACCACAAGCACACCTACAGCTATGGCTCCCACGCGACCCACATCACCGTCGATGCCAAGCTCGGCCACATCGAAATCCTCGACTATCTGGTGGTGCAGGACGTCGGGCGCGCCATCAATCCGCTGACGCTGCGCGGCCAGGTGATCGGCTCGCTGGTGCAGGGTCTCGGGGGCGCCGTGCTGGAAGACCTGAAATACGACGAGCAGGCCCAATTCCTCACCGGCACGCTGGCCGATTATCTGCTGCCGCTCGCCAGCGACTTCCCGAACCTGCGCTGCATCGTGACCGACGACCACCCGTCGCCAATCAACCCGCTCGGCGCCAAGGGCGCGGGTGAGGGCGGCATCGTCGCCGCTGGCGGTTGCATGGCGAACGCGGTGGCCAATGCGCTGCAATCGTTTGGCGTGCAGCCGCGCGCGCTGCCGCTGTCGCCGACGTATATCTGGGAACTGGTGCAGGCCGGCCAGCAGAAGGCGGCGGAATAAGGGGCCTTGGGCCCGCGTTGACGCCGCTTGCGCGCCAAGCCTAGATTCGCCTCAGCAATCGCAATCGACAGGAGTCTCCCATGAGCATCGCTCGCCATCCGCGCCCGAAGGAACTGGAAGGCGTTCCGGTCGAGGAAATCATGCAGCGCTTTGTTGGCCGCTTCAAAGAAAAGCGCGCCGATTGGGCCGCGTTCGAGGATGCCAAGATCGAAGGCTTCAAGCGCGCGCAGCACCGCTTCATCGGCGCCGGCGGCTCCGGCAAGCACGACGATCCGACGGTGATCCCGGCGAAGAACTTCACGCTCTCGATCATGTATGTCGAGCCGGGTCAGGGCAACGCCTCGCACACCCACGAGGTCGAAGAGTGTTTCTTTGTGCTGCAAGGCCATCTCGATGTGTTCGTCGAGGATGAGACCGGCAAGCGCATCACCACGCGGCTCGGGCCGTGGGAGTGCATCGCGTGCCCGGCCGGCGTGATCCACGGCTATCAGAATGACAGCCTTGAGCCGGTGTACTTCCAGGTGATGATCGGCCGCGCGCGGCCGGAGGCCATGGGCTACGCCGACGACGAGCTCTACAAGCGCCGCGACGCGCACCTGAAGGCGGTGTGACCCGGCAATACCGCCCACACTTCGGCTGTCATGCCCCGCGAAGCTTGTCCCCGCGAAGGCGGGGAGCGGGGCATCCAGCAATCTCCGAGGTTACTGGATCGCCCGCTTTCGCGGGCGATGACACCAACAGAATGAGTTGGGCCCCGCGCCCCAGTCAGGATCATTCATGTCCAATCTTCGCTTGACCTTCGCCTGCGGCCCCTACGATCGCACCCAAGCGCTGCGCGACGGCACCATCCAGGCCGACGGCATCGATCTCAACTACCTCACCATGCAGCCGGCGGAGATTTTCTGGCGGCAACTCCAGTTTCAGGAGTTCGACGCCTCCGAGATGTCGCTGTCGAACTACACAACGCTGGTGGCGAGCGGCAAATCGCCGTTCATTGCCATCCCGGTCTATCCGTCGCGCGTGTTCCGCCACGGCTATTTCTTCATCAACACCGAGAGGGGCATCAAGAGCGGCGCCGATCTCAAGGGCAAGCGCGGTGGCGTGCCGGAGTATTCGATGACCGCCGCCGTCTACATGCGCGGGCTGATGCAGCACGAGTTCGGCGTGAAGCCAAGCGACGTCGAGTGGGTGCAGGGCCGCGCCGACCGGCTCGGCCGCAAGCTGCCGTCTGACATCAAGCTGACGCAGGCGCCGGCCGGCACCGAGCTCGGCGATCTGCTGGAGCGTGGCGAGATCGATTTCATCATCACGGCGAACAATCCGCTGTCATTCCGGCGCGGCTCCAAGAAGGTGGCACGCCTGTTCCCGAACTATGCCGAGATGGAAAAGGATTATTACCGGCGCACCAAGATCTATCCGATCATGCACACGGTGGTGATCAAGCGCTCGATCTACGACCGCGATCCGTGGGTGGCGCTCAATCTTTATCAGGCGCTGTGCCGCGCCAAGGAGCATTGCTATCGCAGCATTTCCGACGCCGGCTCACCCAAGGCGTCATTCGCCTGGCTGCAGCCGATGATCGAGGAAGAAAAGAAAATCATCGGCGAGGACTGGTATCCTTACGGCATCGAGCAGAACCGCCCGACCATCGAGGCGCTGCTGCAATACACCCATGAGCACGGCCTGACCGATCGGCGGATCAAGCTCGAAGAGCTGTTCGCGCCCAGCACGATGCGTGACATCCCGTTGAGCGAAGCACAGCACACTTAAGACTCTCCGCTGTCATTCCGGGACCGCGCGTAGCGCGGGGCCCGGAATCCAGACAAGGACTCGGCGTGTGCATCTGGATTCCGGGCTCGCGCCTACGGCGCGCCCCGGAATGACGCAGAGGTTGCCGCGCTTCAGAGACTCGATTGCCCACAATCAGCGGCGCAGCGCCGATCCACGGATTGCCGTCGACCGTAAGCTCAACGGTCAGTACCAGGAATTGCCCGTCGGAGATAACATCCTTGCCGGGTACGCGTGACGAGGCGACGGCCTGCAGCGGATAGCTGCCGACGCAGCTTTCCGCCATCCAGCTCACGAGCTGTGCACCGGAAAGCTTCTTGATCGCCGACTGAATTTGTGCGCCCAACGGCTTGCCAGCCTCAATCGCGCGCATGATATCGCCGAACCACGTATCGGCAATTGCAGTGCTGCCATCGGCTGCGAATGTACGTGTGCGCCGCACCCAGCTTCCCTTGTAGGCAACCGAAGCGCGCACCGCGAAGCGCTCCGCTAACGGAATAGACTGCGATGTGCGCAGCAAGCGCCGGTCGGCCACCAGATCGGGCGCGACGTGAATGTAGGCTTCTTCCGCGCCACCGAGTCGCGCGTGCTGCTCGATCAAGCCCACGAGCGTGCCGGCGTCCCTGGCGTTGCTCTCGACGAGCGCCGCGACCGCAAGCTTGTCGGCCCGCGCCAGCATCCGCCGCTCCGGCTCATCAACGCCGCGGCGCAGGCTTGCGAACAACGCGCTGCCGTCAGCCCATTCGACGGCGGGTGCGGCGGCCGCGAGATTGTCGGCAAGCTCGGACGGCAGCGTGTCCCATTCCAGCACGCCAACCCGCTTGACGAGTGCGTCTTTGGCGAGCCGCTCGCCAATCAGCGTGCCGGGCTTCGGCGTGCTGGTCACTTCGCTCACCGGATTGGTGGAGCGAATCCAGTCGGCCACGCGGTTCGATAGCGCGGTCGCGAACACCAGCTTGCCGTCGCGCGGCACCAGCAACAGCGCCTCCGACCAATACGGCGTGAAGCCGGTGAGCCAAGCCACCGCGCTGGGGCGAACCAGATTGGTGTAGACCACAAAGGCGTCGAAGCCCGCATCCTTCATGGCGGCACGCAGCCGTGCGATGCGCGATTCGAGCGCGCCGATCGGCAGCTCATCCGGATTCCATTCCATCAGGCCGCGGCGCATCGGAACCTCAAGCCGAAACTGAGAACAGTTCGCGCGGTGTGCCGGTCAGCACGTCGCAGCCGGTTTTTGTCACCACCACGGCGTCGCCCAGCACCATGTAGCCGACAGCGGGATGATAGGTGTTGGGATGCACGATCAGCGTCATCCCGGCGTCGATTCGGGTGGTGACGTTTTCCAGCAGGTGCGGCTTGGTGTCGGCGAACAGGCCCATGCCGTGGCCGCGCACGCGGGTGAATTCGCTGGTGGTGTACTTGCCCATACCGTGTTTGCGGAACACGTCGTTCTCCGCCTTGGCGATGTCGGCGGCGATGACGCCGTCGCGCACTGCGGCGATGCCGGCCTCCATCGACTCGCGCCACAGCGCATGCGCGCCGCGCTGCTCCGGTGTCGTTTCGCCCACCACCAGCGTGCGGCAAATCTGCGCGTAATAGCCATCGACGCAGGGCGTCAGCTCGGTCGTCACCATGTCGCCGCGCTTGAGTTTCTTGCCGCCGGGCGGTGCCATACCTTTCACCTCGACGCCGCCGACGCCGATGATCTGGAAATTGTCATCGACGCCGTTGGCGCGGAAGAACGCTTCGCACTCCGCGATCAGTTCGTAGTCGGCGCGGCCGGGCCGGGCGGCCTGCATGAACACCCGATAGCCATCATCGGCGAGCTTCGCGGCCTTGCGCACGGCGGCCACTTCGCTGTCGAGCTTGCCCATCAGCAGCCGATCGACAAAGGCGGTCTGATCGGTGAGATTGATGTCCTTGGCGCGCGCTGCGATCCGGCGCGGAATAAGCCGCTGCGGCGCCGCGCCGAAGCGCTGGTTGCGCAGCCGGTTCAACGCTTGATCGACTTCGCCAACCAGATCGGGTGCATGCACAATCTCGACGCCCGGACAGTCGAGCGCGGCGCGGTCCACCTCCAGCGGGCTGTCGAGATAAAGCGTGACGTGGCCGTCGTTGCGCACCAACGCCAGCGCCTGGCCTTCGATGATGCCGAAGTTGGTGGCGTAGCGCAGGTAGTCGCCTTGCCAGGCGTTGCCATAAACCATCAGCACGTCGAGGCCGGTCTCTTTCATGGCCTCCAGCAGGCGCGCCTTGCGGTCGTCGGCAATCATGACGCGTTCCGTTTGGTCACGACGCCGGATGCGATATCGCGTTCGACCGCGTCGTTCGGGCGCTTGCCCGGATCGCCATAGCCGCCGCCGCCTGCGGTGAGGAACGTCACGCGGTCGCCCGGCGCGATCTCGATCTCGGTGGCCTTCTTCACCGCGGTTTCGGTTCCGTCGGCGCGGTGGATGAAGCATTCATTGACGGCGCCGGCCCCGCCGCCATGCAGCCCCCAGGGCGGATCGCGCGTGCGATCGAGATTGATGTTGGCTTTGCAGCGCTGCAGCAGCTTGTAGGTCAGCTCGACGCCGAGCCCGCCGCGATGCTGTCCGGCGCCGCCTGAGTCGGGACGCAGCGCATGGGTCTCGACCAGCACCGGATATTTGATCTCCTGCAGCTCGACCGGCGTGTTGCGCACGTCGCCCTGGCACACAGAGACGGAGGCAGATTCGCCGTCCTCGTCCGGCCGACCGCCCCAGCCACCGCCAAAGATATTCATCAGCAGGAAGCGCGAGCCGTCGTCGCGGAAGCCGAAGAAAGAGCAGCCGCCCATGTCGCCCTTGTGCGCCGCCGGGATCATGTGCGGCACCGCGGGCGCCAGCGCCTTCAGGATGGTGTCGATCACCGTGGGCAACGCGATGCTCCACAGGCCGATGGCCGATGGTGGCTTGGCGCTGAGCATGGTGCCATCCGGCAGCACCACATCGAGTGGACGGAAGCAGCCTTCGTTGACGTCGAGGTCCGGCGAGGTGAGCGCCTTAAAGGCGACGCGCGCGCCCGCGATGCCGCCGGAGCGGCCGGAGTTCAGCGGGCCCGGTACCTGCGGGTTCATCTCGCTGTAATCGACCGTCATCTGTGAGCCGCGCACCTGCACCTTGACCTTGATGCGCAGCGGCTTGTCGAGCGTGCGGCCGTCATTGTCGAGGAAGCTCTCGGCCTCGTAGGTGCCGTCGGGGATTTTCTCCACCACAGCGCGCGCCGCGGCCTCGGCCTGGTCCCAGACTCTGGCGATGCAGGCCTCGACCGTCTCGCGGCCATAGCGTGCGATCAGCTCGCCGTAGCGCCGTGCGCCGAGCTGGCAAGAGGCGATCTGCGCGCGCAGGTCGCCGAGCGCGGCATCCGGATAGCGCACGTTGTCGCGGATGATCTGCCACAGCGTCTCGTTGCGCTTGCCGGCTTCGTAGATTTTCAGCGAGCGCATCTGGATGCCTTCGGCATAGATGTCGCTCGAGCCATAGGAGCCGAAGCCCTGCCGCACCCCGCCGATATCGACCCAGTGCGCGCGGTTGGCGGCGAAGCCGACCAGCTCCGCGCCGTGGAAGCAGGGCGAATAGACCACCACGTTGTTGAGATGCTGGCCGCACACCTCGCCCTGGTTCATCACGATGACGTCGCCGGGCGCAAAGCCGTCGAGGCTGTAGCGCTCGATGCCATCGGCCACCGCCACGCCGAGGTCGGCGAGGAAGATCGGCAAGCCGCCGCGGTTCTGCGAGATCATGCGCGCCTGCGTGTCGATCAGCCCGCAGCAGTAATCGCGCACCTCGTAGATCATCATGTTGTAGGCGGCCTTGGAGAGCGCATTGGCCATCTCGTCCGCATAGGCCACGATGGCGTTGCGCACCACTTCGACCGTGATCGGATGGGCTTCGTTACGGCTCATGATTTCACGTCGATGATGAGATGGCCGGCGGCGGACACAGTCGCGACGTCGCCCGGATGGATCAGCGTGGTGGCGTTCGGCTCCTCAATCACGGCTGGCCCTTCGATGCGGGCGCCGGCCGCAAGCGATGGCCGCCAGGCGATGCGCGTGCGCACGGGCTTGGCCGCATCGGTGAAGATCACGTCGCGCCATTGATCGGCCACCGGCGCTTCCGGCTGCCACGCCTCGGACAGCCATTGCTCGGCGAGCGTATCCGGCCGCGCCGCGGTCACCACGAGCCGGACGTTGACGATCTCCAGCCGCTCGTCGGGGGCGGCCTGGCCGTAGCGCTGGTCATGCTCGGCATCGAACAGCGCGCGCAGCGACGAGAAATCGCCGGATAGCAATTTCGCATCGCGCACCGGGATCGCGATGGTGTGCTCCTGGCCGACGTAACGCAGGTCGGCGAGGAACGCGAAATCGGCCTGCTCGGGGCGGATGCCGTCGCGCGCCGCCTGGGCCTTGCCGGCTTCCGCCAATTCCGCGAACACCGCTTCGACCACTTTGGCGTCGAGCGCGCCAAGCAAGCCATAAAGCGTGCGGACGAAATCCTGCCGCCACGATGCCATCAGCATGCCCAGTGCCGAGAAGGTGCCGGGCACCTTCGGCACGATCACTTTCGGCACGAAAATCTCGCGCGCGATCGCGACCGCGTGCAGCGGACCCGCACCACCGAACGCGATCATCGCGGTTTGGCGCGGATCGACGCCCTTCTTCACCGACACGGCGCGCACCGCGAGCGACATGGCGGAATCGGCGATCTGCACGATGCCGAGCGCTGCTTCCTTCACGCTGAGCCGCAGCGGGCCCGCGAGCTTTTCCTGTAACGCGCGTTCGGCGGCGGCGCGGTCGAGCCGCATCGCGCCGTTGAGGAAGCGTTCGCCGTTGACGCGGCCGAGCACGAGATTGGCGTCGGTCACGACCGGATCCTCCGAGCCCTTGCCGTAGCAGGCGGGGCCGGGGTCGGCGCCCGCGCTCTTTGGTCCGACGTGCAGGCCGCCAGTCGCGTCGACCCAGGCAATGGAGCCGCCGCCCGCGCCAATCTCCACGATGTCGACGACCGGCAATTGCATCGGCTGGCCGCTCGCTTCGCCGCCGATGACGTAGCCTTCCTCGATGGCGGGCACGCCGTTGGTGATCAGGCTTGCCTTGGCGGTGGTGCCGCCCATGTCGAAGCCGATGGCGCGCTCGATGCCGAGCAGCTTGGCAAGGCGCCCCGCGCCGATGATGCCGGCAACCGGGCCGGACTCCATCATCGACACCGGCTGATCCTGCGCCAGCGCAATCGACATCACGCCGCCGTTCGAGCGCATGATGCTGATCTTGCCGGGGAACTTGCCGGCGCGCAGATGCGTCTCGAGTCGCCCGAGATAGGCCTGCACGCGCGGCCCGACGAAGGCGTTGAGCGCCGTGGTCGAGGTACGTTCATATTCGCGGTACTCGCGCACGATCTCGTGCGACAGCGTTACGAATAGTTTGGGATTGGCGGCGCGCAGGATTTCGCCGACGCGTCGCTCATGAGCGGCATTGGCGTAGGAGTGGAGAAAGCAGACCGCGACCGCTTCGATCTTTTGCGCGGCCAGCGTTGCGACCAGCGTGTGCACGCCGGCCTCGTCGAGCGGCGTCAGCACCTCGCCCTTGGCGTTGATCCGCTCGGCAATCTCGAAGGTCAGTTCGCGCGGGATCAGCGGCTGCGGCCGGTGGAAGAACAGATTGAACGCCTCGATGCGGTTGCCACGGCCGATCGCGTACGTGTCGCGGAAGCCGCGGGTCGTGATCAGCGCGGTGCGGGCTCCTTTGCGTTCCAGCACCGTATTGATGGCGATGGTGGAGCCGTGCAGCAGCTCGGACAGTGCCGGCATCTCGCAGCGGGCCAGCGCCAAGCTCTCGGCCACCCCACGGGTCGGATCGGCCGGCACGGTCGAGCATTTCGAGGTGACGATACGGCCGTCCACGCAACCGACCAGGTCGGTAAATGTTCCGCCGATATCGACGCCAACGATGTTCATGAGCACGCTTCGAGGGAGGATGTGCGGGCCGACATTATCGTTGCCTACCCCGCGCATCAATGTGGCAATATCGGAAGGAACATCAATCGGGGGTCACCAGCATGGCGCAACAGCGGCTTGGCATCATCATGAACGGCGTCACCGGGCGCATGGGCATGAACCAGCACCTGATCCGCTCGATCGTGGCGATCCGCAACCAGGGCGGGGTGGCGCTGCAAAACGGCGACCGGGTGATGCCCGACCCGATCCTGGTTGGGCGCAATGCCGAACGGGTGGAGAAGCTCGCCAAGCAGCACGGCGTTACGCGCTGGACCACCGATCTCGACAAGGCGCTCAAGGACAAGAAAGACACGCTGTTCTTCGACGCCGCCACCACCCAGATGCGTGCCGAATTGCTGAAAAAGGCGATGAAGGCCGGCAAGCACATCTATTGCGAGAAGCCGGTATCGGAGACGCTCAAGGACGCGCTCGATCTGGTGCGCGTCGCCAAAAAGGCCGGCGTCAAACATGGCGTGGTGCAGGACAAGCTGTTCCTGCCCGGCCTGCTCAAGCTGAAGCTGCTGATCGATTCCGGCTTTTTCGGCCGCATCCTCAGCGTTCGCGGTGATTTCGGTTATTGGGTGTTCGAAGGCGACTGGCAGCCCGCGCAGCGGCCGTCGTGGAACTACAAGAAGGCCGAAGGTGGCGGCATCATCCTCGATATGGTCTGCCATTGGCGCTACGTGCTCGACAATCTGTTCGGCGATGTCGAGAGCGTGACCTGCCTCGGCGCCACCCACATCCCGAAGCGCGTGGATGAGAGCGGCAAAACCTACACCAACGATGTGGACGACGCGGCCTATGCGACGTTCCAGCTCAAGGGCGGCGCGATCGCGCACATCAATATGTCGTGGTGCACGCGCGTGCGGCGCGACGACCTCGTAACGTTCCACGTCGATGGCACGCTCGGCTCGGCGGTGGCGGGCTTGCAGAACTGCTGGAGCCAGGCGCGGGTCAACACGCCGCGGCCGGTTTGGAATCCCGACGTGCCGCAGCCGATCCGATTCTTCGAGACCTGGCAGGACGTGCCGGGGCTCGGCACTTACGACAACGGCTTCAAGGTCGAGTGGGAGATGTTCATCCGGCACTTGTACGAAGACACGCCGTTCAAATGGACGCTGCTCGAAGGCGCCAAGGGCCTTCAACTCGTCGAAGCCGCCCACAAGAGCTGGAAGGAGCGGCGCTGGATCGACATTCCGGCGCTGAAGGTGTGACGGCCGCGCGGCCTGTCGCCCGCTTGAAGCCGTGAACGAGACCCAAGGCAGGGTGCCGGCCGGACAGTCGCTGCCGCGCGCGGTCGCGGCGGCGCTGCCGATCTATTACGGGTGGGTCGTGCTGGCGTGCTTGTGCTGCGCCGGGTTCGCACGCCAGGGGCCTGCGGTCGCAACCTTGTCGGTGTTCGTCGAGCCGCTGACACGCGAGTTCGGCTGGTCGCGCACCGCACTGTCCGGTGCGGTTTCGCTCGGCGGTCTGCTGGCCGCGATGGTCTCGCCGCTGATCGGGCCGCTGCTCGACCGCCGCGGCTCGCGGCTGGTGCTGTGCGTCGCGATTCTGGTGAACGGCGTGGCGTTGCTGCTGCTGTCGCTGACGCCGTCGCTTTTGGTGTTCTATCTGCTGTTCTGCATCGCGCGGATGAATTGGGCGGGCCCGTTCGAGCTCGGCATCTACGGCGCGCTGAACAACTGGTTCGTGGCGCGCCGGACCGTCGCGGCCTCGGTCGTCAACCTGGCGCAGATGTTCGGGCTTGTGGCGATGCCGCTGATCGCGCAATTCGCCATGCTGCACGATGGCTGGCGCGCCGGTTGGCTCGCGCTCGGCTTGGTCGTGCTGTTCGTGGGCTTCGTACCGGTCTGGCTGTTCCTGGTGCGCCGGCCGGAGGACATGGGGCTCGAGCCCGATCGTGTTGCGCTTGCGGCTTCCGGCGATATCGCTGCCGCTCCTGCGATCGAGCCGCGCTTTTCGCGCAGTCAGGCGATCCGCACGCCGGCGTTCTGGCTTCTGATGCTCTACACCATGATGGTCTACCCGGTGCAGGCCGGCGTCAGCCTGCATCAGGCGTCGCACCTGATCGGGCGCGGCCTTGATCCGACCATGGCGGCGTTCGTCGTCAGCGGCTTCTCGTTGATGTCGATGCTGGGGACGGCCGCGTGCGGATTCATCCCAGGACGGCTGCCCTATCGTTTCCCACTGGCGGTTGCGGCTGCGTTCATGCTGGCGGGCACGCTGATGCTGCCGGGCGTTGCCTCGGCCCAGGACAGCTTTGTCGCCGCCGGCCTGTTCGGTCTGGGAAACGGTGCCATGCTGACGCTGACGCCGGTCGCGTGGGCTCAGTATTTCGGGCGGACGAACTATGGCGCCATCCGCGGCTATGCGCTCTCGGCGCAGGTGCTGGCGCAGGCGGCCGGACCGCTGTTGTCCGGTGTGCTGTACGACTGGACCGGCACCTACACGGTTTCGCTGCACTGTTTGTCGGCGCTTGCGGGCCTGGGCGTGATCGCCGCGCTCGCAGCCATTCCGCCGCGTCGCGCCGAAGATGTGTAATATGGATGTCGCCAATCACGAGGCCAACGGACTCTGCTTCAAGCGCTGATCGCGAGGTGCTGTCTTGCCAACGCTCAATCTCCCCACCGCTGGTGGCCAGCTCGCGGCCTACACCACCAAACCCGCGAAGAAATTTCCGGCAGCCCAGCCGCCGTTCAACCGCATTGCTTATGCGGCGGCGCACGTGGTCGCCGATCCGCTGGCCGACCGCGACCCTTGGGTGGATTCGGCCATCGATTGGGACACCACGATCGCATTCCGCCGCCATATCTGGTCGCTCGGTCTGGGCGTCGCCGAGGCGATGGACACCGCCCAGCGCGGCATGGGCATGGACTGGCCGACCTCGCTCGAATTGATCCGCCGCAGCATCGATGCGGCCAAGGATTTTCCAGGCGCGTTGCTCGGCAACGGCGCCGGCACCGATCATCTGGCGCCGTCGGCCAGCGTCAGCGTCGATGACGTCATTCGCGCCTACGAGGAGCAGTGCGCCGCGATCGAGAAGCTCGGCGGGCGCATCGTGCTGATGGCGAGCCGCGCGCTGGTGAAGGCCGCGCGCTCGCCCGACGACTACGCCAAGGTCTATAGCCGCATCCTCGGTCAGGTGAAGCAGCCGGTGATCATCCATTGGCTCGGCGAGATGTTCGACCCCGCGCTTGCCGGTTACTGGGGCTATGCCGATCATCACGCCGCCATGGCGGTTGCGCTCGACGTGGTGGCCGACAACGCCACCAAGGTCGACGGCGTGAAAATCTCGCTGCTCGACAAGGACAAGGAGATCGTCATGCGCCGCCGGCTGGCGCAGGGCGTGCGCATGTATACCGGCGACGACTTCAATTACGCCGAACTGATCGAAGGCGACGACAAGGGCTATTCCGATGCGCTGCTTGGCATCTTCGACGTGATCGCGCCGGCGGCAGCCGCGGCGCTCGGCGCGCTGACGCGCGGCGATCGCAGCACGTTCCACGAAATCTTTGCGGCGACGGTGCCGCTGTCGCGCCACATCTTTAAGGCGCCGACGCGCTTCTATAAGACCGGCGTCGTGTTCATGGCCTATCTCAACGGCCTGCAAAACCACTTCACCATGGTGGGCGGGCAGGAGAGTGCGCGCTCGACGCTGCACCTGGCTGAGCTGTTCCGGCTTGCCGACGCGGCGAGCCTGCTGGCCGACCCGGAGAAAGCCGCAGCCCGCATGCGCACCGTGATGGCGGTGCGAGGCGTCGCCGCCTGATGCGTGACCTGTCGAACGATAGCAGGCTGCTGGCGATCAATTCCGCGACGGTGAAAACCTGGACGCTCGAGCAACTGGTCGATGGCTGCGCGCGTGCCGGAATTTCAGCCATTGCGCCGTGGCGCGACATCGTACAGGCGGCCGGACTCCAAAAGGCCGGCAAGCTGATCCGCGATGCCCAGATCGATGTGTCGTGCTTGTGCCGGGGCGGCATGTTCCCGGCCGCCGACGCGGCCGGACGGCAAACGGTGCTCGACGACAACAAGCGCGCCGTCGATGAAGCCGCGGCCATCGGCGCGCGTTGCCTGGTGCTGATCGCGGGCGGGTTGCCGAAGGGCTCGAAAGACTTGGGCGGCGCGCACGCGCAGGTGCGTGATGGGCTCGCGGCGCTGCTGCCCTACGCGCGCGCGGCTGGCGTGCCGCTTGCGATTGAGCCACTGCATCCGATGTACGCCGCCGACCGTGCCTGCGTGAACACGCTGGCGCACGCCACCGATCTTTGCGACGAATTGGGCGAGGGGCTCGGCATCGCCTACGACGTCTATCACGTGTGGTGGGACCCGGACCTGGCCGCCCAGACCCAGCGCGCCGGCAAGCGCATCATCACCTATCACGTGTGCGACTGGCTGGTGCCGACCAAGGACCTGCTGCTCGACCGCGGCATGCCGGGCGATGGCGTGATCGATCTGCGCCACATCCGCGCCATGGTGGAGGCGACCGGCTACTCGGGCCTGATCGACGTCGAAATCTTCTCGGCGCAGGACTGGTGGAAGCGCGATCCCGACGAGGTGCTGCGGACTTGCCTGAAGCGGCACCGGACCGTGGTCTAAGCGCCGACCCGATACTCCCGGATTCCCGCAACCGACTTCTTGGCCGGACGCTTCGGCGTCTCATCGGTGCCGTCAGCGTAGACCTGTTTCGCGGCGGGCCGCGCCATGCAGCGGTCCCACCAATCCATCAGGCGCGGGAATTTGGCGCGGTCGAGCCGATCCGGGAAAAGCTGCGAGATGCGGTGCACGATCGCCAGCATGTTGATGTCGCCGAGCGAGAACGTTGAGCCCGCGAGCCACGGCCCGCGTTCGGCCAATTCCTCGTCCATCCGGCCGAACACGAACATCACGCTGTCGAGCCCCGCCGCAATCTGCTCGTCCGAATGGCCGCCTTTGATCAAGACGCGCCAGCGATCGCGCCGCTCCGGCACCGGCGTCGAGTCGAGCATGAATTGCTGATCCTCGGGACTCATGTCGCTCATGCCCCGCTGCAACATGCGCGCGTAGCTTAGCCGCGCAACCTCGTGATGGATTTCATCCGCGGTCCAGGCCCAGTAGCGCATCCGCGCGCGCTCCTTGGGATCGGCCGGGCGCAACGGCCGCTCCGGGAAAGCGTCCTCGATATATTCGTTGATGCAGAACGAGTTGATGATCGGCGTGCCGTCGTGCACGAGCGTCGGCACCACGCCGTTGGGATTGAGTTTGAGGTAATCGGGGCTCAGGTTGTCGTGGCGCAGCAGCTCCACATAACGACTCGTGTAGGCCAGTCCCTTCTCACGCAGGCAGTGGCGCACTTGCTTGGAGCAGGTCGTCAGCCCGCCGTGGTAGAGCTCGAGCACGTATTCCTCCCGGTGGTGGCCCTGCGATGCGCGCCAGCGCCAAGCAGGGTGGCGGTGGATGTAGTCTGCTGCGAACCAGTCTCTGTCAAACTACGGCGAGGTTGGCTTTTCTAAATTATGATTACTTTCTCGCCGAGGTAACGTAGCCCGGCTTAGTGGTCCGCCCAACCTCGAAAGAAAATCTCGCTACGCGCGGCCCCCAGTAGGAAAACACATCGAGGCTTCGTGGGAATGTGGGCGCATCTGCAATATCGGCAATCCTCTCCATGAACGCGTTGGACGCGCCTTCGCCGAGACTGGTGGCCAGATCTCTCATAGGATCCTCACCGTTACGTGCCCGACGCAGGATTTCCGGGAACAGAGCCGTTGCCTGTTGAGGCATTCCGACCAGGATCGCCAAAAGCAGCATCGGGACCTGGAATGTCCCTGGCGCGTTCTCGGTACCTTCGAACGTGGGGAGTTCCTCCGGCGCAATTGGTGCTTTCAGCATACGATAGATATTCGTGAATCGCTTCGTCGCACGTGGTGTGGGCATAAATGCGAAGAGCTTGGCGGCGAAATCCGCCTCCACCTGCCGGATGACCAGCGCCTCGTCGTGGATCGTAAGCTCCTGAGCCGCCGACTCCGGCGGGTCGGGCGGCGAGGACGTGAGATCAAGGGCGCCAGTAGGCCGATTGTCTGGGCTATCCGTCCGAGCATCTTGGATATTTCGCGGTTGCAGAGGGATGGGCGTTGGTATGGACGGCTGGTCGGGACCGTCCTTTTGACGCGCTTGAGGCGGAGGCGCTGTGTTCCCAGCTTGCTC
Source organism: Rhodoplanes serenus (assembly GCA_945893145.1). Lineage (GTDB taxonomy): Bacteria > Pseudomonadota > Alphaproteobacteria > Rhizobiales > Xanthobacteraceae > Z2-YC6860. The sequence continues at coordinate 44,290 of CAMDDZ010000012.1, read as the reverse complement.
CACTCCAAAGAGATGATGCACGAGCTTCGCGTAGCCTGCTTCCGTCATAGGCCGGAGGCTGAACGGAATTTGAAATATCTTCTCAAGGTAATTCTGCGGCGTCGCCATGTCCAGGTCAGGTATTGTGTTCCGGTTCCCGGCAAGCGCTCCGAACGTGTCGGTCAAGGCGTGCGAGAGCCAGCGCGGGTCTACCGCCACCACCACGACAAACAGCTTGTAGGCCAGCAGCAGATGCACCGCCTGCAGCACCTCGACCACCTTCCCGGCGGGGCAGCGGTCTAGATCGTCAACATAGAGCACGATCCGATCCACCGGCATTCCTTGCTTAGTCTTGCCGGACGCAACGAGGCGCTCGGTCAGGGTCTTGAAATCGCGCCGAATGGTCGAGATCAATCCGAGATGCTTGCGGTAGTCATCGGATGCGCTACGGTCGGTGAGGAACCGTGCCAGCGTTCCGCTATCCAGCAGAATCTCGATCTGTTTCTCAAGCTCTTGGACCTGGGCAGTAGCTTCAACGAGGTTCGCCGCTGCAGTATTCTGCTTTGCTTGCAATGAGGACAGGTCGCTTTGCAGAGTAATCTCGGCCTGGCTGAGCACGCTACGTTTCTTTGCAAGCAGGGCATCCACACGCGCCTTGGCTTGCTCGATCTTACGAATTGGTTCTTCCACATATTTTGCCGCTTGTCGGAGCAGCGTTGCGCTGCTCACGAGGAGGGCCGCAATTTCCCCGACGATCGCTCCGATCGCCTTCAGGTCCGGCTGGACCAGGGCAATCAACCAGCCGATTGCAAGAGGAAACACGAGAACAAGAGTAAGTAAGGCCAACGCCAGAACCCAGTTCTCGCCCCGAAATAACCCCGCCGCCAACGCGGTGACACGGCCGCGAAGGCTCCGTACCTCCGCGACCGCTTGGGTGAGATCGGCCGCGCTGCTGACGACTACCGGGAGCCCTATATCGTTCAATGCGCTCTGGACGTTTGCTTTCAGCCCCGGCTCGTCGGCCATGAGTTCCTGGAGATCACCTAGCTCCAAGTCGTGCAGCGTGAGTTCCTTTTGCTGCCGCTCATGCTGGAGCTTCTGCAGCTCTTGCTGCTTATCGTTGATCTCCTTTTCGCACCGTTTCGTTTCCTCTTCGATCTCGGCCGCTCGCTTCGTGGCTACCTTGTGCTGTTCGTTCAGCCGCGTCTGCTTTTGTTCGGCTGTCGCCTGTGGACTGACGTAGTCGGACAGGCTCTCCAGGATATGGCTTGCCAGGCTTGCCCAGAGGTTAGTGTCGGCGTAGTGCCAAGCGTTGAACTCGATCGGGACCACATGCGCGCAGAACTTCGAATCAGGCGTCTTCACGGTTTGACGCGCGATCTGCGCAGCCGTGGCCTTGAGCGACTCCATGAAAAAGGTCTTCCCCGAGCCCCAGTCACCGAACAACCCAATCGCGAGCGGCGGGTCGACATCCTTGGCCAGCATAACCGCCGTCAGCGTTTGCACGTCTTCGCGGATATCTAGGTCGTCTTTTGAGACGTCGATCGTCTCCGGCGCATAACCGGCGACATGGGTCTGCGGCTCTCTCGCGCGCGGGGCACCGGCTTGCAAACGCTGCCGCAGGCGACCGATGAGTTCGGTAGCCTCCGGGTGCCGCTGTCGTGCTGCCCTGAGCGCGGCGTCCATCTCCGGCACGCCAAACGCGGCCAGCAATTCCCAGAAATTTCGTACCGCTGCGGGGTCCGCTCCACTCAGCACCGTAATTAACAGATCGATCACCCCATCGAGTCTTAGTTGCTCCCGCATGATCGGTGCTGCGATCGCCGCCATGCTGGGATGGCTGAGCGCGAATAGAGCATCGTAGGCAAGCGGAGTTGCCTCGTTGGATTTCGCGAATAAGCCGCAGATATCCTGCGCCAGCGCCGGTATCGGCAGTACACGCAAGGTCCGCAGCACCGGCCAAGGTCCGGTGCGGAAATCCGTGGAGAGCAGCTTGAAGCGAAGCTGGTTGTGTAGCTCCGGCGAGTCTCCCTTGGCGATGGTTTGCGCGAGCGTGCTAACGTCGGGAGAACTGTCGGATGAAGCGCTGGCCAGGGCTTCCCTCAGGTAGCTGGCCTTCTTGTAAAGCAGCCCGGCGACGGCCCAGAACCGCACGTAATGGGCCGGCTCAAACTTTTCCAAGACATGATTGAGAACGAGCTTCCGTGTCGCAGGGTTTTCGGCGTCGGCGGCTATGAGTGCGCTCATCATCCAGGAGCGGATCGAGGGTAGTTTCTTGGGATCGCGTTTGGCCGCGTCAAAACGCTGTTCCTGGGCAACGCCATAGCGATTCTCGATCTCCTCGCGCAGCTGCGCGGCCAGTGCCAAACGATCCGGAATTCGACCCTGGACGATATCTTCCAGCACATTCGCGCGCGCCTCTTCGTTTCCGTCAACGAGACGCTGGATCACGGCGGAGAAACGGTTCTCTGCTTCTCCGCGGATGCTGCGTAGCAGCAGGTCCATCCCGGAAGCCGTCATCTGCCGCAGATCGACATAGCGCAGCGTGCGGAAGATTCCCTCGACGTCGTCGATCGCCTGTGGCGATGGATCGCCAATCAAGACTGGAATCAGACGTTTGCCGATCTCGCGAGCCTGAATGGCCAGCTTACGGTGGGTATCACCCCAACCGTGGCTCCCCAGAAAAACGAGGATCACGGCGGCGGTCTGCAGCCGGGATTGCTCGTACTGCTCCCATGGTGTCCCCGGTTCGATGTCGCGGCGCCAGAAATGTGTGCTGATCTTGCGCGCGGTCAGCTCGTGCACAATCGGCTCGACGGCTTTCTCTCTCTCATTGAAGAGAATGAAGGCATCCACCGGGTCCGGTGGTGGTGGGGGCACTTCCGGTGTAGGTGTCATCTTGGTCGGCGCGTCTATGGCAAAAACTGGCTGACTAGTTGGCGGAGAGGGTGGGATTCGAACCCACGATACGGTTTCCCGTATACACGCTTTCCAAGCGAGCGCCTTAAGCCACTCGGCCACCTCTCCAGTCCACCACTCATGGCGGCACGCGCGGTCTTTTTCAAGTCGCGCGAGGGCGGATGTTCTGCCTCAATTCAGATGGCGGACCAGCCCGCTGTCCTTGATCTCATAGCCGCCAAGCTCGGCCGCACGCTCGGCAAAGGCGGTTTGCCGCATCAGGCCGAACAGCATCTGGGGGCCGGGCATGAAATAATCGCGCTGGCGTAGCACCAGATCGAAGCGCTCCCAGGTCAGCGGCACGATATCGAGCCCAGTTGCGCTCGCCACGCCTCGGGTGGCGATGCCGCAATCGGCGCGGCCCGACTTCACCGCCTGCGCGACATCGGGGCCGGTCGGGCAGGGCGGCTTGACCGTCGTCAATGCGCTGAGCACGAGCCCGGCGCGCGCCAATAGCGCCACCAGCAGAAGCTGCGCGCCGGCGCCTGCGGGACGCAGCGCCATGCGGGCCCGCTGCGCCGCGATCGAAGCGATATCGGAGAGCTTGAGCGGATTGCCCGGCGCCACCAGCAGGCCCTGCTCGCGGCGCGCGAACGCAATAACCACCGCATCATGCAGGCCAGGTGCTGCCGCGACTGCATCGGGGTTGGCGGTTTCATCGTCGCCCTCGATGCGGTGCATGTGGATCGCCGCCGCCATCACGTCGCCGCGTGCCAGCCGCCGCAGGCCCGCTTCGCTGCCTTCCGGCAGAGTGGCAAGCGCGGAACCGCTTTCGCGCAGCGCCCATTCCAGCAACGGGTCGTGGCTGCCGCCGACGATCGGCGGCGCGGGCTGAACGAGCACCGACGACTTCGACAGACCGGCCGACACCCAGCGGTCGAGCGCGGCCTTGGGGAACAGCCAGCGGCCCGTGACCTTGGTGCATGGCACCGCCCCGTTCGCCACCAGCTCGTAAAGCTTGCGCTCGGAGAGCCGCAAATAAGCGGCGGCTTCGTCAGTGGTCAGCAATTCAGCCATATGCACCAATATGCAGAAATATGCTCATAGTACAAAAATTGACCATATCGGCCCTGAATGCAAGAAAAACTCATGCATGCCGATACCTCCGCTCTGGACCTGGTGCTCAGCGCCGATCCAGCCTTGATGGAAATCGTCCGGCTCTCCCTGTTGGTCAGCCTGGGCGCGGTCGTAGCCGCCGCCGTGATCGGCTTTCCGCTCGGCGCCGTCATCGCGCTGACGCGCTATCCCGGCCGCGAGGCCTCCATCGTGGTGCTCAACGCGCTGATGGGCCTGCCGCCGGTGGTGGTCGGGCTCGCGGTCTATCTGCTGCTGTCGCGCTCCGGTCCGCTCGGCACGTGGGGCCTCCTGTTCACGCCGGCCGCCATGGTGATCGCACAGACCATCCTGGTGACTCCGATCATCGCGGCGCTCGCCCGGCAGACCATCGAAGATCTCTGGACCGAATATCGCGAAGAGCTTGCCGCCATGAACGTCGGCCCGATTGGCCGCGTCGCAACACTGCTGTGGGATGCGCGCTTCAGTCTGCTGACCGCGCTGCTGGCGGGCTTCGGCCGCGCCGCGGCCGAGGTCGGCGCCGTGATCATCGTCGGCGGCAACATCGACGGCTTCACCCGCACCATGACGACAGCGATTGCTCTCGAGACCTCGAAGGGCGACCTGCCGCTGGCGATCGGGCTCGGCATGGTGCTGATCGCCATTGTCATCATCGTCAACGCGCTGGCCTGGGGTGTGCGGCGCGCCGGCGAACGGCTCGCCGGGTGATGACCATGCGGGCGCCGGATTCCGACCTGCCGATCGTGCTCGAAGATGTCCGCTACGGTGTCCGGGACCTGATCATCATCGACGGCATGTCGCTGATGCTGACGCCCGGCGCGCCGACCGTGCTGATCGGACCGAACGGCTCGGGCAAGACCACGCTGCTGCGGCTGATGATGGGCCTGATCGAGCCGACTTCGGGCCGCGTCACCTGGGGCGGCCGTACGCATGTGCCGCCGGCGCGGCGCGCCATCGTGTTCCAGCGTCCGGTCATGCTCCGCCGCAGCGTTGCCGCCAACATTCACTATGCGCTCGCGGCCGCGGGCATCGGCCGCCATCAGCATGCGGAACGCGCCCGCGATCTGCTGGAGCAGGCCGGACTTTCCGCACTTGCGGAGCGGCCGGCGCGGCGGCTCTCCGGCGGCGAACAGCAGCGCCTTGCGCTCGCACGCGGGCTGGCCCGCGATCCGCAAGTGTTGTTCCTCGACGAACCGACCGCGAGCCTCGATCCCGCCGCCACCAAGGCCATCGAGGACGTGGTGCGGGCCGTCTCGGCGCGCGGCATCAAGGTCGTGATGTCCACCCACGATCTCGGCGAAGCGCGCCGGCTCGCCGGCGACATCGTGTTCATACATCGGGGCCGCGTGATCGAAAGCGCGCCCGCCGCGGAATTCTTTGCCCATCCGAAAACCGATGACGCCCGCCGTTTTGTTGCCGGCGAGCTTCTGGTGTGACGCGTGGATGAAACACAACACAGAGGGAGAACCCCGTGATTAAGCGAGAGACTAACCGCCGTCATCTCATCGCACTCGCCGGAGCCGCGCTCGTTGCGCTCTCGGCGCCCGCATTCGCGCAGGACAAGTCGATCGTGGTCAGCTCGACCACGTCGACCCAGGACTCCGGCCTGTTCGGTCACATCCTGCCGCTGTTCAAGGCCAAGACCGGCATCGACGTGAAGGTGGTGTCGCAAGGCACCGGCCAGGCGCTCGACACCGGGCGGCGTGGCGACGCCGACGTGGTGTTCGTGCATGCCAAATCGGCGGAGTTGAAGTTCCTCTCGGAAGGCTTCGGTGTGAAGCGCTATCCGGTGATGTACAACGACTTCGTGCTGATCGGGCCGAAGGGCGATCCGGCCGGCATCGGCGGCACCAAAGACATCGTCGCGGCGCTGAAGGCCATCAAGGACAAGGGCGCGCCATTCATCTCGCGCGGCGACCGCTCCGGCACGCATGTTGCCGAGCTCGATCTCTGGAAGGCCGCCGGCATCGACATCGCGAAGGACAAAGGCCCCTGGTACAAGGAAATCGGCCAGGGCATGGGTGCGGCGCTGAACACCGCGTCGGCATCCAATGCCTATGTGTTGTCCGATCGCGGCACCTGGCTTTCGTTCAAGAATCGCGCCGATCTGGTGATCTCGGTCGAAGGCGACAACCGGCTGTTCAATCAGTACGGCGTCATGCTGGTGAACCCGGAGAAGCATCCGCACGTCAAGAAAGAGTATGGCCAGGCCTTCATCGATTGGCTGATTTCGCCGGAAGGCCAGAAGGCGATCGCTGAATACAAGATCGGCGGTCAGCAGTTGTTCTTCCCGAACGCCAGTGCGCCGGGCGCGTGATCCGAAGGACGCGGCAGCGCGCTTTAGAAGAAAACGCGGAGGAGGTATCGTTCCGGCCCCTTATTGGGACCGGACATCATGGGCGCCACACGACTAACGTTGCGGATCGATTTCGGAGCGAACCGCTCCATTGGGCCGGGCAAGATCCGGCTGCTGGAGGCGATCGACGATTCCGGATCGATCTCGAAGGCCGGCCGTGCGCTCGGTATGTCGTACCGGCGCGCCTGGTTGCTGATCGACGATATGAACCGCTGCTTCCGCCGGGCTGTCGTCAGCGCCCGGCCGGGCGGCTCGCAAGGCGGTGGGGCGGCGCTGACCGATTTCGGCGGCGCGCTGGTGAAGGACTACCGCGCCATCGAGCGTGCCGCTGCTTCAGCTGCGAAATCGCGGTTGCACGGCCTGGAAGCCGTCTTGCGCCAGCCGCGGGCGAATTCTGGCGAAACGCAAAAAACATCGATCCGCCGCCGCAAGCGCTGAGCGTCGCGCCGGTCATGGAAGCGGTGGCTCGTGCTTTCGGCCAAGCGGCGGCGTATTCTGGCAATCCAGGGATCGCGTGGCTGTCGCCGCCCCGCGGGTGCACGGTCGCGTCCAGTTTCGCGCAGGGATTTTTCCGATGTCGGACGCATTGGCTGCTTCGACTGCATTGAAGTGGCTGTTCGTCGGCCTCTACGTGCTGTTGCTCATCATCGGGCTGGCACAATGCTTTCGTGGTGCCCGGGCGGCGCGGCGCTGGAAGCGCACGGTTTATTTCGTCGCGCTGTTCGTGCTCACCAACATCATCGTGCTGCCGCTGTGCTGGCTGATCTTCAAATTCATGGCCGGCACCTACGACAAGCTGGTGATCGGCGGGCTCGCGCTGCTCGCAACCTGGCTGGCGTGGCGGATCTCCGGTCTCGCCGAGCGCACCATCATCCAGGTCTACGGCGCGTTGATCGGCGGGCTGGTGGGCGTGATCGCGGGCTCGTTCGTCGGATTTGCAGTGTCGTCGGATTGGGTCATCCATATCGCGCTGTGGGTCGGCTGCGGCTTCCTCGGCTGGCTGTTCGCGCGCCGGCAGCCTGAATTCTCGGCGATCGTGTTCTTTGCCGCAGCCGGCGCCGCGACCGTGATGCAGTCGGTGATCGGCCTCTATGAGATCGCCAACGGCCGTTCGATTCCGGAGCTCGCGATCTCGAAAACCGTGCAACTGTTCTTCCCGATCTTCTATGTGGTCTTTTCGAGTTTCGGATTGGCCGAATTGCTGTTCTGGCTCGCGACCTTCCTGCTGTTCATGGCCGGCGTGCGCGTGCAATGCGCTTGGCACCGCGCGCATTTTCCCGAGGCGCCGGCGCTGTGCGGCCGGTTTGATCGTTTCTTCCCGTTCGTCGGTGCCAAGCTGCAGCGGATCGGAAAGCCCCGAATGAACGGAGACCGCCGGTGAAGATCGATCGGCGGGCGTTGCTGGCTGGGCTGTCCGCCACCTTGGCGGCGCCGCGGTTTGCCAGCGCCGCCACCGTCACCGACGCAGCCGGCCGCGCGGTCCCGATCCCAGACAAGGTGACGCGCGTGTTCCCGGCCGGGCCGCCGGCCGCGATCCTGCTCTACACGCTCGCGCCCGATCTGCTGCTCGGCTGGCCGCGCGCCAACCGGCCGGAGGAATGCGAATTCATGCTGCCGGATATCTGCAGCAAGCCGGAAGTCGGGCGCATCACGGGCCGCGGCAACACGGCCAATCTGGAATCCGTGCTCGCGCTCAAGCCCGATCTTATCCTCGATGTCGGATCGACCAGTCCGACCTTCGTCTCACTTGCCACTCGAGTGCAGGAGCAAACCGGCATTCCTTACGCGCTGCTCGATGGCCGTTTCGACGCCATCGTGCCGACCTATCGGGTCCTCGGCGAATTGACCCATCGGAGCACCGAGGCTGCGGCGCTGATCCGTTACGCCGAGCAAACGATGACGACGATCCGCAAGCGGATCGACGCCATTCCGGAAGGCCGCCGCCCGCGTGTTTATTACGCGCGTGGTCCGCGTGGGCTGGAGACCGGGCTTGGCGGCTCGATCAATGTCGAAACCATCGAGTTTCTCGGCGCCCGGAACGTCGCGGCCGAACGCAAGGGCGGTCTCGCGGTGGTGTCGGTCGAGCAGGTGCTGCTTTGGAATCCAGACGTCATCATCACCATCGACCGTGATTTCGCTGCCGCCGTGCGCAGCGATTCAGTGTGGGCGTCCGTCGCGGCGGTGAAGGGCGGCCGAGTGCATTTGTCGCCCAAGCTGCCGTTCGGTTGGGTGGATTTCCCGCCGTCCGTCAATCGCCTGGCCGGATTGTGGTGGCTCGCGAAGATTCTCTATCCGGAGCAATTCCCGGAGGATTTGCGGCCGCTGACCCGCGAGTTCTACCGGCAATTTTATCATGTCACGCCAAGCGACGCGCAGATCGAGCGTGTGCTGGCCGGGCGGGATTGATACTTTGGCGGCATGACTCGTTCCGCTGCCCCGGGCCTGCTGATCGCATTGGCCGTGCTGATCGCCGGTCTGCTGCTGGCGTTCATGGTGGGGCGTTACCCCATTGGCATCGGCGATCTGTTTAGCGTCCTTGCCGGCAAGCTCACGGGCCACGTGTCCGAAGTGCCAACGGCGGTCGAGAACGTCATCCTTCAGGTGCGCGGACCGCGCGTCATTGCCGCAGCGCTGGTCGGCGCTGCGCTTGCGGTGGCCGGCACCGCGTTCCAGGGTTTATTTCGCAATCCGCTGGTGTCGCCCGACATCCTGGGTGCGTCGTCCGGTGCGGCGCTGGGCGCTGTGCTCGGCATTTTCTTTTCGCTCGGCGTGTTCGCGATCCAGGCGCTCGCCTTTGCGGGCGGGCTCGCGGCGGTCGCCGCCGTCTACCTGATTGGCTCGGCGGTGCGCTCGCGCGATCCGATCCTGGTGCTGGTGCTCACCGGCGTCGTGATCGGCTCGCTGCTCGGCGCCGGCGTCGGTCTCGTGAAATACCTCGCCGATCCCTACAACCAGCTCCCCGCCATGACGTTCTGGCTGCTCGGCAGCCTGGCCGCGACCGGTGTTCCCGATCTGGTGCCGCTGTTCGGCCCGGTCGCGCTTGGCACGCTGGTGCTGCTGGCGCTGCGCTGGCGCATGAACGTGATGTCGCTGCCGGAGGAAGAGGCGCGCGCGCTCGGGGTGCCGACCGGGCCGCTGCGCATCGCCATTGTCGCCGCGGCCACGTTGGTCACCTCGGCCAGCGTCGCGACCGCGGGCATCATCGGCTGGGTTGGTCTCGTGGTGCCGCACATTGCACGCACGCTGGTCGGGCCGGACTTCGCCCGGCTCATTCCCGCCGCGGCGTTGCTCGGTGGCGGCTTTCTGCTCGTAATTGACACGCTGGCGCGCACGATCGCCCCGATCGAAATACCGCTCGGCATTCTCACCGCCGTGGTTGGCACGCCGTTCTTCATCTGGCTGCTTGCCTCTGTATCAAAAACCTGGTCATGATCCTCGAAGGCCAAAACCTCACCATCGGTTACAGCGACCGCGTGGTCGGCCGTGATCTCGATGTTGCGCTCGCGACCGGCGAGGTGCTGGCGTTGCTCGGGCCCAACGGCGGCGGCAAGACCACGCTGCTCAAGACGCTGCTCGGGCTGCTGGCGCCGAAATCCGGCGAGGTGCGGCTCGATGGTAAGCCGCTCGGCCGCTATGCCGACCGCGAGCGTGCACGGCTCGTGGCCTATGTGCCGCAGTCGCATTCCGCGACGTTTGCGTTCACTGTCGAGACCGTAGTGCTGATGGGCCGCACCGCGCACGGCAGCCTGTTCAGCCGCCCGACCGCCGCCGACCGCGCGATCGCGGTGCGCGTCCTGGAACGTTTCGGTATCGGGCACCTGAGCGAGCGGCCTTACACGGAAATCTCTGGCGGCGAGCGGCAGCTTGCGCTGCTGGCGCGTGCGCTGGCGCAAGAGCCGCAGTTCATCGTGCTCGATGAGCCGACCGCGAGCCTCGACTTCGGCAACCAAGGCAAGGTGATGCGCGAAATTCGCGCCCTGGCGGGCGCGGGCCACGGCGTGCTGTTCACCACACACGATCCGAACCACGCCATGCGCGCCGCCGACCGCGCCTTTCTGCTGCGCGATGGCGGCCGCGTCGCCGAGGGCGCGATCGGCAGTGTGTTGAACCGGCCGCAGCTCGAGGCGCTCTATGGCGCTCCGGTTGAAACCATCACCGATCAGGCGGCCGGCAAAATTGCCTTCCTGCCGGGATGAAATGAGGGCACAACACACAGCATGGCAAAGATCAGAGTGATGAGTGCGGGCGCCGTGGAGGGGCCGGTGACGGTGCTGGCCCCGGAGTTCAGCCAGGCCTCCGGGCACGAGGTCGAGCTTGCCTTCAACACGGTCGGCGCGTTGCGGGATCGCTTTATCGCCGGCGAGCCGACCGACGTGATCATCCTGTCATTTCCCGTCATCGAGGCGCTGGAGAAAGACGGCCGCTTGGCCGCCGGCAGCCGCACCGACCTGGGCCGCGCCTCCTGCGGGGTTGCGGTGCGCGACGGCATGCTGATGCCGAACATCGCGACGGTCGATGGCTTTAAGCGCATGCTGAAATTCGCCGTCTCGATTGCCGCCAACGATCCGGCGCACGGCGGCTCGTCCGGCATCTATCTCGCTGACCTGCTCAAGCGCATGGGCCTCTACGACGAAGTCGCCCCGAAGCTCAAGCTGTCCAAGACGGGCCGCGAATGCGCGCTCGCGCTGGTGCGCGGCGAGGCCGAAATCGGCATCACCTTCACCAGCGAGTTCATCGCGGTGCCTGGAACGCGCGTGGTCGGCACGTTCCCGAAGGAGATCGAATACGTGAATGGCTACGCGGGCGCGATCCCGAAGGATGCGGCGGCCGCACCGGCGCGCGCGTTCCTCGATTTCCTGGCGTCGCCTGCTTCGCAGGCGCGCTTCAAGGAGTTCGGGTTGGCCTAGGGTGATGCACATCACTGCGCTGTTGCGGGCGCGAATTGGGTAAATGTGAGCAAAATTGCACAGACTCCGTAGGGACCGCGAACGCAGAATTTGACGCGGTCTGATCGCTGCACCACACGCAGGATTCCTTACGCGCCCACTGGCCCCTCCGCTCCCAAATAGGCGCGGGGTGGATCACGACGATGCGCGCGCAATTCGAGCAAATGAACCCAGTACGAGAGGTGCTTCGTGGCCAAGATCCATGCCACCGCCCAGGTCGAGGGCCGCGTCTGCGCCGATGTGACGATTGGTGCGTTTTGTGTCGTGGGGCCTGACGTCGTCCTCGCCGACGGCGTCCGTCTGCATGAGAACGTCATCATCAAGGGGCAGACCGAGATCGGCGAGCGCACCGAGATTTTTCCGTTCGCCTCGATCGGGCAGGCCGGGCAAATCGCGGGATATCAAGGCGGCCCGGGCAGGCTCACGGTCGGCGCGGGATGCGTCATCCGGGAATACGTGACGATCAATGCCGGGTCGGACAAGGGCGACAAGGTCACTGAGATCGGGAAAGACTGCTACTTCATGATGGGCGTGCACGTTGGGCACGATTGCAAGATCGGACGCAACGTCGTGATGGTCAACAATTCAGGTCTGGCCGGCCATTGCCTTATTGGAGACCTTGTCATCATTTCGGGAAACTGCGCCGTGCATCAATTCGTGCGCATCGGCGAATCCGCTTTTATCGGCGCCCAGACGGGCGTGGAAAACGACATCATTCCGTTCGGAATGGCGATCGGCAACCGAGCGCGGCTGAAGGGGCTCAACATCGTCGGCCTTAAACGCCGCGGCATCGATAATGCGAGGATCCATGTCTTGCGGGCCGCCTACCGCGGCCTGTTCGCCGGCACAGACACGCTGCGCATACGCCTCGACAGCGTGTGCGCCGAGCACGGCCAGGAGCCGCTGGTGCGGGCGGTCACCGATTTCATCAGAGCCAGCGGCGAGCGTGGCATCTGCGTGCCGCAAGAGGCCGTCGCGTAGTTTATGAGCTTAGGCGAAGACTCGTCGCCGCGCTCACGACGGCGGGCTTTGGCACTTGCTGAACCATTTCACCTCGGTGTCGTCGTTCACAAATCGGCCGCCGCGGATATAGGTTCGGCCATCGCTGCCGACCGACTCGACGCTGCGGTAACGCCCATCGTCGTCCTTCGCGAAGACCATCCGGAATGTGACGCCCTTCTGGGTCCAGGCAATTTCCAGGCGCCGGTCGTTGACGACGCGCGCGCTGTCGATCGGTACAAGGCCATCCAGGCCCTTGGTCTCCATCTGCAACGTGCGCGTTGGGCTGCCGCTGCGCGGGGCGGCGTAGATCACATAAGGGTTATCGCCGGCAGCATCCCTGCTGCAGTCGTGCGCCCAGGTGCCGATCAGTCCAAATTTCAGCAATTCATCGCCGACGGAGGCAGCCGTCGCGGTGCCGGGGGCAAAGGCCAGGAACAGAGCAGGGAGCGCAATGCGGAGTGCGACCATAGATATGACTCCTAACCGATGGGCACGCAGAAAGCCCTTGAGACAACATTGGAGCGGCCGTGTGGCACGCGATATAAGTGATTCATGCGCAAGCCCAAAGATTATCTGATCAAGCCCGATCCGCTCGATCCGCGGCTGACCGAACGCGTCACCGGCATCGATCAGACCGGCGCCAAGGTCGAGACCTCGGTCACGGTCGAGCGCGCGCTCACGATCTTTTTGAATTCCCAGGAGATCGTGACCGCCATGACGATCGGCGACTATCCGGAATATCTCGCCATCGGCTATCTGCTCAATCAGAACATGCTGAAGCAGACCGACACCATCACCTCGGTCGATTACGACGAGGATTTGGCGGTTGTCGTGGTGCGCACCAAGCGCCGGACCAACTATGAGAAGAAGCTGAAGAAGAAGGTGCAGACCTCCGGCTGTGCGCAAGGCACAGTATTTGGCGATCTCATGGAAGCGTTGGAGGATGTGAAGTTGCCGGAGGCGGAGCTTCGCACCTCATGGCTCTACTCGCTCACCAACAAGATCAACACCACGCCGTCGCTCTATCTCGAAGCCGGCGCCATTCACGGCTGTGTGCTCGCGGTCGAGGACCGGCCGCTGGTCTATATGGAGGACGTCGGCCGCCACAATGCGGTGGATAAAATCGCGGGCTGGATGTTCAAGCACCGCGTTCGCCCGGAGGACAAGATTTTCTACACCACCGGCCGGCTGACCTCCGAGATGGTGATCAAGACCGTCCGCATGGGCATCCCGATCCTAATATCGCGCTCGGGATTTACCGCCTGGGGCGTCGAGTTGGCGCGCAAGGCAAACCTCACGCTGATCGGCCGCGCGCGAGGCAAGCGCTTCACGGCGCTGGCCGGCGAAGACCGCATCGTGTTCGATCAGGACCTCCGCTACGTCGTAGAGGAGAGCTCCAAGCACCGGCGCAAAGCGGCGGTGCATGACTGACGTGCCGACGCTGGGTCTCGTCCTCGCCGGCGGGCTGGCGCGCCGCATGGGCGGCGGCGACAAACCGCTCACCCAAATCGGCGGCGCGACGATTCTGTCCCGCGTCATCGGCCGTCTCAAGCCCCAATGCACGCGGCTTATTTTGAATGCCAATGGCGATCCGGCGCGCTTCGCCGAAACCGGATTGCCGGTCGTCGCCGATAACGTTCCGGGTTTCGCGGGCCCGCTGGCCGGCATTCTTGCAGGCCTCGACTGGGCCGCCGCGCATGCGCCGGACGTTCCGTTCGTCGCGAGCGTGCCGGGCGATTGTCCGTTCCTGCCGAGGGATCTGGTGGCAAGTCTGCATCAAGCGCGGACGGCAACAGGTTTGCCGCTCGCTTGCGCGCGCTCCGGCGAATGGCGGCATCCGGTGGTGGGGATATGGCCGGTCGCGCTACGCGCCGACCTGCGCCGCGCACTGGTCGATGAGGACATGCGCAAGATCGAAATCTGGACCGCGCGGCATGGCGTGGCGCTGGCCGACTGGCCGGTCGATCCGGTCGATCCGTTCTTCAACGTCAACACACCGGAAGATGTCGCCGCGGCCGAGCGCGTCGCGGCGCAACATCCGGACGCTTAAGGCCTAGCCCATCAGCGTTTCGTAGGAGAGAAAGCCGACGGTCGCGCCCGGTTCGAACGCTGTCGTGTCTTCAGCCAGCTCGGCCAGGCCGTCGGTCTCGGTCAGCGAGGTGATAACGCCCGCGCCCTCCTGCGGATGCTTCACCGCCTCGATCGAACCGTCTGGACTCCGCCGCAGCGCGACGCGAACGTATTCGCGCCGGCCGGTCTTTTTCTTGTAGGCAAACGCGAGTTTGACCGGCAGCGCCGTCAGGGGTTCGGGACTGGCGCCGGCAAGACGCAGCAGCAGCGGCCGCACCACTTTGACAAATGTCACGAACACCGCTGCCGGATTGCCAGGCAGGCCAACGAACGCCGCGCCAGTTCCGGCGCTCGCTCCCGGCACCACGCCCATCGCCACCGGCCGGCCGGGCTTGATAGCGACGCGCCAGAACACCAGTCGTCCGATTTGCTGGATCGCGTCGCGCACGTGATCCGCCTCGCCGGTCGAGACGCCGCCGGATGTCAGCACGAGGTCATGATCGCGCGCCGCCGCCGATATTGCCGCCGCAAGCTCAGCCGGATTGTCCTTGAGGATGCCGAGGTCGGTCACCGCTGCGCCGAGCCGATCGAGCATGCCGGCCAGCAAGTAGCGATTGGCGTCGTAGAGCGCGGCGGCCGGACGCGGCGAGCCGGGCTCGACGATCTCGTCGCCGGTCGAAAACAGCGCGACCTTCACGCGGCGGCGCATGGTGAGCTTGGTCAGGCCGACGGCTGCGGCGAGCGCCACGTCCTGCGCGGCGAGCCGCCGTCCCGACGGCAGCACGACCGATCCCTTGGCGACGTCTTCCCCGGCGCGCCGCCGGTTGGCGCCGGCTTTGAGCCCTGGCGGTACGATCACGGTCTGACCGTCGAGCTGCACGTCCTCCTGCATGAACACGGTGTCGGCGCCCACGGGCATCGGCGCGCCGGTGAAAATGCGGATGGCCTGCGCGGCGGTGACGGGCACGGCCGCGGCGCTGCCGGCGGTCAACCGGCCGGAGACGGCGAGCCGCGTCTCGGCCTTGGAGTCGAGATCGTGGTGGCGGACCGCGTAGCCATCGACTGCGGAATTGTCGAATGGCGGCAGGTCGATCGGCGCGATCACCGCATCGGCCAGCACGCGGCCACGCGCGGCATTGAGCGGGACCGCCTCGGTCCCGGTCACTGGCTGCACGCGCTCTGCGATCAGCCGCTCCATGTCGGCGACCGGGAGCAGGGGGCCGGAGAACGCAAAGCAATCGTCGGTGAGCTGCGCCATCACGCGCTCCGGATGGCGGCCGCTGGGCGTTGCCATGGCGTCGCGTGCTTGAGCAGCACATCGGCGATCTGTTCGATGTCGTCGAGATCGATCATCGGCACCTTGGCTTGCGGCAGCGGTGTGTCGGACGCGATCGCCACAATATGCGGGTCGTCAGGGTGGAGCAGCGGCTTGCCATTCGCCGCCCGGTAAATCTCAAGCTTGGGGAACGCATCGCGCTTGAAGCCCTCGACCAGCACCAGATCGACCGGCGCCATTTGTTCCAGCAGCGCCGGCAAGTCCCATTCGGTTTCGTCGCGCAGCTCGTGCAGGATCGCAAAGCGCTTTGCTGAACTGATCGCCACCTCGGTCGCGCCGGCGGTGCGGTGCATGAACGAATCCTTGCCGGGCTGATCGAGGTCGAAGCCGTGGTGGGCGTGCTTGACGGTCGACACCCGGGAACCGCGCGCGATTAGGCGCGGCAGAACCTTGGTGATCAACGTGGTCTTGCCCGACCCGCTCCAGCCAGCCAGTCCGATGATGCGCATGGGGTGCTTATAGCAAAACAGCGGCGTGACGCTTTGGTCGCTCTGCTGCGCCGCGCGCGTGGCCGCCGTTGCGGGACGACGAACTCTAACGTATTGAAATCACTATCGCTTTGTGCCTTTCCCTGGCATCATCAACTCAGATGCAGGGAGAAAGCGTCATGGCGGCGGACAATCTCAAGCGGGTGCGCACCGGCACGCTGGAGATTGCGTATTCCGAGAGTGGTCCGGCCAATGGCATGCCGGTGATGCTGATGCACGGCTGGCCCTACGACCTGCGCTGCTATGACGAGGTGGTGCCGCGCGTGACAGCGGCAGGGTGCCGCGCGATCGTGCCCTACTTGCGCGGCTTCGGGCCAACGCGATTCTTATCGCCGGATACGCCTCGCTCCGGTCAGCAGGCGGCGCTTGGCAACGATCTCAAGGAATTCATGGACGTTCTCGGCATCGAGCGCGCGGTGCTCGCCGGCTACGATTGGGGCGGGCGCGCGGCTTGCATCATCGCGGCGCTCTGGCCGGAACGCCTGCACGGCCTGGTCACCGGCAACGGTTACAACATCCAAGACATCGCCGGCTCGGTGAAGCCCGCGGAGCCGGAGCAGGAGCACCGCTTCTGGTATCAATATTATCTGCACGGCGAGCGCGGCCGCGCCGGCCTGCAGCAGAACCGGCGCGCGTTCATCCGGCTGCTTTGGCAATTGTGGTCGCCCAACTGGCAGTTCGACGACGCAACCTTCGAACGCTCGGCGCCATCGTGGGACAATCCGGATTTCGTCGATGTCACGGTGCAGTCGTATCGGCACCGCTTCGGTTATGCGCCCGGCGATCCGGCGCTGGAGACGATCGAGCGTCAACTCGTGGGTTCGCCGAAAATCGCTGTGCCCACCATCGTGCTGCAAGGCGCTGCCGCCGGCGTCCAGCCGGCCGATATGTCGGAAAGGCACGCGCGGTTCTTCACCGGGCCGTATCAGCGCCGCCTCATTCCCGTGGTTGGCCACAATCTGCCACAGGAAGCGCCCGCAGCGTTCGCCGAAGCAGCGCTGGAACTTGCCGGGTGCGAACGATAATGTCGATCCAATTGGGCTCCTGATTTGAGCGATTGACCTCCGGTCTATGACCGACCTTCCCAACAATCCGGCTGTGGCGCCTGCGGTGACCGCGTCGCTTGGCGCTCGCCGCACCCGCAGCTTCGGTCCGTGGATCGTTGCAGCGATCGTTACGCTGGCCACGTTGGCCGTCGCGGCGCTGGGCTGGTCGCCGGAACGTGGCCTTGCCGATTCGCTGTTCGTTGCGGCGGTGTCCCTGACCGTCGGCGCGCTGATCGCGTTCGTGTTGGGTCGCGTGCTGCCCGCCACTGTGCTGGTCGCCGCGATGCTGTGGGGCATCCATGCGGCCTCCATCGTCCACCAGCGCATCACCGATCTCGCGCTGCATGCCTATGACGTGGTGACGCTGCTCCAGTCCCACGCCGCCATGGAGGCGTTGTGGAACGACGAACGCCATACCGTGCTCGCGTTCGGCGCTGCAGCACTCACGGCGCTGATGCTTGCCGGTCTGGCGTGGCGGCTTGACGGTACGCGCATCCGCCGCTCTTACGCGCTCGGTGCGGCGCTGATCTTTGCGGCGCTGGCCTGGGCGGGCGCGGAACCGCGCGAGCAGCGGGTACACGGCGAGTTCAACTATACGAACCATTACGTCACGCTGTTCTTCTCGTCATGGTCCGAGACTGCGGAAGCGCTGTGGCGTGGCAGCATTATCGAGGCGGCGCCCCAGGCACCGGGGCCGGTGCTGCAAATCCCGGCAAGCTGCCAAACCGCATCGAAGCCGCCGCACATCATCCTGATCCATGAAGAATCGGTGGTGCAGCCCTCACAGTTCCCGGAGCTGCGTTACGACCCCCGGATGGATTCGTTCTTCCGTTCGTTCGACGGCAAGATTCACAAGATGCGGGTCGAGACCTACGGCGGCGCATCGGCGATGACCGAGTTCTCGGTGCTGACCGGTCTTTCGACCTTCTCGTCAGGCGGGTTGCGCAATTTCATCCAGTCGGTGATGACCGGCAAGATTCGCGACACGCTGCCGCACGCGCTGGCGCGTTGCGGCTATCGCAACGTGTCGGTGTTTCCGCTGATGCGCTCTTACCTTTCGATGGGGCGATTCTTGGCCGGGACCGGCTTCCATCAGGTGATCGACACCGAGGATCAGAACGCGCCGACGCCCAACGAGCGCGACCGGTTCTATTTCGCCAATGCGCTGAACGCGATGGGGCAGCACTTCAAAGCTTCGCCGCAGCCGCTGTTCGTTTTCATCGAGACGATGGCGACGCATTGGCCCTACGACTTCGCCTATATGCCGGAGGTGGAGGTGCCGGGCGGCGGGCCGGGCGCGTCTGCAGAGATGCACGAATACCTGCGGCGGCTGTCGATGGCGCGTATCGACTATCAGGACATGCGTGCCCAACTGGCGCTGCGTTTCCCCGGCGAGCGGTTCCTGATCGTGCACTACGGGGACCATCAGCCGCTCGTCACGTTGCGGCTGCTCGGGCTCGATCCGAACAGCTCGGTCGAAGACGTCGTGCGCAGCGGCAACGACGCGGCACGCATCACCTATTACGCGGTGGACGCGGTGGGCTATGAGCCGGCGCCGCTTCCGGCGCTCGATACGGTCGATGTACCTTATCTCGGCACGGTGATCCTGGAGGCGGCGCGGCTTCCGCTTTCGGACGTCTATCGCGAGCGCAAGCGGCTGATGATGCTGTGCGAAGGCCGCTATCACGAATGCCCGGCGCGCGACGAGATCCGCGCCTTCCATCGGCGGCTGATCGATGCCGGGATCATGGACGCGCTGTGACGCGCGTTGACAGCAGGACGTGAGGCCTTAATCGTCCGCTGGCTGCATTCCCAATGCCCTGATCCGCTCGCGCGTTTTCGGATCGCGCAACGCCGCCATAAACGCTTGCACGGCCGGCCGTGCGCGGCGGCTCTCGACCAGCAGGAAATCGTAATCCTCCGGCGCGAGCACCAGGAAGCCTAAGCCGTAGAGCTTCGCCACCGGCTCGATCGCCACGCCCCAGTCAGTACGCGATTGCGCGATGGCGGCCGCAACCGCGTTGTGCGAGCGCGGCTGGTTGGCGTAGCCGGGCGGCCGCGTTCCGCAGAGCAATTGGTCGATCAGCACGCGTGTGCCGGCACCGGCGTTGCGGTTGACCATGAGGCAGGAGGGATCGGCCAGCGCGGTCTTCACGGCGTCGGCGGCGCTCTTGCCGTCGAAGCGCGCGTCGCCATGCCGGAACACGACGCCCTGCATGCGCCGCCAGCCTTTGACCAGCGCGAGCCCCGGCGCGAGCAGATGTTTATTGTAGATGCCGGTCGCCGGATCGACGAGATGCACCGGCGCGACATCGCATTGACCTTGCATGGCCGCGCTGACGCCGCCTTGGCTGCCGATCGCGATGGTGCGCGCCGAGAAGCCGCGCTCGGCCAACGCACCCACCACAACGTCGAGCGCGACGTCGTGGCTCCCCATGATGACGACATCGGGCGCACGCGCAGCACTGCCGATCAGTGTGACCTGTGCGCTGCTGCCGGCATCCAGCACGGAGGCGAGCGCGTCGATCTCGATGAAGCCATCAGCCTGCGAGAAGCTTGTCACCGCGCCCGAGCCCTTCTGGGTCGGGAACGCCACTATCTGGCCGCCGCTTTCGGCCAGCGAAACCAGCACAAACTCCTTGCGGCCCATTTCGGAGGCGATGCGCACCGGCACTTCGGCGTTCACCGTTTCGGCGGCTTCCGGCGGCAGGCCGGCGCGGGCGCGGATCGCGGGCGCCACGAACGCATGGAACGTGAAGATCGCCGAGGTCGGAAAGCCGGGCAGCACCGCAATGGCCTTGCCGTCGACCACCGCGAGGCAGAGCGGCTTGCCGGGCTTGAGCGCCACGCCATGCACTAGGATTCCAGGCGAGCCGAGCCGCGATACCACGCCGTGGGAGAGATCGCCGGCGCCCTTGGAGGTGCCGCCCGAGAGCACGACCATGTCACATTGTGAGAGCGCGCCCCGGATGGCGGCTTCGAGCGCGCGCTCGTCATCGGGAAACGCCCCGAGCATCACCGGCTCGCCGCCCGCTTCGGTCACGGCGGCGGCGACGATGGGGCCATTGCTGTCGTACACGGCCGCCGGTTTCAGCGGCGTGCCGACGCTGACCAGTTCATCGCCGGTCGACAGCACAGCCACTTTGGGCCGCCGGACCACGTCGATCTCGGCAAGCCCGCAGGCCGCCAGCATGCCGATTTCGCGCGAACCGATTCTTTGGCCCTTGCGCAGCAGCGTTTCACCGCGCGCAATGTCGGAGCCGGCGTAGGAGATGAACTGCCCGGGCGAGATCGCGCGGCGCAATTCAATAGCGGGCACGCTTTCGACCAATTCCGTATGCTCGACCATCACCACGGCGTCGGCGCCGCGCGGGATGACGCCGCCGGTGGCGATCGTGGTGGCGGAGCCGGGTTTGACCTCAACCACCGGCGCGTGACCGCAAGCGATCACCTCGGCATTCAGCGTCAGCTCGGTTGGTGCGGCATTGGCTGCGTTTTTCGTGTCGACCGAGCGCAGCGCAAAGCCATCGACGTTGGCGCGATCGAACGGCGGCACATCGATCGGCGCCACCACGTCATACGCCAGCACGCGGCCGAGCGCGGCGGCAAGCGCCACGCGTTCGCCCGGCAGTGGTGAGAGATCGAGCCGCCGCTCGAAACGGGCGCGGGCCTCGTCGGCGGAAACCACTTCGAGGAATTGCTCCTGGCGCGCCGCACGCCGCACCGCGTCGAGCAGATCGCTTTGAGAGCGAGATTGAGCCGGTTTGTCGTTCACGGCCACGCCCTCACCGGCACCTTGGCGCCGGCCGGATAGCCTTCTGAGTCGGCTGGAACCAGAATCCAGCCGTCGGCGCGAGCCAGTGCATGCGCCGGCAGGTGGCCGCTGGTAAGCGGCTCGACGGTGCCGAGCCGCCGGCGCACCGGCACGACTTCGGCAAGGCCGAGCGGGGAAGCGATCTTGCGCGACAGCTCGGCGCTGAACGGCTGCTCCTCGACCAGCCGGAAGTTCAGCCGGGCCAACAGCCGCCGGCCGATGGTGAGCCAGCCCGCCAGTGCGGCATCGAGGCGTCCCGGCAACAGCAGCACCGGTCCCGCGAGAGCCGATCCCACCGCGGTGGTTTCCCCCGGCATGATCGCTACGCCGTGGACCGAGAGCTGCCCGTGCTTTGCCAAGGTGTGTACGCTTCGGTCGTTGCGGCCGCTGCCGGTGCCGCCGGCGCAGACCACGGCGTCGGTATCGTCCATCTGCAATGCGGCTTCGAGCGAAGCGCCGTCTCTGAGCGCAACGCCGCCATCGGCCTCGATCGCGCTGGCGATGGCCGCGGCTGAAGCGCCATCGCCGATCACCCGCACGCGGGCCTGTCGAATGAGTACGCGCCCGATGCCGAGCGTTTGCATCAGCGCCAGGTCGATGCGGCGCAGCCGGGAGCCGGCGAGCCGCAGCACACCGGGCGGCGCTTCGCCGCCTGCCGCCAGGACGCCTTCGCCTGGTGCAATCGGCGCGGTGGCCTCGCCTCGGTCGTTGATCGCATCGAGCGGAGCCACCGCGTCGGTGCCGTCCGGCAAGGCTTCGCCGAGATCGACACGCAGAGGCTTCGGCGACAGCGGCGCGGGCGCGTAGGAGCTGGCGTCGGTGGTCATCTCGGCACGCACCGCGAAACCGTCGCGCAGCGCGCGCGCGGACTTCGGCAAGCCTTCCGCGATGGCCACGTCGGCGGCCAGCACCTTGCCGAGCGCGTCGCTCAGCGCTTCTTCGTGCGGCGCAACGGGCTGGATCGACGTCTGAAAGCTGTTCAGCACGTCAGCCAGGGGCGTCAGCCGCGCGATCCGCTGGATGTTGGAATCCACAACCATGCGGGGAACTTGACGTGATAAGAGCAGGGTGTCCAGTGTCGCTAGAACGGGCTTAAGCAGCTGCATCCATGCCGGAATCCAAGATCAACATGCGCGGGCTGAAGTGCCCGCTGCCGACGCTGAAAACGCGAAAGCTGCTGTCGCGCATGGCAGCGGGCGAGTTGCTGGTGATCGAGTGCACCGATCCGCTGACCACGATCGATATTCCGAACTTGATCCGCGAGACTGGCGACACGATCGAAAGCAGCGCCAAGAAAGGCCGCGTGTTGACGTTCCGGATACGCAAGACCTGAAGTCCGCTCCGGGCGCGAGGCTTGGTCTCCCTCTCCCCGCATGCGGGGAGAGGTGCCCGTGTGGCGCCGCTACCAGTTCATCAGCTTCTTGGTGGCCAGCTCGTTGTCCTTCAGGAACTGTCTGTAAGCCTCGCCCTTGATAATCTGCGGGTCGAGCGCGAGCGCCTCTGCCTTCGACCTGTGCCCCGGCGAAGCGATGGTCTTTTCCAGCGCCGCGATCAGCGCGGTCTCGATATCCTTCGGCAGGTTGGCGGGGGCAGCGATGCCGCGCGACACCGACCAGACTTCATTGAAGCCCTGCTCGCGGAACGTCGGCGCGTTGGGAATGAACTTCGAACGCTCGGTGGACATCACGCCGAGCGGACGGACCAGGCCGGACTTCACGTCCTCGGCGGCCTCGCTGACGTTGCAGGCATAGACCTCGATGTTGCCGCCCAGCACCTGGGTCTTGCCGTCCGGCGTGCCGCGGAAATGCACCATCGAGAAGCTCGTGCCGTTGTTGGCGCCGATGCCGAGCGCCGCGATGTGGTCGTCGGTGCCGTAGCCGCCGCCGTTGAGCGTGATTGTTCCGGGCCTGCGCTTGGCCTCGTCGATCACGTCTTTCACGGTTTTGAATTTGCTGTCGGGCCGCACCGACCACATGTTGGGATCGACCACATGGTTGATCAGCGGCGTGAAGCTCTCCAGATTTTCCTTGCGCGCGCCGCCCTGCGATTTGTCGAGATAGCCCGCGAATAGGCTCGGCGCGTTGATGTAGCCGATGGTGTAGCCGTCGGGCTTCGACGCCGCGAGCGAGCCCCAGCCGATCCAGCCGCCGCCGCCGGCGCGGTTCTCGACCGTCACCGACTTTCCCAAGATCGGTTCGAGGTCGCGCGCGAGCAGCCGCGCCGAGACATCGCTGCCGCCGCCAGCTGCGTACGGCACGATGATCAGAAGACCGCGCTCCGGGAACTGTTGCGCCGCGCCCGGACGGATGCCCGCGACGGAGAACGCCGCCGCACCCGCGGTGCTGCCGAGAAATCCACGCCTGCTGATGTTCGTCATGTTCGCCCCCTAGGATGTTTGATTTCAGGTCATTTGCCGATCAGTCCAAGTTGCTCGAGCACCGGCTTCCAGCGCGCGGTTTCAGCGACGATGTAATTGTTGAGCTGCTCGACCGACATGGCTTCCGACACCAGTCCGTCGTGCCGCAGCTTCTGCTGCACCTCGGGCTTCGACATCCCGCGAACGATCTCACGGTTCAGCTTCTCGACCATATCCTTCGGCAATCCGGCAGGACCCGAGATGGCGAACCAGGTGGTTGCAACGACGTCAAAGCCAAGCTCCCGGAATGTCGGCACGTCCGGGAAATCGGGCAGGCGGTCCCTGCCGGAATGCGCCAGCGCGAGCAGCGTGCCGCCACGCACCTGCGAGGCGGTGGACGACACGGTCTGCGCCGAGAAGAAGATGTGGCCGCCGACCAGATCCATGATGCCTTGCGACGCGCCCTTGTAGGGCACGTGCTCGATCTTGATGCCGGCCTTGCGCGCGAAGTCTTCCGCAACGAGCTGTCCCGAGCTGCCGACGCCGGAGGACGAGTACGTCAGCAGCTTGTCGCTGGTCTTGGCGCGGTCGATGAACTCCTTGAGCGTCTTGACGCCGCTCTTGGCGTTGACCGACAGCATGATCGGCGCACCCGCCACATAAGCGATGTTGGTGAGATCCTTGCGCGGATCGTAGCCGAGCTTGGGATTGCTCAGCGGCGCAAGCACCAGATGCGTGATGTTGCTGAGCGCGAAGTTGTAGCCGTCGGGCGGGGAGTCGGCGATCTGCTTCACCGCGATGGTGCCGGCTGCGCCGGCTCGCGTCTCGACGAAGAACTGCTGTTTGAAGACCGAAGTCAGGTGCTCGGCGACCGTGCGGGTAAGAACGTCGGCGGTGCCACCGGCCGCAAAGGTGTTGATCATGCGCACCGGCCGCGACGGCCAGTCGTCGGCCGCGGCGGATGCGGTCAGGGCCGCCATCGCGGCAAGAGCAGCGCCAAGAGCAGTGCCCAGTGCAGCGCAAAGTCGTCGCATTCCGGTTCTCCAGCTGCCATCGGTCCAGCGCCAGATCGCTGGTCTTTTCGAAAGTGTACGGCGGCCGCTGGTTCCGCACCCAGAGCATCGTGTCGCAGGCGCTATGCCGGCACGTCGGGCCTGTCCGGGGCATGGACAACACCCGCCATATCGGAGAATGTCGTGCCGTCCGCCCGCTCCTTTGCCGAAGTGAAACACATGCCGTTTTCCAAAGCTTCTCAAGCGCTTGCGCGCTTCACCGTGCTCGACCTGACCCGCGTCCGCTCGGGCCCCACCTGCGTGCGGCAGCTCGCCGACTGGGGCGCCAATGTCATCAAGATCGAGATGCCGCCGGACGAGAAGGGCGGCGATGCGCCGGGCGGTCCGCGCGATGGCTCCGACTTCCAGAACCTGCACCGCAACAAGCGGGGCATCACGATCAATCTGAAATCGAAGGAAGGCCGTGCCGCGTTCCTGAAGATGGTGAAAAAGGCTGACGTGGTGGTCGAGAACTTCCGGCCCGACGTGAAGCGGCGGCTGAAGATCGATTACAACGACCTCAAGAAGGTCAATCCGCGCATCGTCTATGGCAGCATCTCGGGCTTCGGCCAGGATGGGCCTTACGAGAACCGGCCGGGCTTCGACCAGATCGCGCAGGGCATGGGCGGCCTGATGTCGATCACCGGTTTGGTCGGGCAGGGGCCGGTGCGCGTCGGCATTCCGGTCGCCGATCTTTGCGCCGGACTGTTTTGCGCGATGGGCATCATGGTGGCGTTGCTTGAGCGCGAGAAGTCGAAGAAGGGCCAGCACGTCGCGACCTCGCTCTTGCAAGCGCAAATCTTCATGCTCGACTTCCAGGCCTCGCGCTGGCTGATCTCGCAAGAGGTGCCCAAGCAGGCCGGTAACGATCATCCGACCTCGATCCCGACCGGCGTGTTCAAGACCACCGATGGCCACATCAACATCGCCACCACGGGCGGCGCGATCTGGGAACGGTTCTGCAAGGCGCTCGGTGCCGAGGAGATGCTGCGGCGGCCGGAGTACAAGGACGCCAAGTCGCGCTCGACGAACCGCAAGACGCTCAACGCCGAGATCGACACTTACACGCAACACAAGAGCAGCGCCGAATGGATCGACATCTTCAACAAGGCCGGCGTGCCGGCCGGGCCGATCTATAACGTCGATCAGGTGTTCGCCGATCCGCAGGTCAAGCATCTCGGCATCGCGCAAAGCGTCAAGCGCAAGGACGGCTCGGTGCTGCACGTGGTGGGACAGCCAGTCGTGCTGTCGCGCACCAAGAGCAAGATTGCGATGCCGACGCCGAAACTCGGCGAGCACACCAACGAGGTGCTGAAGGAATTCGGCTTCAGCGCGAAGGAAATTGCGTCGCTGCGCGCCGCCAAGGCGCTTTAGGAGCTACAAATGAATCATCCCGCAACTGTGGTGCCGGCCGACACCAAGTCGTTCGCCGACAACAAGATGCTGTCGCGCAAGGAAGGCCGTGTCGGCTACGTGATCTACAACAACGTCGAGAAGCACAACGCGGTGTCGCTCGACATGTGGGAGGCCGCGGTCGGCATCCTCGACGACTTCCGGAGCGATCCGAACATCTGCGTCGTGGTGGTGACCGGCGCCGGCGGCAAGGCGTTCGTCTCAGGCGCCGACATCTCGAAGTTCGAGAAGGAGCGCTCGGACGAGGCCGCGGTGAAGCGCTACAGCTCGATCGTGGAAAAGGCCTACGCCGCGTTCCACGAGTTCCCGAAGCCGACCATCGCGATGATCCGCGGCTATTGCATCGGCGGCGGCATGGGGCTCGCCACCTGCTGCGACCTGCGCATCTCCACTGAGGGCTCGAAGTTCGGCGTGCCGGCCGCGAAGCTCGGCCTGGGCTACGCCTATCCGGGTCTTAAGCGGCTGGTCGATATCGTCGGGCCGTCGTTCGCGATGGAGATTTTCTATACGGCGCGGCAATTCACCGCAGCCGAAGCGCTCACCATGGGGCTGGTGAACCGCGTGCTGCCTGACGGAGAACTGGAGAAATACGTCAAGGATTACGCCGACACGATCGCCGGCAACGCACCGTTGACCATCAAGGCCGTGAAGGCCACGGTCGCCGAGGTTATGAGGGAAGACTCCAAGCGCGACATCGCGCGCACCCAGGCGCTGGTCGATGCCTGCTTCAAGAGCAACGACTACGAGGAAGGCCGCAAGGCCTTCATGGAGAAGCGCAAGCCGGTGTTCACCGGGACTTGAGGCACCACCTGCGGTGTTGGTGCGGGATCAAGGGCGGAGCCTGAGGGGATTCAGTGGCGTCGGTTGAACTGCGCGGGTTGACCAAGAAATACGGACCGCTTGCGGTCGTCGATGACGTGTCGCTGCGCATCGAGCATGGCACGCTGGTGTGCCTGCTCGGGCCTTCGGGCTGCGGCAAGACCACGACGCTGCGGCTGGTCGCGGGCTTTGTCGAGCCGACCGAAGGCGAAATCCGCGTCGGCGATCGCGTGGTGTCGACGCCGCAGAAGACGCTGCCGCCCGAGCGGCGCAACATGTCGATGATTTTCCAGAGCTACGCGCTCTGGCCGCACATGACGGTCGCCGAAAACATCGTCTACGGCTTGCGGCTGCGGAAGGCCTCCAACGATGTCATTCGCCAGAAGCTCGACGCCATCCTCTCGACCACCAAGCTTGCGCCGCTCGCCGGCCGCTATCCGGGCGAGCTGTCCGGCGGCCAGCAGCAGCGCGTTGCGCTGGCGCGCGCATTGATCGTCGAACCGGAGACGCTGCTGCTCGACGAGCCGCTCTCCAACCTCGACGCCAATCTGCGCGAAGAGATGCGTTTCGAGGTGCGGCGGCTACACGACGAATACCGCTACACCACGATCTATGTGACCCACGACCAGTCGGAGGCGATGACCACCGCCGATCTGATCTGCGTGATGAATTTGGGGAAGATCGAGCAGGCCGGATCGCCCGAAGAAATCTATGACCGGCCGCGTTCGGAGTTCGTCGCGCGTTTCATCGGCATGAGCAACGTCCTCAAGGGCAAGACGCTCGACGCCAACACTGTTTCGTTTGCCGGCGTGCCGCTGCGTGTGACCGGCGGCCCGCTGGCGCCCGGTGGCGAGACTGCCGTCTCGATCCGCCAGCATCAGATTCGGTTGACCCCGGACGAGCCCGGCGTCAAGGACAACGTGGTCGCAGCCAAGGTGATGCGGCAAGTCTTCCTCGGGTCGAGCCGCGACTATATGGTCGAGGTCGCGGATGGAACGCAGTTGCGCGTGGTGACGCAAGCCGGCGAGGGCGTGCCGCCGGGTTCCACTGTGTGGGTGCATCTGCCAGCCGAGCGCTGCCGCGCGCTGACCGGCTAACCAAAAACAACAGCGGCGCCAGGGAAGGACACGGCGATGCCGCGCACGTTTTCCAGACGCGATTTCGTCAAAGGATCGAGCGCGCTGACGCTTGCGGCCTATGCGTCGCCGTTGCGTGCCGCAGCGCCGCCGGCGACCGCGATCACGCCCGACCTGATCGCTGCGGCGAAGAAGGAAGGCAAGGTCGTCTATTACACGTCGATCGACCTTGCGGTGGCGGAGAAAATCGGCAAGGCGTTCGAGGCGAAGTACCCGGGCATCACGGTGCGGGTCGAGCGCTCCGGCGCCGAGCGCGTGTTCCAGCGCATCGGCCAGGAATATGCCAGCCGCATCTTTGCGGTCGACGTGGTCAACTCGTCGGACGCGGCGCATTTCATCGTCTGGAAACGCGACGGCATCCTGGCGCCCTACGTGCCGCAGGACGTGGCGGAGCATTACGCCCCTGAGCACAAGGACGCCGACGGATTTTTCGCGAGCTTCCGCGCCGGCATGAGCGTGATCGGCTACAACACCGATCTGGTGAAGGCCGCCGACGCACCGAAGAGCTTCGCGGACCTGCTCGACCCGAAATGGGCCGGCAAGCTGATCAAGGCGCACCCCGGCTACAGCGGCAACGTGATGACCGCGACATTCCAGCTCGTGCGCGAGCTCGGCTGGGACTATCTCGAGAAACTCGCCAAGCAGAAGATCATGCAGGTGCAGTCCTCGACCGATCCACCCAAGAAGCTCGCGCTCGGCGAGCGCGCCGTGATGGTCGACGGCAATGAATACAACGCGCTCCAGGTCAAGGAGGCCGGCCGGCCGGTCGAGATCGTCTATCCAGCCGAGGGCACGCCGTTCGCGGTCGGGCCGAACGCCATCTTCAAGAGCGCGCCCAATCCGAACGCCGCGCGGCTGTTCCAAAGCTATTGCTTCACGCCGGAGTGCCAGCAGCTTGTCATCGACGTTGGCGCGCTGCGCTCGCTGCATCCGCGGGTGAAGGAACATGCGGGCCGTAAGCCGTTGCGCGAGATCAAGCTCTGGAAGGATGACGCGGCCGGTGTCGAGAAGACCGCCGACGAGATCAAAGCCCGCTACACCAAGATTTTCGGAGTCTAAGCCATGACAGGAAAATTCAACCGGCGCGATGTGCTGAAGGCCGGCACGGCGCTCGCCGCAACCGGCCTGTTCGCCGAGCCGCTCCGCGCCGCCGCGCCGCCGGCCGAGGCGGTGACGCCGGCGCTGATCGAGGCGGCTAAGAAAGAGGGCAAGGTCGTTCATTACACCTCGGTCGATTTGCCGCTCGCCGAGAAGGTCGCCAAGGCGTTCGAAGCGAAATATCCCGGCATCGCGGTGCGGGTCGAGCGCACCGGCGCGGAGCGCATCTTCACCCGCATCGGCCAGGAGCAGCAGAGCCGCATCTACGCCTGCGACGTGGTGCAATCGTCCGATGCCGCGCATTTCGTGGTGTGGAAGCGCGACGGCCTGCTGCTGCCCTATGTTCCCGAGGACGTGGCACAGCATTATCCGGCCGAGCACAAGGACGCGGACGGGCTGTTCGCAAGCTATCGCGTCTATCTCTGTATCATGGCGCGCAACACCGACCTGGTTAAGCCTGAGGACGCGCCGAAAGGCTTCCGCGACCTGCTCGATCCGAAATGGGCCGGCAAGATCGTCAAGGCGCATCCGGGCTACAGCGGCACCATCCTGACCGCCACCTTCCAGACCGCGCGCGACGTGGGCTGGGACTATTACGAGAAGCTCGCCAAGCAGCGCATCATGCAGCTGCAGTCGGCGTCCGATCCGCCCAAGAAGCTGGCGCTGGGCGAGCGCGCCATCATGGCCGACGGCATCGAATACGGCATCTTCCAACTCAAGGAGACCGGCAAGCCGGTCGATCCGATCTATGCGGTGGAAGGCTCGCCGATGATCATCGGGCCGAACGGTATCCTCAAAAGCGCGCCGAACCCGAATGCCGCCAAGCTGTTGCAGAATTTCATGCTGTCGGCCGAGTGCCAGCAGTTCAACGTCGAGTTCGGCGGGCTGCGATCGGCCCACAAGCTCGTCAAGGACAAGCCCGGCCGCAAGCCGTTGTCGGAGATCAAGGTGATGAAGGACGACGCTGCGGCTGTCGAACGCGACAGCGAGCAGATCAAGGTGCGTTACACGCAGTACTTCAAGGTGTGAGGCCAGTATGCGTCAGACTGTTTCCCGCCGCCGATTGCTGAAGGGCTCTGGCGCGCTCGCGCTGACGCTTGCGGGCGCGCGCGTCTTGACCACGAAGGTGCTCGCTGCCGCGCCGCCCGCTGAGACGATCACGCCGGCATTGATCGAGGCGGCCAGGAAGGAAGGCAAGGTCGTCTATTACACCTCGATCGACCTGCCGCTCGCGGAGAAGATCGCCAAGTCGTTCGAGGCCAAGTTCCCCAGCATCGCGGTGCGGGTCGAGCGTTCGGGCGCCGAGCGCATTTTCACCCGCATCGCCCAGGAGCAATCGAGCCGCATCTACGCCTGCGACGCGGTGAACTCGTCCGATGCCGCGCACTTCATCGTGTGGAAGCGCGAGGGCTTGCTGGCTCCCTACGTTCCGGAGGACGTCGCCAAATATCCGGCTGAGCACAAGGACGCGGATGGTCTGTTCGCGAGCTTCCGCGTCGGCCTGAGTGTCATCGGCATCAACACCGATCTGGTGAAGCCGCAGGACGCGCCAAAGAGCTTCGCCGATCTGCTCGACCCGAAGTGGAAAGGCAAGCTCGTAAAGGCGCATCCGGGCTACAGTGGCACCATCATGACCGCTACCTATCAGCAGGCGCGCGATCTGGGCTGGCCGTACTTCGAAAAGCTTGCCCAGCAAAACATCATGCAGGTGCAGTCGGCGTCCGATCCGTCGAAGAAACTCGCGCTCGGCGAGCG
This sequence comes from Rhodoplanes serenus, assembly GCA_945893145.1. Classification (GTDB taxonomy): domain Bacteria; phylum Pseudomonadota; class Alphaproteobacteria; order Rhizobiales; family Xanthobacteraceae; genus Z2-YC6860. The sequence continues at coordinate 13,592 of CAMDDZ010000012.1, read as the reverse complement.
GCCGGTGGCGGCGGACGGCAACGAATACAATCTGTTCCAGTTCCGGGAAGCCGGCAGGCCGGTCGCTCCGATCTATGCCAGCGAGGGCACGCCGCTCATCATCGGGCCGAACGGCATCTTCAAGAACGCACCGAATCCGAATGCGGCGCGGCTGTTCCAGGCCTATTGTTTCAGCGTGGAGTGCCAGCAACTCAACGTCGATGTCGGCGGATTGCGCTCGGTGCATCCGCAGACCAAGGAGAAGCCCGGCCGGACGCCCTTCAAGGACATCAAGACCATGAAGGACGATGCCGCCGCGGTCGAGCAGCAGAGCGACGAGATCAAGAGGCGTTACACGAGTTTGTTCAAGGTCTAGCCGCTTTTTACCTCTCCCCGCTTGCGGGGAGAGGTCGCGAGCGGAGCGAGCGGGTGAGGGGGCATCACCACCGCTTGAGCATCTGGAAATGCCCCCTCACCCCGACCCTCTCCCCGCAAGCGGGGAGAGGGAGAAGAGAGGATCGGCCATGCGCAACAGCACATTCTCCCGGCGCGACGTTCTCAAGGGCACGACGGCACTCGTGGCCGCCACGGTTTTCGCCGAGCCGCTGCGGGCGGCGGCGCCGCCGCCCGAGGCGATCACGCCGGCGCTGATCGAGGCGGCGAAAAAGGAAGGCAAGTGCGCCTTCTACACCGCCATGGACATCACGCTCGGCGAAAAGCTCGGCAAGGGCTTCGAGGCGAAGTTCGGCATCGCGGTGCGGGTCGAGCGGTCCGGCGCCGAGCGCGTGTTCACCCGGATCGGCCAGGAATACGCCAGCAACATCCATGCGGTCGATGTGGTGAACACCTCCGACCAGGCGCACTGCCTCGCCTGGAAGGCGAACGGCTGGCTGCTGCCGTACCTGCCCGAAGAGGTCGTACAGCATTACGACAAGGCCTATTACGACCCTAATGGGTTCGAAGTCGTGACGCGCGTGCTGCTATCGCCGATCGGCTACAACACCAAGCTGGTCAAGCCCGAGGACGTGCCGAAGAGCTTCGCCGATCTGCTCGATCCGAAATGGGCGGGCAAGATGGTGAAGGCGCATCCGGCCTACAGCGGCACCATCATGAACTCGACCTTCCAGCTCGCCCGCGATCTCGGCTGGGAGTATCTGGAGAAGCTCGCCAAGCAGCGCGTCATGCAGCTGCAATCGGCGACCGATCCGCCCAAGAAACTCGCGCTCGGCGAGCGCGCCGTGATGTTCGATGGAGCTGGCTATCTTGTCATCCAGTACAAGGAGCGCGGCGATCCAGTGGACCTTGTTTATCCGAGCGAGGGTACGCCGGTCGCGACGAGCCCCAGCGCGGTGTTCAAGGCCGCGCCCAATCCGAACGCCGCCAAGCTGTTCCAGAACTGGATGCATACGCGCGAAGGCCAGCAGATCGTCACCGACTTCGCCCGGCAGTATTCGGCGCACAAGCAGGTCGTCGAGAAGCCCGGCGTCCGCAAGCTCACCGACATCAAGCTGATGAAGGAGGATGTCGAGGGCGTCGAAAAAATGGCTGACGAGATCAAGCGGCGCTACGCGCAGATCTTCAAGGTGTAGGGCGGGGCTTCGTGTCCCGGGCGGCGTGAAACGAGGCGAAGCCGAGTGGAACGAGACCCGGGACCCAGCTTAATATCGGCTAATATCGTGTGGTTGCGGCTTCTATCGGGGTCCCGGATCGTCGCTCGCGCTGTCGCGCTCGCTCGTCCGGGACACGCGTCAAAGTGTTGGGATTGAACAAGTGACCATTGCGATTTCCGAGCAGGCCCCGCGCAGAAAGCACGGCTTCGACTACACCAAGACCGTGCTTTACGGCTTCGCGGCGGCGCTGGTGCTGCTCATCGTGCTGCCGATGTCGTGGCTGGTGTATTACGCCTTCGTCGATAAGACCGGCGCGTTCACGATTGGCAACTTCTACACGCTGTTCTCGGACCCCGCGTTTCAGGAACCGCTGGTCACCACCTTTGTCCTCGCGACCTCGACCAGCTTGATCTGCTGCTTGGTGGCAGCGCCGATGGGCTGGCTGGTGGCGCGCACCGACATGCCGCTGCGCCGCACCGTCCGCCTGATGGTGACGGCGTCGTTCGTCACCCCGCCGTTTCTCGGCGCCATCGCCTGGGAGTTGCTGGCGGCGCCCAACAGCGGATTGCTGAACAAGCTGGCGCGCTCGGCGTTCGGCCTCGAATCCGACGAGCACATCTTCAACATCTATTCGTTCCCCGGGCTGATCTTCGTCATCGCCTGCTACACCTTCCCTTATGTGTTCGTGCTGGTCGCCAACGCGCTCGACCGCATGCCGGGCGATCTGGAAGACGCTTCGTCGATCCTGGGTGGCGGGACCTGGCAGACCGCAAAGCGGATCACGATTCCGCTGGTGCTGCCGGCGCTGCTGGCCGGCGCGCTGGTCGCCTTCCTGCAGGCCATGACGCTGTTCGGATCGCCCGCGATTCTCGCGCTGCCGGCGGGCTTCCACACCATGACGACCAAGATCTGGAGCCTGTTCCAGTATCCGCCCAAGCCTGAGCTTGCCGCCGCGGCCTCGTTGCCGCTGCTAATCCTGACCGTGATCCTGCTGCGCGCCGAGCATATGATCCTCGGCCGGCGCTCCTATTCGGTGATCGGCGGCAAGAACAGCGATCCGCGCATCATCCAGCTTGGCGGGCTGACCTGGCTCGCGCTCGGCTTCTGCTTTGTTGTTTTGCTGTGCCCGGTGCTGCTGCCCTATGGCGCGCTGCTCAACGCGTCGTTCTCGCGCATCGCCACGACGCCGATCTGGTTCGACAACTTCACATTCCACAATCTCTACTTTGTGTTCTTCGAGCTCTCCGCCACCAAGCTCGCCCTCTACAACACCTTCGTGCTCGGGATTGCGACTGCAACGCTCGGCACCATTCTGGCGGTCGTGATCTCCTACCTGACCACGCGCCAGGCGGTGACCGGCCATCGCGCGCTCGGCTTCCTCGCAACCGCGCCGGTTGCGATTCCGGGCATCGTGCTCGGCGTCGGATTGTTCCTCAGCTACACGCAGATGCCGCTCGCGGTGTCGTATGTGTGCAAGAGCATCAGCGGCGTCCCCTGCGACACGTTCGCGTCTGCGTTCCAACTCTATGGGACGAAGTGGATTCTGCTGCTCGCCTTCCTGACGTTGGGCCTGCCGGCGGCCTATCAGCAGATGCAGTCGGCGTTCAGGGCAATCCATCCGGAGTTGGAGGACGCCAGCCGCATCCTCGGCGCGACGCGGCTGCGGGCGCTATGGCAGATCACCGCGCCGCTGCTTCGCACCTCGGTGATCGCGACCTGGTGTTTCGTGTTCGTCGGCACGATCCGCGAATTGTCGGCCGCCATCATGCTGTTCACCTCGGAAACCAAGGTGATCTCGGTGCTGATCTTCGACCTCAACGAGAGCGGCGACCTCGCCGCCATCTCGGTGCTCGGCATCATCATGCTGGTGGTGACGTTCGGCATCGTCGCGCTCGCCAACCGCCTGCGGATCGGCGGCAGCCCCGTGCAGATCAGGAATGCCTAGAGCTTGATTTTATTTGGCCGAGCCATGCTGAGCTACGAGTCGCTCGGTAGCTGCCTTACCACTTCGCCCAGTCGGGCAGCGTACCGGTGTGGCGGCGGTGGCGCGTTGGAATCTTGGTATCGTCGGTCAGCACCATCTCGTCGCCGGTGAACGCGAGCGTGGCGGATAGGGTCCGGTCTCGGCCGCCAACCTTGAACGTCAGAGAGAGCGTGGTGCCATCGGGCGACAGCGTCCAGGTCCCCTCCATGGTGCGCAAATCCTGGATCTCACCCTTCCGCAGCAGCATCGTAACCGTTCCGGGCTTGAACTCGACGAGGTTGTCGCCGGGACTGAATTCGCGCCACATGCCGAGCAGCTTGGTGGCGTTGTCTTCGGCCCGCAGCACCGGCGGCATCGCTGCGACGAAAGCGAAAACCAAGAAAATTCGCGCCAACAATTTCATGATCGCACTCGCTCAATGATGAAGAAATATGCGATGAGATGATCGTTAGCCTGCATTGCGGCCGCAAAAAGTCAATGTGAGGACCTGAATGGACGCCAAGCTTCCCGACATCGCGGTGGCCGAACAGCTCGCCGCCCGGATCGCGGCCGTTGAGCGAATTCCGCCGGCGGTGCGGGCAAAATGCGAGGAAACCGTCATCGATGTGATCGGTCTGTGCCTTGCCGCACGCAACGAGGATTACGTGTGGGCGGCGCTGAACGGCTGGGACGATAACGGGTCCTGCACCGCGGTCGGGCACAAGCGCACGTTGAGCGCGGCAGGCGCCGCGTTCGTCAACGGCACGGCGGCGCATGGCGAGGATTTCGACGACACCTTCGAGGGTGGCCCGGTGCATGCCGGCGCGGTGGTGGTGCCTGCGGTGCTGGCGACCTGCGAGCGGCATGGTGTTCACGGCGCTGCCGCGCTGATGGGCATCGCGGTCGGCATCGAGACGATGTGCCGGCTCTCCACGGTCGCGCCCACCAAGGCGCACAAGGCGGGCTTCCATCCGACCGCAATCTATGGCGCCTCGGGCGCTGCCGCCGGTGTCGCCACTGCGCTCGGGCTGCACAAGCAACAGATGGTCGATGCGCTCGGCGTGGTCGGCAGCATGGCTTCGGGCATCATCGAATATCTGGCCGAAGGCACCTGGACCAAGCGTATGCACGCCGGCTGGGCGGCGCAATCGGGCATGCGCGCGGCGCTGCTCGCGCGCGCGGGCTTTTCCGGACCGCGCACCGTGTTTGAGGGCGTCCATGGTTTGTTTCATGGCTTCGCCAATACGCTGGAGGGCGACTACGGCGCGCTGACCGGCGACTTTGGCACGCGCTGGGTGACGCAGACGCTGGCGTTCAAGCCCTATCCGTGCGGAACGATGACGCACCCTTACATCGACTGCGCGCGGCGGCTCGCTGCGCGCGGCATCAAAGCGGACGACATCAAGGAAATGGTTTGCGAAGTGGGCGAGGGGACCGTGCACCGGCTGTGGGAGCCGCTCGCCGCCAAGCAGACGCCGAGGAATGGTTATGCGGGTAAGTTCTCGACGCCTTATTGCGTCGCCGCGGGCTTCGTGCGGGGCAATGTCGGTTTGATCGACTTCACCGATCAGGCCGTGAAGGAGCCCGCGGTCGTGGCGCTCGCCAACAAGGTCCGCTACCAGATCGACCCCAACAATCCCTATCCGAAAAACTTCACCGGCCACATCCGCGTCACGCTGCGCGACGGCAGCGTGGTCGAGGAGCGCCAGCCGCACATGCGCGGCGGCGCGCACGAGCCGTTGACGCGGGCCGACATCGAGGCCAAGTTCATCCTCAACGCCCGCCACGGCGGCTATGATGCGGCGCGCGCGCAAGCCGCGCTGAAGGTCGCGGCGAATGTGTTCGAAGGGCCGATCGATCTTTCCGCCTTGCGGGGTTAGGCAATCACGGTGGCAATCAGAAAACTTCACTACGCCTGGGTCATCGCGGCGGTGACGTTCCTCATTCTGATGGTCGGCGCGGGTGTCCGCGCCGTGCCCGGCGTATTCGTGGTGCCGCTGGAAAACGAATTCGGCTGGTCGCGCACCACCATCTCGCTCGCCGTCGGCATCAACATCTGCCTCTACGGCCTGTTGGCGCCGTTCGCAGCGGCCACCATGGATGCGTTCGGGGTGCGCCGCATCATGACGGTTGCGGTGTCCGCGATCGGCATCAGCATTGCGCTGACGACTCTGATGACCGCCGCATGGCAGCTCATCGCGCTGTGGGGCGTCGTGCTGGGCTTCTGCATCGGCTTCACCACCAATGTGCTGGCGGCGCAGATGGCGTCGCGCTGGTTCGTGGCGCGGCGCGGCATGGTGCTCGGCATCCTGGCCTCGGCGGTGGCCACCGGCCAGTTCCTGCTGCTGCCGCTGCTCGCCATGGTGGCGGTGAATTTCGGCTGGCGCACCATGGCGCTGGTGATGGCGGCGATCGTGCTCGGGCTGGTTCCCATCGTCGCGCTGCTGATGCGCGATCGGCCCGAGGACAAGGGCCTGACCGCTTATGGCGAGGCCCCGGGAACCAAGCCTGCCGTGCGGCAGACCGGCAATCCGGTGCGCCAGGCATTTGCGGGCCTCGCGCTCGGGCTGCGCACGCGCGACTTCTACATCATCGCCGGCACGTTCTTCGTTTGCGGCGCATCGACCAACGGCCTCGTCGGCACCCACTTGATCCCCGCCTGCATCGACCACGGCATTCCGGAGATTGCCGCGGCAAGCCTGTTGGCCTCGATGGCGATGTTCAACTTTTTCGGCGCCACCGGCTCGGGCTGGCTTTCCGATCGCGTCGATGCCCGCCTGCTGCTGAGCATCTATTACGGCCTGCGCGGCCTCTCGCTGCTGATCCTGCCGTTCTCGTTCGACACCTTTTATGGGCTCGCGCTGTTTGCGATGTTCTACGGCCTCGACTGGATCGCCACCATTCCGCCGACCATCAAGCTGATCGGGCAGACGTTCGGCCGCGAAAAGACCGGCGTCATGTACGGCTGGGTCACCTGCGTACATCAGCTGGGCGGCGCGAGCGCGGCGTTCTTCGGCGGCGTATTCCGGGACAATTTCGCGACCTACATGCATGCCTTCCTGATTTCTGGGCTGCTGTGCCTGCTCGCCTCCATCCTGGTTTGGTTCATCGGCTACAGCGGCAAGCAGCCCGAGCGGCCGGCCGTGGCGGCAGCGGCCTGACAGCCAAGAGCGAGGTTTGAAATGAGCGACAAAGAACTGCAGGGCCGCGTCGCGGTCATTACCGGCGCGGGCCGCAGCATCGGCCGCGCCATGGCGCTCGAGCTGGCGTCGGCGGGCTGCGCGGTGGTGATCAACGTGCGGAGCAACCGCGCCGAAGGCGAAGGCGTGGTGAAGGAGATCGAAGCCAAGGGTGGCCGCGCCATGGTGGCGGTCGCCGACGTCATCGACGCGCCCGCCGTCAACGCCATGGCGGAAGCAACGCTGAAGAAATTCGGCCGCATCGATTACCTGGTCAACAACGCGGCGATGCGCCAGGAAAAATCCATCGAGCACATGTCGTTCGAGGACTGGCGCAAGATCACCGGCGTGGTGCTCGATGGCGCGTTCCATTGCGTGAAGGCCTGCCTCGGCGCGATCAAGAAGAGCGACGCGGGCTCGATCCTCAACGTCGGCGGGCTGACCGGCGCGATGGGCGCGCCGGACCGCGTGCACGTCGTCACAGCCAAGGCCGGCATCGCGGGCTTCACGCGCGGGCTCGCCATGGAGCTCGCGCCGCACAAGATCACCGTCAACACGCTGGTGCCCGCCATGCTGGCGAAGCCCGACAAGCCGAACGAAATTCCGGCGCATCCGATCTACCGGCCGCTGATGGGTCGCGCGGCCTGGCCGACCGACTTCGCGCCGCTGACTCGGCTCTTGCTCGGTCCTGGCGGCCGCTACATCACCGGGCAGATCATCAACGTCAACGGTGGCACATATTTCGGGGTGTGATTGTTTCGGCGTTGACGCACGCGCGCTTACCCTCTCCCTCCAGGGGAAGGTGTTCGAGCCTGCGGTGCCGCTGTGATAGATAAATGCTCATGAGCGAACCCAAAATCGCAGTCCTCGGCACCGGCGCCAACGGAAGTTGCATCGCCGCCAATCTGGTGGACGCCGGCCGCGACGTCGTGCTGATCGACCAATGGCCCGAGCACGTCGAGGCGATGCGCCGCGACGGCTTGCGGGTCACCATCCGCGACGGCGAGCCGCACACCACCAAAGTGCGCGCGTATCATCTGTGCGATATCGCGACCTTCACGGCGCCGTTCGACGTCGTGCTGCTTTGCCTCAAAGGCTATGACACGCGCTGGGCTTGCGAACTGATCAAACCGCATCTTGCGCCGGACGGCGTGCTGATCGGCATGCAGAACTGCATGGTCGCCGACGTGATCGCCGACGTGGTCGGCGCTTCGCGCACCGTCGGCTGCGTGATCGAGCTGTCGTCGGAGATGTTTACGCCGGGCCTGGTCCGCCGCAACACCGAGCCGGCCCGCACCTGGGTGGGCCTCGGCTCGCTCGGCGGCGGTGCGGAAAAGCGGCTTGCCGAAATGCAGGCGCTGCTTGCGCCGGTCGGCAAGGTCGAGATCAAGCAGAACATCATCGCGGCGAAATGGTCGAAGCTCGTGGTCAACGCCATGTGCCTCGGCCCATTTGCCATGGTCGGCATGCCGCTGATCGACGCGCTCAAGGTTCCGGGCATGCGCGAGTTGATCATCGAGATCGGCGAGGAGGCGATCCGGGTCGGCCTCGATCTCGGCCATCCGGTCGAGCCGATCTTCGGCCTGACGGCAGCCGAGCTTGCTGGCTCAAACCGTCCGGCCGAAAAGCTGTTCGATACGCTCGCGGCCCACGTCGGCCCGGGGCGCAGCCGCAACACCGTGCTGCAGGATTTGCTCAAAGGCCGCCTGAGCGAGGTCGAGATGATCAACGGCCTCGTCGTCGCCGAGAGCGAGAAGCGCGGCTATGCGGCGCCGGCCAACAAGCGGGTGGCCGAGCTGGTCCGGCGGATCGAGGCCGGGGAGATGAAGCCCGCGGCCGAGAACATGAAGATGGCGCGCTCTTCTTAAGACGCGTCCTTCAGCCTCCCGGCCTCATGATGAAAAGCCCGCCGTTCCTCGGATCGGAGGCATTCCCAAAATGAGACATACTGAATTCCACGCGCGCCGTGATAAACCGAGCACACGCAAGCGGTTCTGACCGCTGATATAATCGGAGCGGGGTGCTCATCCGTCGCCAATCGAGGCACGTGATCGGGCTTGTAGAGTTCGGGGGTTGGGTATGCGTAGTTTCGTGCTTGCGTTGATTGTGCTGCTGGTTGTGGTGGCCATCTTCGCCCAACAGATGCTCGGCATCGATGTCGTACGAGCCGCCGCTGCATTTTCGGCGTTGCCGTTCCTGCATCAGTTCATGATCGGCGTCATGGCGTTGATGATGCTCTGGCTGGTGGGAACAGCCTTTTGGCAGGCGCAACGTCTTGCGGGACAAGACGACGAACTTAAAGCTCTGCACAAGCGCCTCGACAGCTTCCGCGACGCGACGCTGGTTGCCAACGAAGCCCAGCAGGACGTCGAGGGAGGCGTTCGCCACCTCATCAGCAGCGATCCCGTCGAGTCGATCTCGCTACTCCAAAAGCGGCTTGCGGACGCTGAGAGCCGGACCGCATTGCAGGCAGGCCGAAACGTATCCGCCGACATCGAGGTGAGGCTGGAAGAAATCCGCAGCCAGCAACATGCCGTTCGCAAGCAACTCGGCGAAGTCCTGGAAAAGCGTCGCGCCTTCGAGCCGGTCTTTGGCGAACTCACGGAACGCCAATGGCAGCTCGAGCGCTCGCTGGCCGAAATCGAAGCCGACGACGCCAAAAACAGTCTGGCCGACCGCCTGAAACAGCTCACCGACTACATGAAGCAAACCCGCACCCGGATGAAGACCCTGCAGGATTCATTCGTGACGTTGAACCAGTACAAGGACGAATTGGATCTGTCGAAGGCCACGCTGGTGCCGCTACAGGCGCCGGAAGGCGGCATTGCGTTCGTCATCGACGAGGCCCATGCGGTCCGCGGCCAGTTGTTTGAAGCGATCGACAAGCTCGAGTGGCACGGCAACGAGCCTCTCGCCGTGCGAGTCGACAGCTTGGCCAAGAGCAGGACCGATGTGCAGCAGCGGATCGGGCGCCTGAACGAATGCTTTGCGACGCTGGATTCCGTCCGCAGGGACTTCGAGGATCTCAGGGAGCGCCAGACCCACATCGAGCGTTCGCTGGGCGAGGTCGAGGTTGATGCCGACGGCAAGACGTTGCCTGACCGGCTCGATGCCTTGAACGCATTTGCGGCGCAGACCCGAGGCCGCCTCCGGGTGGTGCAGGATGCGCTGGTGACGCTGAACGGATTCAGGGACGATCTGAAGAAGTCTCAGGCCGAGCTTGCTCCTCTGCATGCGCCACTCGACGGCATCGATGCCGTGATGGGGCAGGCCCATGCGCTTCGAGACCAGTTGGTTGCGACGCTCGATAAGCTTGAATCGAGCGGCGGCGAGAAGCTCACCACGCGTGTGGAAGCGCTCGCGAAGCACAAGATGGAAATAGAGAACAGGATTACGGGCGCGGTCGATTGTTTCGCCAAGCTCGACACCATCCGGACCGATATCGGAGGGCTGTTTTCGAAGCTTAGCATTGCGATCGACAAGCACGCCTCGTAGGCGCGGCCTCGAGGATGACCAGGCTTATTCTTCTATCGGTGGCATTGCTGGTTGCGGCTCAGGCGGCCGCGTTGGCGGCCCCTGGTTGTGTGCCGTTCTCGGATGGCTGGAACGATTTCAGCGCGTGCACGCGCGTTGATTCCTCCGGGCAGCGGTGGGTCAAAGCGGAGCACCTGCGCGCCCTGCCGTTTGACAAGCATGGAGTCGCGGCGGTCTGGATCAAGGGTTTCAAGGGCTTCTACTATGTCGGGCGGGACGGCCAGATGGTGCCGGTCGTCAGCTACGACAACGGGCCCGACGATTTCGTCGAGGACCGGGCCAGAACGCAAGTCGATGGCAAGATTGGCTATATCGACCGCACGCTGCGGGTGGTGATACCGCCGCGCTATGACTGGGGGTTTCCCTTCGAGCGCGGCAAGGCCGTGGTGTGCCGCGGCTGCGCGCCCAAACGCGATGGTGGTGAGCACGGGTTTGTGGAAGGCGGCGTGTGGGGCGCTGTCGACCGGAACGGCCGCGAAGTCGTGCCGCTGCAATATCGTTCCAAGGAAGATTTGCCGAAGTGATTGCGCGGCGGCGAGATCAAGCCCGTCGCAGAGAACATGGCGCTGGTGCGCACTGAGGTTCAGTGTACGGTGGGCGCCAGCTCGCGTTTCACGTCTCGATATCGGATTGGAGAGACCATGCAGAAAAATGCCAACAAGCCAAAAGCGAAATGCAAGAATTGCGAAGGCAAAGGCCTTGTCAAAAAGGGCGACAAGAAAGTGAAGTGCCAGCGGTGTGGCGGTACCGGTTTTCAATCGTGATTGGCTGAACGCTGGACGTTTGTGGCCGTCCCCCGACGAGCGTATGCCGCCCGGGATTAGCGCTTAGCCAGCGTCTTCCACACACCGTGGGCGGTTGCGACGACGCGCGTGCCGACCACGAGCTCCGCGCTCATGAAGATCAGCGAGCGCGTCCGGCGCACCACGTTGCACTTGGCTTCGACAAACTCGCCGACCTGAACCGCATCGATAAAATGCACGTCGAGCTGGACGGTCGCCTGGGGTTGCCGTTCGTTGGCATACCAGCAGGTCATTCCCATCGAGCGGTCCGCGAACGTCATGAGCATGCCGCCCTGCACGACGCCGCGACGGTTGTGATGCTTGGCTTCGGCCATGAAGGCATAGAGATAGCCGTCGCCGGATTTGCGCATCCAGAACGGGCCGACGAGGCCGATGAAGCCCTCGTCGCGGTATTGCTCCCAGCCGGCGGCCGCGGGATCGAAGGGCAGGGCTTTTTCAGCGGTGCCGGGCGGACCGTCCGGCGTTGGATTCGGCATCGGAAAAACTCGCAGCAGCACGATGCCGCGGCTGCGGCACGGCTGCGGCTCTTAGCATCGCGCAGGCGCGGCTTCCAGCCGAGCGTGATGCGGTTCGGACCGCCGGTCGGCGCTCCATCCCTCGGACTTAGCAGTGAGGGCTACGAGTTCGCTTTACCCTCTCCTCCAGGCGAGGGTGCAGCGAGCGCGGGCAATTTCCCGGTGCTGACGCCCGCCCGTAAGATCGGCGGCGCCGAACGACGTCGCTATTGCGACCCTGCAAGGCCGGCCTTCCGTATCACGTCGGACCAACGCGCTGTTTCCGATTTCACATAGGCGTCGAGATCCTTCAGAGAGCCCTTGCCGATGGGGACCAGTCCCATCCCCACGAACTTCTTGGTGATCTCATCGGTCTGGACGATGGCGTTGATCTCGGCGTTGAGCTTTTCGAGGATTGGCCGCGGCGTCTTGCCTGGCGCGGCCAGCATTTGCCAGGCGGTCGTGTCAAAGCCCGGCACACCGGCCTTGGCGAGCGGCGGAATCTCCGGCGCCGCCGCGGCCGGCTCTGCGCTGGTGATGCCGAGTGCGCGGGCCTTGCCGGCGCGGATCAATTGGATCGAGGGGCCGATGTCGACGAACAGCACGTCGATGTTGCCGGAGATGAGATCGGTCATGGCCGGCACACTGCCCTTGTTGGGGACGTGCGTCATCTTGATGCCGGTCATGCTGCTGAACAGCTCGGCGTTCAGATGATGGAACGCGCCGACGCCGCCGGAGCCATAGGTTAGCGGCTTCTCCTTGGCGAGCTTGACCAGGTCGGCGACGCTATGCACCGGCAGGTTCGGATTGACCACCAGCACGAACGGCACGCCGGCGACGAGCGCGACGGGAACAAGATCCTGACCCGGCGTGTAGGACAGCTTCTTGTAGATGGTGGGATTCATCGCCATCGTGCCGCTGGTCGCCTGCATCAGCGTATGGCCGTCGGGAGTGGCGTGGGCGGTTTCGCCCGCGGCAATCGACGTCCCGGCGCCGGGGCGGTTCTCGATGATGAACGACTTGCCGAACCGCTCCCCGAGCTTCTGGCCGATCATGCGAGCAATCAGATCGGTGCCGCCGCCCGGAGCGAACGGCACCAGAATGGTGACATTCCGGGTGGGATAGTCCTGCGCGCTCGCGCCGCACAGGACGGCCATCAGGCACAGCGGAATCAGGGCGCAACGCTGCAACCAGCTCATGATCAGCTCCTGTCCTTGCCGAAAATCCATTCACCCCCAAGCCGCATCGTAAGCCAGAGCTATCGGCCAGCAACGCAAATGCGGGAGCGAGCGCTGCGGCAATGCGGCGCTGGCGAAACGGCGGGTGCTGGAGATCGTGCGGCACATCGAGGCCGGTGAGTTCAAGCCTGCGGCGGACAACATGGCGATGGCGCGTTTAGCGCAGAGAGCGGGAGTAAGGAGGTGATGTTTGTCACGGCGGGCTTTACGAGGTCATGGTGACGCCCGATGTCTCTTGACTTTATTCCTAATATTGATTATATTCCTTCTGTCCGACCCAACCGAGGGCGTTCTCATGAGACGTCATCTGAGCGGGGTGGGATGCGGCGCCTGCGGATTGGCTTCGTAAACCAATCCCCGGGAGGCCTCGGGTAACTGTCCCCCCTACTACGAGGGGCGCCCAGCTTTGGGTGACACGGGGACCGGATGAACGGCGTCGTAAGCCGCCGGGATCAGGGCGAGCGCGAGCTCGCTGCCGGTTCTTGTCAGTCACGGTTCCGAGGGCCAAAAATCGCCGCGATGGAGCGTCGGCCGGCGCGCGCCCCCGAATTTGGGGCGCCACGCCGGTTCTGTCTCAGGCGGAGCAATCCGCCTGCGGACAAGGCGTGATCGAGATGTGGCGTCGACCGGCGCTCCATCCCCTCGGACTGATGATCCGAGGGTACGGCCTTCCCAGAACTTCGACGCTGACCGCGCCGCGAGGACGAAGACGCATGCCTGCAAAAGATCAGACACGATTGACGGATCATCGGCAGCCTTGAATATCGTACGCAGCCTGCTTGCGCGCGCGGA